>NZ_AULT01000005.1 GCF_000422425.1 Oceanospirillum beijerinckii DSM 7166
GATACATTCTTGAAAACTTTGGTTTTAAACTTGCTTTTGTCGACATCACGCAGCCAGCAGCAGTCAAGTTTAGCTTTACTAATATCAATACCTATATAATGCATCTCTCATTTACCTTGTATATGCAGCATCACTGAAAACAGGTGCTTGGATACCATTCAATGTATGAGAACAATGAGAGTCTGGGCGTTTATCTACATTACAGCGTCAAACACTAAGGTCGGAACCAACATCACCGGACTCTACAGGTCATCAAGGTAGCTAACCCTGATTTCCGGAGAGATACAAGGTCGGAAAAGCCGCAAGGCGCCTTCCGACAATAACCGAGAGTAGGAGCCAGTGTCGGATGGCGCTTCGCTTATCCAACCTACTCGGATATCAAGGGGTTTATCAGAAATGGTATAAGATCTTGATATCAAAGGGTATAAAAAAAGCGGGAATGGTAATCCCGCTAACAACTTAAGCAAAAGACCTGTATCACCCGACGATCTTTGTCGGATTAATGTAAGCATAGCCCAGACTTTGCGTCACTGCCTGATTTGTTACCTGTCCCGCATGAATATTTAGCCCATTCATCAAATGCTTATCGTCTTTTAATGCATGTTGCCAACCTTTGTCGGCCAGCGCCAAAACGAATGGCAGGGTGGCATTGGTTAATGCCAGGGTTGAGGTGCGCGCAACCGCTCCAGGCATATTGGCTACACAATAGTGCACGATACCTTCCTCAGTATAGACGGGATTATCGTGAGTGGTAGCCCGACTGGTTTCAAAGCAGCCGCCCTGGTCAATAGCGACATCTACCAGTACGCTGCCCGGCATCATCTGTTTCAGCATCTGGCGCGTGATCAGTTTCGGAGCAGCAGCCCCAGGCACCAGTACCGCTCCAATTACCAGGTCGCTACGGCGAATGCAGGCCAATAGAGACTCTTTGGTGGAAAACAGGGTTTTGCACTGGCCTTGGAAGCGGGCATCCAGCTCACGCATTTTGGGAATAGAGCGATCCAGAATGGTAACCTCAGCGCCCAGGCCAATGGCCATGCGTGCCGCATTCTCACCTACAACACCGCCACCGATAATAGTGACGTGTGCAGGCTCAACGCCGGGTACACCGCCCAGTAGTACACCGCAACCTCCCATGGATTTTTCCAGACAGCGGGCACCGGCCTGAACCGAGAGCCGCCCTGCTACTTCACTCATTGGGGCTAGCAACGGCAGGCCACCATGATCATCGGTCACTGTTTCATAGGCGATGGCC
This sequence comes from Oceanospirillum beijerinckii DSM 7166, assembly GCF_000422425.1. Classification (GTDB taxonomy): domain Bacteria; phylum Pseudomonadota; class Gammaproteobacteria; order Pseudomonadales; family Halomonadaceae; genus Oceanospirillum; species Oceanospirillum beijerinckii. Next base: position 1,256 of record NZ_AULT01000005.1, read on the forward strand.
GTACAGCCGGAATTGATCAGGCCGAGGGTTTGGTTCGGGTCCGGTGCCAGGTGCAGATAGGTGAAGAGTACCTGGCCGCTTCTCAGACGTTGAATTTCTTCTGCCTGCGGTTCTTTTACTTTGACGATGAGTTCTGCGCGGTTAAACAGTGTTTGCACATCGCTGACAATCTCAGCACCAGCGGCCTGATAGTTCAGGTCGTTAAAGCCAATCGCGCTACCGGCATCTTGTTGCACCAGTACCTGGTGGCCTCTGTGGGTCAGCTCGGCAACACCGCCGGGTGTCATTCCAACCCGGTATTCCTGATTTTTGATCTCTTTGGGTATGCCTATCAGCATGGTTATTCTCCTTGGCTGCTGTGGGGGCAGCGTCTCCCTCAAATAATTGTTATTGCTTGATTATAGATCAGAGACGGCAGTAAAAAACGGTCTGTTTTCAGGTGCTCTTTAGTCGTTTTCGCTAGAGGCCTATTTTATTTCGGGTGGATTACTAAAAACATTCCAGGCTTTGCCTGCTGTAGATTTGGCTTGTGCCTAGCCAACAGCGCTCCACAATGGTAAAACGTCACCTGCAAGTGCTAACACTAAACTGATGAAACGACCGCGCTCTGAAATGCAGTACGGCGGTCATTGAAAATAGCTGTTTGAGGAATACCCATGCCCGAGTACCGCTCAAAAACCTCCACCGCAGGTCGTAATATGGCAGGCGCCCGTGCCCTGTGGCGCGCCACTGGTATGAAAGATGATGACTTTCAAAAACCCATTATTGCGGTGGTTAACTCCTTTACTCAATTTGTACCGGGCCATGTTCACCTGAAAGATATGGGCCAGCTGGTTGCCCGTGAAATTGAGCAGGCCGGTGGTGTAGCGAAAGAGTTTAATACTATCGCTATTGATGATGGTATCGCTATGGGGCACGACGGCATGCTGTACAGCCTGCCATCCCGTGACATTATCGCCGACTCTGTGGAATACATGGTCAATGCTCACTGTGCCGATGCCATGGTGTGTATCTCTAACTGTGACAAGATCACACCGGGGATGCTGATGGCAGCGATGCGTCTGAATATTCCGGTGATCTTTGTGTCCGGCGGTCCAATGGAAGCAGGTAAAACCAAGCTGGCGGAGCATAAGCTGGATCTGGTGGATGCTATGGTGCTGGCGGTTGATCCAAATGCATCGGATGAGCTGGTGGATGCGGTTGAGCGTTCTGCCTGTCCGACCTGTGGTTCCTGTTCCGGTATGTTCACGGCTAACTCCATGAACTGTCTGGCTGAAGCCCTGGGTCTGGCGCTGCCGGGTAACGGTACTGTGGTTGCGACACATGCGGATCGTGAGCAGCTGTTTAAGCGTGCCGGTCATCGCATCGTTGAGATGGCGAAAGAATACTACGAGCAGGACAATGATCGTCTTCTGCCACGTAATGTCGGCTTTAAAGCGTTTGAAAACGCCATTGCGCTGGATATCGCCATGGGGGGGTCCACCAACACTATTCTGCACTTGCTGGCGATTGCTCAGGAAGCGGAAATTGACTTCACCATGAAGGATATCGATCGTATGTCCCGTGAAGTACCGCAGCTGTGTAAGGTGGCTCCGAACACTCAGCAGTACCATATCGAGGATGTACACCGTGCCGGTGGTATTATGGGGATTCTGGGTGAGCTGGACCGTGCCGGTAAGCTGCACACGGATGTTCCTACAGTGCACTCTGCGGATATGAAGGCGGCGCTGGATGAGTGGGATATTATGCGCAATCCGTCTGAGGCCGTGATGGAGTTCTATAAAGCGGGTCCCGGGGGGATTCCGACCCAAACAGCTTTCAGTCAGGCAGCACGCTGGCCGACACTGGACGGTGATCGTGCCAACGGTTGTATCCGTTCTCTGGAGCACGCCTTCTCTCTGGAAGGTGGTCTGGCGGTTCTGCACGGTAATATTGCACTGGACGGTTGTGTGGTGAAGTCTGCGGGTGTGGATGAATCTATTCTGGTATTCGAGGGTCCGGCTCATATCACAGAATCTCAGGATGAAGCGGTCGCCAACATTCTGGATGATAAGGTAAAAGCCGGTGATGTGGTGATCGTGCGTTACGAAGGCCCACAGGGTGGCCCGGGTATGCAGGAGATGCTGTACCCAACGTCGTACATCAAGTCTAAAGGTCTGGGTAAAGCCTGTGCACTGCTGACCGATGGTCGTTTCTCTGGCGGTACTTCGGGTCTGTCTATTGGCCATGTTTCACCAGAAGCGGCTGCCGGTGGTGCCATTGGTCTGGTGCGTAATGGCGATATTATTCGTATCGATATTCCAAACCGTACCATTGATGTACTGCTGTCTGACGAAGAGCTGGCGGCGCGTCGTGCGGAGCAGGACAAACTGGGTTGGAAACCGGCTCAAGAGCGTCCACGTAAAGTGTCTGCAGCGCTGAAAGCTTACGCTAAGTTGGCAACCTCCGCGGATAAAGGGGCGGTGCGGGATCTGTCTAAGCTGGATTAACTCTATTCGGCTTGTCCACTCCAGGGCTTTGCCTTGGAGTGCCCGCTTTCTGCCCACTTTCTGTTTGTATACTGTTATCTGGGCTTCTCTTTGCGACCATCAAAAAGCTTTTCCTACATTTTATAAACAAAGATCATACATAACTCTATGATTAATGTGTGAAAATGAGTGGCATGACAAAGGATGTTAGATCGAGTTGTGTGACCTTTTCTGATTTTTATCCCGCATGCACTGTGAGTCAGAATTTGATAACGTCGGCCAGATCTTTGGCGCATGCTTGCGGAGTTTGTTGGGTGGGTGCTAGTATGCCCGACTTATGTGTGCTGTATCAGTGCCATGCGCCTATTGTCGGGCGTGCTTCCTATCGCTTTATTACCTGAATGTATTAATGAAAAAGTTTGCTTTTAACAGCACTATCCTACCGCTGATGTTGCCGCAGCTAAGCGACTTAATTGCTGTTCTTGCCGCCAGCTTCTTTGCAAGCGTTTTGATGCTAACTCCCGATCTTCATAGTATCTATTTGAGTCATCTGCCTTTAGGGGTTCTGTGCTACTTTTTTGCGGCATATGTCGGGCGTTTATATGGCTCATGGCGAGGGGTGCACAAGGCTAAACTCGCACTGCAGCTGGGTATGTCCTGGCTACTTGCCAGTATGGTTTTTATCTTTATGGTTACCATGTTAAAGACCTTGCCTGACCTTTCCCGGGGCTGGATGCTGCTGTGGGTGTTGATCGGTTTTTGTGTCTCTGTTTCTGCCCGCCTGGTGCTATACAGCTTTGCCCGTTGGGTCAGGCAGCGGGGGTTGGATCAAAAAAGAGTATTGCTGATAGGTTCAGTGGAGTCTTGCCAGAGAGTCCGGTCCAAACTGGCGAATCAAAGTAATCTTGGTTTTGTTTTTGCTGGCGACTATATCGTGCGTGCAAATAAAAGCCATGATGGCTCTGTTGTTGTACTTGACGAGAGTGCTTTGGCTCAGGATCTGAATCAGTTAGTCGTTGATGGTGAGTATGATGAAGCCTGGATTGCACTACCGGTTTCACAGGGCCATATCGTCAGGTCGCTACATGAACGGATGAATCGATTAACGATTAATATCCGTTATTTGCCAGATCTGTCGGATTTCCGTTTGTTTAATCACCGGGTAACAGAGATCGGCCCTTTATTTGCTCTGGATCTGTCCAAAACACCATTTGAAGGTGGTGCGCGAGTGGTTAAGGCGATAGAAGATTATATTTTAGGTTTTATCCTTTTTCTGATCAGTACGCCAGTTATGTTTGTTATTGCGGTGTTGATCAAGCTAACTTCTCCGGGCCCCGTGTTGTTTAAGCAATATCGTCAGGGGCTGGATGGTAAGTTATTCAAGATTTACAAGTTTAGAACGATGCACTTTGGTCCTGAGAACAAGTTTGCACAGGCCCGGCATGGTGATCCGAGAGTCACTCGCCTGGGGCATTTTTTAAGACGGACCAGTTTGGATGAGTTGCCGCAGTTTTTTAATGTATTACAGGGGCGTATGTCGATTGTGGGCCCCAGGCCTCATGTGCCTGAACAGAACTCCTATTACTCTACAGTAATTGATGACTACATGCAGCGCCACAGGGTTAAGCCGGGTATTACTGGCTGGGCTCAGGTGAATGGCTTAAGGGGATTGACCGACTCCGATGATGCCATGAGGAAGCGTGTGGAATATGACTTCTACTATATCAATAACTGGTCGTTTCTATTGGATATACGCATCGTCATTATGACGGTATTTAACGGCTTTTTAAACGCACAGCCCTAGTCTTCACAGTGATGCGATGTGCACTTAGCTTTTTAAAATTTCAAATATATTGGTGTTTATGGGTGTAATTATGTCTTTGGTTCCTGTTGTGCTCTCCGGAGGTGCAGGTAGTCGTTTATGGCCTGCTTCAAGAAAACTACACCCTAAACCTTTTATGTCTCTACCTGATGGCGGCACACTTATGGGGCGTACCTTTCAGCGCGCATCAGCCCTGCCAGGTGTTGAGAAAGTATTAACGGTTACAAACCGGGATCTGTATTTTCACACCCGTGATGAGTTTGATCGTTTGCAGGGGGAGGGGCGGCTGCCTGAATTGTTAAAACAAGGCTATCTGCTGGAACCGATTGGACGCAATACCGCTCCCGCAATTGCTGCTGCGGCATTACATATTCAGGCTCAGTATGGCGATGATGCTTGTCTGTTAGTGATGCCTGCTGATCACTTGATGTTGGATGAAACCGCTTTTGCACAAGCGGTGCAGGCAGCGCAGGCATTGGCTGCTAAAAACTATTTAGTGACTTTCGGCATTCAGCCCGATCAGCCGGAAACAGGCTTTGGTTATATACAGGCCGCGAAAGAGTTTGATATGAATAGCTTCCCGCAGAGTGATTTTGTCCAGGGTTATCCTGTGAATCGCTTTGTGGAAAAGCCTGATCTTGAAACGGCTCAGGCCTATGTATCCAGTGGTGAATATTTCTGGAATGCCGGTATTTTTTGTTTTACTGCTGGCTATGTGTTGAGTGAACTGGAGCGCCATGCGCCAGAGTTATTAGCGAGTGTCAGGAAAACCCTGGCGGCGTCTGAGGTCACTTCGGGTAAACTGTTGGAACAGCTGGAACTGGACTTAGATACCTTCAGAGCGGTTGAAGATATCTCTATTGACTATGCGTTGTTGGAAAAGTCGGACCGTGTTGCTGTTGTACCGGGAGACTTCGGCTGGAGTGATATTGGATCATGGTCTGCATTTAGTGAATTACTGCCGCAAGATCAGCAGGGGAATCGTGTCTTCGGCGATGTGATCGCTTTAGATTCCCGCAATACCACGATTCACAGCCCTTGTGCGCTTACGGCAACGGTTGGTGTGGATGACTTGATTATTGTGAATACTGATGATGCTTTGCTAGTGGCTCACAAAGATTCGGCTCAGGATGTGAAGAAGATTGTCAGTGAGTTGTCTCGCAGTGGTCATGATGCTCATTTAGTGCATAAAACGGTCCATCGCCCTTGGGGAACCTACACCACATTGGAAGAAGATGAGCGTTTTAAAATTAAACGTATCGTGGTGAAACCCCGCCAACGCCTGTCTTTACAGATGCATCACCACCGTAGTGAGCACTGGGTTGTGGTCGGTGGCATGGCGCGTGTTGAGCATAATGGGCGTGAATTTTTTCTCAATACCAATGAATCCACCTTTATTCCTGCAGGGCACCAACACCGTTTGGAAAACCCCGGTGTGATTGATCTTGTGCTAATAGAGGTGCAAAGCGGTGACTACCTGGGAGAAGACGATATCGTGCGCTTAGATGACGTTTATGGTCGGGTTGTTGGGCAAGAGTGCTAAGGAGAATAGCGCTATTGTATTGGCTCCTACCTATGGGAGGGGCTAATTCGACAGCTCTGAAATTAGACGATGAAAGTTGCCATTATTCATGATTGGTTAGTGACTTGGGCCGGAGCTGAGAGGGTATTGGCCCAACTGCTGCGTGTGTATCCTGACGCGGATCTCTATAGTACGGTTTATTTTCCTGATGAGGAGATGGCCAAGCAGTTGCAGGGGCGTCACATTAATACCAGCTTCATTCAGCGCCTGCCTGGTGCAAAAAAGCACTATCGTAACTATTTGCCGCTGATGCCGATTGCTGTTGAGCAGTTTGATCTGTCTGGTTGCGATCTGGTGATCTCAAGCAGTCATGCCGTGGCCAAGGGTGTTTTAACAGGGCCTGATCAGTATCATGTTTGTTATTGTCATTCTCCAATGCGTTATGCCTGGGATCTGCAGCATCAATACCTGAAAGAATCCGGTGCGGGCAAGCTAAAGCAGATGGTGATGTGCTATCTGCTGCACAAGTTACGTTTATGGGATTATCGCACTAGTGCCGGGGTTGATCTTTTTATAGCCAACTCCTCTTTTATCGCCAGGCGTATTGATAAATGTTATCGCCGTTTAGCTCAGGTGGTGCATCCTCCCGTGGATACAGAGTTTTTTTGTCCGGCTGAAGGTTCGGACAGCGTTAATACACCGGGCTCTGAGAAGTACTATATAACAGCCTCTAGGATGGTGCCGTATAAGCGTATTGATTTAATTGCACAAGCCTTTGCCAATATGCCGGATAAGAAACTCAGAATCATTGGTGATGGCCCGGAATATGACAAGGTTTCTGCGATTGCGGCTCAGGCTGACAATATTGAGTTATTGGGTTATTGCGCCGGTGATATATTGAGGCAGCAGCTTAGAGGTGCAGAGGCGTTTATTTTTGCTGCTGAAGAGGATTTTGGTATCGCGCCGGTAGAAGCCCAGGCTTGCGGTATTCCCGTTATTGCGTATGGCAAAGGTGGGGCTCTGGATAGCGTATCTGAAGAAAGTGGTGTGTTCTTTCCTGAGCAGAGCGCGCAAAGTTTAATTGAGGCAGTGCACTGTTTTGAGCTACAAGTGTTTTCTCGTCAGCAGTGTAGGGAAAATGCAGAGCGTTTTTCTGAAAAGATGTTTCAGAAAAATTTTATTGAAAAGGTAAAACAAAGTCAGCTATGAAACTATTAGTTAATGTTTCGTCGTTAGCACCTCCATTAACGGGGATTGGTCATTCCACTAAGCAGCTATTGATTCAGCTCCTGATGAACCCAGATGTATCTGTAGGTATTCAAGATATAAAAGGCTTTGATGTATTTGGAGTCTATGACAGAGATGAGTTGATAAGCTGGCTTGAGAAAGGGAAAAAAGAAGAAAAAGCTGATAATTATTCTGCTGATGCTAATGTAAAAAAAATACGCCTTTTGCGCTCTGTATTGAGTTTTTTGAAACCATATATTAAAAAAATTCCATATGCGCGTGCTTTAAAAAATGTTTTGATGAGACGTAAGTCTGAGCATGTATTAGAGCGTTATAATGACTATATATATTGGGAACCTAATTATGTCATGCAGGAGTTTTCAGGTAAGTCATTAGCAACGATACATGATCTGTCTCATGTCTATTATCCCGAGTATCACCCAAGAGAGCGTATTGAGGAGTTAAATAGCGGTCTTGATATTACGTTGAATCATGCTGATCGCTTGATTGCTGTGTCGGAGTTTACCCGGCTACAGATATTGGACTGTTGGCAGCCGAGCCAGCCAGTTGACATCGTTTCTCCAGCCGTAGATGAATCATTCTATAATGTCGACGTACAAAAGCAGGCTGAAGTAAAAGAAAAGTATAGTCTGCCATCGGATTATATTCTCTCGGTTGCCACTATGGAGCCAAGGAAAAATTTTGTTGGCTTGCTAAAGGCTTATGCTTCATTGCCAGATGCGATACGTAAAAGATTTCCTTTGCTATTAGTAGGGAGTCGAGGTTGGCTAACTGATGAAACTGAAGCGGTGTTAGCTTCTTTAGTTAAAAGCGGTGAGGTGCGTTATTTAGGGTATATAGCTCAAGAGGATATGCCTGCACTTTATCAGGGGGCAACCCTGATGCCCTATGTTTCATTTTATGAGGGCTATGGTATGCCTATTGCCGAAGCAATGGCAGCAGCCACGGCTGTTGTTGCTTCCGATTGCAGCTCTATGCCAGAGGTTGCAGGTGGGTGTGCAGAGCTGGTTGATCCAACGAATATTGAAAGCATACGCGATGGTTTGCATCGGATGTTAACGGATGACGAGTTACGCCAGCAAAAAGCTGAAGCAGGACATCGGAGAGCTCAGGAGTGGAGTTGGGAGGCATCAGCAAAACGTCTCTTGGCTAGTATGGCTGCAATATCAAGCTGATTCACTTTATGTCGGCTTTTTGCTCTGATTTTTTGTTTAAGCGCCATTTATGGCTGTGATACATTGCTTAAGGTTTTTCTTATCAGGACTTCTATTATGACGGTGCTAGACCATTGTGCGGTTAAAAACCTGCCCAGAACACTATTTGTGCTGTTAATGAGTTGTGCAGTTTGTCTGTCATCATTGGTGCATGCTACTGAGAAAGAAGCCATAGGTGAAGTGCTGTTTGCTGTAGGGGATCGTTGGAAACAGGATGCTGCAGGCAGTCATCCTATTAAACCTAAGAGAGGCACGGCCCTGTATGCTGGAGATGTGTTAAGTACAGCAGAAACAGGTTTTTTGCAGCTCAAGATGATTGATGGTGGATTTATCAGTCTGCGTTCAAATAGTCGTTTACGGATTAATAGCTATAAGTACAATCCGGAAAACCCTGAGGAAAATAAGGTTAACCTATCTCTTGAAGAAGGGGTCGTAAGAAGTGTCACGGGTAAGGCTGGGGAGAGTAATCGCAAGCGTTTTCGTCTCAATACTCCTATTGCGGCCATTGGCGTAAGAGGCACTGACTTTACGGTCTACACTGATGTGAACCAGTCCCAGGTGGCTGTGGCCCGGGGGGGGGATTGTGATTAGTCCGTTCTCAGACAGTTGTCGCATGTCGGGTGAAGGGCCTTGTGAAGGTAATAAGGCACTGGAGCTATTTGCTCAGCATGAGGCTTATATTGAGCTGCGCAGAGGTCTGCGCATCCCTGTTATACGGGAGGGCTCGCTGGAATACCTCAAGCCAACAGCAGATGAAATGGAAAACCTTGTCAGAAGTAAGTCTTTATCAAAACATCAGGTTGCTAAGGATGTTCAGGTAGTCGCTCTTGTGCAGGCTGGCAGTCTGGCAGACTCTCTGAATGACAGTGGCCCTGAACATAAAGAGGCTATAGCACAGGATGATGCCGAGGGCTTAAAAGAGAATAGTGAGACAGCTATTGAATCGGTACCAGCAATAGGCTCATCAGTGGTGTCTCTTCAGGATCCGGTTACACAGAGCGCCGTGTCTAGTGAAGAAGATCAGGATTTGGTAGTTGAGCCAGTGGCTTCAGTTGAGCCAGTGGCTTCTCTGGATAGTACAGAGAATACGATGGTTGAAAATACGGAAATTGCTGTTGTTGATCAGGAAAAAAACACCGGCTCGGGTGTGCCAGTGGCTGGAAGAGGTGTTCAACCTGAAGTAGACGTGGATCATGAGAGTAAAGAAAAAACATCTGCGCAACCGGTTTCTGTCAGTGAGGATGATTTACACATTTCTGCCGTTAATGATCCGCAGGAATTAGAGGCATCTGATAGTACGGGCGGGAAGCACGATAATTCTGATAATGCAGCTGATAGCAATAATATTGCTGCTGTGGAAACAGATAGCCCACTAGAGGTATCAGCAGGTGAGCCTGCAGAAGTCGCTGATGTATCAGCAGACGCATCTGTTGCGGATAGCCCGGCAGAGGTGTCTGTGGCAGATAGCTCTTACGCAGATAGCTCTTACGCAGATGGTTCTTCTGTAGGTAGCTCTTCATCGGATGGCTCTTCATCAAGTGGCTCTTCATCAAATAGTTCAGTAGGTGTACCTGCAACGGATGGTTCGGCCAATGAGACTGGTGCCGCTCAATCAGCGGGGGCATCTGTATCTGAGCATCTGGAAGAAACTCCCGCAGATACGGTTGTAGACTCGTCAGTTGAGAGTGAGGATAAAGAAGGCGGGAATTATGCTGGCGCAGAATCTCCGAATGATGAGATTACTGAAATTGTTGAGGTAGTGGATAACAGCATAATAGAATCCAGCGAATCCACGACTATTGAGCCGGACGATAGCGATCCTCTGTCTGAGAAAAAACCCGTATTCAGGCAATATGGTGCTTCGTCGGGTGTAAAATGGGGACGCTGGTCTGACCACACTAAGCCATCTGGAAATATTGATGCCTTAACGTATGGGCATTCAGGCTATAGCGAGCATAGTAAGAACAGTTATTTTGTGCTGTTTAGACAAAACGGTGAAAACAGAGAGTATCCAGATTCAGATACTTTCAACTTTAACTTATCAGCTTTTGAGTCCGTATATGTCACCAGTGATAAGATTGAGCAAGCTACGCTTAGAGATGGTTCGTTAAGTCTGGACTTTGGTAAAAGCACATTCTCTACTTCCTTTAAGGTCCACTCGGATTCATTGAGAGGGTATCATTTTGAAGATCAGGGGATTATTGACTCCAGTGGAAATATACGCTCTGAAGATATAAAAGGGTTTGTCAATGAGGGTGTTAACGATGCTGGCTTCTTATTTGAGCGGCAAGTGATGCCTGATGGCCGTATTTACGGTGCGACCTATTGGGATAGGTAGCTGTTTTAGCGTGTTGAGTCTGCTGAGGCATAAGCGCTGGCTGAGTGTCCTGACGCTCTCGATTACTGTATTTATACTGTCGACCGACTTTACAGATAAGGCCTGGTATCTCTTTTTTGAACAACAGGCTTATGATTTAAAGGTTCGCTGGTTATCTGACCATACTTCTGATCATGAACTGGATCATCGAATTCAAATTGTTGATATTGATGAGTACAGTTTATCTGTAGAGGGGCGCTGGCCTTGGCCGCGTAGTCAAATTGCAGGGTTGCTCGAAAAGATCAGTCACAATGAAGCCCCTGTGGGGGTCGATGTGCTATTCACAGACTTCGACCGTCTATACACAACGGATCAGGTTGTAGGGCGATATCCCTTTGTATTGGCACAGGCTTTTCAGTTTAGCCAGGATGCCAGTCCAGAGATACCGAAACGAAAGCAGGAGTTCTATCGTCAGGGGGTGCTGTATGGTGCTGTCAGGCTGATAGGCGAGGACCAACAGAGTATGGACGCTCTGATGAAAAAAATTCAGGCAGATGGTTATTTGGGGGTTACGCCGCAAATAACAAAGGTCTTTGCTACAGGGCATATTTCGCCCATTATTGATTCAGATGGCGTAGTTCGCAGAATTATGCCGTTAGTGTGTTATGGTCGAAACTGTTTTGAGATGCTGCCACTGGCTATGCTAAGGCATATGTATGGCCTATCCCCAGAGTATCAGTTGGTAAAAGGGGAGGCGCTAGCGGGAAGTCGTTGGCATCAGCCTGACTATTGGTTGATCAATGATATTATCAAAATTCCCTTAAGGTCTGATGGCTCTCTCTGGATTCCTTATAGTCCAGCTGGTAGTGGTATTGCGTATACCTCTGCAACTGATATTTTAAGCGATCAAGCCACGCTTAACGAGGGTGGTTTTATTTTTGTCGGCTCAACAGCGACGAGTATGTATGATCGCATCGAGACACCTCTATCCAATAATTACCCCGCTGTAGAAATTCACTCTGTTATCTTGCAAGGCCTACTGGATAATTCCTGGGTTATTACCCCAGGCTGGGAGTCACACTTTACTAAGTTCGTTGATCTGTTGTTTTTTACTGTATTCGTGTTGGCTCTGTTGCATGCCTCTAGATGGGTGTTGCCTTTATCTTTGCTTACCATTGCCGCATGGTGTGGGGTTAATATCGGATTTTGGTATGAAGGTATCTATCTGACTTTCTTTGAGCCAGTTATCCTATTGCTGTTGCTGTTAATGATCTACCTGCCTTGGCAGACTATTCATGATTTTCGAGAGAAGAAACGTCTGGCTGATATTTTTAAGGCCTACGTGCCTGCACAAGTGTTTAGCAAAATAGAGAGTGATCCCGGGCAGATTATTGGTCTTAGGCCAGAAAAAAAAGTAATGACGATTTTATTTGCAGATGTCAGGGGGTTTACCGCACTGGCTGAGAAAAGACCACCTGAAGAAGTCGCAAAGCTGATGTATCGAGCCTTAGATTGTATGACCAAAGAGATCTATCAGTTAGAAGGTACAGTGGATAAGTATATGGGGGATGCCGTGATGGCTTTTTGGGGTGCTCCTTTGTCAAATACGGAACACGCAAAGAATGCCATTCAAGCGGCCTGCGGTATTCAGCGTTCTATTTCTGAGCTATCTGTAAAACTAAAAGCAGAAGGTGGCCCTGTGTTGGAAGTCGGTGTGGGTATCAGTAGCGGCGAGGTTGTTGTTGGCGATATTGGTAGTTCATATCGGCACAACTATACCGTGATTGGTGATGCTGTCAGTTTAGCCGCCAGGGTGCAAAAGCTTTGTAAAGAATTCGATGTAGATATATTGATTACAGGTGATTCTGTCGGTTATCTCATGGATGCTGATGACGAAGAGTTTGATCTCTTGCCGATACAAGAGATCTCAATAGCGGGCAGAGAGAATTCAGTCGAAGTCTATGGTGTCTATTTTGAACAGTAGGGTGGCTTGATGTTCAGGTTTTACACCTTCCTAGCTGTATCTGCACTCTTCTTCTCTGCTGATGTCAAGGCTGTTGATTGTCTTGATAGGCTGGAGACGCTGCAGCAATATCAGGATCAGGAGGGGAGCTGTTTTGATAACTCCGATTTCAACTATCAGCTGGGTCTGCTTGCCCTTGAGAAGGGGGATCTCAGCCAGGCAGTCAGTGCATTTGAGCGTGTGGTTGCGTTGGACTCCCGGCATGCTGGTGCCTGGTTGGATATGACGGAAGCTTATTTTCGACTCGGTGACAGAAAAGGTGTTCACTACGCCATAGGGGAGTTGGAGAAGAGGTTCACGATACCGGAGGGGTTAGTGGCGGTTGTCGCGAAATATAAGGAGTGGTCCCAGTGGTATCAGCCAAAGTACGCTAACAGAGGTGGTGCTTTTATTAGCAAAGGCTATTCAGATAACATTAATGCGGGAAGCTCAAGGCACAGTATTGATCTGGTATTTGGTCAGCAAATTATTCGGGTTGATTTGGACGACGAAAGTCAATCTATTGCGGATGCTTATTCTGATATCGGCGGTTATTGGCAGTTTGATTACCAAAACTACTCTGCAACATCTAAAACAAAAAGTGATAGTTATTATTTGCGCTTATCTGCAAATAAGCGCTTTTATGATATGGAGGACAGATATAATAGTGGTGTGATAATGATGAATGGGGGGCGGGTATATAATTCTAAAAGAGAACGTCTTTCACTAAATCTGGGTACTATTTTATATTCGCAAAGAGGTCGGATATATCAGCAAGGGTTGCTGCTGGGGGTTCAGTACGATAAGCGTCTGACACAAGACAGTGCCTTTCAGGTGCAAATAGCCTGTGATCATAATCGCTATCGGGATTCTGAAGTGGGTGATGTGAATAAGTGCTCCAATCAGTTTAAGGTTAAGCGTGATAATCACTTCGGTGAGTTTTCTGCGACCCTCTTGAGTGGTATGGATTGGAAATCAGATACACATGCCGGTGGGGATACATTCTGGTATGGCGCTCGTCTGGAGTGGCTATATTCTTTCTCAAATGCCACGCTGTCCGCTTATACCCGTTATGAGCAAGAAAGTGATGATAAGCCTTACTCAGAAGAAATACTGGGTAATAAGAAAAGAAATAAGACAACCAATGCCTCTGGATTAAGTTATGAGTACTTTATAACAAAGCAGGCGAGTATTGAGTTATCTGCATCTGCGTCCAGAACACGGTCAGATATCGCTCTTTTTGAAACAGAGCAAAATAAAGCGGCAGTGTCACTCTATTACTATTGGTGATGCAGGCTTTGTAGTGCACCAGGCTTTGTAGTGTTAGCTGCCTTCAAGCATGTGTTTTTCAAGTAGCCCGGTATTGTGGATAATGACCTGTTTTCCGCTCTTTTCAATGACACCCTCTTCCTGAAGCTGGCTGAAAACACGGGAGACGGTTTCTCGGGTTGTATTGGTCATGCTGGCAATCTCCTGTTGTGTCGGAATGGAGATAGGGGCGCTACGATCCGTTTCTTTGCTTTGAATCTGTAGCAGCAGAGCACAAATCCGGCTGAGAGCATGCTGATGACCCAGTAAAATGATGTGGTCATTAGACTGACGAATAATAGTGGTTAGCTTGCGCATGATCATTTCGGATACAGAGGGCTCAGAAAACATCAGCTGGCGCGCAACTGCAGTGGAAAGAAAACCAACAAGAGATTTTTCAATGGAGATGATTGAGGCTGAACGTGGTAAGCCGTCAATGAGTGCCATTTCACCAAAGTGATCGCCAGCTTTGATAAAAGAAAAGCCTATTTCCTTACCTCCTGGAGAGTAAGCGACAGCCTTCAGCCTGCCTTGGAGCAGAATGCAAAGCTCAGCACTTTCAGATGGGTTGCCACGTTGAATAACGATATCGTTCCTGCTGAAGGCGCGCACTTGCATCTGACTGGCAACTTCATGCAGCCTCTGGTCCGACAGATCCCTCAATAAGGGAATCTTACGTAATTCGGAAAGAGTGGTTCTTACCCTGATCGTATTTGGAGATTTTGCCATTTAGTCGCTTTTAAAATCTTTGCATAAGGCACCAGATTCTAACAGTTCGATGAGCTTTTGGGTATGTTCGACCCTTTTTTCGCTGGTTAGATGGTAATTAGTGTCAAAAAAATCCTCGCTGGGGTACATAAAATCAAAAGGTGTACCTATGTAATTCAGGCCATGTTGTTTGGCTTCCTGTGGCAGGGCGCTGTAAAAGTTCCGTTCTATATCATCCAAATGATAACTGGGGTGCCGCATAAAGGCAGGAGGGGTAAAAATAATACAAACCTGTTGCGCCTGGTATGTTGCAATGAAATCTTTCAGATAACGCCAGCCTAATGCCTGTTCGCCGCTCTTCTGCGCACTCTTGCCATACTCTTCGGGACCATGGTTGAGTACTGTGCGTGTTTGGTTCTCGTTGCGTTTAGCGCGCTCACTGTTTATCTGGTCACCGTGCTGATCAATATTGTGAGGGCCGTATAAGCCCTCCACAACATAGTTTTCAGGCAGGCCGATATAGCCCTTTATCACGCGGTTAAGGGGGCTGTGTAGCAGTAGCTTGATTTTTTGTAGTAGAGGCAGACTGTCAAACAGGTCTTGATGGCTCAGAATATAATCCACCTCAACGTGGGTGAGGTCACCGTTGTAGTAATACATAGGGTATTCAAGCGGCATGAGAACAATATCGCCCGGCTTGATATAAGGTGTAGCCAGTTTCAAAATCAGAGGTAATTGCAGTCCGGCATTAACCCCCAGGTTGACTACGGGTTTTTGAAAATAGTCACTCAGCATGGTGGAGTTAATGCCAAACAGTGCATTGGAACCGGCAATGACCAGTACCTTTTGCTGCTGAATTGCTGAAGCGTAGCTATTTTTCTTTTGATAGGTTTGATCAACCCAGGCACTGCCTGGCAGTCTGACGCCTACTTGACCTATAACCAGCAGGTACCAGGCTATTGCCACTGCAACCATTGCGCATAGCCCGGCATAAAGAAAAAACTGCCCTTGAGCTGTGGTGTGAGCAATGACTAAGTCGTCTCTGCTGTTCTCGGTTGAGCCTTTGTTCTCGGTGGCTGTCATCGCTGTTTCTTTAGCTGTCATAATTGTCTCTGGCGCAAGGTGTTTCAGATCGCTATTTCGGTAAAATAGCTCTCAGGGTGACTGCTCCCCGCCCGCGCATTGGGCGAGGGTTTACGCGGATTTTTTCTAAAAATTAAAATATAGAAAGACTTGTTCAGGGCTCAGCAACATACTCTTTAGGCAAGCCGCCAGTAAAATAAAGCAGTAAACACCGGTGAGTGTTATTTTTAGTTTGGACTGACTGTATTGGGGCCAGACTCTCATCCAGTAAAAAGAGGAAGGCAGAATACAGGCTATAAAGCCTGCACCGGCAATATAAAGCCAGATAGAGGCCGGGTGTTGATTGATTAAGCGCTCCAGCCAAAGCTGATAGATCGCATTGATGCCTTCTCCGGTGAAAAGTGGCAGATTTGCTGCAAACAGGATGCGCCAGTCGTGCAGCCAGTGTAATAGGTGTTGAGTAAGGCTATGACTGTCCAGGCCTGCGGATGAGCCTACCAGCATGGAGTGCCAAATATGCAGGCTGACTTCGAATGATTCTGCCCGGAAAGGCACCCAATACACCATGACAAGTATAAAGGTTATTAACCAGCCGATCAGTGCGGGCAGCTTCCAGGGAGAGAGCCGTTGCCAGGCGTGGTTGACGATCAGGCTGATACCATGCAGTCCACCCCATAAGACAAATGCCCAGCCCGCACCGTGCCATAGCCCGCCCAGCAGCATGGTGAGTAAAAGTGCGTAATACTGCCTGGCAATGCCCTTTTTACTCCCTCCCAGTGGAATATAAATATAGTCCCGTAGAAAGTGGGATAGTGTGATATGCCATCTGCGCCAGAACTGAACAATCGAAACCGACTGATAAGGCGACATAAAGTTAAATGGCAAGCGTATTCCCAGCATCAATGCCAGGCCCAGTGCCATATCCGCATAGCCGGAGAAATCAAAATAGAGCTGTAAACCATAACCAAAGGCGGCGGCCCAGGCATCGGGTGCTGTCATCAGCTGGTTGTTTGAGGCTAGTTGCTCAGCGGAGGCGTAGAGCGGGTCAACATAGCGGGCTAAGGTATCTGCAATCAGTACTTTCTTGCTCAACCCCAGTACAAAGAGAAAGAACCCCTGTATCAGGTAGCGGTTGCTGAGCCAGAGAGGGTTTTGAATCTGAGGGACCAGTTGGCGGTAGTGGACAATAGGCCCTGCAATCAATTGAGGGAAGAAAGAGACAAAAAACAGATAATCAGTATGGCTGCCATAATCTACCTTGCGCTGATAAAGGTCGATCTGCCAGGCAATTTGCTGGAAAGTAAAGAACGATATGCCTAATGGTAGGGCAATATCGGTTAAGGGCAGGTCGGTATGGCCCAGCGCATTGATGTTCTCGATGAAAAAGTTTTGATATTTAAAGTAGGCGATCATCAATAAGTTGAAGCTGACCGCCACTATCAGCCAGGTTTTTGTACGGGTATCGCCTTGCTTGTGCTTGTGTGAAATTTGAAAGCCCAGCAGGCGGTTAATAATAATGGATACCAGTAATAGCAGCAGGTAATCAGGGCGTTGCCAGCTGTAAAAGGTCAGAGACGCCAAAATCATCAACCACAATGCACTGCGTGTGATTTGTTGAGGAGAGAGCCACGATCGGGTGTACGTGGTGGTGCCTGTCGTGAAAACAGTCTCTGAGGTTGCAGAGGGGGTTGTCTCCAAATGAGAGGCAGTAGCGGTGGCTGTTGCTTTTTGGGTAGCTTGGGTTGGAAGTACTGTTCTTGTTGATAGAGCCTGGCTCAGGCAATACCTGAACCCCGCCATGATAACAATCAGGGGCAGAAAGAAAGCAAAAATAAAGGTGAACGAGCTAAAAACCATGATGTGCTGAAATCATTTTTGAAGATGGCCGGTGGGCGGAGTGATCGGGCTTGTGAACGGGGTATTGTATGTGCAAAGGGCTTTAATTGTATATAATGCCGCCTGCAATGATAGCGTTGCACTTAGCCTGAAAGAGGCAGGCGCTCCTGAGTATAAAGTCTGGAATCTTTTCTATCTTTCTCACTCTAAAGGTCTGCGATTAACAGCTATCCAAACGACTTTGAGTTTATTTAAAAGGAAAACAAGGGCTTATCATGAGTCAGAAGACCGCACTGATTACTGGAATTACGGGGCAGGACGGTGCCTATCTAGCTCAGCTACTACTGTCACAAGGTTATCATGTGTGTGGCTTGGTGCCTCGCCGAAGTACATCAGAGGTAAATCTGGTTCGTTTGGAGTGGTTGGGAATCACTAAAGAGGTTGAGCTGGTTGATGGTGATCTGCTGGATCTATCGGGATTGGTTCGCATTGTACAGCGCATTCAGCCCGATGAAGTGTTCAATCTGGGTGCTCAGTCCTTTGTTAAAACATCCTGGGATCAACCTATTTTGACCGGACAGGTTTCCGGTTTAGGTGCGGTAAATGTACTTGAAGCGCTACGCTTGATTAAACCGGATGCCCGTTATTACCAGGCATCCACTTCTGAAATGTATGGCCTTATTCAAGAGCCACTGCAATCGGAAAAAACACCTTTCTATCCTCGCTCCCCCTATGCCGCAGCCAAACTGTATGCGCACTGGATGACAGTGAACTATCGTGAAAGCTTCGATATGTATGCCTGTAGCGGTATTTTGTTTAACCATGAGTCACCTCTGCGTGGCCTTGAGTTTGTGACCCGTAAGGTCACTGATGGTGTGGCAAGAATTAAAAAGGGCCTGGAAACCGAACTGCGCCTGGGGAACATTGATGCGAAACGTGACTGGGGGCATGCCCGTGATTACGTGAAGGCGATGTGGCTGATGCTGCAACAAGATCAGGCGGATGATTATGTGATCGCTACCGGTCGTACGACTACAGTGCGCGATATGTGCCGGATTGCTTTTGATTATGCCGGCCTGAATATGGAAGAGCATCTGGTGATCGATCCAGCATTTTTCCGTCCGGCAGAAGTGGATATTTTGTTGGGGGATGCCAGTAAGGCACGTGCTCAACTAGGTTGGGAAGCGGAAACCTCTTTGGAAGATATGATTAAAGAGATGGTTGAAGCGGATCTGGAACGTTTAAGCTGATGACCTCGTTATTGCTGACAGGCAGCACCGGTTTTGTAGGCGAGCGCTTTTGCGAACGCATTGCACAGGCCGGTAGTGCCTGTAGTGGTGTAACCCAGCTCAGCCGCTTTAACGGTTCAGTGCTGGATGAGGATAATGTCCGTCGTCAGATTGAGGCATTGCAGCCGGATGTGATTCTGCACCTGGCGGCCTTATCCCATGTGCCGACCTGCCTTGAGCAACCAGAGAAAGCCTGGGCGGTCAATACTACGGGTACTTTGATGCTGCTGCAGGCCTGTGTGAAATATAGTCCGGCTACCACCTTTATCTATGCAGGGTCTTCTGATTGTTATGGTGCCAGTTTTAAAACGCTCCAGCCAATCACCGAAGCAAGCTTGCTGCAACCTCTGAACCCTTATGCGGCCAGTAAAGCCGCCGCTGATTTGATGGTGGGACAATACGGTATGAGCGGAGGGCTTAAGACCATAAGGCTGCGCCCCTTTAACCATACCGGCAGCCACCAGCGTCAGGATTTTGTAGTGCCTTCATTTGCCGCTCAGATTGCGGCGATTGAAGCCGGTCTGCAGCCTGCCGTCATCAAGGTTGGCAATCTTGATGCAGAGCGTGATTTTCTGGATGTTGATGATGTTATCAGTGCCTATTTTACTGTGATCAGGCAGCTAGAGAGCATTGATAGTGGTAGCGTGTTTAATATTGCCTCTGGTCAGCCCCGCAGTATTCGCTCTATTTTGGATGAGCTCTTGAAGCTGGGAACAGAAACTATTCAGGTCGAGTTGGACCCAACACGACTGCGACCCTCTGATATTCCTACGGTGCAGGCGGATAGTCGTCGCTTGCAACAAATGACCGGATGGAGAGCAGAGATCCCCTGGAGTGAGACCTTAAAGGGGATTTTGGCTCAACAGCGGCAGCGGTTAGCCCGCAAAAGTGACTAAGCATCTGCCTTAAGCGTCCAGGCCTGCTTTACTTGAAAGAAGAACTTGAAAGAAGATCGCTGTGCCGGGTTTTACCAGGGCAAAGCACTTGAGTTTGGAACTATTTATCTACTGAGTTATAGCATTTATGCCAAATATGCCTTCATCTAGCCAGACTCTTCATGATATCAAACAGAATAAGCCCAGTATCCGGCAGCAGCTTCATGTGCTGCTTGCTTTTGTGCGCCAGGACCTAATTGAGCGTTATTCAGGCTCTTTGCTGGGAGGTGCCTGGTCTCTTGTGATGCCTTTGATCCAGATTTTGATCTTTACACTGATCTTTTCCAAGATTATGGGGATGAAGCTGGCGACGTTTGGGGCGGACCTGACCGAGTATGGTTACAGCATTTATCTGGTTTCCGGTATTCTGGCCTGGAATGCCTTTTCCACGACAATGTCGCGTACATCCAAAGTGTTTTTAGAGAAAGCCGCATTGATTAAAAAGGTTCCCATGTCTTTGAAAATGCTGCCTTTATATATTCCTGTGAGTGAAACGGTGATCTTTGTTATCGCCTACCTGTTTTTCACTGTCTTTCTTGTGTTAATCGGTTATCAGTTTTCCTGGTTATGGCTTTGGTTACCTGTGATCTATGTGCTACATCAGATGATGGCATGGGCTATTGGTTTTATTTGTGGGGTTCTGAGCGTTTTTATCCGTGACATTAATCAGATGGTTGATGTGGGATTGCAGGTTTGGTTCTGGGCGACACCGATTGTATATGTTTTGGATATTGTACCGGAAACGATGCAAACGCTGATGAGCTGGAATCCGGCGTTTTGGTTTATAGACAGTTATCATCAGGTGATCCTGTATCAGAAAATGCCAGAGATGAGTTATTTAATTGCGACAGCTGGCATTGGTGGCCTGGCTTTAATTGTTGCTTATAAGTTATTAGGTAAGCTGGAGAAAGATCTACGTGACTTCATTTGAGCAGGCGACGCCCCCCGTTGTGGCAGTTAAAGGCGTGAGTAAAGGTTTTCGCTTATATGCCAAACCTTTGGATCGCCTGAAAGAGGTCATTTTGCGGCGTAGCTATCATCAGCGCCATGAAGCTTTACGTGACATCTCGTTCGATATCCGACCGGGAGAAACCCTGGGTATTCTGGGAAAGAACGGCGCGGGCAAATCCACTTTACTGAAACTGTTAACCGGTGTGCTATTGCCAGACAGCGGTCAGATTAATTGCTATGGAAAAATCGCGGGATTGTTGGAGCTGGGGGCAGGCTTTGATTTCAATCTGAATGGCATACAGAACATCCGCATTAATGGCTTGTTGCTGGGCATGACCGATGATGAGATCAACAGGCTCCGGGATGAGATCATCGAGTTTTCAGAGCTGGGTAAGTATATCCATGAGCCGTTGCGAACTTACTCTTCGGGCATGGTCATGCGTTTGGCCTTTGCTATAGGTATTCATGCCAGTCCTCAATGCTTTGTTATTGATGAGGCCTTGTCTGTCGGTGATGGGCGTTTTCAACAAAAATGCGTCCAGAGAATTAAGCAGTTTAAGCAGCAAGGCGGAGCTATTATCTTTGTCTCTCATGACATGAATGCCATTAAAATGCTCTGTGATGAAACTATCGTTTTAGAGCAGGGGAAAGTGGCCTATCGTGGTGCTCCTGCTGAGGGTGTGAATTACTATTACCGCATTATGAGTGCAGCAGAAGATCAGGCTATGCTGGCGATTGATAGTCAGGACCATGGTCATCAGTATGGTAATCGTAAGGTGGTATGTGACCGGGTATCCCTGATTGGCTTAGGGTCTGGTAGTCATAGCCTGACCTGCGGTGAGCAAGCTCAGGTTGATGTGGTGTTTAGTGCGCAAGAAACCGTGATGGACTTGACCGTAGGGATTATGCTCCGTGATCGCTTTGGTCAGGATCTCTATGGCACGAATACTCACCTTCTGGGGCATGAACTCATCATATCCGCCGGAGAGCGCAAGTGCATGCGGTTTAGTTTTGATATGCATCTGGCTCCGGGGGTTTATACATTAAGTGTTTCATTGCACAGCCAGCAGAATCATACCGAAGACTGTTATCACTGGTGGGACGATGCCGTGGGCTTTGAGGTGGCAGGTACAACGGGTACATCGTTTGCTGGTGTGTGTAATCTGCAGGCTCAGGCTGATGTTGTGGTTTCAAAGGATTAAGATTAAGGAAGGCTATGTTTGTACGTAATAATCCGGGTATCGATTACGACAACCTGGAAGGGCAGGTACAGAGTGTTCTGGACAATAGTCATGTGCAGGATAAACAAGCCGATCTGTTGCTGGATCTGTCACTGTTTGAGGTGCCTGAAATGGCATCAGATCAGTCCCTCGCCCTCAGCGCCCAAGCGCTGTTTGACAAACAGGGTGAAGAGTTTATAACTCAGGCCTATATCACATGCCTGGGGCGTATGCCGGATTACGACGGTTTATCCAGTGGTCTGATGCGGTTAGCCTCAGGGGAGTCAAAGCAAGATATTGTGATGACCCTGATGATATCGGAAGAGGGGATGGCTAAGGGGCGTACGCTGGAAGGTTTTACACTTTCAAAGCGACGCCGTTGGTTGTTTGAGAACAAGAAACACCCTGTCCTGGGCAAGCTGCTGCGCTGGTTACTGGCCTTATCTGAGTTGACGCGTATGCAGCGGCGGCTTAATCAGTTGGAATACCGTGTCTGGCAGCAGGAACGTCAATATCTTGAGCAGACCACTCAGTGGCGTAAAGAGCTGTTGCGGGTCAATCAAGGTGTCGCAGCGGAACTGCAGCGATTAAAAGAGGCCAGTGACGGGAAAAAGAAGACGCTTTGATAGCGGGCTTCTTCTTAATAGACGTGATTCGTTCAGTGTTCAGTAATACGCACTGTTTCTCTGATCCGTTTTCCTCTCGTGTGTTAACACCTTAGGTAGCGCTGCGTTTCCTTTAACTTGTGGCCTGTTCGCAGGTTTATTCTTCCGGTATATCTGTAAATTCTTATTCAATCTATTCGGTCTTCACGATGGGATCGTGAATAATGAGGCTCCAAAGTGTCAGATCAAAATAGTTCTACCCTGACCATTCATCAATACACCCCTTCTATCGCTGTTGGTGATGGCGTTGGTCAGGGGATCTTATTTACCCAGCGGCTCCTGCGGTCCATGGGGATCTCGTCCGAAGTTTTTGCTCATGACATTCCACCGGAACTGGCCGCACAGGTGAGGCCCGCAGATACGTATTCGGACAATACCGGTCAGGTACTGTTGATACATCATGCGATGGGCCATGGTTATGGCGATTGATTGGCTGGGTTGTCAGGTAAGAAGTTTCTCGTCTACCACAATATTACCCCGGCCCATTTTTTTGCGGACAATGATCCTATTCAGAGTTTGTTGGCCCAGGGGCGTCAGCAGCTGGTGCAGTGGCAGTCCTGGTTGCAGGGGGCGATCGGTATGTCCCCCTATAATAGTGATGAGCTAATACAGGCGGGTTTTAGTACCAGGGATGTTGCCAGTATTCCTTTGCTGGTTGATTTAGAGCAGCTGGCGCAGCGTCGCCCTGACGAAGCTTTGATGGCGTCATTCAGTCAGCAAGAGCGGCCTGTTTTATTATTTGTTGGACGTTTAACGGGTAATAAAAGACAGCTTTTTCTACTGGATGCGATGCTTCATCTGAAACAGCTATTACCTGCTAAGCAACTGCCCAGACTGTATCTGGTGGGTGGTGGTGATACCGCTTATCAGAAGGCGCTGGAGCAAAAGATTGTTCAATATGGCCTGGAAGCCGATGTGGAGATCACCGGCAAGGTGAGTGAAGCCGCTTTAACCAGCTACTACCTTTGCGCAGATGCCTTCGTGTGTGTCAGTCAACATGAAGGCTTTGGTATGCCGTTGATTGAAGCGATGTTCTATGATTTGCCGGTCATCGCTATGGATTATGGCGCCATAGGCAGTACTTTAGGTCGCTCGGGCCTGTTATTGGATCAGGGGCTGTCGGCGGAGCAGTTGTCCACAACGTTGGCGGTTTTCCTGCAAAACCCTGAGCTGAGAAGCCGGCTGATCTGTAGTCAGCGTGAAAACTTGCAGCGTTTCTTGCCTGCTGAACTATACCGTGAACTCTGTCTATTTCTGGAGCAGCATCAGGTTGCACTGCCAAAGGATGTGCAGGGCGTTTTCACGGGAGCTGACTGTTTGGTTAAATCCCCAGGGTATGGGCATTATCGTGTCGAGGGCCCCTTTGATAGCAGCTATAGTCTAGCGCTGTTAAATAGGGAGTTGGCTAGGGCACTTGAGCAGGTAAAACCGGGCCAGGTGGGCTTGTTGAGTACAGAGGGTGGCGGTGATTTTTATCCTGATGCGGACTTTTTAACAGAACGCCCCGAGATTGCATCTATTTATAAGCAGGGCTCTGAGATGAGGCAGGCTTTTGATGCCTCTCTGCGTTTGCTCTATCCGCCTCGAGTCAATCGTATGCCGGGTATGTTGCGGGTGATGGCTAACTATGGTTGGGAGGAGTCTGTTTTCCCCGCTGAGTACGGCCAGGGCTTTAATCGTACCCTCAATCTTGTCACAACAATGTCACGTTATGTGAGTAAGGTGCTGCGCGAAAGCGGAGTCTACGCGCCCACCCGATGTATCGGCGTGGGGGTAGACCATATTGAGCGGATTCAGGCCGAACCTTTGCCATCCGATCTGCTGGAGGCTATTCAGGGGCGACGGGTTTTCCTGCACATCTCATCCTGTTTCCCCCGTAAAGGGGTGGATGTTTTGTTAAACGCCTGGAGTCTGGCCTTTCGTTATCCGTCCGGTGAAGAGGAGCCGCGGGTTATTCTCGTGCTTAAGACGTTTACCAATCCCCATAACGATGCGGTGCAACAGCTTGCAGTATTAACAAACGAGCTGAGTCGACAGGGGCTGTCATTACCGCCTGTTTATATTATTGAAGAAGATTGGCGCGATGGTCAGATTAAAGCCCTGTATCAGCACAGTGACGTACTGGTTGCACCCAGTCGTGGCGAAGGCTTTGGTCTGCCAATGGCTGAGGCCATGTGGTTGGGGGTGCCGGTTGTGACAACAGGCTATGGCGGACAGCGGGATTTTTGTCACGAAGATAATAGCTGGTTGCTGGAATATCATTTTGCACGGGCTAAAACCCATATGCAGCAAGCCGGTTCTGTTTGGGCAGAACCCAGTGTTGAACATTTGAGTGATATCCTGAGCGGTTTCTATCATCAACAGGCTGCTGATTATCAGCCGGAAATGATCCAGCAAAGAACCGATCGTGCGCGTAGGCTCATGCAGCAGCATTTTTGTTGGCATCACGTGGCCGAGCGTCTGAATCGTTCGCTGGGTCAGGCGATGGAAGCGGTGCAGGCCCCTCCAGTCCAAAAGCAGGCTCTGCGTTTGGGCTGGGTGTCTACCTGGAACAGTAAGTGTGGTATCGCGGCTTATTCCGCTTATTTGCTGCGGCCAATGGCTGCGCCCGCTTCTCCTCTGGCCGCGGCTTGTGATCAGAGCTGGGTGCTGGCCAATACCGATGCCCAGTTGATTCAACCATCGGATGATGTACTGACCTGTCGCGGGAGTCACGATGCTGATCAGAGAGTAGTACGTTGCTGGCGGTCTGGTGGCGATCAGGGGGAGGGTCAACTGGATCAGCTCTATGATACTGTGTGTAACCTGTCTTTAAACCAGTTGGTGATTCAGTTTAACTTTGGTTTTTTTAATCTTGGGGCATTAAAAACGCTGCTCAGACGGCTGCAGGCTGACAAGGTTAAAGTGATAATCTGCTTTCACTCCACAGCCGATGTGTACTGGGGCGATGTTAGAAAAACATTGGTCGACCTGCTGCCTGAATTAAAACAGGTGGCCGGTGTGTTAGTGCATAGCTGTAGAGACCTGAACCGTCTGAAAGAGTGGGGCGTCATCGATAATGCGATGCTATTCCCTCATGGCGTGTCTGTCCCGGATGATAGTGTGTCTGTTCTGAATGATAGTGTGTCTGTTCTGGATGATAGTGACCCTGTGTCTGTTGTCGCTTCGTCTTCAGGCCAGAAGGGTAGCTCTATAATAGAAGGCCATAGCGAAGTGCAGAATCGTCATCGGGCGATGCCAGACTTGACGGGTAAGCAGGTGATTGCCAGTTACGGTTTTATGCTGCCTCATAAAGGTATTGAAACCTTAATTGATAGTTTTGCGCTTTTACAGAAGGCGCAGAGTACTGAACAGCCATATCACCTGCTGCTGGTGAATGCCCTGTATCCTGTTGAGCAATCAAGTGAGTTGCTGGAACTGTGTTATCAGAAAGTTCGCCACTATGGCCTGGAAGAGCAAGTGAGCTTTATCAGTGACTTTTTACCTGAAGAGGAGTGCCTGCACTGGCTGAAGCAAGCCGATGTGGTTGTGTTTCCCTATCAGCATACACAAGAATCCTCATCGGCAGCTGTTCGAACAGGGTTAGCGTCAAAGACTCCAGTGTTATGTACGCCACTGGATATTTTCGAAGATGTTGAACAGGCCGTTCATTTCTTGCCGGGAACAACAGCGGCAGATATCGCGCAGGGGGTGCAGGATGCGCTGGAAAAACTCAGCGATAAGAATGAACGTGAGGCTTGGTTAGCTCGTCAACAACAGTGGCTGGATCAGCATCAATGGCCGGTACTTGCCGAGAGAATGGTGGGTGTATTGAGGGCTTTAGAGCAAACAGACGAGCACTGATTTTATGCAGGATATTGACTCTGGTATGGATGCGGAAAAATGTGCTAGCATCTGTTCGCTTAAAAATGCCTGCATATATCATGTGGGGTATGCCCTTCTGGCAAAAAAAATTGATCTGTAACAGTCAACTGGAAAAGTTAAGAAGTCATGTGATGCCGGTCACATACTATAACTTTTAACCTGTGGCAGACTTGCTTTCACTGAAAGTTAGGCTACCGCCGACAGGCAGCCGTAAGTTGAGCAGATTGGGAAACGCTGGCCTTGAAACGTAACGGTCGGTAGCCATCTGGCTCGCTAAAGATTGAGTATGAGCAGATTAAGATCTCTGTAGTATTGACTACAGGGCAATAAAGATTGGAGCCGACGGGTTCCAGGAACTGTCACTTAGACGCCCAGGATTATGGATAAGCAGTCCAAGTGAACAATCAACGTTAACGGAGAAGTTAAAATGGCAACTGTTTCTGAACAGATTCAGGAAATTTACATTGGCCTGCTGGGCCGCGCGGCAGATAAAGAAGGTCTGGAATACTGGACGGCACAAGTAGAAGCAGGCAACATCACTGTTGACCAGGTTCGTGCTAACGTTGTAGACAGCCAAGACGAATACGCGACTGGCCTGGGCGCTATGAGCCGCGAAGATGCAGTAACTGAACTGTATGCTCGTATGTTCGAGCGTGCTCCAGAAGCTGAAGGTCTGGAATACTGGGTAAACGGCGAAGGCAAAAACGTAGACGTTGATGAGCTGGTTATGGCTATGTCAGCGGGTGCTTCTGAAGATGACACCGCTGTACTGGTTAACAAATCTGCTGCAGCTGAGTACTACACTGCAAATGCAGCGGCTTTCTCTGCAGAAACTGCAACAGCAGCAGTAGCTGACGTTGATGCAACGGCTGAGTCTCTGGCAGCTTCTAAAGCAGCGACTGACGCTATCGTAGCGCCAGAGCCAGAGCCAGAGCCAGAGCCAGAGCCAGTTGATGGTGATACCTTTGAACTGACATCAGGTACTGATAAAGGTGCTGATTTTACTGGCACAGACGGTAATGATTTCTTTGACGCTGGCCTAGTACAAAACCAGTGGGCAGGCGGTGTATCTAACTCTCTGTCTTCTGCTGATGAGCTGGACGGTGGCGCGGGTAACGACACTCTGAGTGTTGAACTGGTTCCTGAATTCTTCGGTGCATCTGGTGTTTCCACTATGGAAGTGCAGCCAGAAACTAAGAATATCGAAATCGTTGAGCTGGAAGTTCAAGACGGTTTTGCAGGCAACACTGTAGTTATTGACGCAAAAGACATGACCGATATCGATAAAATCGGTTCCAAGCAGTCTGACGGTGATCTGGTTATCGAAAACCTGACCACTCTGGATTCTAACGGCAACACTCGTAACACAGAGTCCATCACCATCACGATGGATCACACCGACAACTTTAACTCCGACGGTGACGCATCTGATCTGACAGTATACTTCGACGAAGATTACCTGCTGGCTGGTCGTATTGAAGACTCTAACACTATTCAATACGAAGTAATGAACCAGGACGCATGGGATCTGATCAACCTGACTGGCAACACTGAAGTTGAATTGCTGGACGGCGTTATCTTCCAACACCTAAGCTTCGTTCTGAACGGTGAGACTGTTGATCTGACAGAAGCACTGAACGAAAACGGTGATGACCTGGCAATCCGTACGCACGAAGATCTGGCAGCTGCGATCAACAACGCACTGGTAGAAATGGGTCTGGACAGCCAATTAAGCGCGATCGTTGGCCCTAACTTCACTGAGCGTACTGCGGTACAAACTGGTGACGAGCGTGACGCCCCAACTGTACAGATCGTAGGTCAGCCTGGTGTTGAACTGACAGCAACTGAAGACAACGCCTTCTTGGCTCCAGTGCCAGAAGCAGAACGTGAGGTTCAGGCTTCTAACCGTTATGACCGTGCAGGTGTAACTGTACAAGACGGCCGTGACGAAGACATCACTGTAAACATCGAACTGCACAAAGTAGGTCGTCATGGTGAAGGCGGTAACCTGGTTGTAGGCGGTAAGTCTATGGACGGTACCGAAGGTCATGGTGTTGAAGTATTCAACGTGACTGTACTGGGTGCTGACGCCTCTACTGGTTTCAACGGTAAGCCAAGCAACCTGGGTCAGCTGACTTCTACTAATGGTGATCTGCATACTATCAACATTGCTAGCGAAGAGCGCTCTGACGACAGCTACGCAAGCCTGACTATTCGTGGTGAAACCACTAATTTGGGTAGTAATGACACTGATGCTACCGATCAACAGGATGGTTCAGCTTCTCCATTTGGCGGTAACTTGAATCTGGTTAATGCAGCAGACTTTAAAGGTGATCTGAGTCTGGGTATTGAGACCCGCGTTGATAACCTGGGCGAGCTAGTTGCAACTGGTGGTGGCAAAGTTATTTATTGGGGTGAGAGCACTGGTGAAATCACTACTGGTGGTGCTGATGATTACATCAACGAACTGAACTCTGGTGCGACTATCGATAGTGGCGCTGGTGATGATGTTGTTATTGTAGATGCTGCCGATGATACTGTTGAAATCGATGCTGGTTCCGGTAATGATGTAGTTGATCTGCTGCCTACTGAAGCTCTGGATACTGACACTGATACAGCTGACAACACGGGTACTAAGTTTGACGTAAGCGTTGAGCTGGGTGCTGGTAACGATGTTCTGAAAGCGAACGACGAAGACGTAACTGTTGATTCCGGTTCAGGCGATGACGCCATGTATCTGGAAAACACTGGTGATAAAGGTGTAAGTGCAGTTGTAGATCTGAGCAATGACTTTGGCTCTGGCGCAGATGACAACATGGAAGATAACATTGACATGGGTTATCAGCTGCTGTTGGGTCGTACTGTAACTGTTACCTTTAATGGTGATCAGGGTGTAAATAACAACAATGTTGACGCTTACACTGACGGTTTTGAGGCGACTGCAGTAATTGCTGCTGGCGAGCTAGGTGGTACGTACAACTACCTGACGTCTAAAGCAGATCTGGATGCAGCTATTTATGCTGCAATCGCAGATAGCCCGGTATTGTCTAAGTTAGTATCTTATAATGGCGTTTCCTTTACTTCTCTGGTTGACGGCGACGACAACCAAGTACAGGTAACTATTAGTGAAACTGACTGGACTGATGCTCAGCACGAGAATATTGAAAACGAATACCAGTCTTACGTTGACTACTCAGAAGCAGATGTGAGCACTGAGTACGCCGGGTACACTGTAACTTACGATCTGGCTGGCGGCTCTGACTCTACTTTCGCAACTGATAACACTGTTATCATCGCGGCTGGTCAAGACGTTGTTGCACTGTCTTCCGATAATGACTCTAACGATACTATCGTATTTACACTGTCTGACTTCGGTACTACTTACATCAATAACTTCGACGGTAATGATGCACTGGACTTCTCTGCATACTTGAACAACCGTGAGTCTGTAAGTGGTTCTGTAGTGACTGAAGAGCTTATCGCTATTGATCTGGATGATGATCTGGAGCTGAGAGCAAACGAAATTACTACTCTGGACTTTAACGATGGTGATAACACAGAAGTTAATACTTTTGCTAAGCTGGATGAAGGCAACCTGTTAGACGTATACAACCTGACTGCTGAAACTTACAGCAACAGCACTACTAGCGTAGAGTTGGTTGGTGGCACGGGTCACTCTGTTGTAATGGTTGAGAACGATGCGAACGAAGGTGAATATAAAGTATTCTACGTAGACTTCGACGGTACTGATGGTGAAGTTGGCAACGTTGATTACAAAGGTATCGTAGACTTTGGTGCTTCTGGTACTCAGGTTGAGAGCCGCTTCGCTCTGAGCATCACTGCTTCTGGTTCGACTGAAGGTGGTGGCACTACTGATCCAACTGATCCAACTGATCCAACTGATCCAACTGATCCAACTGATCCAAGCAACATCATGGTTGATCAGGACCTGACTGCAGTTGACGGTACTGTTGAAGTATTCGAATACGCAATTGACAGCTCTACTGGCAGTGTAATCTCTACTGCTGGTGGTGACTTCACTATCACTGGTTTCACAGTTGGTGAAGACAGTATCGTATTCAACGATGTAGCGACAGGCACTGTAACGACTGAAACTTTCGTTGCAGCTGTGACTGTTTCTGAGTCTGGTATCAACAACAAGACTGATGTTATCTTCGACGCTAACTCTGACGGCGTAGCGAACCAGCTAGTACTGGCTGGTGTTGTAGATGGCGATCTGTCTACTGTAGACTTCAGCGTAGCGTAAGCTTAGTTACTTAGTATTATTGTGATGTTTGTCTGATTATTTTTGGACAAACATCACTAGACTGAATTCGAAGCTTTTAAAGTTTAAAAAGTTTAAAGGACAAACATAATGGCAATTCAAAAGTCAACTGATGCTTTTCAGATCGTTCAGACTGCTGGTGATACCTACCAAGGCAACGCTGCTGATCAGATTTATCAGATCTCTCCAACCCTGACTAGTGCTGGTGATGTAATCACTATCATCGACCAAGGTGGTAGCAACACTATTGAGCTGGCAGGCGGTCTGACTATTGCTTCTAGCATCGTAACTTCTAACGAAGCACAGCTGGTACTGAGCAATGGCGCTATCATCAACATCCGTGGTGCTGATACCTTTACTTTCTCTGTAGGTGCTAACACAGCTGCAGGTCAGACAGGTGTTTCTAAGACTTTCGCTGAGTTTGCAACTGATGTGCTGAGCGTAACTCTGCCGGCAGAAGGTGAAGCAGCAGTAACTTCTGATGCTGGTGCAACCATTGAAACGGGTGGTGCTGTTACTCCAACAGATCCAACAGATCCAACAGATCCAACAGATCCAACAGATCCGGTTGAAGGTGACACATTGACACTGACAGCAGACAATGATGATATCGCGAACGGTACCGATAAGTCTGACTTGTTTGATGCGACTGCGCAGGGTTCCCTGCAGACGGGCGACATCCTGCTGGATAACTCCACGACAGATAACGACGTACTGAATGCTACTGTGACTGGCGCAAGCGCTGAGCCTCGCATTCAGAATGTTGAAACCGTTAATATTACGGGTGAGTTTGTTACAGCTGGTATGGATCTGGGTCTGTCCAGTGGCATTAACACTCTGACGGTAGATACTAAAGTTGCCGGTGGTACTGCTACTGTTACTGATGCAAGCTCTCTGAATGCAGCTGCAATCGTTGCGGGCGATAACATCAAGACTTTGAATGTAACATCACTGTCTTCTGGTACTCGTGACTCTGTTGCTGTTGATGCGAATGAAGCTAGTGCTGTCAATGTGACTGGTAGTGGTGGTCCTGATGTTTATGCCATTGAACTGGCTGAAGATGCAACGCTGACACTGTCTACGTTGACGTCTGCCGGTGATCAGATTGATGTTGCTGTCGCTGGCGATGCAACTATTGATGCCGGTACTGGTGGCACTGATAATGGTGAGTTGGATCTGAATATTGCAGCGGATCAGGATGCTGAGATTACTCTGAGTGATGCAGCAAAAATCAATGCTGAGAAAATGGCTCTGTCTGGTGCGGGTAACATCACACTGAAAGTTACTGATGGCGTAGCGTTGGCTCAGTCAACATCAGGCACTTATGATGGTACCGCCATCACTGATAGCTCCACTGGTACGACAACCGTTCAGGCAACTGCACTGGCAACTGGTGCAGACTTACGTCAAGCAGTGGTTGATGTGGTTGATGTGAATGGTGTTGCTGCTGCTACTACAGTTTTAACAATCAATCAGGCATCTGAGCTGCTGCTGTCTGGTGATGCTGAAGGCTTAACCATTGGCATTGATAACGCTGACAAAGATACTGCCTTTACCAAAGGTACTCTGAATGTCACTGTTGCAGATGCGCAAACCACAACAGGTCTGACTACAGCTGCAACGGTTGAAACTCTGGTTATGAAGGCTGAAGCAGATAAAGATTCTGATACAGACCTGGATGACAACGGTGCACATGAGGCGACGTTAATTGTTGCTAATGTTGCCTTGAACGCTGCAACGACTGCGCTGGTAGTTAATGGTGATGAAGCACTGAAACTGACCGCTGTTACTTTGGGTGCAGATGACCAGGTTGTAACCGCGTCTAATATGACGGCTGGCCTGAATGTGACGCTGGCAGGCGCTTTTGATGGTGTTGTTGTTGGTGGTCAGTCTAGCGATAGCATCACTACAACACTGGGTAAGGTTTATGATATCCAGGGTGGTGATGGTAACGATACTATCAGCGTGAATGCTGCTGCTGCTGGTACCGAAGTACAGGGCGGTGCAGGTAACGATACAATTACATCGTCTGGTAATGCGATCAAAATTGATGCTGGTGCGGGTGATGATACGGTAACGGCTAAAGGTACGGCGGCTGGAGCAGAAGAAATCACTTTGGGTGAGGGCGCTGACAAGGTAAAAGTATCGGCCAATACATCAGGCACTGTTGTAAAAGACTTTGCACTTGGTACTGATACTGTTGTTCTGAATGGTGGCACCGCTACAGGTAATATCGATCTGACAGATGTTACTGTCACTGATGGCGCTTACATTATCGGTGATGCAGGTAAAACTGGTACTTTAGAAGCTGGCGAATGGGGTATTACCCTGGAGAACGGCGGCTCTAAACTGACTGCAACTGACCTGTCTGATTCTGTGCAGCTAAGTGGTGTGACAGCTCTTGATGCTTCTACCATCGTGGCTGGTAGCAAGGATGACAGCGTTTCTGTTGCTGCAGATGAAACAGCAACCATCACCACTGGTGCGGGTTCCGATAGTGTAACGGTTAACGTTGGTTCTACTGCTAAAACAACGGCTACAGTTAAAGACTTCACCGTGGGTGAAGATACAATCCATGTTTCAGGTACATCAGAAGCAGATCTGTCTCTGAACCTGAATAATGTAGCTGCCTCTAGTGGTATTTACACAATTGGTGGTAGTACAGCTACGAGTGGTGCCGCATTCAAGCTGGAAAATGGCGGCTCTAACATCAACACTGAAGACAATCTGACTAGCATTGTTCAGCTATCTGGCTTTACTGCTGTTGGTACAACAAAAGCTGTGTCTGTAACAGGTGGTACATTCAGTGATAGTGTTACGCTGACCAGTAATAGTTCTGCAGGTCAGGTGACTTATAACTTCAGCAACAACGGTGGTGTCGATACAGTCACTCTGACCAATGCTGCTGGTGATGAGCGTCTGAACTTCAATAGCCTGACTGGCATTGATAGTGCGCAGGGTGTTGTTGAAAAAGCGGCAGATGCAGCTAAAACAGCTGATGCGACTGATGGTGCAGTATACATCTTCGCTGATAGTGCAAATGGTGCTGGCAGCTCTAAGATCGCTACATTCGGCTTAGATATTGCGAACGGTTACACTCAGGATGTCGTTGATGCTGAAGTTGCTGCATTTATTGATGCTAATATGGGTGTGAGTGCCGGTGAGTCTTATGTTGTTATTATTAACGACACCTCAACTAGTGCTTATAATAATAAAGGCAGTTATGCTAACCCAGGCGCTACGCATGATGCTTTTGCATACAAGGTAACCGGTAGTGCTGATGGCGTCCAGGTAGGTGATATTGAACTGATTGCTCATATTGATACTACCCCAACAAGTGATGTTGTTGATTCTAAAGACATCACGGGTGGTGCAGCATCAACAACATTTATTGTAAGTGATAATGGTGCTAACCCAGCCGTTGCGACGTCTCTGACTGGTCTTGATTCAAGCTTTACTACGGTTGACATTAACACTACCGCAGCTGTTGATCTGTCAAGCTCAACACTGGCATCTTCTGGTCTGACTCTGGATCTGGATACTGCTACTACAGCGACTAACGTAACTCTGACTGCAGCTCAACTGAAGTCATTGTACGATACTACGAATACTACTTATGGTACCCAGTTGGTTGCAGATTCTTCTGATAGTATTACAGTCAATACACTGAACGGTCAGACTGGTGTTGTTGGTACAGCTGCAGGTGATACTTTCGTATTTGCTAACACAGATACCGGTGTAACTATAACTGGCTTCGTTGCAGCGAACGACAGTATCCAGCTGGGTGGTACAACTGCAGCTGTAGCCCTAAATGTTGCAGGTATCGACGGTTCAGAAAACCTGATTTTAGATACTGCCACAAACTTGGGTGCTAATGCAGTATCTATTGGCGACCAGAGTGGAGGCTCTGCTGTTAACTGGGCGGTTGCTTCCGATACTGGAGAGATCTACTACGATGCAGATGGTGATTGGACTGGCGGCGTTGTACTGGTTGGTACGGTAACAGCTGATACTCTGACTGCAGCTGATTTTACTGTTGCCTGACGGACTGTCTTGCCTTGCTAATTTTTATTAGCAGGCTGCTCAAAATCGCCTATATGTAAGATGGTAGGCCCTATCGCATGTTTTTAACGTGATAGGGCCTTACTTTTTATAGTTTATTTACTCTCTCCTCTCTTTATTTTTAGATAATATACTTGCGTTATTAAGGCTCATTGACGTTGGGTATGGACTCTGCTCTGAGAGTTATAGCAGAATAAGTATTTTTTCAGAGAGGATAACCATGAATGGCAATCAGGTTTTGCACAGGGCTTGGGATTAGCGGCACCCTGGAAGCTGGTTGATCAGCACCTGGATATATCCTCATCACCTCACCAGTTCATCTCACTATTGAAATCGATCGTGGCAGCCTGCTCCCCTGCACTGAATGTGGACTGACATGTCCCGCTCGTGACTATACAGAGCTGATTTGGCGACACTTAAACTTCTTCCAGCATCACTCAGCTATTAGTATGGCTACTCTGTTTGGAATGCCTGTACTGTATTTCTTCATTATCATATTATTTGATATTCGTGGAGCCTTCATCCTGATAAGTAGCTCTTTCCCTGCTAATAAATTGTTCTTAATAAAAGCTCTTGGCTTACTTAATACGGTTGAAAATATCGGGGATAAAAAGACAGGGGTTAATGTTAGCCTCCTTAAATTAACGAAGATATATAAGAGTAAATATAATGACTGACTGGACGGCCGGTTACATGGCTGATATTGATTATACGTATGGGTACTACGCGGAGCTAAATCCGCAGCGAATCAAACTGGCATTTCTCTCTGCAGGGCTGCAGCCGCCTGATGTGCAGACGGCCTGTGAGCTTGGTTTTGGCCAGGGCGTGAGCATTAATCTTAACGCTGCCGCGTCGAACGTTCAGTGGTATGGTACCGATTTTAATCCTTCTCAGGCTCTGTTTGCACAGGAGTTGGCCGATGCGTCGGGTGCGCAGGCACATTTGTTTGACCAATCCTTTGAGCAATTCTGTCGGCGCGATGACTTACCACCGTTTGATTTTATTGCTTTGCATGGGATCTGGAGCTGGATCAATGATGAAAACCGCCAGATTATCGTAGAGTTTATTGAGCGTCAGCTGAAAGTGGGTGGAGTGTTGTATATCAGTTATAACACACAGCCAGGTTGGGCTTCGATGGTACCGATGCGTGAATTGTTAGCAGAGCACACTCGGGTATTGGGTGCGCCAGGGCATGCTATCGGTGGTCGTATTGATGATGCTCTTGAGTTTGCGACCAGGCTGCTCGATACTGATCCGTTGTTTGCTAAAGCCAATCCCCTGGTTAAACAAAAGGTTGAGCAGCTGAAAAAAAAGAACAGAAACTACGTTGCCCACGAATACTTTAACCATGACTGGGCTCCGATGAGTTTTACCCAGATGGCTGATTGGTTAGCACCGGCAAAACTGAACTTTGCCTGCTCTGCTAATTACCTGGACCATATTGACATTGTAAACTTGAGCCCAGAGCAACAGGCTTTGCTCGATAGTTTGCCTGAGGGGAATTATCGGCAGATGGTGCGTGATTTTATAATCAATCAGCCGTTCAGAAAGGACTACTGGGTTAAAGGGGGGCGCAAGCTGACAAGCCTGCAGCAGACCCAGCAGCTCAGGCAGCAAGCGGTTTTGCTTATTTCCTCTCCTGAATATATGGATCTTAAGTTGAGCGGTATGCTGGGTCAGGCTGATTTGAACAAAGATGTTTACGAACCGTTTATTGAGCTGATGGGGGATTTTAAACCGCGTACCCTGGCTGAGATTGAAACTAGTTTACCGCAGCTTTCATTTAGCCAGATTCAACAGGCCGTGATGGTGTTAATTACCAAAAATGATCTGATGGCAGTTGCAGATAACACTGGTGATGCCGGGCCCCCTTGTAGGGCGCTTAATCAGCACATCGCAAATTTATCTCACAGTATGAGTGAGTTTGAGTTTAATGCTTCACCTGTGGTTGGGGGCGGTTTTGCGTTGTCACGTTTTGAACAGTTGTTTATTCAGGCACGGCAGCAAGGGCATAAAACTCCGGCAGAATGGGCAAATGCAGTCTGGCCATTACTTGAAGCCCAGAACCAGCGATTGCTCAATGAGGGTAAGACTCTGGAAAATGCACAAGAAAATATTTCAATGCTGACCCGGCATGCAGAGATTCTGTCGCGGAAGTGGCCGCTGTTGAAAACCCTGGAACTGGTGGATTGATCTGACACCAAAAGCTAAAAACGTAGTAACTATTCAGCTGCCTGATCAAAAATATCGGGTAGCTGCCCACAAAACAAACGAAAAGAACAAACGACAACGAAAGGCAACGAAAAGGGACACCCACTTTAACTGACGAAAATAAAGGCAACGAAAAGGGACACCCACTTTAACTGACGAAAATTGGCAGCTGTTATGATGCAGGAGTGTTAAAAGGAGTGTTAAAAGGAGTGTTAAAAGGAGTGTTAAAAGGAGTGTTAAAAGGAGTGTTAAAAGGAGTGTTAAAAGGACACCCACTTTTAAAACCCCATCATATCAATTAGTTATCCTTTCTTTTGTGCTTTCTCTAAGTGGACGGCATCAATTTTAAAACCTCAGTGATGCTATTTTCCTTGCTATATTGTTTTTAAGTGGCCTGGGGGCTACAATGGCCTACATGAGATATAAGGTCAGAACCACACATCAATTTGATAAATGGCTCAAAAAGCAAAGTGACCGTCAAGCAGTTAGAGCTATTGCTATGCGTATTGCCAGGGTAGAACAAGGGAGCTTTGGTGATGTCGAACCTGTTGGTGAAGGTGTGAGCGAAATGCGTATTTTTATTGGTAAGAGTTATCGTATTTATTATGCAGTATTGGATGGGGTTGTAGTTTTACTGCTCAACGGTGGAATCAAGAGTAATAAAAAGCAACAGCAATCAGATATCATCTTGGCTAAAAAATTATTTAGTGAGATAAAGGGGGAGAAATATGAACAATGAGGCTAAGCCTTTTAACCCATTTGATTATTTTGAAACTCAGGAAGAAATTAATGCTTACTTGGTTGAGTGTTTTCGTGATGAAGATCCTAGTCTGTTTGTGAATGCGTTGGGGCACCTGGCTAAACACCATGGTATGGCAGAGGTTGCTAAAGCTACAGGGTTAAATCGTGAAAGCTTGTATAAAGCTTTTAGCGGCAAGGTGCAACCAAAATGGGATACGGTCGCTAGGGTTATGCGTGCCCTGCATGTGGATATGACGGTGGTGGCTTAACTGGCGTAATCCACTTTCAGGACTCCCATTCTTATTTGACCCAGCCTTCCCTTCTAATTTTCATCAAGACTAAAGGCAGCAAGACTAAAGGATGAGTAACCACTACCATCTGGTGCTGCGGGTGGATGCAAACCGTGCAGATGCTTGGAGTGATAACGAGGTGCTGGAGCGCTGGACACAGTTGTTTACCGGCCCGGATCTGGTGCGGCGGTATCGGCAAGACCCAACGGTGTTTGATCGCCCCATGCAGGCCAGAATCGCCCTTTATGTGCAGGAGTACCGTCAGCGGTTGCAGGATATCTCCTGGTTTATGCGGGTGTTGAATGAGTCCATCGCTCGTATGGCTAATAAAGAGGATGGAGTTAAAGGCCGCTTCTGGGAAGGGCGGTTTAAAAGTCAGGCACTACTGGATGAACAGGCGATTATTGCAGTGATGGCCTATGTGGATCTCAACCCCGTGCGGGCTGGGATGGCGGACTCTATACCGGCCTCGGACTATACCTCCGCCCAGCGCCGAATCACCGGGCAGACCGGCCCCAGTCTGACAGCTGATGATAACGCCGGTAAGCACACGTTAACCGGTACGCCACTGGCAGAACAGCCCTTAGCCTTGTTGATGCCCTTTGATCCCGGTGGCCAGCTAGCCAGTGGGATCCCCTTTTCGCTGACCGATTATCTGGAACTGGTGGACTACGTCGGGCGTGTGGTGCATCCTAATAAACGGGGTGTTATCCCTCCGCAAACCCCTAATCTGATGGCGCAACTGGGTTTAACCCATCAATGGGTGCAGGATCTGGCCGAAGGGCGCTGGCTGCAGGGGTTCGGCTGGGCCATCGGCACCGCACAACACTTGAAACAAGCCCGCC
Source organism: Oceanospirillum beijerinckii DSM 7166 (assembly GCF_000422425.1). GTDB lineage: Bacteria > Pseudomonadota > Gammaproteobacteria > Pseudomonadales > Halomonadaceae > Oceanospirillum > Oceanospirillum beijerinckii. The sequence goes on from NZ_AULT01000005.1 coordinate 40,142, forward strand.
CGCAGCGAATGAAAGGCATGGGTAAAGCCTGTGCACTGGTGGCTTAGGGGAGGGAATTTAAAATGACCGCCAAACATCACGATACCGGCTATAAAGAAAAACAGTCCGCTTACCCCAGGTCAGGGGTTACCTCCTGTCTTTCCGGTGGTGCTGTACAACGGTTCCCGCCGCTGGAGCGCCCAGCAGGATATCTATCAGATGATCCAACCGGAACCGCCGTCTTTTCTGCGTGTCTACCAACCCCAGCTGCGCTATTATCTGGTGGATGAAGGGGCGTACACCGATGAAGAACTGGGGTTAACCCCAACTCCATTGAGTGCGCTCTTCAGCGTGGAAAATGCCGGAGACAGCTGGGCCACGTTACAACGGGCTGTGGATCGTGTGGTGGCTATTATTCAGGCTGATCCCAATAAAGAACGGATCGACCGCGTGATTACCCGCTGGATTAAACGACACCTCAATCGCTTGAGCGCCGAGGTTAACCTGGAACAGCTCAACAGCTTAATCGAGGATAAAGATATGTTAGCCGAGAACTTAGAAAATCTGGTGAAGAAAGAACGCCTGCAAGGCATCGAACAAGGGATACAGCAAGGGATGCAGCAAGGCTACCAAAAAGCTCAGGCTGAAGTGGAAGCGGCTGAGAAGCGCATGATCCGAACCGTGATCAATATGCTGCAAGCGGGCTTATCCGATGATCAGGTGGTCGCCATTGCAGATATTACACCGGAAGAACTGAAGGCCATTAAAGCGCAGCAGTCTCAGCATTGATTGAGAATAAAGATATGTTAGCTGAGAACTTAGAAAACCTAGAAGAAAACACTAAAGGGACATATATGGACACCTCGCCAATGTCCAGCCGTTTGACGTCATGAATTACACTCAGTCTATCTGATCTGGCTTCCTGAAGAATAGATGGCACTTGTACATATATCCAAAAAGACTAAAAAAGACACCCACTTTTATAGCCCTTTTATGAAATTACATTCTTTTGAGCATAAAAATAACTACACCTTTATCTTAGGGTTTGCAGATCATAGCTTTATAGAAGCTGACCTGTCTCCTTTGTTAAAGGCTTATGTCGAGCCCTCAGCTATTAATACCGCGAAAATAGATTCTGAATGGGGTTGTCTGATCTTTAATGATGGTATGGTAGATATTGAACCCAGGACACTATACAAGTTTGCTGTAGAGCAAGGGGTCTACCACCCAGATAAAAAGGACACCCATTTCTAAAATTATTTTATACCAATTGGTTATCCTATTTCTGTGCTAAAAGGGTACCCACTTTAACTGGCAGTACCCCTCAATCCCCGTCTATCTTTCAATTATCCCCTCAACATCGGATCAGGAGGTCAGGATGACCAAGCCCCGCTGTGAACGGATCTGTCTTACAGCTACACTGGTGTGACTCTCTTGTTCTTTATCCGCTTCTAGCGGATAATCTTTGGCATGATATTTATTGAATTGCCTATTTTTATGCGTTGTGCTGATGCGCTATTTTCTGATGAGGATTTACGTGCAATGCAAACGATATTGCTGGAAAATCCGAATGCAGGTGACTTAATACCTGGTGGGCGAGGGCTAAGAAAGTTGCGTGTACCTTTGCTAAATAGAGGTAAGCGCGGTGGTGCAAGGGTGATCTATTATCACTGGACGAAGCAGTCACACTGTTATTTGCTTTATGCTTACGCAAAGAACGTGGCTTCTGACTTAACACCTGATCAGCTACGAAAATTGGCAGCTGTTATGCAAGAGGAACTCAATGATGAATGAGCAGCAGTTTGATGCGTTATTAGAAAGTGTTAAAGACATGGGTAAGCATATGCGTAATGAGTCGGTAGCTGTGCGTGTGCGTGAGTTTCCAGAACCAGATGTGAAGGCGATTCGGGAAAAAACCGGTTTATCACAAACAGGGTTTGCTTATCTGATTGGTGTTAAACCTAAAACATTGCAAAACTGGGAGCAAAAGCGGGTTCGTCCTGCTGGCCCTGCGCGTGCATTATTAAAAATAGTTGAAGCTAATCCAGACGCTCTGTCCGCTATTCAAAGTTAGTAAAGAGATAACACTAAAAGGGCGTCGCGGTTTCTGACAATCCACCTTCAGGACACCCATTCTTATTTGATCCTACTAAAAAGGCACCCACTTTAACTGGCAGAACCCCCAATCTCTTCAGCGTGGAAAATGCCGGAGACAGCTGGGCCTCGTTACAACGGGCTGTGATCGTGTGGTGGCTATTATTCAGGCTGATCCCAATAAAGAACGGATCGACCGCGTGATTACCCGCTGGATTAAACGACACCTCAATCGCTTGAGCGCCGAGGTTAACCTGGAACAGCTCAACAGCTTAATCGAGGATAAAGATATGTTAGCCGAGAACTTAGAAAATCTGGTGAAGAAAGAACGCCTGCAAGGTATCGAACAAGGGATACAGCAAGGGATACAGCAAGGGATACAGCAAGGGATACAGCAAGGGATACAGCAAGGGATACAGCAAGGCTACCAAAAAGCTCAGGCTGAAGTGGAAGCGGCTGAGAAGCGCATGATCCGAACCGTGATCAATATGCTGCAAGCGGGCTTATCCGATGATCAGGTGGTCGCCATTGCAGATATTACACCGGAAGAACTGAAGGCCATTAAAGCGCAGCAGTCTCAGCATTGATTGAGAATAAAGATATGTTAGCTGAGAACTTAGAAAACCTAGAAGAAAACACTAAAGGGACATATATGGACACCTCGCCAATGTCCAGCCGTTTGACGTCATTAATTACACTCAGTCTATCTGATCTGGCTTCCTGAAGAATAGATGGCACTTGTGCATATATCCAAAAAGACTAAAAAAGACACCCACTTTTATAGCCCTTTTATAGTCCTTTAATACCAAGTGGTTATCACTGCTGCAGTGACTGCCAAAGTATCCTCAATAGCAATGCCATTCGCTAATCTGCTATGATCTTCTGCAATCCCTATTACGCATCAGGGGGTCTTTGTGTTCTTGCAAGTCTCAAAATGGAGGTGCCAGCATTAGTGACAGTAATCATCATGACTCCGGTTATAAGGAGTTGTTCAGTTACCCTGAGTTAGTCCAACAACTGATCGAAGGATTTGCGCCGCCTGAATCAGCCGAGTCTGCGTTATTATCAGGTGAACTGGCTTGTGGGTCTTTCGACTTTCTGTCTTCTTCTTAGGTCATATATTGTTTTAAATCATTTCGATAGCAGGTGCGTGTATTAATATAGGACGTTTCTGAAGCAAGGTGGCTTTTATGATCATCAAGGAGGATTATGATGTATCCCAAAATAGACCATCATGGCGGTGCACAGGGAGTAACAGGCAGCTGTCATCAGCTCTGGTTTGATCATAAGCATTCATTGCTGGTTGATTGTGGTTTGTTTCAAGGGCAGGAGGTTGATGATGATCTGCCCGCATTGGAAAGGCTTTCCATTGATTTTCCCATCGAGACGATTGAGGCCTTAGTTGTCACTCATGTCCATATTGATCATATTGGCCGATTGCCTTATCTGTTAGCTGCGGGTTTTCGTGGCCCTATCATTTGTTCTCCTCCCAGTGCGCATCTCTTGCCTTTGGTAATAGAAGACGCCCTTAAAATTGGTTTTACCCGCAATAAGGTGTTGATAGAGCGCTTTCTGGATCAGGTAAATCAGCAGTTGGTTGTTTTGCCCTATAAGCAGTGGCATTCGTTGCTTGATCAAAATGGTTTGGCGGTAAAGGTGCGCCTGCAGCGTGCTGGCCACATTCTGGGTTCTGCTTATATTGAAGTGGATTATCGCTCGGCAGTTCACGGTGAGCTGTCACAAAGAGAAGGTAACCACAAAAGCCAGCGTATTGTGTTTTCGGGGGATTTAGGCGCACCCTGGACGCCTTTGTTGCCTGCGCCACGTTCGCCTTATCGGGCAGATATATTGGTGTTGGAGAGCACTTATGGTGATCGTTTGCATCAACATCGCAGGGAGCGAAGTCAGCAGCTGGCACAGTTGATAGAGCATGCGATGCATCGTAAGGGGCATATTATTATTCCGGCCTTCAGTATTGGTCGAACTCAGGAATTGCTGTATGAGTTGGAGCATCTTCTTCATCAGGCTGAACCTGACTCTGTTTTAAAAGAGTTAGAGGTGATTGTGGACTCACCCCTGGCGGCTAAATTTACTCAGTCTTATCGTGAGTTAAAAGAGTGGTGGGATAAGGAAGCCTGGCGTCGATATCGCCAAGGACGACACCCGCTGAGCTTTGAGGAGTTATACACGGTTGATAGCCATGATGAGCATTTGCAGACAGTGAATTATCTGAGTCGCAGCCAACGCTCCACTCTGGTAATTGCGGCCAGTGGTATGGCCAGCGGTGGGCGCATTGTGAATTATCTGAAAGCGATGCTGGGTCAGTCCCGTCATCAAATACTGTTTACTGGATATCAGGCTAAAGGTACACCAGGGGCTGATATTCTGCGCTATGGTCCGGCAGGCGGTTGGGTCACGTTGGATGGTCAAAGGTATGATATCCGGGCATCGGTACAGCAGATTTCAGGCTACTCGGCTCATGCGGATCAGAAGGATCTGGTTAATTTTGTCCGTTGTATGCGTGATAAGCCGCAAGAAATTCGGTTGGTTCATGGTGATAACAAGGCCCGTGTGGCGTTGAAAGGCCAGCTGGAAAGGCTGTACTCCAGTGACGCGAGGATGGACGAGGTTCAGGTATTGCTCGCCGGACAGGAAAACGGATAAAGATAGATCGCTTTGATGTGAGTTTTTGTGGGTTGGTGAGTTAGAAAGGAAAGCAGGGAAGCCTGCTTTCCTTGTGGTATCTCACGATTGAGCGTTACGCCAGTGTCGTTGTGGTATCGGTAAATTGCAGGCTCTCAACGCCGGTCAGTTGAGCGGCAAACGAATCGGCCAGTACGATGTAGCTACCGTCGGTTTGCTTCTCTACCTGGGCTGCGCTGGATGCGATACTCAGTTGTACCGTGTCTGTACCTGTACCGCCGTTTACTGTGTCAAAACCACCTTGATTCAGGATGATAATGTCGTCACCGGCACCTGTGCTGATCACGTTATCCACAGCGTTATCCTGAACGCTGTCATTGGCACTACCTGTGGTGACATTTTCAATCACAACACCTTTGGATATTGCCAGGTTCATCTCACCGGTATACAGCTGATCGCCCAGATTGGTGTACTGATCGTTAATAAAATTGATAAAGGTTTGACTGGTAATACCCATCTCGGTGACTTTTTCTGCGGCTTGTGTGGCGGCATCTTTTACGTCAATGGATGAGAATTTCTGCTCACGCAGGTCGACAGTACAGACACCGGTTGCTGCAGAGGCATCAATCAGGTCAGTACCACCGGCATCCCAGATCACTTCCTGTACCGTGGTGCCAAAACCGACGGTATAAGTGGTATCTGTACTATTGTGGCTGGTGTTAACCCCGTAGGCTGCTTGCAGTGCCATCACATCATACAGAGCATAGCCTGTGGTGTAATAGCTGCTTACAGGTTGAGAGTTGATGGAGTTACCGGGCAAGGTGAACTCCATAGTGTAGTTGTGGTAATCCGTATAGGACATCACGGAGTGAGTGATGTTTTCTTCGTCAGCAGGTAATGTCGCATCACCTTCAAAGGAGTGATCAAGCCCCATTGCATGCCCTAGTTCATGTATGACCGTAAAGAAGGGGGATTGACCTGCAGTGTATTGTTCGCTGGTGGTATATTCATTATTAAGGAAAACATCACCACTAATACCGCTACCAGGATAGTAAGCGTAAGCATCTGTATTGCCTGATTGAGCAACAGCATTCCACTCGATATCGCCATCAACAGATACTTCGCTAAAGGTCAGCGGTGTAAAGGTGGCAATATCTGCAAAAGATGCTTCAACGGAAGGTTTTGCTGCATCGGGGAAAGCGATAAAGCCGGATAGATCTTCGTCAGCGTAGTCAGCTGGTTCTGTCAGATTGTAGGAATAGGTAACGTTTGTGCTGCTCCAGTACTTACCTGATTCAAGTGCGGGGCTATCACCTGTAGTAGGTAGTGTGCCGGTCGTTGCATTTGTGCTGGATTTAGCCTGAGCCTGAGTTAATAAGCTGTCGGTTGGGTCGGTTGGGTCGGTTGGGTCGGTTGGGTCGGTTGGGTCGGTTGGGTCGGTTGGGTCGGTTGGTATAATATCAACAGCCCCGCCTGCATAGATTACTGACTGATTGCTTACGGTGACAGCAGATTCACCTTCTGCTGGTAAGCTCTGGCCCAAAACATCAAGGGCAAAGGTCGGAAAATCCTTATCGGCACCTGTGATGCCCGCTGCTGCATTGGCGCTAACGGCGAATGTGAAGGTATCCGCACCTCGGATATTTACAACTGAGCCATTGCTTAAATACAGTAACGCCTCATTATGTACTAGTATGGATGAGGTGATGGTTAGTCCTTCGGCAAGCTCAATGCGGTTGGAGCCGCCCTGGTCAATAATTGTAATTGTCTCCCCACTTTCAAGAAAGCTTGGAATTAGACTGTAGACTTGGTCTGATTCATCCCCTTGATAAGTAGTACCTGAAGACTGAATCAGTGTTAGAAAATCTGATACCTTATTAATAGCCATTACATCACCAAAATTTTAATTAGAGGATATATATGATCAATACTGTAGCATCAATACCTCTACAGCTCTAGCCCGACACCTCTGCAGGCAATGCCAGAGTATTGGTCGTTTGCACTAGTTATAGAAGCTGGTGTAGCCGACTTTGTTTTGTTCACAGAACAGAGGGGCTGATAAACCATCCTCCTCTACTGCTGAATAAGTGTTTGCTATTGTTCAGGTGGAAGTTACGTATATAGGTCATGGTATAAGGTCTCGTCTTGTTTAAAGGATGAGACCAGGTCAGTCGAGCGGTTTGAGTGTAGGTAGAACGCCCCAGAATGAGTACTTAGTGTGCAGAGCAAAGCTCAGATGCGGATGAAATTGATAAGCAAAGATGTGTTAACGGAATTCCCGTGGGTGAAAACCCTGTCAGAGCAAGGCTTGTCACCATTCTGAAACGAGTCTTGAGCTGTCAGTAGTGATGCCGGCGGCTAAGCGTAGGCAGTGAGTCAGTAGGGCACGGTGATTGAACACCGAGATCATTTCTGTTATAGGTGCCAACGTCTTTAAGTGTATGTAAGGCGGTACCAACACATTCCTGAATAACCTGGAATGCGCGCGGGCCGGTGTTGAAGAGCCTGGCATGCTGATATGTTTAGGTACTTGGGTGTTTTTAAATTTATTTGGAGTAATTATGGCTATTCAGAAAGTAAAAGATTTTTTAACACTAGTTCAATCAGCTAATACTACTTATCAAGGCGACGAATCAGACCAGGTCTACAGTCTAATTCCAAGCTTTCTTGAAAGTGGGGAGACAATTACAATTATTGACCAGGGCGGCTCCAACCGCATTGAGCTTGCCGAAGGGCTAACCATCACTTCATCCATACTGGTACATAATGAGGCGTTACTGTATTTAAGTAATGGTTCTGTTGTGAATATCCGTGGTGCGGATAGTTTTACCTTTTCAGTCGGTGCTAATGCGGCTGCGGGGATTTCTGGTAGCGATAAAGCTTTTTCAGCTTTTGCCATTGACGTCCTGGGGCAGAGCTTACCTGCAGAAGGAGAAGCTGCGGTTACCATCAATAATCAGTCGACAATCAGTTCCGGTGGTGGAGTCGATATTGTTGAGGGAACGGGTCTTGTAACAGTCACACCTGATGTAGGTACGGCAACGGCAACGGCTACTGGTGGCCCTGATGCGATCACTTTTAGTGATTTAACTACAGGCAACTTCAATGTTGTTAACTTTAATATAGCTCAGGACAAGCTTGTGTTAAGTGGGCTAACAGGGGCCAGCGGTTCTACCTTAGCAGACTTATCCGGCGATACGGCTGCGATGGGACTGATTTCTGTACAAGTAAATGAAATTACCAATACCTTATTTGTCAATTTAGGCCAGGATGCTGATGATAATGTTATCAGTATTGAGATAGCGGGTGTTGTTGATGCTTCTCTTGTGAATGTAGAGTTAATCTGACCGTGAGCTATGTGTCTATGGCTGTCTGTGCTCTTTGGGGTACTAAATTATATTGCTTAAGCGGTAAGATAAAGGTTTTATAGGCTCTATTGGGTCTCTTTGCTAGGATTTTTAGTTAAAAATACCGAAATATCTTTATTTTACATGCTTTAGCTTGGGCTGGGTGTGAATTAAAGTGGCATTTGAATTTTATGTGGCCATTATTTAAATACAAGAGTGGTTTTACTCATATTAAGCATCCAGTGTAAATGTTGCTTGTCCTTTTAGATTGCAGGCTGGCGAGGACTGAGTTGGTAGGGGAAACTAATCAAATGAGTAATGATGTTGTTTTGGTACAGCACGGTGTTACTGGTAAGGGTGAAGGGGATGATATTTATATTCTCTCAGGATCCGAATTGGATGCCTACAGTACCGTAGTTATATCTGATGCCCAGGGTATAAATTGTATTCAGCTCATTGATGGGTTGAAAATTATTAGCTCAGCTGTAGCCAATAATACAGTGCGTATGACGTTAAGTAATGGCTCTGTCGTCGATATTCTAGGTGCTTCTGACATGAAGTATGTGGTTGGTGGCGACGCCATATTGGGTGGCGGGGGGGTAGAGAAAGACTTTGCTGGGTTTGTGAAAGATGTTCTTGAGTCTACAGTGCCTTCAAGTGGGCAAAGTCCTACCAGTGGCGGTGCTGTGGTAATTGATGCCTCTTCAATTCCGTCTGATGGTTCGACAGGAGAAGTAGCCCTGAGCTTAGCCCTGACCGATGCGGATGCCACCGGTAGCGCCGATGAAATTCAGGGCACAGACCTGGATGATAGTATTCAGGCAACAGGCGGCGCTTTGAACAGCACTGCAACCTTAGATGCAGATGATACCTTGGTGGACAGTAATCTTGATGATAACGATACTCTGACGATAGCCGCAAGTTCTAATATTGAGGAGATGGCCTCCATCATCTCCGGGATAGAGAATATCGTGGTTAACCTGACCAGTTTTTCTGATTTGAGCGTTGATCTGGCCGGTGTCGTCGGTTTCGGAACTACGGTGACGGTCAATAATTTGCAAACTGCAGGTGCAACTGGAGTCAGTATTGTTAATCTACCGGGTAATGCCACTCTGGTAGCGGGCTCTGGCATGACTGGAACCGTGAGTGTTTCGCTGGAGGGGAAAAATGCCACTCTTGATACACGAGGCGTTGCAACGACTCAGGTGACAGGCGTTGACAGTGGCGGTGTCACAGCCCTGCTGGCCAATGGTTCTTCGGTGTCGTTATCCGGTACATCTTCTACGACCGATGTTGCTACCCTGAAAGGGGTCGGTACCGTTACTGTTGAAAGTGCCGCGGTTGATCAGGTTGAGCGGCTTGTTTTGGCGGGTGACAGTGGTGATGTGTTATTTAACTTAGATAGCACTGATGATCTCCTGACTCATGTGACCTTTACAGGCGATCATAGTGTTGGTTTAGCCCTTACCGTAGAGCAGTTGTCTGGGCTGGCAGTTGTTGACGAGGCCGATAGTGGCGTGGTTACCACATTGAAGTTGTTAACTGCTGGCACTGGAGATTTAAGCGCTCTATCTGTTGATAGTATTGATCTGGCTACGGGCGGTGCTGCAGGTAGCTATACTCTGGCTAATCAGCAGACAGTAAAGTTAAGTGCAGATGTAGCCAGTAGTGGTGTGACTCTGGATGCGAACCTGGCCTCGGGTAATGAAACGCTGAACCTTCAGGTAGAGACATCACAAACCGGCGGTAAGGTGACCGTGAGTGATTTTGAAGTTGTTAACCTTTCAGCGCTGAGCAGTGTCTCGATTGCTGAGCTGGAAGGGGATGGTACGAATACAACGGTAAATCTGGCTGGTAGTCAGAATATTACGCTGACTAAGGTGACCGCCAATGGTGTCAATGGTACAGCGATGAGCGGAGATTTGACCCTGACCCTATCCGATACCCTAATGTCAGCAACTGGGGGCAGCGGTGGTGATACCTTTATTGCCTGGGATGGCGATATGAGTATCGATGGTGGCGGTGGTACCGATATCTTGCAGCTGACAGGTGGTCTGGATCTGTCGGATAATATCCTGTTTTTATCCAATCTGGATGCGCTTCAAATTACAGATAGTGATGCAGTCAGTGTCACGATCAACGCATCTGAGCTACATGGCAAGACACTGGCGCTTAAGGGTACAGATACCGCCGATACTTATATCCTGAATATGGATGAAAATGTATTAGATCTTTCTGCTTGCAGTGTCGATAGCGATACAGCCAGTGTATCGATTGTCAGTACCGATGTGGCTGTGAATGCATTGACGATCACGGGCTCTATGGGAAGTGATTCCATTAGTGCAGGCTCTCAGGCCGATACGATTACGGGTGGTGAAGGGGCCGATGTCATTATGGGTAATGGTGGTAACGATACCATTATCCTGACAGAAACCATATCGGCTGTTGATCGGGTTATTTTCACTGGTGGCAGTTCTGATGGTGTTGATACTGTAACCGGCTTTAACGTGGCTAATGATCAGATTGGTCTGTATGCAACAGATCTAACGGCCGATGCGGCAGCCACAAGCGGCAGTGTACTTAAGGTTGCATCGGAGGCTACTTCTCTTGTCACATCAGGCGCTGCCTTTACGCTGGCAAATAGCAGTGCCGACTTCAGCGTTATTGAGCTGACAACTACATTGGATAGTAGTGTCAGTTTGGGCGCAGGAAGTACGGGTACGGACTTGCTGCAGGCCTTGTCATCAGATGCAACCGCCGCTTCCGGTATTACATTGAATGGGACAGGGGAAAAAGCATTTCTTGTGACCTATCAAAATAACCAGGCATTCTTGTGGTATCTGGCGGAAGGTAGTAGTGGTACTGGAACAGGTGATACTACTGTACTGGCGGGAGATATTGCGTTGGTGGGAGTCTTTAATAGTATTGCCGGAGGTGATATTACTGCGACTGCTTTTGTTGCAGCCTGATAGAGAGTTTATTGCGTGGTAAACACGCAAGCCCTTCAGGTTCAAAGGGCTTGCGTGTTTTAGCCTTTGTATTTACCAATACTACGCGTGTTAATAAATCTCTTAGGCTTTTGAGGAGATCGGAACAAGCTAGCTAATTGACGTTTTAGCTGCTTTTCTCCAGCTATAGGATATGCACTATCCATGCAATACCTGAGAGTTTTTTGGAATCAAGAAGCCCACAGGTTTTTAATTTACTCAGACTGAGCAAGCAGCTCTTTTAGTGCCATAGCATAGGCGTTACGTGCAGTTTGCAGTATCGCTAGCTCTTGCTGAACGCTCTGAATTTTTTGATCGCATACCTGCAGAGATGTTAGCTGATTTTTGCTGGCTTCTGACAGGGATTCCAGGTCGTATTCTTTTCCATCAATTGTAATTTTAGGCATGTTCTTTCCTGTAGTCTTTCTGTGTAATATTTAGCCTGAATAAGTACACTTATGGCTATCCAATATATGGGGATGGATTATACAGTTTAAAGGGTTGGAATGCTCCTGGCCCCCTTAAAAATGTTATCCCGTTTTACTTCAATTAAGCATCAGCACAAAAGTCTTCGATATTTATATCCTTATCCTCTCCGGCTGCGAGCCGAAGAGGGTGGATATATTCATATTGCTGAGCTTATGTCGTTTAGAGGGCTGATTTTTGGGCGGCCTGCGCGAATAATTGATCGTATTCTTCGAGCATATTGCTATCCAGCAAACCCGTTTCCAGGTGTAAGCTGAGATTAGCCAGCAAATACTGGTTCAGGGTATTGGCAAAATTAAGCTGGACATCGACCAGGCGTGTGCGTGCATCCAATACTTCAACCTGGCTTCTTAAGTTAAGCGTCTGACCGCGTATTGCAGCATCAAGATAGCCCTGGCCGGATTGTCTGGATTCAACCAGTGCGGATAAGCGTTCGCTCAGGCTAATCATGCGTGAATAGGCCAGTTTAACCCGCTGAGAGACCTGAGAGCGGGTGAACTCAGTCGTGGCATGTTCAGCATTAAGGCGAGCGGAGGCCTGTCTTATACTGGCCTCTGTCCGGCCCCCTTGGTAGAGAGGCAGGCTTAGCTCTATGCCGATGGTAAGGTCTTCACGGGTGCGCTGATCATCCTCAGAGTCCCTGTCCTGATAGCTCAGGTTAAGATTAACGGTTGGGTAGTGGCCTGCATTACGGGCCGAAACTGTGATTTCAGATTGCTTTGCTTTGGAGAGACTTTCCTGAAGCGTGGCATTCTGGTTCACCTTTTCTAACCAATAGGCTTCATCTTCCACGGGCAGGTTATACTCCACCAGGTGTCCATTCGCTACCCAGGCTTCAGGCAGGACCACGTCTCTGGAGATCATGTTCTGCAGGAGGGTTTTGGAGTCATTCAGTTCGCTCTTTGCCTGCAATAGATCGGACTTTGCCAGATCCCGGCGAGCCTTAACCTCCAGAACATTAAGCTTGTCACCGACACCCAGACTGAGCTCACGCTCTACCTGTTCTAAGTTTGCTTCCAGAGCGTTCAGCTTCTGCTCATTAAGATAGACTTGCTGAGCACTCAGTAATACGGCGAGGTAGCGCTCTGAGAGACGGTAAATCAAGTCTTGCTCAGCCCGTTTATAGCGAAAGGCAGCGGCGTCGACATATGATTCGGCACCTTTGTATTCGTAATAGCGGGCAAAATCTACCAGAGGTTGACGCAGACTTACTTGCCAGTAGAAATCATTCAAGGTGCCACTGGAACGGGGCAGGTCCGGGTCATAGTAGCTCGCATTATCCGGATCGGTATAAATATTATCCGAGTCCTCATAGCGATGACCTGCAGCCAGGTTGATTGTCGGCAACAGGTTAGACCTGGCGATGTTAACTTCTTCCTGCTCGGCAGTGAAGGTCATCTGGGCGACCCTGATTTCCGGGTCATTGGCTAAAGCGGCTTGTAAAGCTGCGCTAAAGCTCAGTTCATCAGATGATGATAGTTGTACACTGTGTGGCATCTGCGTTGTACTTGCAGCATCCTGTGCATGGGCAACAGGCGTCAGTGCCAACAGTGCTGCCACGGGCAGTGCAGTGTAAAGAGAGAGTGTTTTGTTGTCATTGAGGCTACGCAGGGTAGCGGTCAGTTTATTTAAGCGAGACACCAGCATTACTCCTTCAGGCCACGGGCAAAGCTATCAGCTAATGGTTTCAACAGATAGCTGAACAGGGTGCGGTCACCGCGACGAATCATAACCTCTGCTGGCATGCCAGGCTTGAGCTGCATGCTTTCATCCATCTCGCTGTAGCCTTTATCGGTCACTCGAATGCGGGCCAGGTAGTAAGGCATTCCATCACGCTCATTCACTAGACGGTCAGCAGATACCAGTACCACTTCACCTTCAATAACCTTGGTTTTACCATGGTTGAAAGCGGAGAAACGAATGTCCGCCAGCTGGCCTTTATACAGTTCATTAATGTCCTGAGTCATGACCTTGGCTTCAACCACAAACTTGTCTTTCTCTGGTACAAGATCCAGCAGCGTTTGGCCAGGGGTAGCAACGCTGCCAAGCGTATGCACCTGCAGGTCAACAACAATTCCTTTTTCCGGTGCGCGAATAGTCGCACGGCGAACTTTATCTTCGGCAACACGGATACGTTCCTGCAGGTCAAAATAATCTGCCTGAGTCTGCTTGATACGTTCACCGATCTCTTTCAGGAAGTCTTGCTTACGAGTGGCTTGCTGTAGCTCTGCTTCCGTTGCCTGAAGCTTCAGGCGGGCAATCTCTGACTCATTACGTGCTTTTTCGTTTTGGCGTTGTAGCAGCTGGCGATTCAGTTCACGAGCGCGTTGGCCATCACCCAGGCCTTCTTTAAACAGGGTGTCGAAAGCTTTTTGCTCCTCATCCAGAGAAGTAATTTGCTGCTCAAGAATACTGCGCTGTTGCTCATATCCTGAGACTTGTTGATTTATCTGCTCAACGCGCGCGCCCAGTGCCTGTTGCTCCTGCATAAATGCACTCATGCTGGCGGTGTGCAACTGACGCTGTTGCTTCAGAACATTGCTGATATCCTGAGATTTCTTTGCCTCTTGCAGCAGGTTGTCGCTGAATGTCAGGTTAGTATCAAAACGTTGCTGGGCGCGTAAGCGTTCCAGTTCAGCCTGAGTATTCAACAGGCGCTTCTGAGTGGCATCTCTGTCAGCATCCCATTGTGTAGTGTCCAGTTGAATCAATGGGTCGCCAGCGGCTACTTTATCGCCATTACGTACGAGGATGTTCTTAACAATCCCCCCCTCGTAGTGCTGAATTGATTTACGGTAGCTGTCAACCATCACTTCACCGCTGGATATCAGGGCGCTACTCAGGGGAACGAAGCCTGCCCATAAGGAAAAGCCACCCAGTGTAAGTAACAGAAACAAGATACCAGAGCGGATGTAGCGACGATCATCAACCGGGACATCTGACTGAACGGGTTGAGGTGGTGGTGTCAGTAGGTCTTCTTGCTTTGCTGGCATTTTATCTGCTTGGGAGGAGAGCTTTTCATGCTCTCCTTCGATTACTCTGCTTTTACTCATTTTATTTCTCTGAAAAACCGGTTAAGTCCGTTGGTAGGGCGCTATGTAAGTTTGAATCTCACCAGCGCCGCTGCCTATGTTTTGGCAATAATACAGAGTTATGCTTTAACTGGTGTTGAGCCAGCCTTCTGTTGAGCCAAATGAGCCATGACATCATCCCTTGGGCCGAAGGCCTGCAATTGGCCATCACGCATAACCAGTAATTTATCGATGTTCTTCAGAATTGAAGGGCGGTGACTGACAACAAATAATGTAGTGCCTTCTTGTTTCAGGCGCAGCATGGTTTGAGCCAAAGCCTGCTCACCCTGATCATCCAGGTTGGAGTTAGGTTCATCCAGAACAATAACTTTTGGGTTGCCATACAATGCCCGTGCGAGACCAATTCGCTGACGTTGACCGCCAGACAGGGCTCCGCTGTTGCTGCCGATAACGGTATCGTAGGCGTTTGGCAATTGGAGAATCAATTCATGGACACCGGCTTTTTTCGCCGCTTCGACAACCTTTTCCGGGTCAACATCACCAAAACGGGCGATATTTTCACTGACTGAGCCATCAAACAGTTCAATATCTTGTGGCAGGTAACCCAGATAAGGGCCTAACTCATCACGGTTATAGTGTTGCACGTCGGCGCCATCAATACGAACAGAGCCATTTGCAGCAGGCCAGATTCCCAGTAATGAACGGGCCAGTGTTGATTTACCTGCAGCACTGGGGCCGACTATACCCACATGCTCACCTGGTGTGACACCAAATTGTACGCCTCGTACCGCAGGGGTGCGCGAGCCAGGCGGTACAATAACCAGGCCTTCAACGGTTACTGTGCCCATAGGTGGTGGCAGAGGCATCTTGCGATTCTGGGATGGGATAGCGACCAACAGTTCGCTCAGACGCTTGTGAGCCGCGCGAGCCGAGTTAAAGCCGTTCCAGCTGTTAATCATTAAATCCAGAGGAGCCAATGCACGGCCCATCAGAATAGAGCCTGCGATCATCATACCCGCAGACATCTCATTGAGTACGACATAGTAAGCACCCAGACCAAGAATCAGAGACTGGAACATCATCCGCAGCACCTTACTCAGGTTGCTGAATGTGCCAGCCATATCACTGGCTTCAGTCTGTTTTGCCAGGAAGCTCTGATGCTTATTGTACCAGCGACCCATAATGCCGGGCAGCATGCCCATAGCATGTAGAACTTCCGCATTACGCAGGTTATTGTTTGCCAGGCCCTGGGCTTTCACGTTTTCACTGTTCGCTTCCATCAAACGAGAGCGAGTGGTGCGCTCGTTGAAAATGGCCACAATAAACAGAATGACGGCGGCTGCGATTGCAAACCAACCAAAAGCAGGGTGAAACAGGAACAACAGGCCGATATAGATAGGCATCCAGGGAGCATCAAAGAATGCAAACAGTCCATTGCCTGTCATGAATTGGCGGATACTGGTCAGATCGCTGAGCGGCTGTGCAGATCGCTGAGCAGGATTTTTAACACCCAGCTCAAACATAGCAGAATAGATACGCTGGCTAAGATAGCCATCAAGCTGATTACCAACACGAACCAGAATACGTGAGCGAACCCACTCCAGGGTACCCATGATAAAAAACATGGCGACCATTAGCAGGGTCAGGAATAACAGGGTTTCCAAACTGCGCGAGGCAACAACCCGGTCGTAAACCTGGAGCATATAAAGAGGAGCGGTTAGCATTAGGAGGTTAATAAACAGGCTAAAGAAACCTGCTGCCCAAAAACCTCGTTTGCTTGCTCGAAGAGCTGATCGGAGATCTTCAGCAATTTTCGTTTCGTTCATGATTGGCTCAGTTCATTTTAAAGATTGGCTTGAAACCGGTCTGCAAACGTGATCATCTGCAGCCTGATTCGTGTGCCAGTAAACATACTTGGCTAGAGGATGGAGAAGCTTTTGACGGCTATTGATCAATCGTGCGGCTTCACCATGCATTCAGCAGGGGCGAAATGCTAGCACCTCTAAACACCTCACTGCAATATGGTGATTAAAATGTTGGAATCAAGGGCGGAAGATGCCGGGAACCGCTGATTAATTTCCTTGGCAGAGATATTGAGACCTGACTCACAAAACTACTTCAGTATACTTACGACCTGTTTCGGGCTCATGTATCATGGGCGGTTGGAAAAATTATAGATGTAAAAGTGAAATTTGAATCATGATCCCTTCACTGCAGCGTGTTACAACCGAGTATGTGGAAACAGAAGATAGAATTCGATTAAACGGCTTGGCTGATGAAGATACCCTCTGTATCTGGTTATCCAAACGATTAGCGGATCGATTGGTAACAGCAGTGACTCAATTATTGGAACAACAGCATGTTGAGCAGGCTGAGGGTGTAAAGAATGATTTACTCAGTTTTTCTCAGCAGGCTGCGCAGCAAAGGACTCAAAGAGATGCAGAGGAACCTGTTGCAGCAGCGGTTAAGCCAGAGGCCAGTTGGCTGGTATTGAGTGTTCAGATTACTCCCACACCTCATTCGCTGCGAATGACCCTTGTGGGTAAGAACGATCAGCAAAAAGCAGAGTTAAATATGGGGATTGGCAATGTACGCCAATGGCTCAATATTCTTTTTTCAGCCTATAAACGAGGGCAGTGGTCAACAGATGCCTGGCCTGAATGGATGCATAGCCATTTTACGCCTAAAGCTGCCCAAGGTGTTGAAAGCAAGAAAATCCATTAGATCAAATGATCCAGGTGTCGGTCTGGTGGCGTCAGAGGTCCTCGGTGCAAGCCATCTCGGGTGGTACAATGGTCGATTCAGTAATCAGTTAATACGGAGTGAGTAATGCCTCGTTATATTCCTCTGCAGCGTCAGTTGCACAAACAGGCTGGTTGGCAGCCTGTTAAGAGTTATTCCTTTACTAAAGATTTGAGTGCGGCTCCTCTTTTGATGGAGGAACTGGCCCATGTTATGCCTCACATGGCAATTGCGTTCTCTAAAACCGAGCATATTGAATCAGGCTATGAGTTGGTCGGTATTCAATCTTTGCATGCCAATATGAATCTGTTTGTCAGTCCGGACGGGCGTTGGCTAGGGGGGTATGTTCCAGCTGCTTTCCGGGGCTATCCTTTTGCTCTGTTAAGAGAAGAAGGCGGCGATAATTTGCATTTATGTGTTGATGCGGACAGTGAACTCTTTAATGAGGAGGCTGCTGAGGGCGATTTACGCATACTGACTGATGCCGGTGAGCCCGCCGAAGAAGTAGCTAAAGTGCTTAACTTCTTGCAACAGTGTCACCAGAACCGTTTATTAACCCATAAGCTGGTGCAGCAGCTTGTTGATAACGATCTGATTCAACCTTGGCGTATCAATATTAAACAGCTTCAGGAAGATGGTGAGGCTAAAGTTGTTGCGGTAGAGGGTCTGTTTGAGATCAATAAAGAAGCTCTGGACGCCTTGTCTCCTGAGAAACTGCAGGAACTGCATCTTAGCGGTGCTCTGTCTATGGCTTATTGCCAGATGTGGTCAAAACCACGTTTAAGTAATCTGGCAAGTCTATTCCAGGCGCATTCTAAGCTTTTGCAGCAAGCACAAGCACAAGAACCGGATCTTGACCTGTTGTTTGGTGAAGCAGAAGAAGATATCTTCAAATTCTAAGCGGTTGAGAAACAAAGCATAGAGAATATAGCAGAAGCTCAGCTAAGAGGCTGAGCTTTTTGTACTCATGCTATCTTGCATGACATCCTTGATGCAACTGACCACCTCTCTGACGCAAGTCATACGGGAATAGTTGGGACGTATCAACAGCGAGATCAGACGACTGGGTTCCGGTTGTTCAAACCTTAAGTACCTCAGTGACTGATCTTCTCTCTGACTGGCCAGGCGTGGCATCATCGTAATGCCCATACCGCTGGCGACCATATAACGCAGTGTTTCTAAACTGGTCGCTTGAAAACTGTGATCCTCACTGGCTCCGGCGCTAAAGCAATAACCCATAGCCTGGTCCCTTAGGCAATGGCCATCTTCCAGGGTCAAAATCTTCTGATCATTCAGGTCGCTCAGTTGCAAGGTGCCCTTATCAGCCAGTTTATGGCCTGTGGGCACGGCCAGATCCAGTGGCTCGTAAAACAGGTCATAGCGCTCGACACCCTGCATATCTTCCAACCAAGGTAGTACTAGCAGGTCCAGTTTGCCTTCATTTAACTCCTGTAGTAGCACCTTGGTCTGCTTCTCGTGTAAATAGAAGCGAATGTTGGGCAGTTTCTGATGTAACGAGCCCATAATGTGAGGCAAAAGATAAGGTGCCAGCGTTGGAATCAGCCCCATATGCAGGTCTCCGGCTAAAGGATCAAGCAGGTTCCTGGCCGTCTCTTCAAAATCCCTGGCGGCATTCAGTACTTTGCGTGCTTCCTTAACCAGCTGTTCACCAGCAGGGGTTAGCATAACATTGCGGCGATGTCGCTCGACCAGTTGTAATGACAACTGCTCTTCCAGTTTCATAATTTGACCGCTTAACGTCGGCTGACTGACAAAACAGGCTTCGGCAGCTTTACCAAAGTGCTTGTGTTGGTCGATGGCATCCAGATATTGCAAATCTCTGAGCTTAACCATAAGTGATCCTGTGATGTCGGTGGAATAGGGATGATATACCTAAATGAGTGTAGCCATCACCCCTTGTGATCTTAGTTCAGTATGATAGCAGTGGTTGAGATTCCTATTGCCTAAGTAGGCATACAGTACTTTTCCCTGCATAAAGCCCGTATTTTCCGGCCGCTTCGGCCGGAAAATATCGGAATATTTATGTTCGGGTACTTATTGCCTATTGCCTGTTGAGATCTCTGTTAATAGAACAGCGCTTGAAAATATTAAAGCGAATACATAAATTAGTATTAACTAAACTCAATAATCAAGCGAATACTCATTAATAACGCTAAGTACGTCAACATTAATACAGTACAACTAATATCAACAAATACAGAGCAAATACAGGACAACCATGAGCGAAAGTAAACATATCGTCTGCCCCCATTGTGATGCGGTGAACCGCCTGCCTGCTGAGCGTCTGAGTGATAGCCCTAATTGTGGCAAGTGCAAGCAGGCATTGTTTAATGGACAGCCTCAGAATCTGACTGATGCTAATTTTCAAAAGGTGATTGTGAACTCAGATCTGCCTGTCGTAGTGGATTTCTGGGCGGCCTGGTGTGGCCCTTGTCAGATGATGGCGCCGATTTTTAGTGCAGCAACGCAGCAGTTGGAGCCTAAGGTACGTATGGCGAAGGTGGATACGGAAGCGGCACAGCAAACCGCTGCTCAGTACGGTATCCGCAGCATTCCGACGTTGGCGATCTTTAAAAACGGTAAGGAAGTGGCCCGTCAGGCCGGTGTGATGCAGGGGCCGCAGCTGCAGGCCTGGATTCATCAATATTTGTAGTGGCGCTGTAATCGAGTGGCTTAACCTCTAACAAGCAAGTCCGTACGCTTTAAGTTCGGCTTGCTTGTCTGGCTTTTTTTATGGCAGGGCCGATAGGATTTTGGCTGATAGCTCTGATTACTTCTTCGCCCTTTTCTTGCTCTTACCTGAATTCGCTTTGTTGCCTTCCTGTTCTGAGCTATCTCCTTTATCTAAGGCTGAGATCTCTTTATCAGAAGGAATGTAAACCACAACCGTATCAGAGAACTGGTCGTGCCAGGTTGCTTTGTTTTTAGAAAACAGCATCCAGATATAACCCAGGCCCAGACTGGCAATAGAGAGTGCGGCACAGAGAAAGCGCATCAGTGCCTGAGTCGGTGACATGGCCGTGCCATTCTCATTTTGTACGCGGATGCGCCAGGCTTGCATGCCCAGGGTTTGGCCTGTCCGCAGCCAGAAAAAGGCGAAAAAGCCAAAAGTCAGGATAAACAGAGCGCTCTGGAAAGCCGGGCCTGCGCTGTCGGTCATGGCATCGGCTTCGACAAAGGGCAGGCGGGCAAAACCAGCAAACATCCATAGGGCAACGATAATCAGAAAGTCATACAGCAGGGCTCCCAGACGACGGGTCAGGTTTGCCGGTTGGGCCCATTGTTGATTGGGGAACTGTCGCCCGCTTTGAAACATAGTGTTTACCCTGAAATTAAATCGTTAAAAATATAAAACTATCGGCTTTTATTTTGTCGCAGTTTAGCCGGTCTTGTTAAGCCTCGTCCTGATAAACCTTGTGATATCTGAGTAGGTTGGATAAGCGAAGCGCCATCCGATACTGACCTCGATATCCGGCTATTGTCGGAAGGCGCCTACGGCTTTTCCGACCTACAGCAATTTATCTGGATTGGATAAGTATTAATATCCGCATTAACCACTGCGACGAATCAATACCGCACCGTAGAGGGCACAGCCCAGTGCTGGGACCAGAATTGCCCACATAGGTTCAAAGCCATACACCACACTGGCGGGGCCTAACAGATCCTGCACATACTTGACCGCAAGTCCCACGATGACGCCGCTGAATACCCGTGTACCTGCTGGTGCGGAACGCAGCGGGCCAAAGACAAAGGATGCCGCGACCAGAACCAGAGAGCCTATGGTAATCGGCATCAATACCTTCTGCCAGAAAGCCAATAGATGATCATGGGATTTCAGTCCCCGCTCTTTCAGGTATTGCGCGTACTGCCAGAGTTCACTGGGTGCCAGATACCTTTCCTTGATAATGATCATCTTCATCAGGTCAGGTGTAAGTTCGGTTTGCCAGCGCCACTGGTCGATACGCTCCTCCTGAATATGGGTGGGGGTGATACGACTGATCTGCACGTTTTTTAGCAGCCAGCTATCGTCTTCATAAGTACCTGATCGGGCATAGAAGATACTTTCCAGCTCTTTGGTGTCTTCATCGAAGGTATAGCGGGAGATACCAAACAGGCGGCCATTGGCATGAATCGAAGCAAAATAGAAAAACTCATTCCCTTCACGGTGCCAGACCCCCCATTCTGCCTCGACCCGTGCATTACCGGATTTCTTAAGAATGCGGTAGTTTTGAGCGTTGACCTCTGTTACGGGTGAAACATACTCACCTATCAGAAACGCAACCAGAATGATGGCCAGTATGGGTTTCATTACTGAACCGATAATTCGCACGATGGACACGCCCGCAGCCCGAATCACCGCTAACTCATTGCTACTGGCCAGTGCCCCAAGGCCGATCAAAGAGCCGACCATAACCCCTACAGGCATCAGATCGTAAAAACGTCGCGGTAGTGTCATAAAGACAAAGTAAAGCGCATTAGTAATCTGATAGGTTTTATTCAGATCATCCAGCTCATTAACCAGAGCCAACATAAAGTCCAGACCCAGCAGTAACGTCTGCACAATCAGAACGGCACTCAGTACGCTGACGGCGATATAGCGATCCAGTGTTTTCATCAGCTTTGTACCGTCTCTGGTTTATCAGTCGGATTCGAGCTGTTCGGCTTCGAAGGCTTGGAGGATGACTTATTAAACAATGTATCCTTGAATACCAGTAGCATAGCGATCAGGAAAAACACCAGATGTACCGACCACATACCAATCGCCGGGTCCAAACGGCCTTTTTCAATCATACCCTGCACAGAAATCAGCCCACTCAGGTAGAAAATATGCAGGAAAACCGCCGGGAAGAGTTTGGCAAAACGACCCTGGCGGGGGCGTACATAACTGAGCGGCACTGCCATAAGAGTGACAATGATGACCATTAGCGGCAGAGATAAGCGCCATTGCACACCGGCGATATGCTGTGGGTTATCGGATGACCAGATCTGACTGGTTGGCAGCTGGCGTACCTTGATGCGGTTGCGATCTTTGTTATCTTCGGCCAGACGCACAGCGTAACGCTCAAAAGTCAGGATATTAAAGTCTTTTTGTCCCACTTGACCTTCAGTTCGTGCACCATTCTCCAGTACCAGAAAGCGACTGCCGGTTTTTTCATCCAGATATTGATAACCTTGTTCCGCACGAAATACAGCGGTACGGCCATCGCTTTTTTCCCTGCGGTCACCGTCCAGCTCCTGAGATAAAAAGACACCACGCATGCGGGTATTTTGGTCGGTCAGCTCTTCGGTATAGACCACTTGGCCTCCTGAGAATTGCTGGAAGCGTCCGGGTTTAATCGCCGAGAAGTCGACCTTGCGCTTCTGTTTTTCAAAGATAGCGGCGGCTTTGGCTTCACTGTTGGGTGTCAGCCAAAGGCTGAAGCTACCGACAATGGTTGCTACCAAGGCACCGGCACACAGGGTGTAGAGCAGTAACCTGGTAGGGGTAAAGCCACAGGCCATCAGGACGCCCATCTCGTTTTCCTGATACAGACGGCCATAGGCCAGCATAATCGCCAGGAAAAAGCCCAGTGGCAGAATCAGTTCCAGTACGGAAGGCAGCTGAAGTACCAGCAGGCTCCAGAGAAAATCCAGTGACAGAGAGCCTTCAGCGATATCTTCAAACAGCTTAATAAAACGACCGCCGAGAATAATCAGCAGGAGAACCAGGGTAACTGCCGTCATGGTCAGCAGCACTTCCCTGAGCAGGTAACGAAAAATAATCAAAAAGCGGCTCCTGTCAGTGTTGGCTTCGGTGATCAGGCAGAGAGCGCTGTTTGCTCGTTGGATATCTGCTGATCCTGCTTTGCGTTCAGTTGGGCATTGCGTAAACTGAGCGTAATGACTGAGAGTAGGTTCTCAGCGGGCAAATTATCCAATAACACTTCCCATTTGTCTTGTGGGTATTGTTTTGTCTTGCGGGTATTTTTGATTCTAATGGATCAGTTTTATATCCCAGGGTGACATTCTTGTGATGAGATAGCGTTGAAGAGAGTGATATTTGAGCGCGTTATTGGATGGTTTGCTTTTTTTGTCTTGTGAATTTTTGGAGTCTCTATGCAGTTTATCGCAACTAATCAGGCATTAACTGAGCTGAAAAAAGATTGTCTGGTCGCTTTTGTCGGCGCAGACGGTGAATTAGGTGCAGCCGCGCAACAGCTGGACCAAGCGGCCAATGGTCTGATCAGCAAAATTATCGATCAGGGTGACTTTACCGGAAAACAGGGCCAAACCCTGCTGCTGCCGGTTGTGGATGGTCTGGATGCCTCCCGTCTGCTGCTGGTGGGCACAGGTAAAGCCGACGAGCTGAACGACGGCAAATTCCGTTCACTGGCGACAGGCCTGATCAATAGCATCAAAGGTGGCAAGATCGCATCTGTGGCGCTGAATCTGGATGATATTGAATTAAAAGATGGTCGTGACAACGCCTGGAAAGCCCGTCTGTTGGCTGAAAACACCGAAACCGCACTCTACTCCTTCGATCAGATGAAGAGCAAAGAAGCGGAAGCGCTGGCGCTGAACGAAATCACCGTAGTCAGCCAGGATACCGCTGCGGTAGAAGCGGCACTGGCTATCGGTCAGGCAACGGGGCTGGGCTCTAACGTCACCCGTAACCTGGGCAACCTGCCGGGCAATGTGTGTACGCCAGTATTTCTGGCCGAGCAAGCAGAACTGCTGGTTGAAGATTGCGACGAGATGACCCTGATCGTACTGGACGAAGACCAGATGGCCGATCTGGGTATGCACTGTATGCTGTCTGTTGGCCAAGGCAGTGTGCAACCGTCGCGTTTGATCACCGTAGAGTACAAAGGTGCTGGTGATGAGCAGCCTCATGTGCTGGTCGGTAAGGGCGTAACCTTTGACTCCGGTGGTATCAGCCTGAAGCCGGGTGCGGGCATGGACGAGATGAAGTTTGATATGTGTGGTGCCGCCAGCGTTATGGGTGTGCTGCAGGTATTAAAAGCCCTGAAGCCTAAGGTTAATGTCGTGGGTGTGGTCGCTGCCGTTGAAAATATGCCAGCAGGTAACGCCACCAAGCCGGGTGATATCGTGACCACCATGTCCGGCAAAACCGTTGAGATCCTGAACACCGACGCTGAGGGCCGCCTGGTACTGTGTGATGCACTGACCTATATTGAGCGCTTTAACCCTGCCACCGTAGTGGATATCGCCACACTGACGGGTGCTTGTATTATCGCTCTGGGCCATCAGGCGACAGGTCTGCTGTCCAATGATGATGATCTGGCCGCTGACCTGCTGGCCTCCGGTATCGAAGCGGCAGACCGCGCCTGGCATCTGCCGCTGTGGTCCGAGTACCAACAGCAACTGGAGTCTAATTTCGCCGATATCGCCAATATCGGTGGCCGTCCGGCGGGTACCATCACCGCAGCCTGCTTCCTGTCCCGCTTCACCGAAGACTACCGTTGGGCGCACCTGGATATCGCAGGCACCGCATGGCACAGCGGCGGTAAAGAGAAAGGTGCAACCGGTCGTCCGGTTCCATTGCTGACTCAATATCTGCTGTCTAAGGTTTAATTCCTGAGCGGATAGTCCTGTATTAATGGGATAAATAAAAGGCGATAAGTACAACCAGTACTTGTCGCCTTTTTCATATCGCTGAATTATCTGGAGATCAACGTTACTAGTAACGGAAACGTCCCAGTTGGCCTTCCAGTTTTTTCACCAGATTCAGCAGTGACTGACTCTCGTCATTCGCTGCAGTCGCCCCATCGGCAACCAGAGCGGTTTCATCACTGATATTAACGATATTGCGGGTAATATCCTCAGTTACTGCTCGTTGCTCTTCAACGACACTGGCCATCTGAGTGGTGGTGTTGTCGATTTCGGCAATGGCCGTCACAACCTGTCGTAGATGATTAGAGGCTTCTTCTGCCAGCTCCAGACACATCTCTGATTGTTCGTTACCTTTCTGCATCGCTTGCAATGCACTCCTGCTACGCTGCTGTAAACGATCAATCAGTGCCTGAATCTCTTCAGTCGAGGCTTGAGTTTTTGAGGCCAGGTTACGCACTTCATCGGCTACGACGGCAAAGCCACGGCCGGATTCACCGGCACGAGCCGCTTCAATTGCAGCGTTCAGAGCCAGCAGGTTGGTCTGTTCAGAGATACCCTGAATGGTTTCAACAATCTGGCTAATGTTATCGCTGTCCTGTGCCAATTGATCCATCAGCTCAGACGTACTGGAGATCTGGTCCGACAACTCTTTAATCGAGCGGGCACTTTCATCCACGTTAACTGCACTGCTATCCACCGAGTGTTTTGCTTCGCTGGAAGAGGTGGCAGTGGTTGTGGCAATTTGAGCCACCTCACCGGCCGAGGCGGCCAGTTCGTTAATAGCGGTGGCGATCTGATCGACTTCCGCCCGTTGTTTTTCAATACCCAGTGTACTGCTATTGGAAATCTCGGCAGCACGTTTGGCCGAGCCTTCGACATTGCCCATCTCAGCCGCAATATCTTTGACAATACCGTGAGTTTTCTCGATGAAGGCATCGATGCCACGGGCCAGATCACCCACTTCATCAGCTCTTTGCAGTTTCAGACGCTGGGTCAGGTCGCCGTCCTGAGAGGCTAGCTGATTGATCATACCTGCTGCACGACCAATTGGCGCAGCAATACCATGGGCAATACCCATCAGTAGTACAATGCCAAGGCCGGCAATCACAGCACCGATCAGAACCAGAGAGACCATGCTTTCGTTAAATTCAGTCGCCATGCTTTCTTTTGTAAGAATAGCTCCGGCCAGAACAAGGTTCTCATTCAGGCGAATCACTACGGCCCATGGGGTATTCACACCGGGTAGCTGAATCGGCTCGACAGCCCAGAATTCGCCATCCAGCTGCAGCATCTGTTTCTGCCCCTGTTTAACGAAACCCAGCAACTGATCTTTATGCTTACCGCTATAGGTCTTGGCTAATGCCAGTTGGCTGTCAGAATCAGCTGCAACCAAACCGGTGTTACTTAGCAGAATCACCTGACCTTGACCATTGTATAGTGATTGATCGGCATTTTCGGCTAACTGAGTCAGGAAGCTCAGCTCCATATCGATACCAGCCATACCCTTTACCTGGCCATCGACCAGCAGTGGCAGAGTGATAGAGGTGCCTACGATAGTACGGCCACCGACTTCCCAGGAGTAGGGCTCAGCCAGGCAGGTCTTTCCGGTATCTACGGGACAGGTGTACCAGGCTGAATCGGTGCTGCCTTTCTCAATGTTTTCATACACGGTTTTCAGATTAAGAGGGCGATAGCCCAGGCTACCGTCAGTATTTCGATACCAGTATGGGGCAAACTGACCATTATCGAAGGTGTGAACTTCACCGATATTGGCTTTATCCTGGCCATCAACAGCATTGGGCAACCAGGCAATATAGGTTCCCATCACATTATCGTTCTGGACCAACATCGATTTGGTGTAGTTATAAAATGGGGTGCGGGGTGTTTGGCGACCACTTTGCTCAATAAAGCTACTCATGGTGTCGGCCAGTCCTTTGGCAACATACAGGGCGCGATTCAGCTCAGAAGCGGTTTTACCAGCCTGAGCTGCTGCCAGGGCTGACAGCTGAGCACGGGCCTTTTGTGTTAACTCCTCACTCACAAGGCCTGCGGTTTGGGTTTCAACCTTGTTGTTACTCCATGCTACTGCGGCCAGTAAGATGACAGAGGAAAGTGCAAGACAAGCACCTGTCGCCAGTGCAATTCTATTTTTAATTTTCATAGGACGCTTCAATCTTTAAAGGATGTGGGTTCAGCTTTGTGGCTATCATTTTTCTTATCGGCAGTCCTTTTTTATTAAATGATTATTTAACTATCCCTGTATCAGTTAATTATTATCCTGTTTAGTGGATAAATTAAAGCTTTAGTCTAATAAAAAGTAAGCTTGTGTTACGTTAGCAATAAAAACATTTCATTTTTGTGACAATGCTCTGTTTTTCTTAACCATTTGATTAACATCAAGGATATAAAAGCCAGATGGTGCGGGCATTTTCCTATAATCAGTGTAGCAGCGGTGTTTAGAAAAGCATAAGAGTCAGATACGGCCGCATAGCAAAAGATAAGTCCACCAACATCCATCTTGCCATCCCCGGCTACACATCGTAGAAGGAAAGAGGGAGGAGATAGAGTGTCAATGTCGCAGCTACTAATTTAGTGAGGTGCTTAAGTAAGAAAGGTATGGGCTTAAGGTACGGGCTGAAAAAAGGTCTGTGTCTATCGCTTAGAGGATTGGAGGGTTAGAGGATTGGGCGTTTCTGTGGGCTAAAACGACAGAACCCCCGGCACTACCGAGGGTTCTGTTAGCGCTTAGCTGATAAAGCTAAGAGATTGTGGGCGATTAAGCCGACTCAGCCTCTTTAGCTTTATTCTCTGCTTTCCGCTTATCCCAGAAGTGAGCGTTTTTGATGCCCAGCTTTTCCGGATCAAAGGTGTAATCAGTCACGCCAGCTTTCTGTTGTGCTTCATAGTCCTGCAGTGCTTTCAGAGCAGGCTTGGACATAAAGAAGATGATCAGAATACCAACGATGTTCAGCCAGGCCATCATGCCTACACCTACGTCACCCATCGCCCATGCCAGGTTGGCAGTTTTGATTGCACCGTAGAAAGTGGCACCCATGATGGTGACTTTCAGGGCAAAGATCACACCCGGCAGGTTAACGGAACGTTTCAGGTACGCCACATTGGTTTCAGCAATGTAGTAGTACGCCAGAATCGTGGTGAAGGAGAAGAAGAACAGCGCCAGCGCTACAAACGGTTTACCTACGCCAGGCAGTACGCTTTCAATCGCCATCTGGGTAAAGATAGGGCTGTTAGCGGCTGCATCGGCTGCTACGTTCTGAACCAGGAAGGTATCACCCACACCGTGTACGTTGTACGCACCAGTGATCAGGATCATAAATGCAGTCGCAGAACATACGAACAGAGTATCGATGTATACAGAGAACGCCTGAACCAGACCTTGCTGTGCAGGGTGCTGTACTTCAGCCGCTGCCGCTGCGTGAGGGCCAGTACCCTGACCGGCTTCGTTGGAGTAAACACCACGTTTTACACCCCAACCAATCGCAGCACCAATACCCGCCATAGGCGTAAAGGCATCGCCCAGAATCATACCAATTACGCCTGGCAGTTGATCAATATTCAGCAGAACGATAGTACAAGCGATGATGATGTAACCCAGTGCCATGAAAGGTACAACCACTTCAGTGAAGCGAGCGATACGTTTAACACCACCGAAGATGATAAAGCCCAGGATCAGTACAACCGCAACACCCGTCATAATCTTGGCAGAGCTGACCTCACCGAAACCGGTTGCGATCATGGTACCTGGACCAAATGCCGTTTCAACCGCGTTACCAATACTGTTGGCCTGGACACCCGGCAGGAAAATACCACAGGCCGCAATGGTCGCGATCGCAAAAATCACAGCATACCATTTCTGGCCCATCGCTTTTTCGATGTAGTACGCAGGACCACCACGATACTGGCCGTCTTGCTCTTCTTTATAGATCTGCGCCAGCGTAGATTCTGCATAAGCGGTTGCTGCGCCCAGGAAGGCCACAACCCACATCCAGAATACTGCACCTGGTCCACCAAAACCGATAGCAGCGGCTACACCCGCGATATTACCTGTACCCACACGACCAGACAGAGAAACCGCTAATGCCTGGAAAGACGAGATGCCTTTATCAGAGCTTTTTCCGGAAAATAGCAAACGCCACATTTCGGAAAAATGTCTGACCTGAACAAATCGTGTCATGATGGAGTAAAACAGACCGGCGCCCAGGCAGAGATAGATCAAAGCCGGACTCCAGATGATGCCGTTCATAAAATCGACAAATGCTTGCATGTAAAATGCCTCCCCTCAGAGGAAGCGCCTTGGCGCTGTATTATTAATGTTATGGTGCGGCAGTTATTCTACCTAAGTCTAGATAGTGTTTTTTTCTTTTATTGTGGCCGAATTAGGTCATATATCTATCAATAGGTATTGGAATTTGCTTTTTTATTCGGTGTTTAGAAATTCTAAAGTGAAATTCTATCTTAATCGGTCGTTTGATTAGCTGGGTTGTGTCGCTGCACAAGACGATGATGCACGACACGGATATTAAATGACGAACTAAAATGACATTTAACGGGGTGGCGGCTGTTAACGTTTTTTTGCACGGGACATAGCGAATTTTACAGTTCATAGGGCACTTTCAGAGTAAAATAATGTCGTAAATAGCCATACAAATGAAGCGGTTAAGTAAACTTTCTAGTCAGGATTGCCGATACCGTGATCACGAATTGCAGCGGACAATGGGATAACACATGCATCTGGAAACCTTTATCACCTCGGCCTTGATGGTGCTGATAGCCACCTCACTGGCCGTGGCTCTGTTTAAACATTTTGGTTTAGGCTCGATTTTGGGCTTGCTGGTGGCAGGGATTGCTGTCGGTCCTTATACCGGGGGGCCTTATGTCACCGAAAATGTGGAAGATGTGCGTCATTTCACTGAGCTGGGCGTGGTGCTGCTGTTATTTCTGATCGGTTTGGAGATGAAGCCGGCCAAACTCTGGGCGATGCGCCGGGAGGTCTTTGGTTTAGGGCTATTACAGATTCTGGTCTCAGGTGCGGTGATCGGCCTCTATTTCTCTATGTTTGAACCCAACTGGGCGGCGGCTCTGTTGATCGGTATGACCTTTGCGCTGTCTTCCACGGCGATGGTATTGCAGATGCTGCAGGAGAGCGGCGAGATCACCAGTCGTCACGGTTCGGCTTCTTTTGCGATTCTGTTGATGCAGGATCTGGCCATTGTCCCTCTGTTGGCTATTGTGCCGATTTTGTCCACCACAGGTCAGCTATCTGAAGTGCCTGTGTGGCAACAGGTGGCAACGGTCTTCGGCATGCTGGCGCTGATCGGCGTTTTTGGTCGTTATGTGCTGCCGGTGGCACTGGACCAACTGTCCCGTCGTGGCAATAAAGAGGGCTTCCTGCTTGTGGTACTACTGGCGGTATTCCTGGCGGCCTGGACCATGCACTATGCTGGTATCTCCATGGCGCTGGGTGCCTTTATTATGGGGATGCTGCTGTCCAGCTCAAACTACCGTATTCAGGTTCAGGCACTGATCGAACCCTACAAAGGCATGCTGATGAGCCTGTTTTTTGTTGCTGTGGGTATGTCGATTGATATCGCGGCATTAGGTGAGCAACCAGGTCTGTTTATTCAACACATTATCGTGATTATCGCACTGAAGTTTGCGGTACTGATCGGTTTGAGTATGGCCTTTGGCTTTAATCGGGACAAAGCAATGCGTATTGCTCTGCTACTGTCGCAAAGTGGTGAGTTTGGCTTTGTCCTGTTTGGTTCTGCCAAGGCACTGCAGGTGATCAGCGATGAAACCTTTGTATTAGCCGTGGGCGTGATCTCGGTGTCTATGGCGATTACTCCGCTGATGATGAAAGCTGCAGATACGGTAAACAAGGTTTCTAACCGTCGCAAACCGGTTAAGCCAAGTAAAGCAGATGAGATTGAACTGCCGTCCGATAATAAAACAGGTCGTGTCGTCATCGGTGGTTTTGGTCGAGTCGGTTATACCGTTGCCACCCTGTTAAAAGCCCGTGGTGTGCCTTTTATCGCTTTTGATACCAATCCTAACCATGTGACTAAGGGACAGGAACTGGATATGCCGGTGTATTATGGTGATGTCGGTGACGCCCATCTGCTGGAGGCGGCACACCTGCGTGAAGCCTCGCTGGTCGTAATGACCATTGACCATACACCGTCGGCATTAAGAGCGATTCATCATACCCGTACTGATTATCCGAATGTGCCGATTATTTCCCGGGCAAAAGATCTGGAAGCCTGCCATAGTCTGCAGGAAGCGGGAGCCACACACGCGTTCCCTGAAGCGATGGAAAGCAGCCTGCATCTGGGCGGGGAAACACTGAAGATGATCAATGTGCGTGAGCATGAAGTGGAAGCCTTACTGGATGAGGTGCGTAATGCCGGTTACCAACCGCTGGTTACCGATACCCAGGAAGTTAAATAGCCCTTTTTGTTGATGCGTCTTTATAATGGGCCGATCTTCTGTAATCGCGGGATAACCTTGTTTAACCTCGTCGGTATTACAATGAAGATGGCTCTGAGTCGGCAGGCCAAAAGGCCTGCCTGGCTCAAGTGGAGAATCACTTCGCTGCTCTGAGCTATCTTAAGCAGAATCTTTAAACTTTATTGGTTGGCTAACCAGCTTTCCAGTTCATCTGCCCCGCCAATATGTTCGCCTTCAATAAATACCTGAGGGGTGGTGCCCCGGCCCGATACCGCATGTAAAGTCGCTAGGCTGACGCCATGACTACCAACCGTGATCTCTTCAAACTTCATACCACGCTCGTTCAGGGCTGCTTTGGCGCGGGTGCAGTGGCTACAACCTGGTTTACCGATCAGCGTAATGCGTTTTGGCGGCTGCGCTTCCGGGTTCAGGTAGTTCAGCATGGTATCGGCGTCTGATACCTCAAACGGATCGCCCGGCACGTCGGGTTCGATAAACATTTTTTCGATTACGCCATCGCGCACCAGCATGGCGTAACGCCAGCTGCGCTCACCAAAACCCAGGTCAGCTTTGTTGACCAGCATACCCATACCGCGGCTGAAGTCGCCATTGCCGTCTGGCAACATGGTGATGTGTTCGGCGTTTTGATCACCCGCCCAGGCATCCATCACAAACGGATCGTTCACGGACAAGCAGATGATGTCATCAATACCGTTAGCCTGAAAAACCGGTGCCAGTTCGTTATAACGTGGCAGGTGAGTACTGGAACAGGTCGGGGTAAAGGCTCCCGGCAGTGCAAACAGAATGACATTTTTTCCTTTAAACAGATCATCTGTGGTGATCTGAACCCACTCATTGTTCTTACGGGTGTTAAAAGTCACTTGAGGTACATTCTGGCCTTCGCGATTGTCTAACATCGTTTGATCTCCCTGGGTTAGGCATAGGGGAAAATGAGTAGAGCCTATGCCTTAAGTCAGTAGTGCGTTTCAAAGTATGAGTACACTATAAAAAGTCTGCTTCGATAATAGAAGTATAATATTTGGATGGTTATGATAGTTTTTTCCTATTGTTGACTGTTTTTAGATTGCAGGCCTCTTCTATCGGTCAAAGACCGCTCAGGGCTTGTGTTAATCAGGGGCCGTGTTAAAACACAGCTCTCTCTGAGCAAAAGTCCGCTTCTGTTACTGCATTGCAATAAATATCCGGTTTACTACTACATGTACATGAGCGATCCCTTTATAACGAAAGATATTGGGAGTTAAGGTCTTTCTCATCGATCAGGCTTAAGCCAGGTGGTAAACAGATGTCAGCCAGGGAACAGATAGAAATCGAAGGTGCCGCCATTCAGTGGCATGCCATCAATCAAGCGGTCACGCTGGAGCAACTGCAGACGGATGAAAAGTCCGGCCTGGACAGTACCTCCGCTCAGGATCGGTTGCTGAGGTACGGGCCGAACAGCCTGCCCGCACCGCCAAAGAAAAGCCTGCTGGAGCGTTTCTTACTGCAATTCCATAATATTCTGATCTATGTCTTGCTGGCCGCCGGAGCAACAACGGCGATGCTGGGGCACTGGATCGATACGGCTGTCATTGCTGCTGTGGTGATTGTTAACGCCATTATCGGTGTGGTGCAGGAGGGTAAAGCAGAGAAAGCGCTGGATGCGATCCGCAATATGCTGTCTCACCAGGCGATGGTGAAACGGGATGGCAGCTATATCTCGCTGGATGCCGATCAGCTGGTGCCCGGCGATATTCTGACGCTGCAGTCCGGCGATAAGATCCCTGCGGATATTCGCCTGATCAATGTGCATGATCTGCGCATTGATGAATCTATTCTGACCGGAGAATCTGTCCCGGTCGAAAAGCATCACTCACAGCTAACGGAAGATACTGTAGTTGCTGATCGTGGCAATATGGCTTACTCGGGCACCTTGGTGACCTATGGTCATGCCATTGGTGTCGTCGTCGGTACAGGTGCTAAAACCGAGATTGGTCGTATCAACCAGCTGTTGAGTGAAGTTCAGACCCTGGAAACCCCGCTGCTGCGTGAGGTGGATCAGCTGGCGAAATGGCTCAGTCTGGCTGTTTTGGTACTGGCGAGCTTTACCTTTGTTTACGGCGTCTGGCTGCAGGATATGACTGGGTCAGAGACATTCCTGGCGGCGGTTGGCCTGGCGGTAGCGGCGATTCCAGAGGGTCTGCCGGCGATTATGACTATCACCCTGGCCATCGGTGTACAACAGATGGCTCGCCATAGTGCGGTGATTCGTCGTTTGCCTGCGGTAGAGACTTTGGGGTCGGTGAGTAATATCTGCTCCGATAAAACCGGTACTCTGACCCGTAACGAGATGACGGTACGCACGGTTGTACTGGCGGATCAACTGTTCGAGGTCACAGGTTCCGGTTACGATCCACACGGCAGCTTTATCCGCGACGGTGAGACTCAGGACAGTGATAACGAGCCTCAGCTGCAGGAACTGGTACGTGCGGTGATGCTCTGTAATGATGCCAGTCTTTCAAAAAAGGTTTCGAAAAAGGATGAAGCAGGTGCCTCTGGCTCAGTAGAGCAATGGCAGCTGGTCGGTGATCCCACAGAGGGCGCGCTGATTACCCTGGCGATGAAAGCCGGTCTTGATCCCCATTTTGAGCAGGAAGAGTACCCGCGAACCGATATTATCCCGTTTGAATCCGAACATAAGTATATGGCGACTCTGCACCATGATCATGCCGGTCATGGTGTCATCTACCTAAAAGGTGCACCGGAGCGAGTGCTGGATATGTGTCAGTTCCAGCGTTGTGACGCGGGCAGCCGTCAAACCATTATCGACCGTAGTTTATGGCTGCAACGAATGCAGTCGATGGCCTCTCAGGGCCAGCGTGTATTGGCGATTGCCGCCAAAGCGGTACCCGCTGAGCATATGGAACTGAGCTTTAGCGATCTGAATGAAGGCCTGTGTCTGATCGGCTTAGTGGCGATGATCGATCCACCACGGGATGAAGCGATTGCCGCAGTAAAACAGTGCCATAGCGCGGGTATCCGGGTGAAGATGATCACCGGTGACCATGTGGATACCGCCAAGGCTATTGGTGCTCAGATGAATATCGGCGATGGTCAAACCGCGCTGACGGGAGCCGAGCTGGAAGAGATGAGCGATGATGAACTGCGTAAGGTTGTTGGGGATGTGGACGTTTTTGCCCGTACCAGCCCTGAGCATAAACTGCGCCTGGTTTCAGCTCTGCAAGCTAACGGTAATGTGGTCGCGATGACCGGTGACGGTGTGAACGATGCCCCCGCACTGCGGCGTGCCGATGTGGGAATCGCCATGGGGATTAATGGTACCGAGGTGTCCAAGGAAGCCGCCGAGATGGTATTGGCGGATGATAACTTCGCTACCATTGCCCGTGCGGTGGAAGAGGGGCGCACCGTTTACGATAACCTGAAAAAAGCGATTCTGTTTATCCTGCCCACCAATGCCGGTGAGGCACTGAGTATTATGGCAGCGATTCTGCTCGGTACCGTGTTACCCATTACGCCGGTACAGATCCTGTGGGTCAATATGATCACCGCCGTCACCCTGGCGTTGGCACTGGCGTTTGAACCTGCTGAGAAAAATGTCATGGAGCGGCCTCCGCGGGATCCAAAAGCACCGTTGTTATCGGGCTTTTTGATCTGGCGTACCCTGTTTGTGGGTATGATTCTGGTCTGCGGCACTTTTGGTCTTTTCCTGTGGTATCAGAGCAATGGCTACAGTGTTGAATATGCCAGGACTATCGCGGTCAATACCCTGGTAATGTTTGAGATTTTCTACCTGTTTAACTCCCGCTTCTTTATTGAATCTGTGGTGAATAAAGCGGGTATCCTGGGTAACCGTATCGCCCTGTATGCCATTGGCATCCTGTTGGTATTTCAGCTGCTGTTTACCTATACAAGTCCCATGCAGACGCTGTTTGCGACCGAAGCCATCAGCTTTGGCGATTGGTTGGTGATTGCGCTGATCAGTTCCAGTGTCTTTGTACTGGTGGAAATTGAGAAAAGGGTGTTCCGTAATAAACGGGCCGCGGGTGAAGATATTCAGACTTTATAACTGGCAGCTATTCAAGGCTCAAGGCGTGAATGGATGGCGCAGTAAATTGAAACAAGTTGATATCCGGGTGATTTGATACGGCACTGAATTGATAATCGTAGTGATCAATAGCTAAAGCGGTTTAACAATAAAGGCCAGTAGCTACTTGCCAGCGTGTTTTATCTCGTGTTATCAATAAATCCATCCAGCAGAAAAACCGGTCTCTCGCCGGTTTTTCTGCTTTTTATAACTGTAAGCTTTATCTTTTTTGATTTTAAAAACTTCAGCGCATAACCGCGCATTACTTTGAGGAAAACGTCATGAAAACCATGATTATGGGCAAAATTATGATGCCAATGATGAACACCATGAAACGCACCACCTTTGCACATTCAGCCGTCGATCCGTTAGCCGTTTTAAATCAGGAAAATTGCCATGTTTGCTCACAATACCTCTGTCGATAATCACGCGTTTCAATCTTTCTTCGCCGTTGGCGATTGTCTGGGCCACTTGTGCCGCTTCCCCCTCGATACGCTTCTGCAACATCTACCTGTTTTAACCTCAGCGCTTTCTTCCCGCGCCGATGATACAGTTAATTGTTCCCTCCCCAATGACCCCCAGCTTGCCTCACTGCCGACGAATACAGGCCCATCACCTGCACCGCAATGGGATAGCTTAGCGCCAAGCGCTCTGCCGCAACAGTTTTACAGCAATGTGCCCTTTGCCATCGCTCAGGAATGGCAAAATAAAGTGTGGCACTATCAGGTTTCTTTACACTCCGCTCAGGAAAGTCGTTGTCTGCATGAGCATCTGGCTCAGGACTGTCTGACCTCGATCCCTGAGCAGGAGAAAGTGCAGCTGCAACACTGGGTCTACTTTGCCAGCTCTTTGGATCAGCTAAAACAGCAGCTGACCTGGCAACCTTTGACTCAGGAGCAGCGCCAGCTACAACGTATTCATCATCTCTATGACTGGCTGCAACTGCGTGTACAGCAGGCCAGTTTGATTGAACAGTTGTTGATTCTGCCGTTAACCGATCTGCCTTTTGGCGAGGGTTTAAATCGTAATGTGGCGACTAGTTTGGCGCGGGTCAGCAAATTGAGCTTACCTAATCGTGATCGTTTACCCGCATTGAATTATGCGCTGGTGCGAAATGGCCGTTTGCAGGAAGGTTATGGCTTACACCCGAATCATCTGGGGCTATTGACTGCTGCTTTGCAGGATAAGAGTGACCAGGAAGAGACCTTTCTGGTGCTGGATCAGACTCAATGTCTGAAGTTACTGCAACAGCTGGAAGGTTATTGCCAGCGTTAACCTTACTTGTTGCGGAGTGAGGCTTATACCAAACAAGATAAGTTGTTGTAGATTGGAAAAGCCGCAAGGCGCCTTCCGACAATCATCAGATACCGGAGCCAATGTCGGATGGCGCTTCGCTTATTCAACTTACTCTGATATCAAGAAACTTATCGGGAATGGTATTACACAAGCATCACTCCGATTCAGTTATATTGATGCCCTTTAATATTACCGACCCAGCATACGTTTCAGGGTGTTATCCTTATCAATCATATGGTGTTTCAGTGCGCCGATAATATGCAGTACCAGAGCTACAATGACCAGGTTGCTGACCATACCGTGCATCTGATGTGCAATACCCGCTAATGGCGCGACTAGTGGCAGGGGTTTATCCGGGTTTGCCGGATCAATATTGGCACCGATCACTTCCAGGCCAAAAACCTCCAGACCACGTCCACCGGCGATGGTCATCACCAGGCCTGACAAAGGAATCAGTACGCTGCCGATCAAGAGCACATAATGAGTGATCTTGGATAGTCGTTGTTCCATACGGGTGTACTCATTGACCGGCTTAGGCCAGCCCTGACGCACCCGTCGCCAGGCACGAATCACGATGACAATAAAGATCAAAGCTCCCAATGACTTGTGCAGGCCATACAGATGATAAGCATTGTTTTCTTCCATATAGATGCCGAGAGCGAGCAGGCCTATAATACTCCAGCCGACCAGCCAGTGCAGAGCTATGGTCAGACGATCTAAAACGGGCGATACAGTTGGGCTGTTGATGTCGTCTTCTGCGCGAAGACTATGGCTATGGCTCATGATGATGATCCTGTTACTCATCCTTTTATGGGGGCGCTTCCCCCTGATGAAGCCTGGGTATGAAGTGGCCGTAAAGCGATCACTCCAATAGTGGTGAATAAAAAGACCTGCCCAAAGCATCGCAGTGTCGATGGGCAGGTTAAAGCGAGTAAAGTGAATCGGTGGTGCTGTGCCCATACCGGTCAGCATGGGCTTTAGATCAGCGCTGTGCCACAGGGAAACCAGTGGCTCCACTGATGGTCAGTATTTCTACCAGGGAGTTGTCCAGGGTTACGATTTCAACCTGGTAAGTATTTTTTTCGCCTTTTTTAATTTCACCCACTTTCAGGCGATCATTACCCCGGTAGATCAGGCGCGAAGTGACCAGAGTACGTACTTCATCAGCGTTCAACTCCAGGTTTTGATTACCTTTGTAGTAATCCCGCCCCTTGTGATGACCTTTAGTGTGGTAGCTGCTTTTATCGCCTTTGCGGCAGTCATTGTCGTCATCATCCCAGTCCGCGATAACCGGTGATGCCAGAGTCATCGACAGTACGCCTGCCGCAGCCAGAGAACCGATGAGTTTAGCAATGTGATTGTTTTTCATAATCTTACCTCGTCACTGAGTACAAGAGCTGATTGGACGGAGGATGCTTACGGAACCTGATCAATAAGCACGTCAGCTTGCAGCTCGTTATGGTGAATTCTGTTTGTCATATCCCGGCCACTTAATTCAGACGCTCGTTTGTACAGAGTGTCTCTGGCCTTGCGATGAGGTTATTAAAACGCTGAAATGTCGCTGAACTTTGTCAAAAACAACCTTTTTTGCAGCAAATTATGGCAAAACGGAAATTTGACATACTTTGTCAAAGTTTTTGCTTTTGACTCGGTTATAGTAGAAACATGGCCGTTAGTATCGTTAATACGACGGTGGGTAACAGACACTAAAAAGCCGGGTCAGGGATGGCCGTAAGCGCTGTAAGATCGACACTTCTGGTGGTGCCACTTGAACCCTGATAATCCCCATATTCTGATTGTTGATGATGAGCAGGAGATCCGTGAGCTGCTCAGTCGCTTCCTGCAAAACCATGGCTGCCGTACTTCTTTGGCTGAAGATGGCAAAGCGATGGAAAGGGTGTTGGCCAGTCACAACATTGACCTGATTGTGCTGGATCTGATGATGCCGGGTGAAGATGGCCTGGTCCTGTGCCGTAAGTTGCGTAGTCACTCCAATCTGCCCGTAATCATGTTGACGGCAATGGGTGATGAGACGGATCGCATTATCGGTCTGGAGATGGGGGCCGACGACTATCTGGCAAAACCTTTTAGTCCGAGGGAGTTACTGGCGCGGATAAAATCGGTGCTGCGCCGTACTCGCAGCCTGCCGGACTATCACAGACACCAGTCTGCCCCTGAACAAAGCCAGGTGCGCTTTGATCGCTGGTTACTGGATCTGCATAAACGGGAGTTACTGGATGAAGAAGGTATTACCCTCTCGCTCAGTACCGCAGAGTTTGACCTGCTACAGGCTTTTCTTGAACATCCACAACGGGTACTCACCCGTGATCAGCTGCTGGATCTGGCTCGTGGTCGTAATGCTCAGCTGTTTGATCGCTCAATTGATACTCTGGTGAGTCGGCTCAGGCGCAAACTGGAGCGGGACCCGAAGAAACCGGAGCTGATTAAAACTATCTGGGGTGGGGGTTACAGCTTCAGTGCGGATGTTGAGAATATCCACGGGAACGGATAGGCGGATAGGGGCAGGCGTTACTTGAATCCAAGTGGTTTACTTG
The DNA here is from genome assembly GCF_000422425.1 of Oceanospirillum beijerinckii DSM 7166. Classification (GTDB taxonomy): domain Bacteria; phylum Pseudomonadota; class Gammaproteobacteria; order Pseudomonadales; family Halomonadaceae; genus Oceanospirillum; species Oceanospirillum beijerinckii. The sequence continues at coordinate 79,508 of NZ_AULT01000005.1, forward strand.
GCCCCCTCGGTTTATTGATTGATTAAGAGATCCCACGACAGAATCTTATGCCAAAATGTAGCAAACTGGCCAGGCTGAAAAAGCTCAGGCCGGAAAGTCTCAGAAGTCGTTTGATACTGCTGATGCTGGTAACGCTGGTGCTGGTGCAGTTGGTCAGTGTGCTTGTGTATCTGCAGGATAGAAACACCCTGATCAGCAACGCCGGTATTCGTTTACAGGTTCAGCGTATCGCCAATCTGATTAGTCTGATGGATCAGTCCGAACCTTACCAGTACCGGGCGATCCTGAAGGCGACTGAAACCCCTCAACTGGCAGTATTGATCTCTACTGATGCCCTGGTGCCCGCTGGCCTGGCGGCTTCCCGTGGTGCTCTGGAGATGCGACAGAAACTGTATGAAAAAACTCTGCGCCAGCCTGAGCAAAAGATCAGGGTGACCTATGAACGCTACCTGTTGCCCAAGGATTTTGATTGTGACACGGATGAATACGTCGGCACCAATAACCGGGGTCGCTCTTTTCAGGGGGAGAATCGTATCTACTGGCGCAAGCAGGCATCACCATCGAGGGATGACGATGATGATGACGAAGATCATGACGATGACAGAGATAAGGATCGGGATAAAAACGAAGCCTCAGATGATCACCACAAAAGCGATAAGCGCTATCGTGACTTTCGCCGCTTTGGCTATCTGTCAGGCGAAGCCCCCCCTTATGAGTTGAGTATCTCTGTACTCTTGCCTGATCAACGCTGGCTGAACATTCGTGCCGGTAGTGTCGATGAATTGCTGGTGTGGCGCTGGCGCTCTGCCGTGGGTCTGGTCATTGTCGGGTTTATTGTCGTAGCCATTATGCTATGGATATTACGCAGTAATACCCGGCCTCTGCAGAAGTTGGCCCGGGCGGCGAACCGGATTGGCCGCGGTATGGATAGCGAGCCCTTGGCTGAAGAAGGCGCCCGTGAGGTGCGCACCACTATTCAGGCGTTTAACAGTATGCAGGAACGCCAGCAGCGTTTTATTAAAGACCGTATGCTGATGCTGGCGGCGATCTCCCATGATCTGCGTACGCCGATTACCAAACTCAGGTTGCAGTCGGAGTTTGTCAGTGATGAAGAGATCCAGCACAAGATGCTGAACACCCTTACGGATATGGAGCAGATGTTGAATGCTACCATGAACTTTGCCCGGGATGATGTGCAAAACGAGCCGAGCAAAGCCACCGACCTGGCCAGTTTGGTTCAAAGCTTATGTGATGACCTGATTGATCAGGGGGCCGGGATGACCTGTGATCTGCCTGAGCGTTTGGTTTGTGAATGCAAGCCGATGGGATTTCGCCGGATGGTCAGTAATGTGTTGGAAAATGCGGTGAAATACGCTGAGAGTGCCCACGTGGTGCTGAAACAGGAAACACGCTCCGATACCGGTATCCGCTGGATTGTATTAACGGTGACCGATGACGGCCCCGGTATTGATGAAGCCCTGTTTGAACAGGTGTTTACCCCTTTCTATCGTGTGGAAGGTTCCAGAAACCGAGCCACAGGAGGCATGGGGCTGGGATTGAGTGTGGTGCGTAGTATTGCTTTGTTGCATGGCGGGCATGTCGCGCTATCTAACCGAGATGAGGGTGGTTTACAGGTACAAATCCATATTCCCTGCTAAGCTGAGTGATTCAAGCTTGGATACAACCTGGCATGGGGCGGGGGTCCGATTAATCTGACGGCTACTGCGCCTGGCATAAGGTCGGTATAAGGCTTGATAAAGAAGCGGTAAAGGCTGTCATACTATAGATATGGTATGTATCCTGCATGTTTTTCACGGCATGGTATCCCATAACAATTAGTACAAATCAAGGACACTAAGGATGAGTAGAAAAACCTCACGGATGGAGCAGGCGGATTTCAGTCGTGCTCTGGCACTTGAAGTGCGTATGATCGAATTTCAGCAGACGTTGAGAGTGAAGGGTGAGCGTATTGCCTGCAACATGCAGAAGATGCGGCAAAGCCTGCACAAAAAGAAAACAGCGTCAGTCTGTAGCGGTCGGCGGGTAATGCGTTAAGTTGTTCAGACGGTATTCGCTTATTGCGGAACCTGTATGATACGAACGATAGCGGGAAACAAAAAATCGCAGTGCCAGCGTATAACCGGGTTATACGTAGGTACTGCGATTTTTTATGGTCGATAAAGGCATGGCAAGTGAATTTATCGACCCTGAACACTTGATCTCAGGTGGTTATACCATCCCCGATAAGTTTCTTGATATCAGAGTAGGTTGGATAAGCGAAGCGCCATCCGACACTGACTCCGATACCGGGTGATTGTCGGAAGGCGCCTTGCGGCTTTTCCGACCTATAACAGCTTATCTGGTTTAGTGGTTAGTTGCTGCTGGCGATCAGACTGGCATTACCGCCTGCCGCCGTGGTATCCACACACAGATGACGCTCATGGACAAAACGCTCCGGCAGATTTACTTCGGTCAGCAGCGGCAGTAGTGCACCGTCACGTTGTGCCAATGCCTGGCGGTACGCTTTCAATACACCGATATCCGCAATACTGCTGATGGCATCAACACCTTGTACCTGACTTAACAGCTCAGCGGATACATTGCCTTCAATACCCACTACCGCCAGACCTGCGAAAGCCAGCTCATCAGTGACCGCTTTCACACCCGGTGCAACGGCAACGACTTTGTTGCCTTGTGCCAGAGCCATAGCGATCTGACGGCTGACGCTGTTCAGATCAGGGCCCAGACACAGAACCAGACCACGACCATGACAGCTCAGACGGTTCAGCTCACCGGTCGGTCCCGGCATCTCACGGGTATTCAGCAGAGCCGGGTTATCTAGTGTAGAGCTATCCAATGCCAGGCTGGCTTGTGGCAGATGTTGACTCAGCTGCGCCAGAGCCGCACTTTTCTCCATCACCGCTTGATCTTTCAGGCTATCAACTGCGCTCTGCAGCTCGTTTAGGCTGACACTAGTCGCAGTATCAGTCTGTGTGACTAAAGCTTCAGGGGCAATCTGCTTAAAGCGGCGCACGTACAAGGGGCCGCCGGCCTTAGGACCAGTACCGGACAGGCCTTCACCACCGAACGGCTGAGAACCCACAATCGCACCAATCTGGTTACGATTGACGTAGCAGTTACCTACCTTGATACGGCTGGTCACGTAGTCGATGCGGGTATCCATACGGGTATGCAGACCAAAAGTCAGGCCATAACCGCGACTGTTGATATCCGCAATCACCTGATCCAGCTCACCGGCTTCAAAGGTGCAGATATGCAGCACCGGGCCAAAGATCTCCTCTTCCAGCTCAGTGATGCTGTCCAGCTGAATCACCGTTGGCGGCACAAAGGTGCCGCCTGCGGGCACATCGAAGGTTTTCAGGCAACGGCCTTTAGCGCTGAAGGCCTGGATATGGGCCATAATCTTGTTGCGCGCAATATCGTCGATCACAGGGCCGATATCGGTGCTCAGTAACCAAGGGTTGCCGATTGTCAGCTCTTCCATGGCACCGTACAGCATCTCCAGAGTGTGCTCGGCGATATCTTTCTGCAGATACAGTACACGTAGGGCGGAACAACGTTGACCGGCACTTTGGAACGCAGACGCCAGCACATCACGAATCACCTGCTCAGGCAGCGCGGTAGAATCGACGATCATGGTGTTCATACCACCGGTCTCGGCGATCAGCGGCGCATCCGGGGCCATATTATCGGCCATAGCTCGGTTGATGTGCTGAGCGGTTGGCGTGGAACCGGTAAAACACACGCCATCAATGCGGCTATCAGAGGTCAGCGCTGCACCGACGACAGCACCGGTACCCGGTAGCAGCTGGATCACATCCTGCGGGATACCGGCTTCATGCATCAGCTCAACGGCACGGGCGGCCATTAGCGTGGCTTGCTCGGCTGGCTTGGCCAGTACCGCGTTACCTGCCGCCAGTGCGGCACAGATCTGACCGGCAAAGATCGCCAGCGGGAAGTTCCACGGCGAGATACAGGTGATCACACCACGGGCCTGACCATCTTTATCATGCAGCTCCGCTTCGTTCGGGTAATACAGCGCAAAATCGACTGCTTCACGGATCTCGGCGATACCATCCAGTAGGGTTTTACCCGCTTCACGCGTTGCCAGGGCAAACAGCTCTGCCGCATTGGCTTCCATCAGGTCCGCAAACTTGCGGATACGGGCGCTACGCTCGCTAACCGGCAACGCTGCCCAAGCTACTTGACCGGCTTTGGCTGCCGCAATGGCGGTTTCCACATCCTGAACGGAGGCTTCAACCACTTCACCCACTTGATCCTGGTGATCGGCGGGGTTGATCACCGCTTTTTTGTCTGCACCTTCCACCTGACCGGCAATCATAGGTTTTGCCTGCCATTGTGTCTGAGCAAAAGCATCACGTTGTTTATCCAGTTCAGCCACTTCAACCGGATCGGTAATATCCCAACCGATGGCGTTACGGCGCTTTTCACCGTAGAGCTTAGCCGCTGGAGTAATAGCCGGGTTGGCGATTACATCCAGCTCCTGCACTACGGTAATCGGGTCTTTGGCGATCTGCTCCGGTGCGATATTGATATCGACAATCTGGTTTACAAACGAGGAGTTCGCGCCGTTTTCCAGCAGGCGACGCACCAGATAGGCCAACAGATCCTGGTGTGCACCCACGGGTGCGTAGATACGACAGCGGACTTTCTGCTCCTGTACCACTACATCATGCAGGGATTCGCCCATGCCGTGCAGGCGTTGGAATTCAAACTTATCCAGATCGTCAGCCAGATTCATAATCGCCGCCACAGAGTGGGCGTTGTGAGTGGCAAACTGTGGGTAGATGCGATCGGTCATCTGCAGTAGCTTGGTGGCACAAGCCATATAGGACACATCAGTATTCACCTTACGGGTAAACACCGGGAAGCCATCCAGGCCCATCACCTGGGCGCGTTTTACTTCCGCATCCCAGTAAGCGCCTTTAACCAGACGTACCATAATCTTACGATCCAGTTGCACCGACAGACTGTACAGCCAATCCAGCACAAAAGGTGCGCGGTGGCCAAAGGCCTGGACCACCACGCCAAAACCGTTCCAGCCGGCAAGCTCGGGACGGGACAAAACCGCTTCGATCACATCTAAAGACAGATCCAGACGATCCGCTTCTTCCGCATCAATGTTAAAGCCCATATTGGCGTCTTTTGCCATCAGGGCCAGCTGGTAGGTACGTTCTACCAGCTCTGCCATCACACGCTCACGTTTACCAAACTCGTAACGGGCGTGCAGGGCCGATAGTTTTACGGAGATACCTGGGTTCTGACGGATATCCGCATGGACACAAGCCGGTTTCAGAGCACTGATCGCATCGGCGTAAGCCTGATGATAACGCAGAGCATCTTTATCGGTACGGGCGGCTTCACCCAGCATATCGTAGGAGTAGCTGTAACCACGGCCTTCCTGCTTTTTGGCGCGCTCGGTGGCTTCTTTAATATCGCGCCCCAGCACAAACTGGCGACCCAGTTCCTTCATCGCCTGTTTCACTGCAGTACGTACTACAGGCTCACCCATACGCTTGATCATGCCGCGCAGGGTGCTGGCCAGGCCTTTTTCATCGGCAGGTGCGATCAGCTTACCGGTGACCATCAGGCCCCAGGTGGAGGTATTGATCAGGGCGGATTCGGAGCGGCCCAGGTGCTCCTGCCATTTGCCCGGTACAATTTTATCTTCAATCAGTTCGTCGATGGTGTCGGCATCGGGTACACGTAACAGGGCTTCAGCCAGACACATCAGGGCGATACCCTCTTTGGTGCTCAGGCCATATTCTGCCAGGAAGTTTTCCATCATGGATGGCTTGGCAGAGGTACGTACCCGGCGAATCAGTTCAGCGGCTTCCGCTGAGATGGTTTGACGTGTGCTGTCAGACAGACCCGCTAACTCAATCAGAGCAGGCACGGTGTTATTTTCATCAGCCAGATAGTGCGCGCGAATCAGATTGCGGATTTCGCTGGTCGGTTTCACATCGGCATTTGTTGTAGTGTTCGTTACCCGAGTCATATCGACACCCTTCATAAGAGGAATAAATATCAAAGATGCGATATTCTATTCCGCAATAAATAGCCTTTTTCTCTAATTGTTCGTGGCTAAAAAAACTATAGACTATTTTTGATGCTTGTTTTTAGTCTTCATATCTATTCAGTGTTTGTTTTATAGAGAAAGTAGCTATTGTTGTTTGGTCGTGTAGTGGTATGCTGAGCCACGATTCACTGAAGTTCTAAGATAAGTAACTGTATAAGCGACAGATTTATGAAAAAGAATGATGAGCTGGACCGTATCGATCATGCCATTCTGCGTGAACTGCAGAAAAATGCCCGCCTGACGGTCACAGAGCTTGCTTCAAGAGTAGGCCTGTCTAAAACGCCTTGCCAGTTACGGATGAAGAAGCTGGAAGAGCAGGGCTATATTCTGGGTTATGTCGCCTTGGTGAACCAGACGCGCTTGGGGGCCAGTCATGTAGCCTTTGTGCAGGTCAAATTAAGTGATACTAAAAGCAACGCTTTGGAGGCCTTTAATGAGGCAGTTCGTCAGATTCCCGAGGTGGAACAGTGTCATATGATCGCTGCAGGTTTTGATTATCTGCTTAAAGTGCGTACTTCAGGTATGGAAGCTTATCGTCAGGTGTTGGGAGAACAGATCTCGGCTCTGCCCTTTGTATTACAGACCAGTACCTATGCAGTGATGGAAAGTGTGAAGGATATTGAGTCCCATCTTTTGGATTAGATCAGGATGTTTTAAACACTTCTATCGTTATTTAAGATTGAACTAAATAACGACTAAAATAGTGTGTTTACTCATAGCTCCAGGTGTAACTTTTTGTTACCCTTTGCCGTTAATTCCAATGGTTTTACCGCGGGGTTACGATGACGTATCTGAAAACGCTTACTGCACTTCTTTCCCTCTGTTTTGTTGCCTTCTCATCTCAAGTTAATGCATCGTTTAAACAGGCGATGGCTTTTTATGAGCAGGAGCTATACACCCATGCCCTGAACCATTTTCTACCAGAAGCAGAAAAAGGTGATGTTAAGGCTCAGCTTATGCTGGGGCGTATGTATCAGGCGGGTCAGGGAGATGAGGCTGATCCTAAGCAAGCATACTTCTGGTACGAAAAGGCTGCCAATCAAGGTGACCCTGAAGCGATGTATCGTCTGGGCATGGCTTATCTGACATTAATCGATGCCAGCCAAAGCGAAGTCAAAGCCTTTCAGTGGATTAAACAAGCGGCCGAGAAGTCTTTTAATCAGGCTCAGTTTCAACTGGGTATGATGTATAAAAAAGGCCAGGGTAACGGCATCAATATGAGTAAGGCCCGTCACTGGTTATTTAAAGCTGCTCAGGGCGATAATGCTGAAGCCCAGTATCAACTGGCGCGTATCTACGAAGATGGCCCTGATGGTAAACAAAATTACACAGAGGCTTTGCGCTGGTATAGTCAGGCCGCAAAACAAGGGCATACCCGTGCGGAGTTGTCTCTGGCTTACATGTACTATTATGGTTTGGGAACCCGGACGGATTTACTGACTGCTTCGAACCTGCTTCAGCGTGTGGCTAATAAAGGTGTTGCGGTGGCTCAATATAATCTTGGTGTATTGTATGAGGGCTACCCTAAGCGCAAACCGAACTATGCGGCCTCTATGAACTGGTATAAAAAAGCATGTGAGAATAACTACCTGAAAGCCTGTAGTGATATGAAGCGCGCTCAAGACCGTTATCAGAATCAGCTGGAACTGGCTTTGCGTGATGGCAGTGAAGATGATCAAACGGTTAATAATTAAAACCCTGTCCAAGATCCACTTCAAGCAGTCACGATAGCACACGTTTCATTGGCATTTATGCCATGCCGTTAAAAAAGGAGAGCTAAGCTCTCCTTTTTACAATCAGCCCATTGGTATCAAGGTTTTTCGTTGGATGGCTAAGTGACTGCTCCCCGCCCGTATTGGGCGAGGGTTTACGCGGTTTTTTGCTAAAAAATAAAAGGCATTGGAAATGCTTTTTAAATTAATAAAGGTTAGGATGATGGTTCGATAAAACTAGAATATTTCCTTTATGAGCCTGAAACTGCGCTTCTTTCTATTGTCAGCTCTGTTACTGCTAATCTCGTCAATAGCAGTCTGGTCATCAGTCAAAACGCTGGCAGAACAGATTATTGAAGAATGGGCGTTGCGTTATGCAGAAAAGCAGGTGCTCTACGACAGAGAGCGTACCCTGCAACCTATTATGCGGGAAATTGCTCTGGCACTTCAGTTTGCTAAATCCTCCTCGTTAGTGGCCTATGCCCGTAACCCAGATGATGACACCTTACGTCGTGCCGCCTTGCAGGAGATGGAAAACTTTCGCTTTAACTTTGCTGAAATGAACTACTTTGTTGCGCTGAAAAAAAGCGGCGAGTATTTCCATAACGATGCTAATAACAGCTATGCAGGCCAACAGTTGCGTTATCGACTGGATGAGAACTCACCTAAAGATGCTTGGTTCTTCCGCGTCTTAAAACAGCAACTGGAACTGCATATCAACGTAAACCTGGACAGTGAGCTAGGCGTTACCAAGCTCTGGATTAACGCTTTACTGAATGATGGTGGTGAGCCTCTAGGCGTTGTGGGTACAGGGCTTAATCTGAGCCACTTTCTCAATCAGATCGTCAATAATACGGATGAAGGAGTGACTAACCTGTTTGTTGACCAGACAGCCAGTGTGCAGCTTCATCCGCAGCGAACCCGGATCTCCTTCTCCAGTATTAGCGCTCCGAAAGCCCATCAACAGTATATCTATCAATATCTGGATAATGACAGCGATCACAAGAGAGTTGATCTGATCATGACAGAAGCCCGCAAACAGAGGGATAAAGTTATCAGTGAGTTTGTGGTCAGTGAGGGACGTCGGCAGCTGATGGCTGTTGCCTATATTCCAGAACTGAACTGGTACGAAATCACCTTTATTGATATTGCGAAGCTACTGCCATTAAGCCGCTTTGGCGGTATTTTTTTGGTCTACACCCTGACGATTATCGCTTTGATCATCTTGTTTAACCTACTGTTGCAACGTATGGTGTTACGTCCAGTCCAGCGCCTGAATACAGCGATTACTCAGGTGCAGGCAGCAAAGCCGGTCACTGTTGATCTGAGAGGCAAAGGTGAAGTGGGAGATCTGATTCGCCACTTTTCAGAGATGGCCGATGCGGTAGATCAATACCGCACCGAACTGGAAAATAAAGTCAAAGCCCGTACCCAGGCTCTGGAGGCGCAATCCAGGACCGATACACTGACTCAGTTATACAATCGAGGTGGGATGACTGAGCGTTTAAACCAAGTCTTTAATGACCAGGCCCATAACATCGGTTTTATCTGGATCGACCTGGATTACTTTAAAGAGATTAATGACCAATATGGCCACGCGTGTGGCGATAGAGCACTGGTTGCCGTTGCACGCATTATCGAGCAACAGATAGAGCAGGAAGCAGGTGTGTCTGGTTTTTCTGGACGCCGGGGTGGTGATGAGTTTCTCGCCTGTGTCCCCGAATGCGACCACGCTCGTCTGAGCGCTCTTAGTGAAACTATCTGTCGTACAGTTGCTGGGTTTAGACTCGATTACCATCCTCATCCTGACCGCACTCAGAGTCAACAACCCCAGAAACAAGAAACGGATTTTGCAGGACGAGAACCTTTGCCACTGACCGTGAGTATCGGCACTTACCTGTCCCGTCAGGGTGATAACCTTGAACAGGCGCTCCATTGTGCTGATAACGCTCTTTATCAGGCCAAGGATGATGGTCGTAACTGTGTCCGGCAATTTTTATAGTGCTGCGATATCGTTCTAAAGCACGGCTTACCGCGGCTGCTTCAGTTAAAAAGGCGAATAACACCGATATACGGATCTAACTGTCCTGCTGACTAGCATAGCAACACGGGCTGACATAGTGTGATACGGGCTGACATAGTGTGATACGGGTTGGCATAGTGTGATACGGGCTGACATAGTGTGATACGGGTTGGCATAGTGTGATACGGGTTGTAATGTAATAGTATGGCATCTCATGGGGCGCGATAAACTCTCCGTCTTTTCGAATATCAAAATACATCTGGTCGGCCTTCTCAGGTTTACGGCACAGTCTCCGGTTATCTCATGAACGAACAAAATACATTTGACATTGAATCGCAGCCCTATTACCAACTGGACCCGAATCGGGTGATGGATGCCGTGGAACATCTGGGGTTTTACTGCGATGGCCGGGTAATGGCACTGAACAGTTACGAAAATCGGGTGTTTCAGGTTGGTATTGAAGACAGCGCACCATTGATCGTAAAGTTCTATCGCCCAGAGCGCTGGAGCGATGCTCAGATCCAGGAAGAGCACGATTTTTGTCTGGAGCTGGCAGAGCAAGGTATGGCAGTGGTTGCACCTGAGCAGAGAGACGGTCAAACCCTGTTCCAGTTTGGTCATTTCCGTATGGCACTTTTTACCCGTCGGGGAGGCCATGCTCCCGAGCTGGATAACGAAGAGCATCTGTTTGAGCTGGGTCGGTTTCTGGGGCGCTTGCACAGCATCGGTGAGCAGAAAAGCTTCCAGCATAGGCCGCACCTCACTATGAGGGAATACGGTAGAGCGGCTCAACAACATGTATTGAACAGTGGCTTGCTTGAGGGCGTTGAAGGTCGTTATCAGCAGCTGACCGATCAGCTACTGGAACAGATTGATCACCAGCTGAAAAGCTTTGATACTCAAGCTATCCGTGTGCAGGGTGACTGTCATGGCGGTAATATTCTCTGGCGCGATGGTGAACTGATTATGCTCGATTTTGATGATTGCCGAATGGCTCCAGCCATGCAGGATATCTGGATGCTGCTTAGCGGTGACCCATTACAGCAGAAACAGTGGTTGAATGAAGTCGCAGAGGGCTATGAGGAATACCGCACCTTCCCAACCAATGAATTGGTATTGGTTGAGCCACTGCGGGCACTGCGTATGATCTACTACAGTGGTTGGTTGGCACAGCGCCGTCTGGACCCCGCATTTATTCAGGCATTCCCTCAGTTCGGCAACGCCAACTGGTGGCAGGAGCACCTGACAGGACTACAACAACAGCAACAAAAATTAGTGGAACCGCCGTTAACATTAGGGTTTTATTAGAACTCTTATAACAGGTAACAGGCTGAGTTGGCATGGGTTTGCACTACTACAGAGCAAGCCTTAATCATTATGGCCACTAACAACAAAGCAATGCTGTTTTCCTCTGCCCTTGATCAGGGAGTCCCGGCGCTGTTTTTTGTCAGCATGTTTGACTGATTGATATGAACCCTTGGCAGTAGATCCTGACGTATGATGACTTCTATGCACGCACCGCTACGACTGAAAAAACTGTCTGCTTTAATCTCTGTGCTGGCTCTTAGCGGCTGTGTTGTAACAGGAGGCACAAGCAGTTATCCACACACCAGTACCAAACGGGTTGATCCACCTAAAAGTCTGACGCCTTTACCGCCGCCCGGAGGCTTTATCGCTTCCAGCCGTCAGCCTATAGGGGGAGATGCGGGTATGCCTTCTGTCAGCAAGGTGGAGCCGCCAAAGGTAACCGCAGTGTTTAAACCCTCTCCGGTCAACGCCCAGGCACTATCAAAACCTGAGGGTTTAATTGTGGCAGAAGAACTGCCAACGATAGTGCTGGGTGATGCCCCACCACTCGGATCAGAGCCAGCCGCAAGTTCTACTCAACCGTTAGTTGCGACACAGAACAACACACGCCCCACTCCTGTAGAACAAGCTGTTGTGAAGGTGAATAGTACTGCCGTTGAACAAAAAGCCTCGGACTGGATCTCCCGCTTCCCGGCGCTGGCGAAAGAGTACGAAGAATATAAAGAGGTACAGGCAGAGCTGGAGCAAGCCTATCGCCGTTATGAACAAAAAGTGATCCAGCTAAAGAAAAAGGCCAGCATCATATGGGGGGATGATAACGTACTGGAACCCTCATCGGATAAATACGTGAAGTACGGTAAGGGCTATGAAAGCCGGGGCGAGGTGGACTTTGCCAAGGGCAATATTATTGTAGAAACAGCGATATCCAGAGACCATAAGCAGCGGCTGCATGACGCGATTGTCACCACTCTGCTTACCCCCGACGAGAACCGAGACCCTGAAATATTTTCCGATCAGGGGGTTACCTTTCAAGGCCCTTCTGTGCTGCAAGGTCAGGTAAAAGATCACGAGGGCAAGTTTGTACAATGGGAATGGCGCGCTAACCGCTACGCTACCTGGCTGGTAGAGAATAAGTTAGAGCGAATTTCATCCGGCAGTCGTACCATCTATCGGGTACAGATCCCAATGGAAGCCAATCATCAGCAGGTCCGGGGGCAAAAATATGAATCTTTGGTGCGCCAATCTGCCCAGAAATATCAGGTTTCCGAAGCTCTGATCTACAGCATTATGGAAACAGAGAGCCACTTTAATCCTTATGCGACCAGCCATATTCCGGCCTATGGCCTGATGCAGGTCGTGCCGAGTACCGCCGGTAAGGATGTCTTTCAGCGCATCAAGAAAAAGAGTGGTCAACCCAGTCGCAGTTACCTGTTTAACCCTGCCAATAATATCGATACCGGGGCAGCTTACCTGAGTATTCTGGATGATATCTATCTAAAAGGTGTGACCAACCCTATCTCCCGTGAGTACTGTATTATCTCCGCTTACAATGGCGGAGCGGGTAACGTGTTAAGAACCTTCTCCCGGGATCGCAAACATGCGGTGACTGTGATTAACAGCCTGACACCTCAGCAGGTGTACCTGAAACTGAATAAAAATCACCCAAGTGCAGAATCCCGTCGCTATATCGAAAAGGTGGTACAGGCTAAACAACGTTATGAAGGTATGGCCGTCGCGAAGAAATAACTAATACCATTCCCGATAAGTTTCTTGATATCAGAGTAGGTTGGATAAGCGAAGCGCCATCCGACACTGACTCCGATAGCGGATAATTGTCGGAAGGCGCCTTGCGGCTTCTCCGACCTACAACTTATCTGGTTTGGTATAACGCTGATGCTTGAGATAAAGTATCTGCAATAAAAAAACAGCCGGTACTTTTATCAAGCCACCGACTGTTTTTATATACCATTCCCAATAAGTTTCTTGATATCAGAGTAGGTTGGATAAGCGAAGCGCCATCCGACACTGACTCCGATACCGGATAATTGTCGGAAGGCGCCTTGCGGCTTTTCCAACCTACAACAACCTACCTAGTTTGGTATTATAGGCTTCCCGACCTGTTATCGGGTCAACGAACCATTAGTACTCAGCGTTGTGATAAACGTTTTGTACGTCATCCAGGAAGTTCAGCAGCTCCAGGAATTTTTCCATGGTTTCCGCATCTTCCTCAGAGATCGGCGTGGTGTTGTGCGGTACAAACTGAATCTCATCCACGTCCAGATCGATACCTTCAAAGCTTTCAGTCAGTGCTGTTTTGGCTTTGAAATATTCGGTATGTGGTGCAAATACCGTGACTTTGCCGTTTTCGCACTCAATATCGGTCACGTCTACGTCAGCCATCATCAGGGCTTCCAGTACCGCTTCCTCATCATCGCCATCAAAGACAAAGATTGCACTGTGATCGAACATGTGGCTTACAGTGCCAGCAGTACCCAGCTTAGCTTTTGCTTTGTTGAAACAGGTACGTACGTCACCAATGGTGCGGTTCGGGTTGTCGGTCAGACAGTCAACGATTACCGCACAGCCACCAGGGCCAAAACCTTCGTAACGGGCTGGAGAGAAATCCTCACCACCACCACCTTTTGCCTTTTCAATAGCTTTATCGATGACGTGAGATGGTACCTGATCTTTTTTCGCGCGATCAATCAAGCTGCGTAGCGCCAGGTTGCCATCCGGGTCAATACCGCCAGATTTTGCACACACATAGATTTCGCGGCCGTACTTACTGTACACCTTGGTTTTTGCGGCGGCCGTCTTCGCCATGGATTCTTTACGGTTCTGAAAGGCTCTGCCCATTACATCGTCCCATTTCTTTCGGTTAAAGACCTGAATTCTACCGTGTCCGCCTGAGTTCTGGAATATGTTGAATTAGACGATCACCGCTTTTAATTTTACTTTTGCTCCTGTAATTAGAGGGGAGATACATTTATACAAGCAGCAATCAATCACGTTACAATATGTAAACATATCTCAGAGAAGGCTGACGCGACCTATGAACGGGCTGGAAAAATTTTACCTGACCAACCTCTATACCCCAGAGAATAACCGCATTCTGGCTGAGATCAGTGCGGTGATTCAGCCCCGCTATATGGATGTGGTTCAGGTGTTCTATAAAGAGCTGCTGGAAGATAATGCCGCGCGTCAGTTTCTGGACAGCGAACAGGTCGAGACTCGCTTAAAGGGCAGTCTGCAACAATGGCTGGAAGAGATTTTGTCGCCTAAAGAGCGCCATGAGATGGAGCAACTGGTGGAGCGCCAGCTGCAGATCGGCCAGGTCCATGCCCGTATTGATGTCCCTATGCCGATCGTCGATAACGCCATGCTGATGGTGAAAAACGGCTGTTTTGAGATTCTGGTGGAATCCGATATGGACCGGGAACATCTGGCGGAAGCGATCCGTCTGGTGAACAGTATCCTGGAATCCAGCCTGAGCATGATCAACCAGGCCTATATGCACGATATGGTGGAAAATGAACGTAACGCCATGTCCCTACGTCTGAATCTATCCGGTCAGGATATCGCCCTGGAGATAGAACGCATCCGCTCCGACCTGTTTAACTGGTTGAGTGATAATATCTTTCAGGTGATGTCAGGCAAAGAGCTGCCAGATGATTCGTTGCAACGTTCCGAATTTGGTTTATGGGTGAATCATAAGATGGATCTGATCACCCCTAAGGCCGATATCTCGGACAAGATAAAAAAACGCATGGAGATGCTCTCTTCCGACATTCGTCACCTGAGTCATAGTGAAAGTGACCCTGTACTGCGTCAGAAAGAGATCTGTAGTCAGATGAGCAAAGCCACCAACGAAATTGGCTGGTTACTGTCAGAACTGGCTAACTCCCTGCTGGCGAATTCATCAAAAGAGGATTCGCTCACCCGCTTGATCGAACGCAAGCATATGGCCCCGGTACTGCAAAAAGAAACCCAGATGGCACTGGCGACCGGTAATGCCTATGCCCTGATTATGTGTGATATCGACCACTTTAAGCGTATCAATGATATCTACGGTCATACTGCCGGTGACTTGGTACTGGAACAGGTCGCCAAAACCGTGCGTCACTCGGTGCGTGTCAGCGACTACAGCTTCCGTTACGGTGGTGAAGAGTTTTTGCTGGTCCTGCCGGAATCCAGTGTTGAGCAAGCGGTAGAAGTCGCGGAGCAGATTCGAGAGAAGGTAGAAAAACTGGTGGTTGAGTTGGAAAGTCAGCGCTCAGTCAATGTCTCCATGTCCTTTGGCGTCGCCCAGTTTAATGGCCACCCAGACTATATGCGCAGTCTGAAAAATGCCGATATGGCGCTGTATTCTGCCAAACACCAAGGGCGTAACCGCGTCGTCACTGCATAGACAAGAGCGGCATAGAAAAGAGTGACACAGAGCCTAAATAAGCCAAAGGAAAAGAATATGAATATTCAGCTATTGATGACCGGTAATGAACTGATGAGCGGCGACATCATCGATTCGAACTCCGCTATGATTGCCGATCAGCTGCAGCCTCTGGGTATCACGGTGACGCGCCGGGTGACCGTGGGTGATAATTTGCAGCAGCTGGTGGGTGAGATCCAATACATCAGCCAAAGTGCTGACCTGTTAATTGTGAATGGTGGTTTAGGCCCAACCACGGATGATATGACCTCTCAGGCACTGGCTTTAGCTACAGGCACCGAACTGGTGGAAAATGCTGAAGCTTTGGCTCATCTGACGCAATGGTGTGAGCAGCGTAACGCTCAGCTCAATGCAGCTAATCTCAAGCAAACTATCCTGCCTGAAGGCTGCGAGGTTGTGCCTAACCCCAGAGGCACAGCAGTGGGCTTTCAGATGCCGTTGAACGATTGTTTAGTGGTTTGTACCCCAGGTGTACCCAGTGAACTAAAGGTAATGCTGCAGCAAACCATTATTCCGGCACTGCAAAATCTGGTAAATCCCGATAACGCCTGTGTGCGGGACCGCTTCCACACGTTTGGTCTGGGTGAATCCCGTTTGCAGCAGCTGATTGCTGATCAGATCCCGGACTGGCCGAAGCAGCTGGAACTGGGTTTCCGCGCCGGAGCACCCACACTGGAAGTGAAGGTGCAAAGTGCCCAGCGGGATAACGCTCTGCATCAGGAGTATGTGGATAAGTTAACTCAGCTGCTGCAAGACAATATCACCAGCAGCGGCAGTGAGAGTCAGGCACAAGCGTTGGTTAAGTTGCTGACAGAGCAGCAGAAAAAGATTACCTGCGTTGAATCTTGCACGGGCGGCTTAATCGCATCCATGATCACCTCAGTCCCTGGCTCTTCCGCGGTATTTGAGGCAGGGTTTGTGACTTATTCCAATGCCCAGAAAACTGCAATGGTTGGCGTGAATGAGACAACCTTGATTGAAAATGGTGCTGTCAGTGAACAAACCGTGCGCGAGATGGCTGCAGGCGGTTTGGAAAAAGCCGAAGCGGATTATGTGATTGCCGTATCCGGTATTGCTGGTCCCGATGGTGGTAGCGATGACAAGCCGGTAGGCACCGTTTGGATCGCCTGGGGTGATCACGAGCAGATTGATGCTGCGCGTTTATATCTGCCTTATCACCGTAAGCTGTTCCAAACCATGGTGGCCGGAACCGGTTTGGATCTGATTCGTCGTAAGCTTCAGGGTGTTGAGCAACCGGCCAACTATCTGACAGAACGCGTTCATCCCAGCTGGAAATAGAGTGTAAACGGCAAGTTATACCCAACAAGATAAGTTGTTGTAGGTCGGAAAAGCCGCAAGGCGCTTTCCGACAATCATCAGATACAGGAGCAAATGTCGGATGGCGCTTCGCTTATCCAACCTACTCAGATATCAAGAAACTTATCGGGAATGGTATTATCTATTCGCTACCCACCACCTATTTAGCTTCGATCATTTGCGGTGATCGACTAATTGATTGATACCAAACAATCCATGCCCCGTTAGCCAGCCGCTTAGCGGGGCTTTTATGTTTTAAACAACCGACCTTTTCTTATCAGAATTTTGCACTGCAAACGCCAAAAGCATACCAATAAGACACGGTAATTACAGGTCTGAAGCAATATCGGCATGACCGTTGAGTCAAATCGCTTTTTGCTCCGATACGTCTTTTCTCTGTTTAAAACTGTTCTATGCTATAGACAGGAAAAGCAAAAACGAAGCGAACAATAACAACAACGGACTGTAAAGCAAAAGAGCCTGTGAGCTCAGGAGGGTAAGGCCATGTTAGCCTATCAAGATTGCCTGGATATGTGTGGCTTAAATGCCGATGAAGTTGCTGCGATTGCCGAACATGAGCACCAGGATCCGATTATCGCTGCAGCACTGGGACAATATCTGTTATGCCATAACGGTGAGCCCATGATCCGGAAAATTATTCTGGATGATATCAGAAAGGCAGAACGTAAAAATGACCTGGCGCATGCGCGTGTACTGCGCAAAGTACTGGCACACTTTATTGCCGAACATCCTGACTGTCCTGTGCATTAATTCAAAAGATCAGTGACAGCATACAGCTTGACAGAGAAAAGCCTGCATTGAGTGCGGGCTTTCTTGGTTCTGTCAGGTGCTAAGAGCGCTGATTGGGTATCAGCCTCTATTTCTAATTCATTGTTAAAGATGGCTCTATGATAGATAATGCGCCTGCACTTGCTCGGGCGTGCTTACACTTCGGCCAGATTGCCGTATTGCTGTAACCAGTCTTTGCGGTCACCGGAGCGTTTCTTCGCCAGTAACATATCCATCACTTCCATGGTGCCATCGTGTTCCTCTCGAGTGAGCTGAACCAGACGTCGGGTATTGCGATCCATGGTGGTTTCACGCAGTTGTATCGGATTCATCTCACCCAAGCCTTTAAAACGCTGTACGTTGATCTTACCGCGTTTGTTCTCTGCTTCCAGTCGATCCAAAATACCCTGTTTCTCATCATCATCCAGCGCGTAATACACTTCTTTACCAATATCGATCCGATAAAGTGGTGGCATCGCAACATAAACATGACCGTTATCGACCAGAGCCGGGAAGTGACGAATAAAGAGTGCACAGATCAGTGTTGCAATGTGCAGACCGTCAGAGTCCGCATCCGCCAGAATGCATACCTTGCCATAACGCAGTCCGCTGAGGTCTTCGGATACGGGATCAATGCCTAAAGCTACCGCGATATCATGGACCTCCTGTGAGGCCAGAATCTGGTCGGAGCTGACCTCCCAGGTGTTCAGAATTTTACCGCGCAGCGGTAGAATCGCCTGATATTCCCGGTCCCGAGCCTGCTTGGCTGAGCCACCCGCTGAGTCCCCCTCCACCAGAAACAGTTCTGAGTTAGCCGTATCCTGACCGGAACAATCCGCAAGTTTACCCGGTAGGGCAGGACCCGAGGTCACCTTCTTGCGGGCGACCTTTTTACTGGCGCGCAGGCGTTTCTGCGCAAAGCTAATGGCCAGTTCCGCCAGTTGTTCAGCTTCAGCAGTATGCTGGTTTAACCACAGGCTAAAGGCATCTTTCACCACGCCGGAAACAAAACTGGCGGTTTGACGGGAGGATAAACGTTCTTTGGTTTGACCGGCGAATTGAGGGTCCTGCATTTTCACCGACAGAACATAGCTACAGCGTTCCCAGATATCTTCCGGCGATAGTTTTACACCACGGGGCAACAGGTTACGGAATTCACAGAATTCACGCAGTGCTTCCAGCAGACCGGTACGCAGACCATTGACATGAGTACCACCCTGAGCGGTGGGGATCAGGTTGACATAGCTCTCAGCCAGTAACTCACCGCCTTCCGGTAACCAGTGCAGCGCCCAATCCACCGCTTCGGTGGTGGCACTGAAGCTGCCAATAAACGGCGTTGCAGGCAGGGTTTCCCAGTCTACGGAGGCTTGCTTCAGGTAATCGGTCAGGCCGTCTTCATACTGCCACTCGGTAACATCACCCGTGGCTTCATCCAGGAAACGGATACACAAGCCGGGACACAGTACCGCTTTGGCACGCAGATTATGTTTCAGTTTAGTGATCGAGACCTTAGGGCTATCAAAATACTTGGCATCTGGCCAGAAATGAACCTTGGTCCCTGTATTGCGCTTGCCAACGGTACCGATCACTTCCAGATCAGAGATCTTATCACCGTCGCCAAACACCATCTTCAGCTGTTCACCGCCGCGTTTGACGTACACTTCCAAGCGTGTGGACAGGGCGTTAACCACAGATACACCCACACCGTGCAAACCACCAGAGAACTGGTAGTTGCTGTTGGAGAATTTACCACCCGCATGCAGGCGGGTCAGAATCAGCTCGACACCACTGACACCATGCTCCGGGTGAATATCGGTTGGCATACCCCGGCCATCATCTTCTACCGACAGGGAACCATCTTTATACAGAGTGACCTGAATAGTACGCGCATGGCCTGCCAGCGCTTCATCCACACTGTTATCAATCACCTCCTGAGCCAGGTGATTGGGTCGCGTGGTATCGGTATACATACCCGGACGCTTTTTCACCGGCTCCAAACCACTTAAAACCTCAATGGCCTGGGCGTTGTATTGATTGTTCTCTGTGCTCATAGATGTTCCTGAAATTCTGTAAATCGTGTCAGCGCTGCAGCAAAAAATAGATCTGAAAATAAGTCGTTTATCACCGGACATAGCCCGGTAAGTATCTGAATACTTCTGTTAAAGCCCTTTATATAAAGCTTTCTCTGAAATCTATCGGTCAAAAGCTTAAACCAGCGCCCTAAGCTTCAGCACTTCATCTTCTTCCGGCATGGTTAGCTGTTCGGGATAATCGATACCGGCAAAATCCAGCAGAGTCGTAAAGTGCTGCTCAAAATTCTGGAAACCATGATCGCCACCTTCAATCACGGTGACATCGGCCTGGCAGTAGTAGTTTTCTGCGCGGTGGTAATCCAGCACTTCATCTTTGGTCTGGAGCAGAACTTTAATGTTCTGGCAGCAGGCCGGTTCTGCCATATGCAGCTTGCGCAGTTGTTGCATATGATCTTGGGTCAGTTCGTACTGCTCACCGGTATAAAGGTTTGTATTGAGTCCCAGGTAAGCAGGCAACAGCTCCTGTGGAAATACTGCAGGGTTAATCAGAAAAGCTTTTAAACCTGGATAACGCGCCATCAGGTAAGTGCTGTAGAAGCCACCCAGGGAGCTGCCTACCAGCAGGATACGGGTGATCTTTTCCGCTGCCAGGTCCTTCTCTTTGATCGTTGTCAGTAACTCTTGCAATCTGGCCATCGCCTGTTCAGGCCAGTGGCTTAGCATAGGTGCATGATATTGAGCGTTAATCTGGTTCTGCTCGACAAACGCTTTTAATTGCAGTGCCTTAAAAGAACCCGGAGAACTATTGAAGCCGTGCACATAGATAATGTGGTGTTGAATTGGGTAATCCATAACTGACCTTATCCTGACCTATCAAACGAAGCTTTTTAGGACGATTAGTGTAGGTAAATACTGGTTGGGTGTACAGATACTTTATCACCCTGAATAACTATTGAAGAGTGTAAGAAAATGCTTGTCCAGCCGTAAAAAAGCCCGGCGAACCGGGCTTTTCCAACAACAAAGGTACGCTTACAATGCTTCAATCTTTTTGTATTGTTCCTGCAGTTTAGCCTGAGACTCTTTCGCTGCGGTCAGTTTCTCACGCTCTTTGGCAACCACTTCTTCCGGCGCGCTGGCAACAAACTTCTCGTTGCCCAGCTTGCCTTCCAGACGGCCCACTTCTTTCTGCAGTTTTTCCATCTCTTTTTTCAGACGACCCAGCTCGGCATCTTTGTCGATCAGACCAGCCATAGGTACCAGCACTTCCATCTTGCCCACCAGTTTGGTGGCGGACATCGGTGCTTCTTCGTCTGCTTCCAGCCAGGTGATCGCTTCCAGCTTAGCCAGCTTGGTCAGGGCAACATAGTTACTCTGCAGGCGACGGAAGTCTTCGTCGCTGCCGTTCTGGATCAGAACCGGCAGTTCTTTACCCGGAGCGATGTTCATTTCGCCACGGATGTTACGGATGCTGACGATGACAGACTTCAGCCACTCGATGTCGGCTTCTGCCGCTTCGTCGATTAGCTCAGCGACAGGAGCCGGATACGGCTGCAGCATGATGGTGTCGCCTTCTTTACCCGCCAGCCCCTTGATCTGCTGCCAGATCTCTTCGGTGATAAATGGCATAATTGGGTGCGACAGACGCATGATCGCTTCCAGAACGCGAACCAGAGTGCCACGGGTGCCGCGCTTCAGAGCCGCCAGCTGAGCTTTCTCTTCCTCGGTTTCACCTTCTGACTCGTCCCACAGTACTGGTTTGGACAGCTCCAGATACCAGTCGCAATACTGGTTCCAGATAAAGTCGTACAGGGTCTGGGAGGCCAGATCGAAACGGTATTCGTCCATCTGACGCATGACGGTCTCTTCGGTACGCTGCAGGCTGCTGATAATCCAGCGGTCTGCCAGCGACAGAATTACGTCTTCACCATTCTGACCGCAATCCTGACCTTCGGTGTTGGTCAGCACGTAACGGGCGGCGTTCCAGATCTTGTTACAGAAGTTACGGTAACCTTCCAGACGCTTCATATCCCAGTTAACGTCACGGCCGGTAGAGGCCAGTGCCGCCAGTGTGAAGCGCAGGGCGTCGGTACCGTGGGCGGTGATGCCTTCCGGGAACTCTTTCTTGGTGCGCTTGCCGATCTTCTCAGCCAGCTGCGGCTGCATCATATTACCGGTGCGTTTTTCCAGCAGGGTTTCCAGATCGATACCGTCGATCATATCCAGCGGGTCCAGTACGTTACCCTTGGACTTGGACATCTTATCGCCGTTCTCATCACGGATCAGACCGGTGACGTAGACGTTTTTGAACGGTACCTGTGGTTTGCCATCTTCATCTTTGATGAAGTGCATGGTCATCATGATCATGCGGGCTACCCAGAAGAAGATGATGTCGAAACCGGTCACCAGGGTATCGGTCGGGTGGAAGGTTTTCATCTTCTCGATATCGTTCGGCCAGCCCATGGTGCCGAAGGTCCACAGGGCGGAGCTGAACCAGGTATCCAGTACGTCATCGTCCTGACGCAGCTCGGTTTCCAGATCCAGATTGTATTTCTCGCGCGCAGCTTCCGCAGAAGCGGCTACGTAAACATTGCCTTCGTTATCGTAGAAGGCCGGAATACGGTGACCCCACCACAGCTGACGGGAGATACACCAGTCCTGAATGTCGCGCATCCAGGAGAAGTACATGTTTTCGTACTGCTTAGGCACAAACTTGATGTCGCCGTTTTCAACGGCTTCGATGGCTGGTTTGGCCAGTGTTTTGGCATCGCAGAACCACTGATCCGTCAGCATCGGCTCGATCACCACGCCACCACGGTCGCCGTAAGGTACGGTCATGGCGTTTTCTTCGATCTTAACCAACAGGCCCTTCTCTTCCATCTCGGCAACAATCGCTTTACGGGCGGCAAAGCGCTCCATGCCACGGTATTGTTCCGGGATGTAGGTATCCATCTCTTCGTTAACGGAGCCATCGGTGTTGAAGGTCTGAGCTTCTTCACGGATGTCGGCGTTCAGGGTCAGGATGTTCACCATCGGCAGACCGCAGCGCTTGCCCACTTCGTTATCGTTGAAGTCGTGCGCCGGAGTGATTTTTACGCAGCCGGTGCCTTTCTCCATATCCGCGTGCTCGTCGCCTACGATAGGAATACGACGGCCTACTAAAGGCAGCTCAACAAACTTACCGATCAGGTCTTTGTAACGCTCATCTTCCGGGTTTACGGCTACACCGGTATCGCCCAGCAGGGTTTCTGGACGAGTCGTACCGACCACGATGTGATCTTCACCAGCAGCGGTTTTAACGCCATCGGCCAGCGGGTAACGCAGGTACCACATCTTGCCTTTAACTTCTTTGTTCTCAACTTCCAGATCGGAGATCGCGGTGTGCAGTTTCGGATCCCAGTTCACCAGACGTTTACCACGGTAGATCAGGCCCTCGTCATGCAGACGGATAAAGACTTCCTGTACCGCGTGGTAGAAGCCGGAATCCATGGTGAAACGCTCGTTTTCCCAATCCACAGAGTTGCCCAGACGACGCATCTGTTTGGTGATGGTGCCGCCGGACTCTTCTTTCCATTCCCAGATCTTCTCGACGAAGGACTCGCGGCCCAGATCGTAGCGGCTTTCACCGGTTTCAGCGGCCAGCTTACGCTCAACAACCATCTGAGTAGCGATACCTGCGTGGTCGGTGCCCACAACCCAGAGCGCATTACGGCCCTGCATACGACGGTAACGGGTCAGCGCATCCATAATGGTGTGCTGGAAGGCGTGACCCATGTGCAGACTACCCGTGACGTTTGGCGGCGGAATCACGATGGAATAAGCATCACCTTCGCCGGACGGGCGGAAGTATTTGTTCTCTTCCCAGTTTTGATACCAGGTACGTTCAATCTGTTCGGGTTGATAGGTTTTATCCATGAGGCTCAATACGTCACTTAATTAGATAAGCTAGCTGCAAAGAGGCCAACGAGACCGGGCCTGTTCAGGCGATATAGCATCATCGGCTTGGGCAGATAGCGGAAAAAAGGCTAAATAATCGGTCGATTATACATGGCTGGCGGGGTTGTGATAACCGGGCAGCACCACAGGTTGAGGGAAATTAGCGTCTCATATCGTGACGATTCATCTGATAGCCCCGTTGTTGATAAAAGCGCCAGTCATTACGTTTAGCCGCTAACAGGGTTTGCTGCTGAAAGACAATCTCAGCGACCCGTTCAAAGCGACTGAAATGATCCGGGATATGCTCACATAAGTTGATCATCACATCGTGATGTTGCCCGCACTGTTCCCCAAAACCAATCGCCACAGGTACAGAGTCGATTTTGTCATCATCAATCAGTAGATGGGGGATAAAACTATCAGGACGAAACTGCCATAGCAGCTGATCAATCTGTTCCGCCTGAGTCTTATCTTTGGCCTGAATAAAAACCTGATGCCCCCTCTGCCAGGCCTTCTCTGTTAAACGACAGGCAAACAATAACTGCTTTTCCTGTTCGGTGGCAGGCAGGATATAGAAATCAACTTGGGTCATAGGTATTCCAATGGGTATTTAGCGCGTAAAAAGCAACAAAGAGGCTATTCTAGCGCAGAACAATATCGACACCGAAGTAATAACCAGGCTAAAAAGTTATAATCAGGTAAAGATGTTATAACAGGATAAATAAGCTTATTTTTTCAGGAACTTTTCCACTACCCACCACTCTGTTAAGCGGTATACTTCGACATCCTGATAATAGTGATTCCACCAAGCTGTACGTGATAAGAGATTATTCACACTGATGACACATCCGCTGATACATCTACAAGCGTTTAACCGCAATCACGCAGTACCCCTCTGGGTGCTTGTGCTGCTGTTGCCTGCGCTGGTGATGCTACCTCAGTTATTTGTGGATCATCATAATCCTCTGGCCTTTGAGCAGGCCCAGACGGAGCAACATCAGCAGCTGACAACGGAATCACACGATCACGGTCATGTTCATAGCGACGGTGATACTCGGGAACAACAACTGAATCATCTGCATGGCCATAACCCGGCTGATCACAGCCACGAATCCGTTTACCTGACCCTACAACAGGCGCTGGCATTGGTGGCCTGTTGGGTATTAATGGTCTGCTATCACTATAGCGCCATCCTCTTTCGACCTAAGCCCCCCAAACGTCCTCCCAAAATAGCATTTTGAGGCTTCACGCCCTCTGTTATTGCTTAAGCACTGCTCCGTAGTGGTTTGATGGTTGCTTAATAGCAGTCTGATCGCGCTATAGCGTAATGGCCCTATGACGTAATGGTTTAGCAGCCATAGGCACTGTTGTGTTTGCCTCTATAGTCAGATGGCTATACCAGCTTAATGCGCCTATTTACGGCAGCTATAGCTCAGAGGGACAAACTCGATTGTTATTTTTGGATTAAGTTATGACGTTACCTTTTTCCCAAACCAGGTTAGTGCCTGTTTATATGTTGGCACTGATCGGTCTGTTATTGTTCTCCGAAACCCTATTTGCCCACGGTGTTGCCGTCGGCGATCAGGGTTATATTCAAGAAATCAGCGGTGTACAGCTGATTCCCTTTATCTACCTCGGTGCCAAACATATGGTCACCGGTTACGATCACCTACTCTTCCTGTTTGGGGTGATCTTCTTCCTCTATCGCCTGAGTCATGTGGCGGTCTATGTCAGCCTGTTTGCCATTGGCCACTCCAGCACTCTGCTACTTGGGGTGTACTTCAATATTGAAGCCAGCGCTTACATCATCGATGCCATTATCGGCCTATCGGTGGTGTACAAGGCGATGGACAACCTGGGTGCCTTCCAGCGTTGGTTTGGTAAACAACCGGATACCAAGCTGGCGACACTGATCTTTGGTTTCTTCCACGGTTTTGGTCTCGCGACCAAGATCCAGGAGTTTGAGATCTCATCTGATGGTCTGCTAGCCAACCTGATCGCCTTTAATGTCGGTGTTGAGATCGGTCAGTTACTGGCGCTGAGCTTTATCCTGATTCTGATGTGCTTCTGGCGTCGGCATAACCGCTTTATGCGCCATGCCTTCCTAGCCAATGTTGCTCTGATGAGTATGGGCTTTATGTTGATGGGTTATCAGATCGTCGGCTTTTTTGTCGCTTGATAAGGGCTTGTCGCTTGATAAGAGACAGGGTTTAAGCGCAAACCATCTCTTAAGCAGCAAAGCATCATCAGAAAATGCTGCTTCAATCTGTGGCAAAAGCATTGATTGTATAGCGCCGTTTTTGTCACCGAAGACAGCAAACGGACGCAACACAACGCATTAAAAGGTTTTACATTATGTTTAACTCAGAAGTACCTAACAAAGACCAACTGCCTTCCAGCAAACAACTGTTAATCTCGACCCTCGCCGCTTTTGTAGTTGCGATGGTATTACTGGTCACCGTGATCCTACCGGCAGAATATGCCATCGACCCGACGGGTATTGGTCGTGGCTTAGGCCTGGCTGAAATGGGCGAGATTAAAACCAGCCTGGCGGCAGAATCGGAAGCAGATAAAGCCAAATCGGCCCCACAAACAGTGCAACAGTTGTCTCAGCAGAGCGCTCAACAAAGCAACCAAGCTCTTGCACAAACACAGCCTGCAAAGAGCACTGCTCAACCGATACAAGAAATGGCAAAAACAGCGCCTGTAACCACACCTGAGTCAATACAACCAAAACCTGTTGTTAAACAGGACAAACGTGTGCTGACACTGGCTCCAGGTCAAGCGGCAGAGCTAAAACTGGGTATGAACAAAGGCAGCAAGGTGCAGTACCGTTGGGCTGCAGGGGGCGGCAAGCTGAACTTTGATACTCACGGTGATAATGCCGAGATCTCTTACCACGGTTATGGCAAAGGCCGTAATAAGCCAGGCCAAGAGGGTGAACTGGTCGCGGCCTTTGATGGTAATCACGGCTGGTTCTGGCGTAACCGCTCTGACACAGTTGTCACCCTGACACTGGAAGTACAGGGTGACTTTTTGGGGCTGATGCGTGTGATGTAAGCGCTGATGGGGTCAACTGATCATTACTAATCACTACTAACTATCAGTGTCTTGATATTAGACTAGGCTGGATAAGCGAAGCGCCATCCGACATTGACTCCGATACCAGATGACTGTTGGAAGGCGCTTACGGCTTTTCCAGCCTGCAATAACTTATCTTGTCGGTATTAGTCAGGCAGTTGTTGTCTCAGGTTTCTCTTGTTCAGTATTTTTACCTTCCCCAAACAGCACTTCGCTACCATCCGGGCAGATACACTTGGCGCGTCCGGTTTGCTTGGCCTTGTACAAACGTTGATCAGCAAAATCTACCAAGGCTTTCCATGAATGGGTATGATCCTCTTCCTGTTCAGCCAGACCGATGCTGGCGGTCACAGGTGTGCCGTCCGGCAATACCGCTAAGCCCTGATCCATAATACGACGCACCACATTTTTAGCGGCTTCAGCATCAGTATGTGGCAGCAGAATCAGAAACTCTTCTCCACCCCAGCGGATCGCGGCGTCACCACGACGGATACAGTTACCTAAGGTTTTAGCGGCCTGGCGCAAGACCTCATCACCGGCATCATGGCCCAGGGTATCGTTGATATTCTTAAATTTATCCAGATCCAGAAACAGAATGGAGAAATTGGACTGCTGCAGACCGGTGGCCCGAAACAGGGATTCCATAATATCCATACCGGCACGACGGGTCAGCAGCTTGGTCAGACCATCATAACTGGCTTTGACCATCTGGGAGATCAGATAGCGCACCTGTTGCAGACTGGAGAACATGGAAACCCCAAGAATCACCAGCAACAGCCACATCTGCACCATCAGCATGGTGATATCGGAGCCATCGGCACGATACAGCCCGATAGAAGCCAGGGCTACTAAGACCAGCGACAGTAGGGAGAACTCTTTTAAGGTCAGAGGAAACAGTGCCAGCGAGGCAATAACGACATAAGGCAGCAGACCGTAAAGATGAATCAGGAGATCTGCCATACCGGTTAGCTCAACCTGCTCAATCAAAGGTGAACTGAACTGGTAAAACAGCGTGGGTACCATCAACATGGAGACCAGACAGGTAAGTGCGCGTTTGGTGCCGATCTTGAGTTTTTTCGTGATAAAGGCCAATGCCAGAAAAACGCCCCCAGAGATCGGACGCATCACCATAAACTGCATGGCGATCTCTTGCGGTAAAAAGATCAGATCAAGTATCCCCCACAACGGTACTAAAACCGCAAACACCAGTGCAAAGGGGTAGATACGGCTGGCAATTAGCTCAGCCCTGTGTTGACGAATGATCTCCTGATGCTCTCGGGCACTAATCAGGTCGGCAAACTGTTCCTTGGAGTTGACTCCAAACAGTTGATAGATAGAAAACATGAATCTCTCCGCCAAGTTGCGTCA
This sequence comes from Oceanospirillum beijerinckii DSM 7166, assembly GCF_000422425.1. Taxonomy (GTDB): domain Bacteria; phylum Pseudomonadota; class Gammaproteobacteria; order Pseudomonadales; family Halomonadaceae; genus Oceanospirillum; species Oceanospirillum beijerinckii. The sequence goes on from NZ_AULT01000005.1 coordinate 107,640, forward strand.
GCCCAGGTCACCTCTGTGGGGCGGGTGCTAAGGGCGCTTTATAAAAATAAGGACCGTTCAATGTAAAACAGTCTCTAAGAAAGATGAAAGCAGCAAAGCCGGTTAGATCGGCATTTATTGCCCTATATCAACTAATCCAGGCTTCACCTTCCCGCTCTGATCGCTATCGTAACCGCAGCCGGTGAGGCGGCATATTGACGTTACAGTTCAATGGCAGTTTGGAATTTTTCCCGTCGCAATGAAATCAAAGAGCGGAACTTTCTCAAATTGGGATCACTGGCTAACTCCCGACGGGCAAATGCCTCATAAGCCTGCATATCCGGCACCAGCACCATCAATAAGAAGTCCACTTCACCCGTCACCTGGTAACACTGAGCCACCTCGGGAGCTGCCAGCATCTTACGGTTAAAAGCCTCATAGATATCCAGCTGATCCCTGTCCATCTCTACTTCCACAATCACATTGATCCGATGGCCCACCGCCTCGGGGTTTACGATCGACACATCCGCCATAATGATACCGCTCTCACGGAGTTTGCGTACCCGCTTCAGACACGCCGGAGCCGATAACCCCACTTTCTCTGCCAGTGCCTGATTGCTGATACGATTGTCCCGTTGCAGCTGGTTTAAAATATGCTTATCAATACGATCCAGAGGCATGTTAATTTTATTTCCTTTTGATCATTATTTTTCTTATCTAATTTCTTATATAGGATAAATAAGAAATATATTCGATAAAATAAGTAATACAAAGAAATCCTGCGCTTTTGCTCTGGTTTAAACTTGTCCCTGCTGTTTGAACCCAAATAACCGATTTACTGCCCTGTTATTTATAGCGATATCGCACAAGTCTGGAATTGAGCCATGGTAAATGCCACTCCCTCTGCATTACTGCATTCATTGATAAGAAACACGTTACCTTCACTGGCCCGGGAGATCTGGTCGGTGTGCTATACCCTGTTTAAGCTGATGATCCCTGTGATTGTTGTCGTTAAGATTCTGGAAGAGCTGGGTGCTATTCCATTTATTAGTCAGCTGTTAGAGCCCATGATGGCCTGGGTGGGCTTGCCGGAGACCATGGGGCTGGTATTTACCACGACCTTGCTGACCAATATCTACGCCGGTATGCTGCTGTTCTTCCAATTAGCCCCGGAAGCCAATTTGACGGTGGCTCAGGTGACCGTACTGAGTGGTATGCTACTGATTGCCCATGGCCTACCCGTGGAGGTGCCTATCGTACAGCAATCTGGTGTGCGTATGATGGTCGCCTTTTTAATTCGCTTTATCGGTGCCTTTGTCTATGGCGCACTGCTGTTCGCTCTCTATGAAGCGGGAGACTGGTTACAGGAGCCCGTGCAACTGGTGTGGCAACCGGAGCTGACTAACCCCTCATTAATGGAATGGGCGCTGCAGCAGCTGGAAAGCTTTGTCATGATTTTTGTAGTGATCAGTGCCCTGCTAACCCTGCTGCGTTTTTTGCGTTGGATTCATATCGAACGCCTGATGATCTGGCTGCTACAACCGGTATTACGTTTATTGGGCATTAGTCCTCAGGCGACCAGTATTACGATTATCGGCGTGACACTGGGGTTGGCTTTTGGCGGTGGCCTGCTGATTAAAGAGGCCAGAGCAGGTCATATCCAACCGAAGGATATCTTCTCTGCCATGCTGCTGCTCGCGCTGTGCCACAGCATGATTGAGGATACCCTGCTGGTGCTGCTAATGGGGGCGGATATCTCGGGTGTGCTCTGGTTCCGCCTGGTCTTTGCTCTGGTCATCGTTGCCTTAGCGACACGTTTGCTAAGTCGTTGCAGCGATGAGTTCTGGTACAAATACCTGATCTATCCTATTAATAAGACCGGCTCTGATTCTGGCTCAGACTCTTGTACTACCTCATCAGCCACGAGTAAAAGCAGTGATCAGCAACAATCAGCGCCACAGTCTGAAGCTTCGGGAGTCTAGCTATGTCGCAATTCTCTCAACCCGTAAGCCTAGCTCAACCCGTAAACGCATCGCAGCAGGCAGAGTTTAAACAAGGCCTGTGGTTTGCACTGGCAGCCTACGGTCTTTGGGGGCTGACGCCGGTTTACTTTAAGCAGTTAGAAGGAATCACACCTTTTGAGGTGCTGACCCACCGGGTGCTCTGGTCTGTGGTGTTTGTGTCTGTTCTGGTGATTTTCAGCCGTAAGCTACCGGCTGTAATCGCCATTATTCGCCAGCCCAAGTTGCTGCTGGGTTTGATCTGTACCGCAGGGATTATCTCGATCAACTGGCTGACCTTTATCTGGGCCATCGGTGAACACCGTATTCTGGAAACCAGCCTGGGTTATTTTATGAACCCACTGGTGAGTATCTTCCTGGGCATGATTTTTCTGTCTGAGCGGCTAAGGCCGCTGCAATGGTTGGCATTAAGTCTGGCGGGATTAGGTGTAGCGTATCAGCTTATTCTGCATGGCAGCTTGCCCTGGGTCGCACTGGTTCTGGCCTTTAGTTTTGGTTTCTATGGTTTGCTTAGGAAAAAGATCCCCGTGGATGCTATTTCTGGCCTGTTGATTGAGACGGTGATTATGCTACCGGCAGCACTGGTCTATCTGTTCTGGTTAGCTCAAGCGGGAGAGCTGGGTTTTGGCCATATCACTTTAAAACTGGATCTGTTGCTGGTCGCGGCAGGCCTGGTCACCAGCTTGCCACTGCTGTTTTTTGCCGCATCGGCCAGACGCTTAAGCCTGACCATGATCGGCTTTATGCAATATCTGGCCCCCAGTATCACCTTTGCCTTAGCGGTTACCCTATATGGTGAAACGCTGGATAGCAGCAAACTGATTACCTTTAGCCTGATCTGGCTGGCGTTGATTTTGTTTAGCCTGGAAGGATTTTGGTTTCAGAAGAAAAAACCTATTTGTTCTTAGCATCTGTTGAGTGATAAGGCGTTCGGGCCAGTGTCCAGATATACACGGCCTGTGCGCCACTATCCCTTAACAGTTGCGCGATTACACCTGCTGTCGCACCCGTTGTCATCACATCATCGACCACGGCGATGGTCTGTTGCTCCACAGAACCGGTGAGAGCAAAGCTTCCAGACAGGTTTTTCAGTCGGGCCTGACGGTCCAGGGTATGTTGTGGACTGGTGGCGACCACTTTTTTACAGAGTTTTGGATTAAAGGGTCGTTTGAGTGTCTTGGAAACTTCGTCTGCTAACAAGGCCGCAGGATTAAAACCCCGATTAAAGCTGAGCTTTTTATGGCTAGGGACCGCAATAATCTGATCCGGTAGCGTGTGCGGCTGAGTCTGGTAGTGTTGCGCCAGATAATCGGCCATCAATCTAGCCAATAAGCGACCGTAGATCAGTTGCCGATCCTGTTTAAAGCGATTAACAAAGCGATCCAGTGGGTAAGCATAAAGATAGGGCGATAGCGTTTTAATATAGGGCGGTTGATCCTGTTGGCAGCTGGCGCAGGTTAAAGTCGCAGAGGCTTTAATCGTCGAGGTGTTGATCGTCGTGGGGCTGATAAAAGAAGTGTTTTCTGAGAATGCTTGACCCTTATGCCAGGCATCAGGATGGTTCATAACAGAAGATGTAAGTGCGGGTGATGGCGGCGATAAAGGCAGGCCAAAAGGCAAAGGAATGGCGCATTGCTGGCAGGCGTGATGATTCAGGGTCAGGCTTTTTTGGCAATCTTCACATAAAGGCAGATCCTGCTGTGCCGGAGCCAGACACCCCAGGCAGCGACCGGATAACAGTCGGTGCTGGAATAAGCCTATCCCATTTTTTAACAGTTTTTTGACGACCATGTCTTATTTCATCCTATGAATATCAATCGCTTAGGTTGTTATCCCGTCTGGGATAAATGCCTTCTGCGATATATGCTTATCTCGACAAAGAAAATGATTATAAACATATCTTTGAGTTGCATATTAACCCTTTTTTCCTTGAGGTTGCAATTATGCTACGGATCAGGTGTGTAAACCTTAAAATAGTTTTCTGGTTGACACTGGGCTTTGCCCGGTTATTATGCTGAGCAATCCTAGAATAAGATAAGTTGCTACAGGAATTTCCATGACCGTATCTAGCGCACCTCGTCACGACTGGACTTTGGAAGAGGTTCAGGCCCTGTTTGATCTGCCAATGAACGACCTGCTGTTCAAAGCACACTCCATCCATCGTGAGAACTTTGATCCTAATGCGGTTCAAGTCAGTACGCTGCTGTCGATTAAAACCGGTGCTTGCCCGGAAGATTGTAAGTACTGCCCTCAGTCCGGCCACTACAACACCGGCCTGGAAAAAGAGCAGCTGATGGAAGTACGTAAGGTTCTGGAGCAGGCGAAAGCCGCGAAAGAAACCGGTGCCAGCCGTTTCTGTATGGGCGCTGCCTGGAAATCACCCAACAAAAAGACCCTGCCTGCCGTTATTGAGATGGTCAAAGGCGTAAAAGCCATGGGTCTGGAAACCTGTATGACCCTGGGTATGCTGGATAAGGATCAGGCACAACAACTGTCTGATGCGGGCCTGGACTACTACAACCACAATTTGGACACTTCACCTGAGTTCTACGACCAGATTATTACCACCCGTACCTATCAGGATCGTCTGGATACCCTGTCTCACGTGCGTGATGCCGGTATGAAGATCTGTTCCGGTGGTATTCTGGGGATGGGTGAGCAGGAATCTGATCGCGCCAAGATGCTGATTCAGCTGTCCAACCTGAATCCACACCCTGAGAGTGTGCCGATCAATATGCTGGTTAAGGTTGAAGGTACGCCACTGGATCAGGTGGAAGATCTGGACCCGTTGGACTTTGTCCGCGCCATCGCGGTTGCACGCATTATGATGCCGCAATCCCACGTGCGTCTGTCAGCCGGTCGTGAGGAGATGACCGATGAGATGCAGGCGATGACCTTCTTCGCCGGTGCGAACTCCATCTTCTACGGTGAGCGTCTGCTGACGACCGCCAACCCGCAGGCGAACAAAGACCGTGAACTGTTCCAGCGTCTGGGTATTCACCCAGAGCGTCGTGAAGTACCGGTAGATGATTCCGTGCATGAAGCCGCGCTGAAAGAGGCGATTCAGGAAAACGAAGTGGGTAGTCTGTTCTACGATGCCACCACGCCGGTTTCCACTGAAGGTCGCGAGCGTAAACCTTGCGGTCTGGTAGTGTAAGTACACGCTATTTTGTTTGATAAACGACCGGTCAACTCTAAGAGTTCACCGGTCGTTTGCTGTCTGCCCCACGTTTTTATTTATACCCGTCAGGATAAACGATTGTAGGTTGGAAAAGCCGTAAGGCGCCTTCCGACAATCATCAGGTATCCGACTGATTGGGAATAGCTAATAACGGATTGGAAATGACATCGGTCTGAAAACAGCCTCTAGGATCTGCGAGAAACTATGTCTGCCTTTGACAGTCTGCAAGACGCCCTTGAACAGCGTAAACAGGATCACCTGTATCGTAGCCGCCGTACTTTGAATGCGGCCCAGCAACCGGAAACCCTGATTGATGATAAGCCGATGTTGGCGTTCTGCAGCAATGACTATTTGGGGCTGGCCAATGATCCCAGAGTGATCGAACGTTTCCAGCAGGCAGCGAGCATTTATGGTGTCGGCAGTGGTGCGTCCCATTTGGTCAATGGTCACAGTGCGGAACACCATGCGCTGGAAGAAGAGTTAGCGGCATTTACCGGGCGTGATCGTGCCCTGCTGTTCTCGACGGGATATATGGCCAATCTGGGCTGCATCGGTGCCCTGGTGGATAAGCCGGATGCGGTGTTTGAGGATAAGCTCAACCATGCGTCTTTATTGGACGGTGGTTTAAGCTCCGGCGCGCGTTTTCAGCGCTATCTGCATAACGATGTTGAAAGCCTAGATAAACGTCTGAGTAAAGACCGGAGTAAAGACCGGAGCCGTCGCCGTTTAGTGGTCACCGATGGTGTATTCAGCATGGATGGTGATTGTGCACCTATGACAGAGCTGGTTGAGTGCTGTGCCAAACACGATGCCTGGCTGATGGTGGATGATGCCCACGGCCTGGGTTGTCTGGGTGAAACAGGCTTAGGTCTGACCGAAGGTTTTGATCAGTCTCAGGTGCAGGTGCTGATGGGCACGTTAGGCAAGGGCTTTGGTACCAGTGGTGCCTTTGTTGCTGGTAGCGAAACCCTGATCGAAACCCTGATCCAGTTTGCCCGTCCTTATATCTACACCACCGCGATTCCACCGGCCGTGGCAGCGGCGACCCGTGCCAGCCTGCAAATTGTGCAGCAGGAACCGGAGCGTCGTGAACATCTGCAGCAGCTGATTCAACATTTCCGAAGCGAAGCTCAGGCGATGGGCTTAACCCTGATGGATTCACCGACGCCGATTCAACCGATTTTGATTGGTAGCGAAGCGGAAACTTTGGCCTGGAGTCAGGCGCTGGAAGCACAAGGCATTCTGGTAACCGCAATTCGTCCACCAACCGTACCAAAAGGCACCGCACGTTTAAGAATCACCTTCAGTGCCAGTCATACTCAGTCGCAGCTGGAGCGTTTATTAACGGCTCTGCAACAGATTGTGCAGCAACGAGGTCTGCCAGAGGCAGTTGAGTTATGAGTGCTTCAATAGCAACAGTCGATAAAGAAAACGTTCCCGCAAACAGCAAGCCTGTAGGGAGAGGTACAGAAGTGTCAGGTCAGCTAAAACCTCTGGTGTTGTTGCATGGCTGGGGTGCCAGTCCTGCAGTCTGGCAGCCGCTGATTGAGGTGCTGAATACCCGTTGTCCTGAACTGGAGATTATTAATCTGTCCTGGCCCGGTTATGGGGATGAGCCAGCGTTGGCAGAGGCCGATAATCTTAATGAATTAGCTGAAGTTATGCTGCCAAAACTACCGCTGGATGCCCATTGGTTGGGCTGGTCCTTAGGGGGTAATCTGGTGCTATGGTTGGCGGAGCTTGTCGCTCAGCAAAGCCCATCGAATAAACAGACTGCAGCGAGCCAGGCTATAGAGAATCAAACCACAGAGAACGAAGCCGCTCAATTTCACACTGGTCAGCTGATTATGCTGGGCAGTAATGCCAGTTTTGCTCAACGTGAACATTGGCCTGAAGCGCTGTCTGCTGACGTATTAGAGCAGTTCCGCCAAGGTTTTGATCAAGCCCCGGAAAAGACCCTGAAGCGCTTTCATGGCCTGCAGATGCAGGGTGAAAGTGACCTTAGAGGCTGCAAAAAAGCTTTTACTGCCTTGGTGGGTAAAGAGATGCCTGCGGACAATGCAACTCTGGCGGCAGGTCTGAAGTGGCTGGCTGAACTTGATCTGACCAAGTTGGATCTGACTGAGCTGAACCTGACTGAGCAGGAGCTGAGCGAGAGCGCCCAGTCTCAGCTGTTGCGTTTACATTGGTTACTGGGAGAGCATGATCCTCTGGTGCCGGTTGCTGTCGCAGAGCAACTACCGGGGCAGGTTGAGGTATTGAGTGATTGTGGTCATTTGCCGATGCTGACTCAAAGCGAAGTTCTGGCGGAACATCTGCTAAGGATTATTAAGGCGGCAGATGATGAGCAGTAAACAGATTTCAAACGGCAAGGTGATCGATAAAAGCCGTGTGGCTAAAGCGTTCAGTTCTGCAGCAGGTCAGTATGATCAGTTGGCGGAAGCGCAGAAACGTATTGCGGGTCGTCTGTTGTCTCATTGTCCACAGGCAGATTCAGTGCTGGATATCGGTTGTGGTACCGGTTATTGGACCCGTAAGTTAAGGGATCACTGCCAGGCATCTCAGGTGTATGGTCTGGATCTGGCACCGGGTATGTTGTCTTATGCTCAGCAACAGCCGGGTAGTCAGGGTATTGATTGGCTCTGTGCCGATGCAGAAGCGTTGCCGTTAGAACCTGCAAGTCTGGATCTGATTTTCTCCAGTTTGGCGATTCAATGGTGTAATGACTATCACCGGCTGTTTTCCGGTATTTATAACAGCCTGAAATCCGGTGGACAGGCCTTTATCTGCACGCTACTGCCCGGCACTCTGGATGAGCTCAAACAAAGCTGGGCCACTGTTGATGATGCAGAGCATGTGAATAATTTTGTCGGTCTGGAAAGCCTGGCTGAAGCGATTCAGAGTCAAGGCTTAGAGATCAGCCAAAGCGAAAGCTATACCGAAACCCTGTATTACCCAGATCTCAGAGGCGTCATTGACTCGATCAAGGGCATCGGCGCACACCACGTACAGGGTGAAAACCATCTCACCGGGCGTAAAGCCATTATCAAGCTGAAACAGGCTTACGAGGGTTTTAGAGTTGAGCAGGGCTTGCCGGTGAGTTATCAGGTGCTGGAACTGCAGTTAAAGCGTCCTGAGTAGAGCGGAGTTAAGACATTTCATGAAAAGAAAAGCGATGAAAACCTATTTTGTCACCGGAACCGATACCGACGCCGGTAAAACCTTTGTTAGTGCCACCCTGCTGCATAAAGCCGGTCAGATGGGCTATAAAACCCTGGCCCATAAGCCAGTGGCTGCGGGTTGTGAACAGACTGATGAAGGTCTGAGAAACAGTGATGCTACGACTCTGATGGCGGCAATGAATGAAGAGCTGGATTACGAGCTGGTGAATCCTATTGCCCTGGAGCCACCTATCGCGCCCCATATTGCTGCTGCGGAAAAAGGCATGCAGCTGTCGGTATCCCGTTTAAACGGTTTTGCCCGTGGCATGATGATGGCAAAAGGCGACTTGCTGTTGATCGAGGGTGCCGGTGGCTGGCGTGTGCCGCTGGGCCCAAGAGAAACTCTGGCCGATCTGGCGATTAGCCTGAAACAGCCGGTAATTCTGGTGGTCGGTATGAAGCTGGGTTGTATCAGCCATGCGTTGCTGACTGCGGAAGCGATCAAGCGTGATGGTTTGGAGCTGGCCGGTTGGGTCGCCAATCAGATTGACCCTGATATGAATCGCTATAAAGAGAATCTGGCGACACTGCATCAGATGATCCCAGCGCCTCTGTTGGCCGAGATTCCGAATATTGAAGGTTCCAGTTGGGAGCAGGCCGCAGATCATTTCCCGGAAGGTGCGGTGAAGTATCTATTGGGAGAAGAGCAAGGCAGCGAAGAGCAGGCTTAAGCTGACTGGGTACTGTTAAGAGGTGATCAAGCAGTACTAACCTGACAGCAAAAGTAGTAGGCCCGCTATTTATACCAAACCAGATAAGTTGTTGTGGGTCGGAAAAGCCACAAGGCGCCTTCCGACAATCATCCGGTATCGGAGTCCGTGTCGGATGGCGCTTCGCTTATCCAACCTACTCTGATATCAAGAAACTTATCGGGGAATGGTATAAGTTGGCGGTTCTGGTGATCCTGGTATTGGTGGAAAAGCAATATTTTGTTATGTTGTAACGTCTCTGTATTGAGGTATAACACCGTGACTGCTTTAAACAACATAATAAAACCTGAGGCGCAACAGGCCCCTTTTTGCTCAGCTACAAACTCATCGATCACCCGCCAGTTGGCAGGTGATCTGAGTCAGCACTGCTTTACTTTGCGTCATAGGCCAAAACAAGAGGCCTATCAGCTGGATAATGATCCTCTGGTATTGGCCAATATTTATGACGCTGAAGTGCGTCTCACCTGCTGGCAGCGTGATCTGGATGCTAATAGCCTGGCTTATGTGAACTGGTTGCTGGAGCGAGGGCGTTTGTTACCGCTGCGTTTAGTGGCTTCTCCTGAAACGTTAACCGAACACCTGATGCAGGACTTGCCGGATCATCCTAATAGAAACGACTTTATCAAGGATGTGGTTTATCTGGCCGATATGTTTGCCTGTCTGTTTGGTCTGGAAGAAGTGGGTGTGCGCCTGTCACTACTAAAAGAAGCGATGTGTCCGCGTTTCCATGTGGATCGTATTGGTGCACGTATGGTGTGTACCTATGCCGGTAGTGCGACACAGTGGCTGCCTAATGAGGTGGTGGATCGCAGCAAATTAGGTCGGGGTAGTAATGGTCTGGATGATCATGAGTCTGGTTTATACCCTGCAGAAACAATACCAAACCAAATGAGGGCTGGTGACGTAATAATAATGAAGGGAGATACCTGGCCGGAACAGGAAGGACAAGGTCTGGTGCATCGATCCCCGGCTTGTACACCACAAGCGCCGCGTTTGTTTTTAAGTATGGATGTGATGTAAGCCTATCACCTGTTACTGCCAGGTGATCGATTAATATACGGAAAACCTTAATGAACTCTATTTTATCTCCGGTTGAGACTCAGAAAACTGCATCTGAGCCTAAAGTGATGCCGGATGTGGCTGCAACGGAGCGGCCACAGGTTACAGGTGCGCTGGATTGGGTAGGCATGGCAGGTATTGCCTTACCGCTGCGTATACAGGATTCGCTTCAGGGTGAGAAGTTGTGCCAGGGTCAGGCACAAACTTATGTCAGTCTGGATCAACCGGAAACTAAAGGCATTCATATGTCACGCCTGTACTTGTTGTTGGAGGAGTTTTGCCAGCAGCAGGCATTGCAGCCACAAGCGTTACAAACTTTGCTACAGCAGCAGCTGATCAGCCATGAAGGTTTAAGCGAGCAAAGCGGTATTCGTTTTAATTTTGATCTCTATCTGCAGCGCTCAGCACTGAAAAGTGATAGCTCGGGCTGGAAAGCTTATCCGATCACGTTGAAGGTGAAGCAAAAGACGGCTCAGCCTGAAACAGGCGAATCGGCAGCCACTGAGATCGAGTTAACAGTAACCGTGGCGTATTCCAGTACTTGTCCTTGTTCTGCTTCCCTGTCGCGTCAGCTACTGGAGCAGGCGATGCAGGACGCCTTTGCTGGGCAGGAGCAAGTGAGTAAATCGGAGCTGTCTGAATGGTTGTTATCCAAGCAAGGTTCGATTGCAACACCTCGTAGCCAGCGTTCTCTGGCTACGGTGACGGTACGTCTTGATGCACAACTGCAAACACTGCCAGTGACTGAACTGATTGATCAGATTGAAGGTGCGTTACAGACGCCGGTACAGACCGCAGTGAAGCGTCAGGATGAGCAGGAGTTTGCCCGCTTAAACGGTCAGAACCTGATGTTCTGTGAAGATGCCGCACGCCGGATTCGTCAGGGGCTGTTAAATCAGGAGATCTATCAGGATTTCTGTCTGAAGGTTGAGCACTTGGAAAGCCTGCACGCCCATGATGCGGTGGCGTTTGCCAGCAAGGGCGTTAAAGGTGGTCTAAGGGCTGACTTTTGATTATTTAAGTCAGAAATTAAAGGACTATAATAAACCGGGTTGTGTCGATGACTCGGTTTATTGTAAGGGGCACGCTGACATAAAAGTGCTTCAACAGTCTTCGTCCAACAGTTGAAGAGTGAAGTATTATGCTATAGAGAAGCCTTTGTGTGAGTGCTTATTATAGTTTTTACTTGGAGTTTATTGATCCCTCTTGACGTGCAGAAAAAATGCTATAAAATACGCCCCCGTGCTGCGGAAGTGGTGAAATTGGTAGACACGCCAGATTTAGGTTCTGGTGCCGTAAGGTGTGAGAGTTCGAGTCTCTCCTTCCGCACCATCTTCTCGCAAAGCCTTGCTCAGGTGAGAGTCAGACAGTTGTTAGAAACTCTGTTTGAAAATGGGAAGATGATGCAGCACAGTCAAAACTGCCGTTAAACAGATAAAACCTTCACCGGGTTGTTTAACATAAGGGCAGCACATTATGCGGAAGTGGTGAAATTGGTAGACACGCCAGATTTAGGTTCTGGTGCCGTAAGGTGTGAGAGTTCGAGTCTCTCCTTCCGCACCATCAGTTTTTATCCCATTATTTTAAATCTGTATTTCTGATAGTTACCCTTCCTGTATCTTTGATTTCCTGTTTTATCTGTTTATTTTTCTCTTCGATATCTTCTTTTCTATGCTTCTCTTTCTATATTTTGCTTGATGTCAGGCGCTATTGATTTTACTGATGATATTTGTATTGATCGGGTATAGAGGTGGGCTGTGCACTGGCTTTAATTTCAGGCACAAAAAAGCCGATTTCGGTTTATCACCTCAATCGGCAAACTCTTAGCGAGTGAAGTAACTGTTTGACCTCCTGGGTAGGCTGGCCTATCGGCAACCAAGCGTGATTCGCGCCAGGACAGTTTATGTTTTCAGTCAGATTCTTCCTGCTGTGAACATTGAAATGCTCACAGCAGTGCAGAGCGATTATTCACCGTAAAACAGGTTCTCATCCATCGCCATTAGTGTCTCAGCACCGGCATTCACCTGGGCTGCCAGCGCAGCGGCTTTTGGCAGTTCACGGGCGAAGAAGTAATTGGCTACTTTGACCTTACTGTCGTAGAAGCCACTGGTATCATCTGTCGCTTTTGGTGCTGCAACGGCTGCCATGCGAGTCCACATGTAAGCGTAAGTCACCAGGCCAAACAGGTTCAGGTAATCAACAGAAGCGGCACCGATCTCTTCCGGGTTGCTCTGTGCGCGGGCACGGACGTTATCAGTGACCTGTACCAGAGTTTCCAGTGCGGCTCCCAGTTTTTCCAGATAAGGCTGTACCGCAGTGTTATCGGCATTTTGCGCCATAAACTCACGGATATCGGCCTCAAACAGTTTGACGTATTCGCCTTTATTGGCGACGACTTTACGCCCCATCAGGTCCAGTGCCTGAATACCGTTGGTGCCTTCGTAGATCTGGGCGATACGGGCATCACGCACATACTGCTCGGCACCCCACTCGCGGATATAGCCCTGACCACCGTAGATCTGCTGAGCAGTGATAGTGCAATCCAGGCCGCGATCGGTCAGATAGGCTTTGGCTACCGGTGTCAGCAGGGCGACCAGATCCCCGGCTTTTTTGCGGGTGTCTTCATCCTGATGGAACTTAGAAATATCCAGCTGCATGCCGACGTAAGAGGCAAAGGCGCGACCGGCTTCGTTATAAGCGCGTACATTCAATGCCATACGACGTACATCCGGGTGCACCATGATGTTGTCAGCAGATTTTTCCGGGTATTTGGCACCGGTTGGGGAGCGGCTTTGAGTACGCTCCTGTGCGAAGTCCATCGCGCTCTGATACGCTACTTCACCCAGGCCAAGACCCTGAATGCCGATAGACAGACGCTCGTAGTTCATCATGGTGAACATGCAGGCCAGGCCTTTGTTAGGCTCGCCAATCATCCAGCCCTGAGCGCCATCAAAGTTCATTACGCAGGTAGCAGAACCCTTGATGCCCATCTTGTGTTCGATGGAACCACAGAAGGCCGGGTTACGCTCGCCCAGAGAACCATCTTCGTTGATCAGGAACTTAGGTACCATAAACAGGGAGATACCACGGGAGCCTGCTGGTGCATCCGGCAGTTTCGCCAGTACCAGGTGGATGATGTTGTCACACAGATCGTGTTCACCGCCGGTGATAAAGATCTTAGTACCTGTGATCTTGTAAGAGCCATCATCGTTTGGTTCTGCTTTTGTGCGGATCAGGCCCAGATCGGTACCTGAGTGCGGCTCGGTCAGACACATAGTGCCTAACCAGCGGCCTTCATACATGGCAGGCAGCAGTTGCTCTTTCATCGCTTCGTCAGCGTGATTGTCCAGGCACAGTGCCGCGCCACTGTTCAGTGCCGGGTACAGCGCAAAAGAGGCATTGGCAGCGTACAGCATCTCTTCAAACAGCACAGTCAGCATTTTTGGCATGCCCTGACCGCCAAATTCCGGATTACCGCCCAGACCCATCCAGCCGCTTTCAGCCATTAGGTCGTAAGCCGCTTTAAAGCCTTCCGGTGTGGTTACTTCGGAATCTTTAAACTGGCAACCTTCCTCATCACCGGTACGGTTCAGTGGGAACAGTTCGTTTTCTGTAACCTTGGCGCCCTCTTCCAGAATGGCGTCCACCAGATCCGGTGTCACCTCTTCGGTGGCCGGCATTGCGGACCAGACTTTTTCCGCTTCAAACACTTCATTCAGAACAAAGCGCATATCGCGCAGAGGAGCTTTATACTTAGCCATTGAGATATTTCCCCCAGGAATTTTGACGCCTGAACGATCAAAACAGCGTAATCATACCGATCTGACAGGATTGACTCTGTGAGGGTTGATTAGGCGCTTTTAATGCGGACTGATAAGTTTCAGGCTGCGACCAGATTTTAATTTCTGGTCATATTACTGAATGCCCCAAGGTGGAGCCAGCAGGATGTGTGACCCATGAGTTCAGGTTTTATGGGCGATTGCGGGTAAGTTGAGCTGTGAAGCGGCCTACGGCGGTGTCAATGTTTTGCGTTGCAGCAAATAGTCTAATGCCGACCGGCAAGTCACTTGGAGCTATCTCATTTTTCAGGGTGGAATTGAGCCGTTGCGGTTGGTGGTATGGCGAAGATAGCCAAACAGAAGAGAGAAAAGCAGGCCTTCCCTGGCCTGCTGAAATCTCGGATGTAGATAGCGCTTGTGATCGCGTGCTACGTTTAAAGATTGATGGTCGGTTTAGATCTCAAAACCTGCACCAAACTGCTCGTCATCCATCGCCATCAGGCTGTCGCCACCCTGTGCGATAGTTGCGGCCAGGGCTTGAGTGCGTGGGAACAGCTTGCTGAAGTAGAACTGAGCCGTGGCCAGTTTGCCTTTGTAGAAGGCTTCTTCAGTAGTGCCTGCTGCCAGTGCATCCTGCGCGACTTTTGCGGCTTTCGCCCAGAAGTAACCCAGAGTCACGTAACCGGAGTACATCAGGTAATCCACAGAGGCAGCACCCACTTCGTCGCGGTTCTGCATCGCTTTCATACCGATCTGCATGGTGATATCACCCCACTCTTTATTGGCCTTAGCCAGAGGTGCGATCAGTGCAGTCAGCTCTTCGTTGCCTTCTTCAGCCTGACAGAACTTGTGTACTTGCTTAGTGAACTTGCGCAGGCTTTCACCTTGGTTCATCAGGATCTTACGACCCAGCAGATCCAGTGCCTGAATACCGGTAGTACCTTCATACAGCAGGGTGATACGGCTATCACGCACAAACTGCTCCATGCCCCACTCGTGGATAAAGCCGTGGCCACCAAAACACTGCAGGCCTTGGTTGGTAGACTCGAAGCCCGCTTCGGTCAGGAAGGCTTTTACGATAGGGGTTAGTAGACCCAGCAGGTCATCGGCATCTTTTGCATCTTCACCACCGGCAGACACCTGATCGATCAGTTGTGCGGTGTAGTAGATCAGTGCGCGACCACCTTCAGCAAAAGCTTTCTGGGTCAGCAGCATACGGCGTACATCCGGGTGTACGATGATAGGATCAGCTGGTTTTTCCGGCGCTTGTGGTCCGTTCAGAGAGCGCATCTGCAGACGGTCACGGGCGTAAGCCAGGGAGTTCTGGTAAGCCACCTCGGTCAGGCCCAGACCCTGAATACCCACACCGATACGCGCCGCATTCATCATCACGAACATATAGGACAGGCCCTTGTTCGGTTCACCGATGATATAACCTTTCGCATCGTCAAAGTTCATCACACAGGTGCTGTTACCGTGGATGCCCATTTTATGCTCGATAGAACCGCACTGAACGCCATTACGCTCACCAGGCTCACCGTTCGCATCCGGGGTGAACTTAGGCACGATAAACAGAGAGATCCCTTTGGAACCTTCCGGTGCATCAGGCAGTTTCGCCAGTACCAGATGCACGATGTTATCGGACATATCGTGCTCACCGGCGGAGATAAATATTTTGGTGCCGCTGATAGAGAAGCTGCCATCCGCCTGCGGCTCAGCTTTGGTGCGGATCAGACCCAGATCAGTACCACAGTGAGGCTCGGTCAGACACATGGTGCCAGTCCAGCTACCTTCGATCATTTTGCTCAGATAGGTTTGCTTCTGCTCTTCGGTGCCGTGGTGCTGCAGAGCATCCATCGCGCCGTGAGACAGGCCAGGGTACATGCCCCAGGACAGGTTGGATGAACAGATCATTTCATTCAGTACCATGCCCAGAGACTGAGGCAGACCCTGACCGCCGTAGTTCGGGTCCTGAGTCATGGAAGGCCAGCCGCCCTCTACAAACTGCTTGTAAGCTTCTTTAAAGCCTTTAGGCGTGGTGACTTCACCATCGTTGTACTGACAGCCCTCGGTATCGCCGCTTTGGTTCAGCGGGGTCAGTACCTCTTCTGCAAATTTGGCACCTTCTTCCAGGATCGCCCCAATAATCTCAGGCGAGGCCTCTTCACCGTTAGGCAGCTGTGCGTAGTGGGCTGGGAAATCCAGAATCTCATCCATCACAAAGCGGATATCACGTAAAGGAGCTTTATAAGTTGGCATAACGACCTCGGCTTTTCTGTTCTTGTTCGTATCGAAATAAAAGTTCGGGTGGTTAGCGGATCAATGGCCGAAGCGTTGGGCTGTTGATCAATGACTTTTATTTCAGCTTTATGGAAGAAGTTTAGTTTGTTAATCCGTAGTTTGTGGTTGGGTTGAACAAACTAATTCAAACGTATGTTTGAAACTTATGATAGAGAGCGGTCAGGGTCAAGAAAAATTTTTGATTTTTATGTGGGAAATTAAACAAAAAGCCCAGCACTAAGGCTGGGCTTTCGAGTTAAGCTGAAATGGATACTTGTTGGCCGATTGGCTCAGGAGGGTAAGTTAAGCCAAGAGAATCAAAGCGTTGCAGTAACTGCTGTGCCTGTGACGGTGCGGGATTAGCTTGCTGAAAAATATTGCTGGTAAAGCGTTGTGGGAAGCTCAAGCCAAAACTGAATTGTTTCTGTTGGGGGCGGTTGCTTTCCAGGGTTGCGCTATTTGCGGCGGCACTGGAGCCAATGGCTGAACTGCCAACACTGCTATCTGAGGTGTTCTCAGTGGTATTATTTATTGCGGCAGGAGCATTGATGTTGCCTGTTTCGGAGTTCTCTGAAGTTTCTTCGGCCCTATCGCTTTCCAGTACTTCTTTGGCTTCTTCAGCTTTTCTTATTTGAATTTCAGCTTGGGCTTCATTGCCCATGCTGCGAGCTTCGCCAGCCACTTTAAAATCTTGAGGTGAAGGCTGGGCAGGAGCAAGGGCGGCACGTTCAACAATATCCGCTTTTACAACGGTATCTTCCGGTTCTTCTTCTTCCGAGACATCAATATTAACATGACCACCGGTAGCATATTGGCGGCCATCAGGACCTTCGGTGAGGTCATATTGGGGAGCCGAAGCGTATTCACCACCGACGTTGGCGTGGGCTTCTTCGTGAGCGCGCACCTCCGCATCCCGTTTGCTGAGATCAGAGATAACTTTCTGTTTTTCGCGCTCCAGTTCCGCCTGCTGTTGATCATCAGGTTCGGCGTCAAGACCACGCTCTTTTTGGCGATAGTCCTGTACAAGACGGCTATAACTGGAGGCGTTGCTAATGGTTGGTATATCCATAACTCGCCCCGTAATTAACCAGTTGATAAGCTAATTATGGCGGATTTTTCGCAGAAGTTCCTAGCATTTTTTTGTAACTTCACGGGATTTATCGCAAACTAAAAAAGCCCATTTTTTACATCAAATGGGCTTTTTTATTTAAATCATAGAGTTAAAGGAAATTACTTGGCGCGATAAATAATTCCTGGGCGACACTGAACCATTTCGTAGAGATCTGGCATATTGCTTAATGCTTCTGAAGCACCTAAAAACAGATAACCACCTGGCTTGAGGGTGCCATGGATTCGAGTCAGGATATCCTTTTTCAGATCCGCTGAAAAATAGATCAGCACATTGCGGCAAAAGACAATATCGAATTTGCCCAGCATGGAATAGCTATGGAGCAGATTCATCGGCTTAAAGTCGACGCGCTGCTTAATCGGGGCCTTGACCGCCCAGCGTCCGTCTCCTGTCTGTTGAAAGAACTTGGTCAGGCGATCCTGAGACAAGCCTCGGCCCAGTGCCAGCATCTCATATTCACCGCTTTTAGCGGCGTTGAGTACCGTCGAGGAAATATCAGTGGCGACAATTCGTTCACCGGCTCGGAATGAGCCAGGGTTTTTCTGCTTAAATTCGTCCAGTACCATACTGATGGAGTACGGCTCCTGACCGGTAGAGCAGGCGGCTGACCAGATTTTGAGCTGTTGGCCGCCTAACGATTTACTCAATTCAGGTAGCAGCTGGTTCTGCAGAATATTAAACGGGTGGATATCTCTAAACCATAGGGTTTCATTGGTGGTCATCGCATCCACTACCGCTTCTTTCAAGCCGGATCTGGGGTGTGATGTGATCGCTTTGGTTAATTCCCCAAGCGTGGTCATACCGTGTTGCGCCATGATTTTGTTCAGGCGGCTGGTGACAAGATACTGCTTGTTGTCTCCCAGTAGAATGCCGCAGGCATCCTGGAGAAACTTTCTAAATGCATCGTAATCTTGTGTACCTATGGTTCTGACAGTCGACATTCCTTGAACTCACTCAAGCAGAAATACTTTTTTACATATTATCACAAAATTGCTCAAAGACCCCTGTATTTGCTGTGTTTAAGCAGGGGGGCGAGACTAAAGTCATTCCCGGCAATACTATGAAATACTGTTTTATATTAGTTTATTTCGAAGAAATTAAGCTATTCAACTTCTTCAAAGGTTTGTAGAGATTCGATTCTGCTGACTACTTTACGGGCTAACTCGTCAGCTTCATATTTAGCCAGGAAATCATCTGCACCCACTTTTTTCACCATCGCTTCGTTAAAAATTCCACTTAAAGACGTGTGTAAAAGAATGTCCAGTTTATTCAGATCAGGGTGGCTGCGAATCTCTGTGGTCAGTGTATAGCCATCCATCTCGGGCATCTCAATATCTGAGATGAGCATCAGTACTTCATCGCGAATATCTTTGCCAGACTCCACAATCGACTGTAGATAGTTCAGTGCCTGTTTGCCGTTCTCCAAACCAGTGGTTTGCACGCCGACTTCTTCCAGGCAACGGATGACTTGATTGCGGGCCACAGAGGAATCATCGACGACGACGACATGGTAGCTGGAAGATATAAGCTTAACCGTATCCGCGATGACACCCTTGCTGATTCTTTCGTTGACGGGATGAACTTCTGAAATCACCTTTTCCACATCAATGATTTCGATCATACCACCCTGATATTCGGTCACGGCTGTCAGGTAGTTGTCTTTGCCTGTGCCGGCTGGTGGTGGATGCACTTCCTTCCAGTTCAGGTTGATAATGCGATCAACCTTTTTCACAAGAAAGCCCTGAGTGATGCGGTTGTATTCTGTTACGATGACAACATTGTCAGTGCTTTCCTGTATCGCAGGCAATCCAATCGCCAGTCCAAGGTCTACTATCGAGATAGTTTCACCTCGAATATTTGCAACCCCTTTCACAATGGGGCTGTGGTGCGGCAGGTTTGTAAGCCGGGGACAGGGCATAATCTCTTTCACTTTAAAGACATTGATACCGTAACTTTGACGACCGCGCAGATGAAACAGCAGCAGTTCCATTCGGTTACCACCAACCAATTGTGCCCGCTCGGATAAACGGCCAGCTTGTTCTGTCATAAAGTTGCCTGCTGAATTGGAAAATGTTTACTGGTAAAGAATATCATTGATTTAACGTATCATTGAACTGTGTAGGGGATTTGTTTGTCTCCTGCTAACAATTTTCTTAAAAAAGATTACGAGACCTTTACAAGCGCTTGCTGACATAACGCGGTGTTCGCTAAAAATATATAGGGCTTGTGGTATAGAAAGGAGCTGATTTTGACAAGGTTTGGGACTCTAAGAGGGTTGTTGAATGTAGCGAGCGCTTTTGCAGTATTATTGCTGAGCAGTGTTGTTCAGGCCAATGAAGTGGCTGTAGAGAATCAGGCTTCTCTGGAGCAAGTGATTATAGACTTTCTTGAGCCCCAGCTTGCCGATATAGAAAAGACCCGCACTGAAGTTACAGTGGGGCGTGTTGACCCTCGCCTGAAGCTGGCAAAGTGTCAGCAACCCATCAAAGTCGATTTTCTTGGTAAGAAGAATCTGTTTGGTAAAGTGAATATTCGTCTGGACTGCAATCAACCTCGCTGGGGGATCTTTATTCCTGCAAATATCCGGGTTTTTGAAAATGTAGTCGTCAGTCAGGTCAGTGTACCCAGAAATACTGTGCTATCGGCATCAAGGCTTGCTCTGCGTGAAGTAGAAACTTCGGCATTAAATTATACTTTTTTCAGGGATATAGCTCAGGTTGCGGGCACAACTACAACTCGACCGATACAGGCAAATAACATTGTTTATACTAATATGGTTAAGGCTTCCGCTGCGGTTAGAAAGGGTGATAGCGTTGTGATTCGTGCCGTTGCGGGCAATTTGGTTGTACGAATGAAGGGACTGGCGTTGCAGGAAGGGGCTGTTGGGGAACAGATTCAGGTGCGAAATGTGCAATCCCATCGTATAATACGAGCCATTGTTGCAGGGCCCGGTCAGGTTGAAGTACCTATGTAGTTTTGAGCGCTGGAATTTGGCTCTAATACACAGTAAGCATTATGCGATCAAGCTGGCAAAATAGAGAAATTTATAACTTTTTTGTTAAAGTTTTTATCTGAGACGCCGATAGGTTTAGCAAGTTAAGAATTTTTGAATGAGGTCAGCGCATATGGCTATTGATATTAACAGCCTATCTGGTGGTCTTCAGGGTGGGAAAATTCGCAATACCGCTGCTAATGGCAGTAAGGATGAGGTCGCTAAAAAAGATGCTCAACCGGGTAATGCTCCTGCCACAAAAGGAGACAGCGTTCAGATTAGCGAAGAAGCGATGAAACTGAGTAATCTAGCTCAGTCTGCTCCTGATATCGACCAGGAAAAAGTAGCCGCTATTAAGGCTGCGATTGAAGATGGTAGTTATCAGGTTGACTCTCAGGCCCTGGCAAAGAATATTATTCAGTTTGAGTCAGGACTGTGAGGTAACCCGTGAGCGCAGAGCTTTCTTTACGCATTAAACAACATCTGCTTGATAGCATCGGTCACATGAAGCAGATTAAAACGTGCATGCTTGATGAGCAACAGGCTCTGCAAGTACGGGAGCTTGACAAAATTGAAACAATTGCCAAGCAAAAAAATCAGCTATTAGAAGAGGTCAAAGCCGACATAGAGCAGCGTCGGCTGTTGATTGAAGGTGCTGGTTTTTCTGTCGATGATAACGGTATGGACGAATTAATCGCTTCCTTACCTGAAAACTTTTCTGCTGCCTTGAGTAAAGGTTGGCAGCAACTGGTGACGCTACACGAAGAAGTGCAGGAGCTTAACCAGGCCAATGGAATAATCATCAATAAAGGGCTGCAGCAAGTCGATACTATGCTTGGGGTTGTACGGGGCAATCCTGATGCGCGTACTGGTCGTACCTACAATGCCAAAGGTCGTGCTATTGCTTCTTCAACCCGAACTTTGGGACAAGCTTAAATACACTTGCTACACTAGCTCCTTCAACCCAAAGCAGGATTGATATCTATGCCCGGCATTGAGGCCCCAAGAGCAGCTTCTTCTCTGGATGATCGTAAGCATGTGATCACTCGTCAGGCGAGTATCTTTGCGATCCTGCGTTCCTTACAAAAACATCGTTCCCCTCTGTCGATTACCTTCCGGGGTCATGATCAGCAGATCTTCACCAGTATTGTACTGAAGGTCGATCTGAATGAAGGCTATTTCCTGTTGGATGAGCTTTCAGGCAGTGGCCATAAAAGAGCGATGAATGCAGAGCAGTTTGTCATCTCGGGCAACGATCGTGGTGTTCAGGTCGTTTTTGGTGGTAACCGTGTTATCGCAGCAGGAACTAATGACGGCGCAGCGATTTATAAGATCGCTCTGCCTAAGCAGTTACTGTATAAGCAACGTCGTGATGCTTTTCGGGCTCACATTGCTATGTCTGATCGGGTTGATGTTAAGCTGGTGTCTTATGAACGACCCAAACCTCTGATTGGACAGATCGTTGATATCTCATCCTCTGGTTGTAAGGTGTTGTTTCCCTATCTGGTAGAACCTGAGTTTGAGGAGTTGGAAGTTTTTGACGAAGTAGCTTTCGACTTACCGGAAAATGCGTTTGATTCTTCAGTATTATGTGCAGCAGAAGCTCGCCACGCTGTTTACGATACAGTGAAGCAGAATACTGAGTGTGGCTTTCGCTTCTTAAGCCCGGATGGCCGTAATCAGCGGGAGATTGACCGTTTTGTTTCCTATATCCAGCGAGAAGCGCGACGTATG
This sequence comes from Oceanospirillum beijerinckii DSM 7166, assembly GCF_000422425.1. GTDB lineage: Bacteria > Pseudomonadota > Gammaproteobacteria > Pseudomonadales > Halomonadaceae > Oceanospirillum > Oceanospirillum beijerinckii. The sequence goes on from NZ_AULT01000005.1 coordinate 129,725, forward strand.
GGGCTGGCTTGATCGTACCACTGATCTCCTGATCTCCTGATCTCCTGATCCCCTGCATCCCTTACCTTCAATTTAAGCGATCTTCTCGGCTATGATCTGCAGTCTTTTCCAGAGCGCTCGTCACAGGTTTATTGCTCCCCCTTCTTGCTGCCAGCGAACCACATCTTCAGGGTGATCCACATCCCATAGTGTCGGCAGAAGAGTATAACTCAGGTGCTGCTGCTTCAGATTGGCAAGCGTTTGAGCTAAAACGGTACTTTCCCCCCAGTCAATACCCTCAAACACATTATCAGGTAACGGACAGCGACAACCGATCAATACATAACCCCCATCTTCGGCAGGGATCAATACAAGATCTGTTCCAGGCTGTTGTCCATTACCTTCAAGAGCTAAACCTTCAAGAGCTAAAAAAGCCTGCTCCAGGACCGTTGTCGTGAGCGCAGGGCAATCACTACCCACCAGTAAACAGTATTGATACTGCTCCAGACTGTTATTCAGAGCTTGGCGCATCTTATCTCCCAGATCACCCGAAACCTGGGGTTTCAGAGCGGCTTGCGCAAAAAGTGCCTGTCGAAAGAAGTGATGTTGCAGGTCGCCAGCAATATGTAGCTCCACTTGATCCGCATTGCTCTGTTGTAACGTTTGAAAGGTTTGCACAGTCAACGCACAGTGAATTTCTGCGGCTTGCTCCGCGCTATATTGGCTCATCAAGCGGGTTTTTACTTTTCCCGGAATGGGTGCCTTGGCGAATTGGATCAGGTTGCGTTTTTTCATGGATAACATAGTTGGGATAATATTGTTGAACCAGCTTTTCCGCAGACACACCGCAGAAATAGGCCAGGCGCAAGCGCCACATTAATAGGATTGTTTTCCAGATGCCCCTCTGTTGCCAACGCCTGGATGAGGTCGTCAGGGCTTGTTTAAAGCACACCGGCTTTTTCAGCTGGCATAAGCGGCTGGAGAGTTCGATATCCTCCATTAACGGCTGCTCAGGGAAGCCTCTGAGTTGCTCAAAGAGTGACCTGGAAACAAAGATGCTTTGATCTCCCGTAGCAATGCCGGTCAAGCGGGAGCGCCAGTTCATCATAAAAGCGATCACCTTAAACATAGGGTGCCGACCGGTTAGGCGAACATCAAAACGCCCCCAATGTTGTGAATCAGGCAGAGCCTCCAATAACGCCAACGCCTCATCTGGTAATTGGCTATCGCAATGTTGAAAAAGTAACAGATCACCACTGGCCTGAGCTGCACCCAGATTCATCTGGTAAGCGCGTCCAGGCTGGGAATACAGCACCTTATCGACCAAGGGCAGAGATAAGGCAACCGTATCATCCGTGCTGCCACCATCCACCATAATGATCTCATGACCCTGCTGACGGAAAATCTGCAGTGCTTGCAGCTGTTGAACAATACCCTGCTGCTCATTCAAAACCGGGATAATAATCGAGATCACAAGGGTTTCCTTGTTTCAAAGAGAAGGGCGTAAAGATCGCTTTATCAAACCGATGGCCTAACCGTCCAGTGCACCACCACAGCTACTGCCTTGACCCGCCGTGCAACCGTAACAATGATCACCGATGCAGATCTCATTACCGATCAGATCCTGATCCAGTAGATCTTTCAGATAAATATCGGCACTGTCAGACGCGATTAACGGCATCTTCAGCATCTGATTGAAGTCACAGTCATATACCTGGCCCTGCCAATCCACACTGATCAGCGTACGACACATCACGTTATTCAAGTTGGCATCAGAGTAGCTATCCTTCAGTAACTGCATATAATCTTCAAACTGACCTTTCGACAGCAGCATACTGCCAAATCGGCTGATTGGCATATTGGTAATGGTTAGTAACTCGTTGAACTCAATACCAAAATTATCACCCAGCTCTTTTTTATACGCTTCCTGTAAACCTATCTGAGACGGCGGTAAGAAAGGACCACCTGGGTTATAGACCAGATTCAACTGCAGGCCACTGCCCTCTTTGCCATAACCCAGGCTATTAAGCTTTTTCAGAGCTTCAATACTGTTATTGAAAACCCCTTTGCCCCGCTGGTTCTCCACATTTTGTTCGGAGTAGCAAGGTAGAGAAGCCGTGATAATCACCTGCTGCTCAGCCAGAAAATCAGCCAGATCTTCGTAACCGGGTTCAACCAGAATAGTCAAATTACAACGATCAATAACATCGACACCCCGTTGGCGCGCTTCAGTCACCAGATAACGAAACTCAGGGTTCATCTCCGGCGCACCGCCGGTCAGGTCCAATAATTTGATATCATGCTGATCAATAAAACGCAGTACATCATCAATGGTTTCCCGGCTCATCAGCTCGGTACGCTTAGGACCTGCGTTTACATGACAGTGCACACAGCTCAGATTGCACAGGTAGCCCAGATTAATTTGCAGTATTTGTAGCTTGTCACGATAAATCGCTGGAAAATCAGTCGCTTCGAGTAAAGGTCTGGTATCAAGCATCTAACGGTCTCGGTTTTATTTTTTAGTTGAACTCTATATACTAAGCGCCTTGAATGTAGCCTCAATAGCTCAGCTGGATAGAGCGTCCCCCTCCTAAGGGGAAGGTCTCAGGTTCGAATCCTGATTGGGGCACCATAAAAGCCTTTTAAATCAGTATATTACACATCTTGGCTTTTATCTTATTTTCCCCGTTTTTGTTTTAGGTCCCCTATAGGTCCAGAGTGGCACCAACTGGGGCAAACAACTATCAACATCCTATCAGTTCTTTCAACCCTGAATATCTCTTCTTCAAAGTACGTTGTTTATTCCATTTTGGATTCAACCAATTCAGAAACAGTTTAGATGCCGGCGCTGGCAACCTATCAGAGATAAAAAACAGATCACCCCTGCTGCGGATTATGCGGATTTGCGGGAAACCGCATTATAGAGGGGGGGCGGCTTGCGGATTAGCTGCGGATAAAGTGCAGATTTGCGGACTTGGTGAGGTCATCGCTAGCCTTGAAACTCCGAAGTTTTGCCCTTCCCTTCCCTTCCCCTACTCTAGGAGTCATATCCATAGAAGCTATCAGTATTGACACCAAAGTTGCTAACACTTCCGTGCTGTTCAATTGGTTGTTTAAGTTCAAACAAGAGTTCTGCTTCAAAAGGAAACGAATCGCTAATCGTTACTCCCATATCTGATCTTAAGTCCGAATTTGAGCCATATTGAAGCTCAATACCCACAGTTCCTTTTGAAATCACCGTAATAGATTCAGGGCCTATATAGCTAACTTCAGAAGCACTGACATCTACTTCTTCTACCCAGTGGTGAGTTGATAACTCGTCAATAGAGGAAATAGTCTCGGAAATAACTTGATTAACAACATGATCATCAATACGGGTGGCCAGTACTTCTATAATACTACAGCGACACTCTTCAATATGCCGAGTAAAATAATTGACGGCCTTCAAGCACTCAATCGCTAAACGTTTAACATCATCGTCTGGCATTCCAAAGGTAGTTTCACCGATGTGAGTGTATTTGCTTAGAGATTCGTTGGCTTTTACGAGCTCTTTAATTGTTGGTCCAATATTATCTACTTCAAGGATATTCTTTAGGTAATAATCCGATAACCCACCCTGGATTGCATATCGAATCCTGTGAGCACGAGAGATACCGTTACTAGAATTAGGCTCAGGCTTAAACCATTTACATTTTTTAATTTGTTCTTCAGGAGCTAAGCGGTGCGTTAGGTGTCGAATAATTTCTCGCATAGCGTATGCAAAGTTATTAAACCGTATAGGACCTGGGATTAATAAATTATCGAATGCGGCTTTAAGTAGCTCCCTTTCGAAATCAGAATCTAACCATCTCATAATATTGCTTTCGAATTGTTGCCTAATTTCTTCCATTTATAAGTCCTTTTCCAAAGTATTAGAGAGCTCTGAGTCTATCTTTACGGTATTCATAGGGGGAATAGAAAGCTAGTGTTTTTTCGGCACCCTGTTTATATTTAATATCAATAGGTTAATACCACTGCTGCTGACGATCAGATAGCGCCGGATAATAGCGATAAACCAAGGGTGTATTCCCCTCCGTGGTTCATTGAGTGCCGGTAGAGACCTTTTGACTTTCGGCTTAATTCAGGGATATAACACTCTGAAATAGGTCTGTTTTAACCAAGTGGTGATAGTGGTCAATACGGCCATGTTGGTCCTATTTCGATGGTGTTCAGTAGTGCTTGCAAGTTTCACCACCGCATTTCACCATCTCTGAATTAAATCAAAGGGTTAAGTGTAGTGGTGGTGGCGGTCATATAAGCCCGAAAAATAGCCGTAAACAGGGAGCCTCTGCGCCCCTGTGGCAGGTAAAATGGCTAGGAAGAACCCGTATTTCTCTGATTGAGGCTGGAATGTATACACAAAACTCGTTGGCTTTTTCCATCCCCACTGGGCTATAGTCAGTGGGGTGGGGCTTATGTTTGACTGATTATATTGAAATTGCTTTCTTATAGATCTTAGGGTCAATGTTTTTGTTGATTATACTAAATGATATGCGATCAGGCTTGACCACAGTTATTTGCTCCGAAGAAGAGCTAGATTCATACTTTGATATGCATACAAAGCTATTCACCCATGATGGTTCGCAATCGGATAGCGTAATTGTTTTATTATAGCCAGAGTATATAGATATGCAATTTAGCATTAGGTAAGTGATGTTCTTGTTTAATGTGTGAGATACAGATATCAAACCATGTCCATCAAGCTCTAGGTCTAATAAGAGAGCTTTTCTTTTGTCTATGCGGTGACAAACAAAGCCATGATCTAAGCTCTCCTCTGTTGCTCTACTGTGTGCAAATAACGATCTTAGTCCTGTACTCCTGTCTTTGGAGTCTGTGCTAGGGTAGTTAATCAGCGTACCTCGAAAGCTTTCGATAACAGCTTCAATAACCAAGACTAGATCCTTTGCATTTTGATCTTTGGGCCTTCCTTTAAGTATATTTCCTAGCTTATTGAACTTGTCGCAGTTTTGGTTGTACGTCCTTTTGGCTATTGCAAAAGTTAACTTGTCCAGAGCTGATCTCGCTAAATACAGTAGAGACTCAAAGTCAGTTAAAGCGTCAGACCCAGAGATGCAAATCATTGTGCCTGGCTCTGCTGGAACAGAAGAGTGAATTTTATCAGAGTGAATCTTTATTTTAGATACTTGATACATAAACGCTCGTAAGTAATCTAACGCAGAGATCCATTTATCTAGGTTTTTACGATTTTCTTCTACTTTATATTCGCTAATCAAATGCTTCTCAAGGCATTCGAAAAACTGGGCCCCTTCCTTTGAGATCATGTTGTGATGTTTTGGGTCACCAGCTATAGCTAAAGCCTGATACTCTTGTCCTACCTGATTAAAATTCATTGTCTTCCCCTATCTTGTTAACTATATACATGCAAGTAAGATTTATGCCACTTATTTGAAAATAAAGTCTTTTTCATTTTCTTGTCTATATGAAAGACTGGCTGGCTCGTTCACCCGCGCCAGCCTGTTGAGGTTATCCCACTAACTGAAGTAATGATCGGTTAGCCGCAGTTCTACCGGCATTCTGCTTTCTGTGGCCTGCTTCCAGAGAGTTTAGCGATATTCCGTCAAATGACGATCAATCTTTTAAAGCAAAAAAAGAGTGTCAAACAGGGTGTTAAGAATCGAAGTACCCTGGCAGCAGCAGATGATGGCTATAGAGATCTTCTGCTTCAGGGAGTATTAAAGGGCTAAGGCCAAATGCGATAGCCCTAGCTTGGGTGTTAAGTTAATACAGCCATAATAGGTTGATAATATAAGATAGTGACACCCAATCACTGAGCAATCGGCCCTGTACCGCATAGATACTTGCACACCATCTGTTCCAGTTTGCCTTCCTGCTCTAATTGAGCAATCACCTGATTGAGTTGTGGCAACCACTGCTGTTGATTGCGATGTAACCTGAATGATACGGGGTTGCTGGCATAGGGCAGTGAGATTTGATACTCCAGATTTTGGCTGCGTTGATAGTAGAGTGCGACCGCTTCTGTCATTAGGCCGATCTCGTTCCAGCCCCGGTGTACCCGTTGGGCGATCTGCCACTGGTTGGCAAAGTCTTCACGAATCAAGGTATTGGGTACCTGGGTCCCGCGTACTGTTGCTACTCGCTTACCTTTTAGGTCGCGCAGAATAAATACCGGGAAGGACAGTTCCGGGCGATAGATAATCACTTCATTTACGATACCGAATGGTCGGCTGAATAGGGATTCTTGTCGTAACCGGCTGGCTGAGGCTCCCATGCCTGACGTATCCGGTACGACACCGGCTTCCAGATCAATCTCTCCCGCTTCAAACTGACGCAGTAATCGTGCCTGTGATAGAGGGATAAATTCCAGCTCAAGCTGTAAACGCTGTGCTATCAGGCGCAGGGTATCGGCATAGATGCCTCGAAATTGGCCTTGTTTATCTTGCCAGAAAAAGGGCACTACGCCGGGTTGTGGCATACCCACTCGTAATGTTTGGGGCGCATGGGCTGGTTGAGCCGTGGATTCAGGCTGATTGGCTGCCCAGGAGCGCGGTGGCAGCAGTGCTAGACAAGCCAAACTGAACAAAGCGAAAAAACAGATGGCACGGCAGGATATATTTTTCAAAGTGCTGTGTTACTCTTGTTAAATCACAGTTGATTATCTTTCTTGGTCTATTATTGCTCATTTCATGCCAATAGCGACAGCCTCCAGTAAACTGTTAGAGCCTATTCTGCAGTTAGCCAGTCATTATGATTCCGGTGCCGACGATGATTCCGATTCTCTGCGGCATCAAATTCTGTCGGCTGCTTCTTTAAGTGATACGGACTTCACCCGGCCTGATGCCCGTTTTCCGGCTGATCACTTTAGCTCAGTTCTGTCTTGCTTGGCTGAAGCCAGTGGTAATCCTCATATTACTTTGCGCTTGGCTGAGGCGACACAACCGCGAATGTTGGGCTCTATTGGCTTTCTGATCTCAACGTCTGAGACTCTGGGTCAAGCGCTGCATATTTTGGAAGATTACCTGCCGATTCTATTTCAAGGTGCGCAATTGGAACTGCATCAGCATGGGCAAGATATGCAGTTGCAGCTGCTATTTGAGGCTGAAAATGTCGAACAGAATGTGGTGGAGTATTTTCTGGCTTGCCTGTTGAACTGGCCCCGTTGGTTGACGGGGCGGCAGATTCCCGTCAGTGCGGTAGAGATGACTTTTCCACAGCCTGAAAACCTGACCACTTATCGACAGTTTTTTGCTGCAGAGGTGAGCTTTCAGGCTGAGCGACACTGCATCCATCTACCGGCATCTTATCTGACCTTGCCCTGTGTGGATGCCAACCGGGAGATGCATCAGTTACACAAGGAGTTTGCGGATTCCTTATTGAGCAAAACCGGTGAAAAGAAGGCGCTGACAGCGCAGATCAGATCCCTGATCCGTCAGCAATTACTGACTCAGGGTGAGGCGATTCGCCGTGAGCAGATTGCTCAGCAGTTAGGGTTAAGTCTGCGCACTTTGCAGCGTAAGTTGGGTGAGCTGGAAACAAACTTTCAAACGCTGTATGACCAAACCCGGCAGGAATTGTGTCTGCAATTAATTCAGCGGGGGCAGCTTAGTTTTGGTGAGATCGCTTTTCAGCTGGGGTTCTCTAATCAGTCGGCTTTTCAGAAGGCATTTAAACGCTGGATGGGGATGGCTCCGAGTCAATACCGTCAGCAGCTAGCGCCTCTGGAGGTCAGTTCGGCACCATTGGCTGGAAGAGACAATACGTCTGAAATCAGCCGTGAGTCTAAGGCGGGCGGTACTGTTGAGGCACTAATCCCCTCGGCATCAACTATGGATAGCTTGATACAGCAGCTACCCACTAAGCTGGAAAAGCTAAATCCTTTTGGCCTGAAGACGCTATACCGGGCGGCGGTTTACGGAAAATCTTTTAACTTAAAGCACTTGGCGGAGATCACTGCTGATCCCTTAGCGCGTTTGATGATTCATCTTTGGCCTGCTGAGCAGGAGGGACTGATAAAAGCTGTGCCGAACCAGTTGGAGCCGGTTGAATTTTGTTTTACCTGTGCGGAGATTCAGGATTATCTCTATCAGCAACTCGGTGTTGAGCAGAGGCAGAAATACCATGCTCAGTTGGGGCAGGTACTGTTCGATCACTTGCCAGAAGAGCCCATACTGCAAAGCTTAAGCATCGCTCTACATCACTTAAATCAGTCCTCTATCAGTCAGCCCTCTATCGGTCAGCCCCATTCGGTCACTGAGCGGTTAAAAACAGCGCTATCGCCCCAGCAGTTGTATCGGTTAAATCGCCAGGCGGCTCAGCAGGCACAGCAGCAGGGGCAATTCGCTTTGGCATTGGATTATCTGCAACAGGCGCAGACTGTTTTCAGTCATTGTTCCAATCCAGTTGAGTGTAATCAACCGAGCTTAGATCACGAGGAAGGCCATACTTTATGGCTGCAACAGGGACAGCTGCATCTCAAACTGTCTCAGTTTGTGGAGGCTGAAGCCTGCGTTCAGGCGTTGGAAAAAGAGCCGCTCAAACCACTGCAGCTGGTACAGCTGAGTTTGCTAAAAGCGCGTATCCATCAATATCGAAACCAACAGTCGGATGCCTTAGCGGTGCTATTGCAGCAGCAAATAGACTTACCACGTGAGGATAAGGATCAACTGCTGTTTCTGTTGTACACGTTGGAGCAGATTCAGGCATTGCGCCAGCAGGTTACTTATTCTGAGAGCATGAAAACAGATGATACAAATACGGATACGAACATAGGCAGCGATAAAGCAGAAAATGACAAGATAGATATCAATGAAGATGCAGAGATCAGAGGCGCTGATAGCCTGGAGCTTCGGGTTCTTCAGCAGGCTCAGCTGGAGCTGATCAGTCTGCTGGCGCAGCAGCAAGCTCAGCCCCTGTTATCGGCTTGTGCGATCAGTCAGATGACCCTTGATAGCCTGCAATTGCCTGCCAATGATTTTACCTGTTTTGCCTTTATCGGTTATGCCTGGGTCGCCAGTTGGTTTTGTGGTGACTATGAGTTGGCTCAACACTTTTTACAGCAAGGTTTGCAGCAGGCGCATCAACAACGAACGGCAGAGAGCACAGAACGTGGTTTAGCTAACACAGAAGACGTTTTTGCCAATCAGGAACTGATTGATAAACGTGCGCTATCCAGTATCAGTGCGGAGCTGTGTTATAGTAGCCAGATTCAGCATTGGTTTGAGCCTTTGCCTAAAGTGCTTAAACAGCTAAAACAGATCGCGAACAGTAGCAACAAAGCGGGAGATGAGCTGTTACAAAGTGAATTACGTTTGCTGATGCATCAGGTTGCTTTGGTTTCCAGTGATCAATCCCTGAGTAAAGCCTTACAACGCTGCGACAAACATTATCAGCAGATGCTGCCACAACAGCACTTTCAGGCAGCACGTTTAAAAGAATCCACGGTTCAGTTGATTCATTATCTGCAAGGCAAAGCGCTATTACCTGCGGAGGCACGTTATGACAACGCCTGGCAAGCCAGCGCTTTGATTCAGGGGGCGTTGTTGCTTGATCAGCAGAGTTTATGGCCACAGATGTATCAGTGGCAGGCTCGCTTGGAAAATGAGTTGCCCGGCTATTTTATTATCAGCGAAGCTCTGTTCTGTACTGCGATGATGCGTCTGATTCAGTCACAACAGGAGCAGCAGCTGAGCCGCCGTCGACAAAGGATCATTGAGCAAATTGAATCCCGTTTTGAGCTTTGGGCGCAGCACTGCCCGGAGAACTTCTCTGTGCAACTGATACTATTAAGAGCCGAAAAGGCCAGTTTACAGCAGCAGTTGAACTCTGTTGGGGGGGGCTATGAAGCCTGCGTTTTTGACAAGTCAGGTGAAAAAATAAGCTCTGTGCAGCCTTCAGATGCGGCAGCCTTGTATGAACAAGCGTTGGCCGAGTTGGAGCAGCAGGCCCGCCCTTATCATAAAGCCCTGGCTTATGAGCGCTATGGCCACTATCTGCACGTGACTCAACAGCCTCGTTTGGCTCAGTTTTGTCGTGATGAAGCGAAACGTCTGTATCAGGCCTGGGGGGCCAGCGCCAAAGTAAAGCAGTTGCATTGATGGTCTGAGCGACCCACTGGGCGGTATAAGAGATGACAGCTGCGTTACGGAAAAGTAGGAAACAGTAGCCTATCCATTCCGTTTACTGGCAAAATAGCCGTTGGCTGGATCTGTGTCTTTTCAGCACCTCAGACAATAATTCAAACAATATCGTAGCCCGCTTATGACCCCCTGGAAAATACTGGTTGTTGATGACGAAGAAGGCATTCACGGCATTACCCGAATGATCTTCCGCGATTATGAATTTGAACAGCGACCGATTGAACTGATCAGCGCCATGAATGGTGCCGAGGCTCAGGCTGTACTGCTCCAACACCCGGATATTGCTCTGATCTTACTGGATGTGGTGATGGAGACGGAAAATGAAGGGCTACAGCTGGTTGAGCATATCCGGCATCAGATGAACAATCCGGATGTGCGTATTATTCTGCGTACTGGTCATCCCGGTTATGCGCCGGAAGCTCAGGTGATTATCCAATACGATATAAATGATTATCTGAGCAAAGCGGAGCTATCCGCTTCCCGTTTACTCACTTCTGTCGTGGTGGCGCTACGCTCTTATCGGGATATTCAGCTGGCTCGCCTGCAGCCAGTCGTTGAGAGTGATGAGGTTCAGGAAGAGGCGCCGTTACTGGATAGTGTGGCCTATCAACTGCAGCAACAGATGGCCCCCATTCTGCAGCAAAGCCAACGCCTGCAACAGCTGGATCTTAACCCTGTTGCCAAAGATCTGAGTACTAATCTTTACGCCCAACAACTGCGTCTGAATAACAGCATTCAGTTATTACAAGATATCTACCCTCTGGATCTGATACTGAGTCCTGTTGAGCCGGTTAAATTAATGGATGAGGTGCTGCAGATATTCCTGCCACAAAGTCGTCGAGAGGGTTGGTTACTGGATTACCGTGTTGATTCTGCATTGCCCCAGGTGGTGCAGTTGGATGCAGAACTGATGAAGACTCTATTGATCACCAGCATTGAGCTGGCATTGCTGCAAGCACAAGGCCGGGACCTAAAAGTCAGCCTGCAACAAGGCAATTCTGAGCAACAACTACTGATTCAAGTGCAACAAAGCAGCGGTCAACCGGTGTTCGACCATAGCCCATGGGCACAACACCTGCGGTCGAAACTGCAGCAATTGTGTCAGCAGATGCAGGGGGACTTTCTGGAGATTGATGAGAGTGGTGTCATTCAAAGTTCAGTGCACCTGATAAACTAAAAAATCAAGCTCCGACAACCCAAGCGGATTGTCGGTAGCTTGACTAGCGAAAAGTGCGGCAAGTAATCGGTCTTCTACGCTTTTCATGTGAAAAAGGGTAGAAAACCGTGTCGAGACTCAAGTTCGACGGACTGCATCTCAGGTGCCTGTTTCTGACAGTACCAAGCGCTGTTTAAGGCTAAGTCTGGACAGGAAACAACCGATAGCTGAAAACCACCGAAGCAAAACACCCGTTAAGCAAACAACTGGGCTGAATTAGTTATTTACCAGAATGACACAGCCTTCCTGTGTACGGCGTTGTTGCTCAATCCAAGCCTGAGCGGCTTCTTCGTTTTGAGCGTAAAACACGATACGAGGAATCGGGTTAATAAAACCTTGCGGACCCATCTCGTGGCGGTAAACCCACCAGCTGTCGGAGGCCATTTCACGGATTTTCAGGGCAAACTGTACTGGCGTAATCGGATTAAATGTACTCATAATCTTTCTACTTATCTTTAATCAGTGTGGGGACTTGCCTTGCACTACTCTTCCAACACTAAGCCGCGCAAGATTTTTATTAACTTCACGGTACAACGTTATTAACTTCACGGTACAACACTGGCAATGGCCAGCCACAATTTGCTCGCTGATTAGTCTTTTAGCAGTAACACGGAACAACGAGCCCGCTCTGCGACCCGGGCCGATACCGACCCCAGTAAAAACTCATCCAGACGGGACCTGTGATGGGCCGCCAGCACAACCAAATCGATCTCTTTACGTTTGATATGACGCAGGATGCTCTCCGCCGGAGAACCCTCGTATACCTTTAGTACCGGTTTCACTCTGGCGGGCAGCTTGTCTACCGCAAACTGCTTCAGCTGCTTAGCGACTTTTTTGACCGCTTTGCTATGTTCTTCTTCACTGAAGTAGCCCGCTACCAGGGCATTACCGTAACCGGGTACTACCGTAATCAGGTGCAGCTCGGCGTCGTTGTCTCTGACTTCGCGCATCGCCAGTTCCAACGCCTGCTGACTGAAATCCGGTTCGCCCAGATCTACGGGTACCAATACTCTTTTAAACATCACTTCATCCTCTAAGTGTTATCCACCACTCTTAGTCACGGTGACCGATGAAGTCGGTTGGCGTTGGTCTATTGTTGACCAGACACCTTTAAGAATCTGTCAGTGATGCGACCCTTTTTTTCAATTGCGGACATCGACGGCGACTGAATCTCAGCGCTTTTGCCCTTAGGTCTCACTGAAAAAGCTTTCTTTTCCAGCTCATCATCACGGGGCGAACTTTAGTTCAGCCGCCTGCGCTCTTAAACCCGAACTCACCAAACTAAAAGCTGGACTCTTTCAAACTAAACCCCAATTGTTTGTTGTGGCACTGAGTCACGCTATTACTGATCTCAGTGTCACTTCAATCAGAGCGGCCTAAATACAGGGTTTTCATCTTGATCAGATAATGACTTTAGTTTAGCCAAAGTTGTATCTAATACCCGTGTATTAAGCATTACCCTTTGTTAACTTTTGTGATAACAGGCGTCTTAACACGTCGTGGTTATCGATTGATTGCCCAACGCCTAAGTTGTAGTCATTTGGGCAATCAAACTCTGTAAACACTTATGCTGTAGCAGCACGCTTATTAGCACTATCGGCCTCACGGCGACGCTGTTGAATGACAATAATTAATGCCAGCAATGCCAGTGCAGGAATATAAATCAGTTCTTTCGGTGGTTGTGCCTGTGGCACCTGCACTCCGGTAATCACCTGATCAAAGGCTAAACCGGCTTTTTCTGCGGCACTGTCAAAGCCCACGTAATCCACAATCACCTTGCCATTATTGTTGAGTAATTCAATTCCCGTGCCAGCCAGACGTTCCTGGCCATTGCCACCATCACTCAGCGTTAGGTTTGCCACAAAGGAACGGGCATTACCCACCGCATCTTCACCGTCGATCCAGAAGCGCAGCTCAGTCCCTGATTCGACATTATCCAGCGTCTGAACCACCGCTTGTGGCGCAACCAGCTGATAAGGCTCAACAATCCGATCCATCCAGAAACCGGGACGGAACATGGAGAAGGCCACCAGCAACAGCAGTACGGTTTCATACCAGCGGTTGCGGCTGAAGAAGTAGCCCTGGGTTGCTGCGGTAAATACCAGCATGGCAATAGTCGAAGTGATAAAGATCTGTATACCCTGTATCCAGGTCACATCGATCAATAACAGATCGGTATTGAAGATAAACAGGAACGGCAGTGCCGCTGTGCGCATACTGTAGGCAAAGGCGACAAAACCGGTACGAATCGGATCACCGCCGGATACCGCAGCCGCAGCAAAGGAGGCCAGACCGACAGGTGGTGTTACATCGGCCATAATGCCGAAATAGAACACAAACAGGTGTACGGCAATCAGAGGCACGATCAGACCGGACTCCTGGCCCAGGGAGATCACCACAGGCGCAAGCAGCGAAGACACCACGATATAGTTGGCGGTGGTTGGCAGGCCCATACCCAGAATCAGACTCAGTATCGCAGTCAGAATCAACATCAGCAGCAGGTTACCCATGGACAGCACTTCCACCAGATCGGCCAGCACGGAGCCAACACCGGTCTGAGAAACCGCACCCACGATAATACCGGCGGTTGCCGTCGCAATACCGATACCGATCATATTACGGGCACCGGTAATCAGGCCGTCGATCAGTTCGCTAAAACCCTGACTCAGACGAGCAGACAGATTTTGCTCCTGACGGAAGAAAGCGATCAGCGGACGTTGGGTCAGCAGAATCACAATCATCAGTGCTGTTGCCCAAAAAGCGGACAAACCGGGCGATAAACGCTCGATCATGAGGCACCACACCAGTACCACGACCGGCAACAGGAAATGCAGACCTGATTTCACGGTTGGGCCCACTTCCGGCAGTTGCACCATAGGCTCATTCGGGTCATCCAGTTTCAGATCCGGCACCTTGGCCGCAAAACGCACCAGGGCAACATAGGCTGCGGCCAGCAGAATAGCGATCACGACACCGGCAAAATCGCCAAAGGCCGGTTTGATCCAACCGATACCAAAATAGACTACGGCGGCAATGGCGGAGGTCACCAGGAAACCGCTCAGAATACCGATCAGACGCAGCTGCCAGGGTTTAACCTCGGCGCGACGGGGCAGACCATGCATATCCTGCTTCAGTGCTTCCAGGTGCACAATATAGATCAGTGCCAGATAGGAGATCAGCGCAGGCAGGAAGGCATGGGTAATCACCTGAACATAGGAGATGCCGACATATTCCACCATCAGGAAGGCGGCAGCACCCATTACAGGCGGCATAATCTGACCATTCACTGACGAGGCCACTTCTACTGCACCGGCTTTCTCAGAACTAAAGCCCACACGCTTCATCATCGGGATGGTGAAGGTACCTGTGGTGACGACGTTGGCAATAGAAGAGCCTGAGATCAGGCCAGTCAGGCCAGACGATACTACCGCTGCTTTTGCCGGACCGCCACGCATATGGCCCAGCAGCGAGAACGCCACCTGAATAAAGTAGTTACCGGCACCGGCTTTATCTAACAGCGCACCAAAGAGGACAAACAGGAAAACAAAGTTAGAGGAGACACCCAGGGCGATACCAAATACGCCTTCGGTGGTCAGCCACTGGTGGTTGATCAACTCTTCCAGGGAGACGCCTTTGTGAGCGATCAGATCCGGCATATAAGCGCCGCCCAGAGAATAGGTCAAAAAGACAATCGCCACGATCATCAAGGGTGGTCCCAGCGTACGACGGGCGGCTTCTAACAACAGCACCAGGCCGGTGACCGCTACGACGATATCCTGAGTGTTTGGCAGGCCCGGACGGGTCACCAGCTGCTCATAAAACAGGAAGATATAAGATGCGCTAAACGCTGCCAGCAACGACAAGGCGATATCCGTCACTGGAATATGATGGCGGGGTGAACGAGCCAGCGCGGGATACGCAGTAAAAGCCAGGAAAGTAGCAAAGCCCAGGTGGATAGCACGCACTTCGGTGTCGTTAAAAATACCGAAGCTGCCGATAACCGGCCAGTCGTAAAAAGGCAGTGGGGATGCGATCCATAGCTGGAACAGGGACCATACCAGCGCCGCACCCAGCAGCACTTTACCCTGCCAACCGTCAGGAATACGGGCCCCCGTATCATTGGCAGCAACCATTTCCTGCAGTTCGTTATCATCCACTGGAGAGTTATCTAGTGCGAGCTTGTCCTGTGTGTCAGGGTTTGCATCGGCCGGTCTGTTATGGCGATCAGTCATATCAGCTCCTCAAAAAGATCAGGATCAATTCAGATCAGAAAAAAGCCCTCTGTCCGCCGAGCCCGGCACGCTGTGGGTCTGACGAAGCAGAGGGTCTAAAGAAGGAATCGTTAAGGAGACTGTGAAAAAGCTATTGCCAAATGTTCAACAAACCCAAGCGTTCAACACAAGTCTATGCTCAACAAGCTCAAGCGTTTCACAAGCCCGGACGCTCAGTACATTCGCACCGGGCAATCGAGCTGGACAAAGCTTTATCACAAACACCTTGATAATTAGCGCCGTAGAAAACACCGCAGCGTCCCTCTGCGATATATCTCACAACAGAGGGACGCCGGTATGGCATGGCAAGAGAACGGGATTACATCCAGCCACGCTCTTTGTAGTAACGTACCGCACCTTCATGCAGAGGCGCAGACAGACCCGCTGAAATCATAGTCTTAGGGTCCAGGTTGGCGAATGCCGGGTGCAGGCGCTTGAAGCGGTCAAAGTTATCAAATACTGCTTTTACCACCTGATAAACAGTTTCTGCATCAACCTTGGAAGACGTTACCATAGTCGCAGCGTTACCAAAGGTCGTTATGTCGCTGTCAGTCCCTTTGTACATACCACCTTTAATGGTTGCTTTCGCGTAGAAATCGTTGCTGTTAATCAGCTTATCAATAACCGGACCAGTTACAGGAATCACTTTCGCGTCACAAGACGTGGTTGCTTCCTTGATCGCACCGGATGGGTGACCCACAGAATAGAGCATCGCATCGATCTTGTTGTCACACAGGGCTTGAGCCTGCTCGGAGGCTTTCAGCTCAGACGCCAGCTTAAAGGTGCCTTTGTCCCAGCCTTTTTCAGACATGATCAGCTCCATGGTACCGCGAGTACCGGAACCAGGGTTTTGCAGGTTAACGCGTTTACCGACCAGATCATCGAAGTGCTCGATACCGGAGTCCGCACGGGCCACAACAGTGAAAGGCTCATTGTGTACAGAGAAGAGTGCGCGCAGCTCTTTAAATGCACCTTGCTCCTTGAAGGAATCGTGCTTTTCGCCATTCAGGGCGTAGTATTGCCAATCGGATTGAGCCATGCCCATATCCTGCTGGCCCTGACGGATCGCATTGATGTTCGCTACGGAACCACCGGTAGACGGTGCAGTACACTTAATACCATGATCACTGGTGCCACGGTTAACCAGGCGGCACATGGACTGACCGACAACGTAGTACACGCCGGTTTGACCACCGGTACCGATGTTGACGTAAGTCTGGTTGGCACTGGCGTTAACAGAAGCAAAGGAAGCGGCGATACCCACTGCAGAAGACAGCACGGTAGTGGCAAGTTTAGTTTTCAGAGACATAGTGACCCTTCTTATCGTTATGATCCCATAGCATTGAGCCAATCCTGGGAAGCGGTTTCATCATCTAGCGTTTAAGCACTCCGAAGCGGATAACCACCCACATGACAACAGGTATCTCTGAGCATTGATATGCAGAGACAGGGCGAAAAGAGACCCGGTATCAGGGCCAATTCTGACGATCGGTGATCTCTAAAAACTGCTGTCGTGAAGGTGTGTTATCTGCCACCTGCTGACATACTGTCAGGAGGCAAAACCAAGGTACTTCAAAGTCAGTATCAAGCAGACCGCATTTCATGCCATTAACACCTCTTTCCGTGCCAAAGATGCTACAAATATTTCACTTTTAATAAAAATTGCTGAAAATAAGATAAGAGCATGCGTCTTTATAAGGCTTTAACAGGGCGTTTCTGATCGGCCTTTTACAAAAGTACTCGTGATAAGAGCGCTTTTAATGAGAAATCGAATGTATGGCACCACTGCAGCGTATTAAAAATTTTTGTCGCCATAATCCTCTGGGTTTACGTCTGCTAACGGCTATTCTGATTTGCAGTTCGGCGATCACTCTGGTCGCAACCGCAACTCAATTGTGGCTGGACTATCGCTATGAGTTATCCGCTATTGATGAGCGCTTGTATCAGATCGAGACCAGCTCCATTAAGAGCCTGTCCAATAGTTTGTGGGAGATCAGCCCTGCGCAGGTGCAGGTACAGTTGGATGGGCTATTGCAGCTACCCGATGTACGCTATCTTGAGATTACCTCTCTGTATGGCGATGCTTTTTTTGCCGGAAGTAAACCGCAATCCGGTCAGCTACTGGAGCACCACTACCCACTGACACATGAGGATCATCGTGGCAAAAGTTTTGCGGTAGGGAATCTGACACTGATTATCAGCCTGGACGAGGTTTATCGTCGCCTGGGGGACAAGGTGCTGCTGATTCTTGCCACCCAGGGCATTAAAACCTTTCTGGTTTCGGTGTTTATCCTAACCATTTTTCACCAACTGATTACCCGGCACTTAAGTGCTATGGCGCTCTATGCCCGCCGTTTAAAGCTGGATAAATTGGATCAACAGCTGGTACTGAAACGAACCCCGAAAAATGATGACGAACTGAGTGACGTCGTTTCGGCGATCAATACCATGCGCCGCTCTATGCTGCATGATATCCAAAAGCGGGAACAGGCGGAGCAGTCTCTTGAGCAAGCCAATCAACAGTTGGAACAGCTGAATAGTGAGTTAGAGCAGAGGGTCGCTGAGCGTACTGCTCAGTTACAGGAAAAGAGCCTTCAGCTGGAAGAAAGAGGTCTTCAGTTGGAGGAGAGAAGGCGTCAACTTGAAGAGCGTGGCAATCAGCTTGAAGAGCGTAACGAGGAGTTACAGTCAACCCTGATTCAGCTGAAAGCGACTCAGCGACAATTGGTCGAGTCAGAAAAAATGGCCGCTCTGGGTGAGTTGGTGGCGGGTATTGCCCATGAGATTAATACGCCTATCGGTATCGGTTTTACCGCCGCAACGTTTTTATCGGATCAGGCTAAACAACTGCAACAGCAGATGGTGCTTTCTGCAGGTAATGATTTATCCACAGCAGCCTCTGCAAACCCGCATTCAACCCGTGCTTTTAAAACGACGCACTTGAATCAGTCGCAACCGGATCAAAAGCTGCTCAGCCTGGCATTAGAAAGCAGCGATTTGATCTGCAAGAACCTGGAACGCGCTGCACAATTGGTGCGGGCGTTTAAGCAGGTCTCGGTGGATCAGTCCAGTGAGCAACGGCGTCGTTTTGATCTGATCAAATATCTGGATGAGGTTGTATTGTCTCTTCAGCCACGGCTAAAAAACTGTCGGCCTCAGATTGATATTCAGGGCCCGGAACAACTGCCGCTTGATAGCTATCCGGGTAGCTATTATCAAATCTTCAGTAATCTGATTATCAACTCTGTGATTCACGGTTTTGACAACTGCCCTGGCGGAAAAATTTCAATCAAAGTGACGCTACAAACCCATGAAGGACAGACGTTGTCACAACTGCCTGAAACTTCTGAACAGTACAGGAGTGTCCTCATCAGAATCGATTACTTTGATAACGGCATCGGGATTCCATCGGGCTGGCATAGTAAGCTTTTTGAGCCTTTTGTCACCTCAAAGCGTAATCAGGATTGCAGTGGTTTGGGGATGCATATCACCTACAATCTGGTCAGCCAGATATTGCAGGGGCAGATAGAAAGTCTGCCTTTGGAGAGCGCCAGTGGGGCGCATTTTCGCTTAATGTTGCCTATTCAGCTGTCCAGTCAAGAGCGGGTAAGATCTAATGAGTAATACTGGAAAGTAAGAGCGTGAGCTTAAGGCAAGAAACCCTGCTCCTGAAAATAGCGTTGGGCACCGGGATGCATCGGCGCAGCTAATGGCGTTTGCACCATATGTTTAACATCAAGCACCTCAAAAGCGGGGTGTAGACGCCTGAAGGAATCAAACTGCTCGAACAGGGATTTCACTACGGTATAAGCGACATCGTCGGGCAGATCCGCACGGGTAAACAGGGTCGCATTCACTCCGGCGGTCAGCACATCGTTCTGTCGGTCAGAATAAAGAGAGCCTGGTAGAGTTAAGGCTTGATAGTGACGACTTTGCTGCTCCAGGGCCGCAATGTCTTCAGCCTCCAGATTAATCAAACGACTGTCGCAGTCCTGAATCGCTTCTTTAATGGCACCACTGGGATGCCCGACCACATATAAAGAGGCATCAATACGGTTATCACACAGGGCATCCGCTTGTTCTGCGGGTTCCAGCTCTTCAACCAGAGCAAAATCATCCAACCGCCACCCTCTTGCGGTCATCAGAATATCCATGGTCAGGCGCTGGCTGCTACCGGTTTTGCCGATATTAAAGCGTTTGTGCTTAAGATCCGAAAATGACTGAATACCGGAATCCCTCCGTACCAGCACAGAGATATATTCAGGGAATAGACCCACCAGGGTTCTCAGTTGTGGCGAGGCATGGGTAAAATCTCCCTGACCATAGAAAGCGTTAGCCAGTTGACCCGCTTCGGCAATGCCCAGATCCAACTCACCTGTGGCCACCTTCTGTAAATTAGCCACAGAACCTAAGGTACTGCGTAGAGCACAACGAATACCGTGTTGCTGACGGGTCAGATTCACTAAGCGGCAGATAGCACCACCTGAAGGATAGTAAAGGCCGGTTACCCCGCCGGTTCCTAAAGCCAGGATACGACTATCCGCCAGAGTGGATGCACTCTGTAGCATAACGCCTAACCCCAACAATACGCCGAACACTGATCCGCGCTGCATAGCCCTGTTTACCGCCTTATTTAACCTTTCCTAACACTGTTTAAAGTCACTCTTGACAGGCTACAGATTACTCTATTGATCGCTGGCTGCTTTCAATATAACTGATACCGCCTAACCGCTGACAGACAGTGTACCTATAGCCGGGCACGACAACAATTTTCCAGTTCAGTTTTGCCGCCTATACTTTTTATATCACCACGCATAACCTCGCCAGTCTATTGACAGGATCGCACTATGCAGAATCAAGCCACCATCCGACAACAACTACAGTTTCACTGTCGTCCTTCGACGAGGCAGTCCGTGCTGTTTTTCCGCTATCTGGCCCTGGTGATCCTATGCTGTGCTATCAATACAAAGCTCTATGCCCAGGAGGTGACACTCGATATCCCCATTATTGAAGAACACAGTAACCAGCATCTGTTTTTTCACACCCTGTTATATCGGGCACTACTTGATGCGGGCCACCAACCCAAGCTGGTTGTGCATAAAATTCCTCATTTAAGGGCCAATCAGCTACTGGAAACCGGGGGCCTGTCATTGCTCTGGCTGGTTGAATCCCAAGCACGAAATCAGCGTTTCGTGCCTGTTGAGATCGGATTAACAGATGGCTTAATTGGACAAAGAGTGTTGTTGATACGCCCTGAAGATCAAGATTGGTTTTCCCGTATTCAAACACTGGAAGACCTGAGACAGCGTAATATCCATGCCGCACTGGGAAAACGCTGGTTTGATGTAAAAGTATGGCAACAGAACCAGCTGCCTTTTGTCACTGTTGATGGCAACTGGCGCACCATGTTTACCCTGCTAAAAAGGGCGAGGGTAGACTATCTGTCCCGCAGCGTGATTGAAGTTATTCAGGAGAGCAGGGAGCACCCCACACTGTCTATCGAGAACTCTTTGTTGCTTGTTTATAACAGAGGCTACCGCTTTTACCTGAGCCATAAAGACAAACACTACAAGCCCTTATTGGAAGAAGTGCTGCTTAAAGCTAAAGAATCGGGCCTGTTAAAGCAGTTGGTACAGCAGTACTGGGCTAATGATTTCAGGTTGCTGAAACTGGAACAACGAAAAATTCTAGAGCTTGAAACACCTAAATAAGATGTGGCTAAAAAAGAATAAAGTACACTAAGAAATGTATCATATGCGTGATAAAACACTACATATTGCTTCACAGTTGATTTAAACCGCTTTCAATACAAAATGTTGCTTTTGGTGACATTTTATCACGCGTTTCACAATAGCGCCCCAGCCGTTAACTGATAAAGTGTGCATGATAGTTAGTATTAAAGATGCCTTTGATTGGTAATCATACGATTTAGACTCTATGCTCTAACATGTCACTTGAAATACCCTACCCAGACAGAAGAAAGCGACTGTTTATTTCGCAAAATATCTCTCTGCCCTGGTATCTATTAGCGCGCAGGATATGGCCATGAAGCTACAAAACTTTTCTGTAAAAGTTCGACTCTACTTTTTAATATTTCTTGCCATCTTGGCAATGTTGATCAGTACGGTTACGGGCTTGTTAAACCAAAGAACGGAACTCTATAAAGATGCACGCTTTAATGTCCAGTCGTTGGTAGAAAGTGCTTATACACTGACTGATGGTTTCGCAAAACAAGTCGCTTCGGGGGCGCTTACACAGCAGGAAGCTCAGCAACAGGCCCGTCGTGCCCTTGAATCTATGCGCTATGCGGATGGTGAATATTTCTTTGCTCTGAATTATGACACGCAGGTTGTTGCGCATGGCGCTAAACCGGATTTGGTCGGAAAAAACCTGGCTAACTTTAAAACAGAGGATGGCATCTTTGTCCTTAAGGAGATGTCTAACTTGGGGCGCCAGGGTAAAGAGAGTGGCTTTTTCACTTATCAATGGCCTAAAAGTGGCTTTAATGAACCTAAAGAGAAAATTTCCTATGCGCGGGTAATGCCGCAATGGCAGTGGGTAATAGGCTCGGGCGTCTATGTCTACCAAATTGAAGAACTCTTCATGGCCCAGCTTATTCAGGCATTGATACAGATTGCAGTTATGCTGGCAGCGATGCTGGCTATTGCTGTCGCTATCACCCGCTCTATTACACAACCTCTGGATCGGGTTAGTACCGTGATGAAACAGGTCAGCGATGGTGATCTGACCGTTCGGGTGAATATGCAGGGGAATGATGAACTGAGCCATATGTCGCGCTCGGTTGATGCGACACTGCAGGTTTTTCAGGATCTGGTTTTTATGCTTACCAGCTCAGCCAATCAGCTCCAGGGGGCTGCTGAAGAGTTAGCTGCTACTGCAGAACAAACCAGCGATGGTATCCGTCGTCAATCCCAGGAGACAGAACTACTGTCAGCTGCTATGAACGAAATGTCTGCGACCGTGCAGGAGGTGGCCCGTAATGCTGTGGCCAGTGCAGAAGCGACAAATGCCGCAGATGAAGAAGCGGATGAAGGCAATCATGAGGTCGAAGACACCGTAGAGAAGATCACTCATCTGAGTCATGAAGTAGAAGAGGCTTCCCGTGTGATCAAGGCTCTGGAGAGTGACACAGAAGAGATTGGCGCTGTATTAAAAGTGATTCAGGAAATCTCTGAGCAAACTAACCTACCGGCCTTAAATGCGGCTATTGAAGCGGCCCGTGCCGGTGAAAGTGGTCGAGGTTTTGCCGTTGTTGCCGATGAGGTGCGTAATCTGGCACAACGTACCCAGGACTCGACAAAAGAGATTCATAATATGAATGAGCGTCTGCGCTCAGGCTCCAAAAATGCCGTTGAGGTGATGACCCGCAGTCAGAAGTGGGCAAATGACAGTGTTAAAGCGGCCACTCATGCCGGTGAAGAACTGAAACTGATCGTACAGCAAATGGAACATATCCGGGATATGACTGCTCAGGTGGCTACAGCCACAGAGGAGCAAAGTGCAGTAGCTGAAGAGATGAATCGTAATCTGACCAATATTGTTAACGTAGCGGAGGAAACCGCACAAGGCTCTGACACCGTAGCATCCAGTAGTGAAGAACTCTCACAGCTCGCCATTCAACTGCAACAAAGTGTGGCCCGCTTTAGGTGTTAAAGGAGACTGTTTGGCAGGCTACCTGATCAGGTGGTCTGTCAATATTCTGAATCAAATACATCCCTGCCTTATATCAAGTGGTTTTTCTCCTACCCTGACAGCTCATGTATCAAGAAATTTGTCTGATGATACAGGAGAAACACATAACTCGGCATTGATTTAAAAATACATTTTAAATCAATGTATTAGTGCACTGATTTAGTGCGCATAGCACTTAAACGACTATTCTGTGCACTATTTTTGTGTACTTTTGTTAAGTTTGGTCACGTTTTTTTCTCGACTCATTTTTCTCTTTAGACTAAGGTGGTGCGCAATATCATAAAGCTAATACTGTATTAGCGATATAAAACTACCCCTAACTTGTAGCTACATAATGGATAGTAGCGTGGTGCCTGCTCATGGAGAGCCCCCAAATAATAATAGCTCCCATGATCAGTCGATTATGAGATTTGAGCTAATGACCCTACAAAATTTCACCGTTAAAAAACGTCTTTACCTGCTGATAGCGCTAGCCATTGTCGCAATGGCATTGATTAAAATCATCAGCCTCAACAACCTGCGTAATGAATTGTATAAAAGTGCACACTTGAGTGTGCAGTCACTGGTTGAATCTGCGCATACCCTGGCTTCGGGCTACGCCAAGCGAGCAGAAGCTGGAGAGATAACAAAATCTGAGGCACAGGTTCTAGCCAGAAAAGCGTTGGAAAGTATGCGTTATGCTGGGAGTGAGTACTTTTTTGCTCTGGACTATAACGCCGTCATGGTTGTTCATGGTGCTAAGCCGGAGATTGTAGGTAAAGACTACTCCAATTTTAAAACGAAGGATGGTGTTTTTGTATTAAGGGATATGGCAAATCTGGGACGCCAGGGTAAAAGTGATGGTTTCTTCTTCTACCAATGGCCGAAGGCCGGTTTTGACGAGCTAAAAGACAAAATATCCTATGCTAAGGTGTTACCTGAATGGCAATGGGTGATCGGTTCCGGGGAGTATATCTACGAAATCGAAGAGCTGTTTATGGCTAAGGTGATGGAGGCTGCAGTTCAGTTAATAGTGATTCTGGCCGTTATGATTACCATCGCTGTGATGATTACCCGTTCTATTACCCAGCCACTGGATAGGGTCAGTGACATCATGCATCAGGTGGCTGATGGCGACCTGACCGTAAGGGTTAACCTGCAAGGGAACGATGAGCTAAGTCATATGTCCCGCGCTGTGGATGAAACTCTAAAGGTGTTCCAGGATCTGGTCTTTATGCTGACTAGCTCAGCACACCAGTTGCAAGGTTCAGCAGAAGAGCTGGCTGCCACAGCAGAGCAAACCAGTCAGGGTATTCACCGTCAGACAGAGGAAACAGAGCTGCTGTCTGCAGCGATGAATCAGATGTCTGCCACAGTACAGGAAGTGGCTCGCAACGCTGTTGCCAGTGCCGAAGCCACCCACGCAGCCGATGCTGAAGCCGATGAGGGCAATCAGGAGGTGGCGGGTACTGTACATAAGATCACTCAGCTGAGCAATGAAGTAAAAGAAGCCGCTCGTGTAATCAAGGCGTTGGAGAAAGATACTGAAGAGATTGGCACGGTGCTGAATGTGATTCAGGAGATCTCTGAACAAACCAACCTGCTGGCGCTGAATGCGGCGATTGAAGCAGCCCGTGCCGGTGAGCAGGGTCGGGGTTTTGCTGTAGTCGCAGATGAAGTACGTAACCTGGCTCAACGGACTCAGGACTCCACCAAAGAGATCTACAGTATGAATGACCGTCTGCGCGCGGGATCACGCAATGCGGTTGAAGTGATGGAGCGCAGTCGTCAGTGGGCGGAAGAGAGTGTTCAGGCGGCACAACATGCTGGAGGGGAACTGGGCAAGATTGTGTCTCAAATGCAGCATATTCGTGATATGACCGATCAGGTCGCCGCAGCTACCGAAGAGCAGAGTGCAGTCGCAGAAGAGATGAACCGCAATCTGGTCAATATCGTCAGCGTTTCCAGCGAAACGGAAGCGGGCTCTAATCAGGTTGCTGTCAGCAGTGAAGAGCTGTCGCAACTCGCGGTTCAGCTGCAGGAGAATGTCGCGCGTTTTAAGTGTTAGACCCGGATCAAAGCAAGGAAACTGATATATGGCCCGGTATCAGCTATCGAAGTTGATACCGGGATAAGCTCCCATCTTCTGATGTCAAAATCCATACAAGAAATAACATTATTTCATATCGTGACTCAGTTAAACTGACACAAAGCGTCGGATCAGAAGAGTAATATGGAGCAGACAACGACAGCCTTTCCACTGATGCTGTCTCTTATGATCGCCTCTGCAGGCGTCATGTTTTTAGCATCAGTCCAAGTTGGTATCATCAGCTTTTTCACCCAAAAAGCGAAACTGTACCTGTCTTTTTCCGTTATGGCGTTAGCCGTAGGGGTCTATCAGCTTGGACAGAGCTACAGCTTATACAGTGCTGAATTAGACTCGGCTCTGATCGGATTGAAGTGGCAAACGGGCGCGATATTGCTGTTTTATCCCGCCATGTTTCTGTTCTTTGCCTGTTATACCCAACAGAAAACAATCACCCCCTGGTTTCAGCTGATACTGTTTATTTCTACTCTCGGTTTTCTTGTTAATCTGTTCAGTCCTTATTCAATTCGCTTCGAACAGGTCAGCCACCTGACCCGTTATACCCTGCCTTATGGTGAGACAATACATCTTATTCATGGTAAACAGCATGTTCTGGGACAAAGCTTGCACCTGCTTGGTCAGGGGCTGATGCTCTGGCTGTTCTATCGCAGTTATTGCCTATACCGACAGCGCAGAACTTTATCTGCGGTAATGCTGGTTATCTATCTGCTGCTTCAGTTGTCTGGCTCTGTTTATGGCGCGTTGATTGACGCAGGGGAAATTGAAGGCTTGTATATTGCAGGTTTTATTTTCACTCTGCTGATCTTATTGATGACGCTCAGTATGGCCTATGATTTTAAGGTTCAAAATCATCTGCTGAAGGAACGCACAGAGGCCTTGGCAGATGCGGTATTGCGACAGAAAGAAGCTGAATCCTACAATAGAAAATGGGCCCAGGTGCTGCATCAAGCGCCTGTAGCCACAGTTATTCTATCCCCGGAGGGAGAAATTATTACCAGCAATCAAGCTTGTATAGATTTCTGGGGAAAGGCACTGAAACAGCAGCCTGAGGCAGACTTTCTGGCTCTGCTGAAGATAACCCCAGAACAGTTAAATCAAGCCTTTTGTCGTAGTGTCCACAATGAAGAGCAGAAAACCCGGACACTGAAATTCACAAAAGGCCAGACAGAACATGGTCTCACCGCACAGAAAGATGCCTGGCTGCAGTTCAATATCTACCCGGTAAAAGATGAGCGAGGAGAGCTCAGCGAAGTGGTGATCAGTCATAGTGATGTCACCGAGCAGGAAAATGCCAAACAGGCCATCGAGAATATTGCCGCTGGAGTCTCCTCATCCAGTGGGCGGGAGTTTTTCGATCAACTGGTGCTGCATATCAGTCAGCTGTTTAAAGCCCGGTATGCTTTTATTGGCCTGCTAAATCAGGACAACCCTGGTGAAAAGACAATACGCACCTTATCAATCTGTTCAAGCAATGAAATTGTCGAAAATATCTCATACGCGCTGAAAGACACCCCTTGCGATAATGTTATTGGTCAGGATATCTGCATTCACGCCTGCGATGTTCAACAGTTGTATCCGAAGGACTTCCTGCTGCAGGAGATGGGGATTGAGGGTTATATTGGTGCCCCTATCTTTGAACCAGACGGTACACCTCTGGGTGTTATGGTCATTCTGGATACCAAACCGTTGGAACACACACAGCAGGCTACCAGCATTCTGGAGATCTTTGCTGCACGGGCCGGAGCAGAGCTGCAGCGCCTTAATGCGGAAGCCCAAATGCGTCAGATGGCCTATGAGGACTATCTGACTCAATTGCCCAGCCGGGCTCAGATGCATGAACATCTGCATGATGTCCTGGCCCAAAGCCGGAAAAATGGCACTCAGGCAGCCATGTTCCTGATCGACCTGGATCATTTTAAAACCG
This sequence comes from Oceanospirillum beijerinckii DSM 7166, assembly GCF_000422425.1. Lineage (GTDB taxonomy): Bacteria > Pseudomonadota > Gammaproteobacteria > Pseudomonadales > Halomonadaceae > Oceanospirillum > Oceanospirillum beijerinckii. The sequence continues at coordinate 157,068 of NZ_AULT01000005.1, forward strand.
TCAATGATGCCCTGGGCCATGATGTCGGCGATGAGATTATCCGCAAGATGGGCGAGCGTCTGCGTCAGCAACTGGCTTCGGAACTGTTTATCGCCCGGGTCGGTGGTGATGAGTTTGTTGTCATCGACCAGCAGGATGGTGACGTGACACCGCTGGATATTAAGCTACTGGCCGATCGTTTACTGCATCTGCTGATGCAGCCCTTGCAGGTGGGCGAGCGCATCCTGAATATCGGCGGCAGTATTGGTGCCGTGGTTTTCCCGGCTGACCCGGAGCACCAGGAAACAGAGCTTGACCTGTTACGTTACGCCGATATTGCTCTGTATCAGGCCAAAAGCTCAGGCCGGGATAATTATGTTCTGTTTGAACCCCGTCTGCAGCAAAGGGTGAATGATCGCCTGGAGATTGAACGTGGGCTGCGTGAAGCCCTGGAAAATGATTATCTGAAACTTTATCTACAGCCTCAGGTAACAAAAGAGGGACGTGTTGTCGGGGCTGAGGTCCTGCTACGCTGGCAGCACCCTGAACAGGGGCTGATTCCACCCTTCCGCTTTATTCCAGTGGCGGAAGAAACCGGCTTGATCTTACGTCTGGGGCACTGGGTTATGGATCATAGTTTCCAACTGATCGCTCAGTGGCAACAGCAGCAGTTGGATTATCCACCGCAGATCTCGATCAATATCTCTGCCTGGCAGTTTGCTCAACAGGATTTTATTGATCAGGTAAAGAGCCTGATTCAACAGCGTCAGATTGATCCCGCACTGATTATTCTGGAGGTCACAGAAACCGCACTGCTGACAGATATTGCAGAAACCCGTTTGAAGCTTGAACAGCTCAGGGCACAGGGCTTTAAAATCTCACTGGATGATTTTGGTACTGGCTATTCCTCGCTGGCCTATCTGAAAGATCTGCCACTGGATGAGCTGAAAATCGATAAAACCTTTATTGATGAAGTAAAACCCGGTGAAAAACAGCCGTTGGTTGAGTCTATGCTGGCCATTGGTAAGCATATGCAGCTATCGGTCATTGCTGAAGGTGTCGAAAGCAAAGAACAGTGTGAACAGCTCAGTCTGATGGGATGCCAAAATTTCCAGGGTTACTACTTCGCCAGACCCATGCCGGCAGAAGAGCTACCGGAATGGCTGGCAGAACAGTCGTTGAAAGTGACTGAGTGTTGATCTTTAACAGGAAACTTAAGGCGGTCCTGCCTCAAGCCGTTTGGGTTAAACCTTAAAGCGACAGATCATATTGTCTAGCTCTGTGGACAGACCAGAGAGCTCCTGACTAACAGTCGCAGTTTCCTGACAAGCAGAGCTGGATTCCCGTGCCACGTCCGCAATATTCACAATACTCTGATTCATCTCGTCTGCCGTGGCACTCTGTTGCTCGACTGCCGCGGCGATCTGACTGTTCATATCACTGATTGATGTGACATGGCGTGTCACTTCAATCAAAGCACCACTGGTTCGCGCGCTTTGCTCCAGTCCCTGTTGAGCCCGTTCCCGACTGCGGGTCATGGCATTCACCGCATCCTGACTGCCCTGTTGTACCCGTTGAATCACCTCTTCGATCTCTTCTGTGGAGTTCTGGGTCTGCTGGGCTAAATTTCTGACCTCATCAGCCACAACGGCAAAGCCGCGCCCCTGCTCACCAGCCCGGGCGGCTTCGATGGCCGCATTCAGCGCCAATAGATTTGTTTGCTCGGCAATACCCTTAATGACGTCAGTGACCAAAGCGATATTCTGCGCCTCTTTCTCCAGTGAACTCACCACTTCTGCAGCATTGCTGACCTCATCCGCCAATGCCTGAATAATGCGATTATTTTCCATCAGGATCTGTTCACCCTGTTCGGACTCAGTGCGTGTGGTCTGTGCAGCCGTTTCTGCTTCCGCCGCATGGCGGGCTACTTCCTGTATTGTCGCAACCATCTCATTCATGGCGGTTGCCACATGGTCTGTTTCCTCTTGTTGGCGTGTCATACCTTCACTGGTGTGCTGACTGGCCAAGGACATTTTGTCTGCTTCCTGAGAGAGGTGCTTCACTGCAGAGGCAACTTGGGTAACCAGTTTCTGAAACTGTTCCAGCATATTATTAAAAGCCGAACCTATCGCTGCGATTTCATCATTACCCGAAACCTTAAGGCGTTGAGTCAGATCATGCTTCTTCTCAATATGCCTGATTGTCTTAAACATATTATCCAGAGGTGTTGTAATGGCTTTCGCAACCAGATAGCCCAGTAGCGCCACGGCAAGAAAAATAACAATCATCTCTATTATTTGAATCATCTTGGCGGTCTCATAAGACCCTGCCAGTTCTTTTCGCACCTCACCGGCAACACTCAGCTGTAGCAGTAACAGTTCGGCAATCTTGTCACTGATTGGGTCAATGGTGCGATATAAAGGGCCGTCAAAACGATCCAGCGCCCCCGCTTGCATGCCCTTCATGCCCGCCAGAACAGACAAGAGCTCATTAATGGATTGATCAGCCTGACGGAACAGCGTGGCGGCCTCAGAGGCTAGGCGGGTTTCTTCATCTGTCAGCTCCGTTGCCATATATTTTTTCCAGTTTTGCTCAATGCGTGTTTGAGCTTGCTGAATCCCTTTACGGGCGTCTTCAGCAGACATCATGCCCGCATTGGTTTTATTAACTGCATCAATAATTAATACAGCATAATCCGTACTGATGTAATAGAGATCATTTAAAGGCACAACTCTGTCGTTATAGATCGTATTGACACCGTCATTAAATAACTCCAGCTGCCTATCAGCAATAAAGAAGCTAACCAGTAATCCAACAATGGGGGCTACCATCATCAGGGTCAGTTTTTTCCCCACGGATAGTCGTTTCATCATATCGGAACCCTTGATCGAATAAGGAGTAAAATCCTTTGAAATTCATGAGACTACAATGAACATCCGTGAACAAGGTGTCAGGCATAGCCTGTCGAGATAACATGCATTTTTTAGTTTAGATCAAATGTGGCAGATAATAGGGGGCGATAGCTCATTTTTTTGTCATCGCAGGCAAGGGTGTTGAGATGCATCAATCATCAGAATGCCCTGAAACCTGGCATTCAGATAAGCACTTACACAAAAGCTTCTCTTTAGAAAATGGCTTTATTTTTCAGCTATCGGTCAGAAAATATCGCAACACTTTTGTGTAAGTGGGTACATACCGCTTGAACAGTAAAAGGCTCAATATAAAGACTCGCCTCAACTGAAGCGTTCTTCCAGGACAGTGACGATTTCCAATCCAAGTACTAGCACGTTATTATCAATGCCTGCGATCACCAGACCCAGAGCAAATACTGCAGGACTATTGTGCAAAAGCTTATCTACCTTTCCGGTTACTCAGAGCCGATCCAACAACAGGCACAACGGCTGCTGAATGAAGGTAAGCTGGATCATTATCTACTGAAGCGTTATCCCCAAGCGCACTCGATTAAGACCGACGCTCAGTTATACGATTACACGCAACAGCTTAAACAGCGTTATATGAAAAAAGCCTCGCCATTGCGTAAAGTCTGCTTTGATAGCAAGGTCAGCGTTGAACACCATGCCTTGGGGCTGAATGCTCATATTACCCGCGTCCATGGCGGAAAATTAAAAGCCAACCACGAGATCCGTATCGATCCTTGCTTTAAGCATTGTCCAGAAGAGTTTCTGCGCATGATTGTCGTGCATGAACTGGCTCACCTGAAGGAACGGCAACACAACAAAGCGTTTTATCAACTATGCAGCCATATCGAGCCAGACTATTTCCAATTGGAACTGGATCTCAGATTAATGCTGACCTTGCAAACCCAGCAGCATAAAAAACTCTATGAATAGAGGCTTGAGACGGTCTTTGACAGGGTATCCAAGGTCCAGTGATTGTAACTTAGTCAGAGATGATCATCTCACCCTGAGTGATTGGCTTAGAAATATGAGAGGGAGGTGATGGCTCGATATAGACTGCCAAAAGATTGGCTGGATATGGATAGATAACCTGCCATATTACAGAAGATGGGAGCTGAGCCTGGGGCATTCAAGCACTAGAATAACTCGATACTGCTTTGAGCCATATCAGCCCCGCAAACCTGATTACGACCACTCTCTTTTGCGCGATACAGAGACTGGTCTGCCACACGGAACAACTCGTCGGGCTCAGGAGGGGAGAACTCATCAGTATGATAGGTATAAAAACCAACCGATGTGGTAACAACGCCATAATTTGCGTTATTGATATGCTCAATGCCCAGATCTTCGATCTCTGCTCGAATACGCTCAGCTAACCCTTCGGCCCCCGTCTCGTCTTGCTGAATGATAATCGCAAACTCTTCACCACCTAAACGAAAGCAGGCAGCGGTTTCATCACCCGTGCAATATTGCAGTACCGCAGCCGTTTCCTTAAGCACATCATCACCTTTCTGGTGACCATAGGTATCGTTATACTTCTTGAAGTTATCAATATCAAAAATAATCAGGCTTAATGCCCTGTTATTCTCATAACAGTCCTGAAGGTGCTGCTCAAAATAGTGGTTAAAATGGCGACGATTATACAAGCCGGTTAACGCATCCCGAATAGACAGCTCCACTACCATTTTATGATCGGTAATATCCTGGTGTACTGCGATATAACCCACTTTACGACCATACATATCATAGTTCGCTGTGATTGAGGCATACACCCAATAGCTGGTGCCATCTTTTCTCTGGTTGCACATCTCACCTTGCCAATCCCGGCCTTCCGAGATCGATTGCCACAGACTCTGATAGGTTTCATCGGGTGTGTTTGGGTGGCGTACCATTGCATGGCTATGGTTAACAAGCTCTTCTTTGCTAAAACCTGAGATCTGGCAGAAGGCATCACTGACATCAAGAATATTACCCTCCAGATCTGTTTTAGAGGTGATAACATACTGATTAATAATTTTCAGATAGGATTGGGCAATATGGTTGGCTTCTTTCTTATTTTGGGTCAGGCGCTTGAACTGACGATGGCCAAAGACCAGCATTACAAACATCAGTGTGACTGTTAGAAATAAAAACAGAGGGTTGTTAAAAGCTGAAACCTGGGCCGGCTCTGCCAGCACAGTTTCTGAGAGCATCAGACACCATGGTGCAAATAAAGCTCGCGCTTTTATTTTGCCTCTGGATTTAGCCATAAACTGAATAAAACCTCTAATATTTAAGCAGATTCTTAATCTACATTATGGCATGTCTGTGGGATCAACCCCAAGGCTCCAAATCAATATTGTCGTATTTTTATATTGTAACGCTCCCCCCCTTATTCAGATGGGACTCCGGTTTAAAAACTATGGGGGTTTTTTGCGAAGTGCTTTCTGCTGCATCGGATAGCTGATAGAATACTTGCTGAAAACACTGTATAAAAAAACATATTAGATACCAGCCAAGCTTTTTTGATCCACCTCTGATAATCGCTCACTGCAAAAAATAGCTCTATCTGAAAAGAGTAATGGATCACAACCCCCGGTAAATCCGATAGGTGAAACCCGCACATGCTTTATCTGTGTTGAACCTGAGAACCGTGCGAGGCCAATATTAAAAAGGAGAAACCATGTTGCTACGCTTACCTCATCGCTGCAAGAATTTGTCTTGTCGCAAGCTGACGTTTAATAAGAACCTCTTTTGTCCAAAATGTGCATTGCCAATTAAACCTTCCAGTGACAAAAAATGGCTAACAGCTGCTTAATATAGCTGTTGGCCTTTTTGAGAATGCGATCTTAATTTTCCAGACTGTTACGGGCCTTTCCTGGCTCTTTTAATCACTGAGCTACTGTATTGGGTACATAATAAATAGGCCTTGCTTCGTTGCCAGGGGGGTATCGCTCTCTTTTCTGACTTTGTAGCCTTGTGCTTAACTGCCCTAGTGAAGAGCACACTGGGTCGGGTGAGTAATTTAAGGTCTATACTCACTTGAGCAATAGCTGCTCATTATTTTCCGACCTTTTATTGATATATTCAGTGCTTTGCTGAGTGCTTATCCTGGAGATCGTTATGGTTCGTAAGTTAGCTGTTAGATTTTTATCAATTCCACTGTTGACTGCGGGTCTTGCAGTAAGTGCGATATCTCCATTCGCTATTGCTGCCGACGATACCTTTATTGTACAGAGAGGTATTGTAGGCAAAGGGGAAGGCAATGATATTTATGTGCTTTCATCCAGCCTGATTGATACCAATGCTCAGATTACTATTTCAGATACTCAGGGTAGTAATAGTCTTCAATTGATTGGTGGCTTAAGTATTACCAGCTCTATTGTCGCATCTGACACTGTCCAGTTAACGTTAAATAATGGTGCGATTGTCACCGTTCTAGGTGCTGGATCTATGAGTTATACGCTGGGTGGCGATCCACTGAATGGTACTGCGGGCTCCAGTAAAAACTATCAAAGCTTTGTTTCAGATGCATTAGGGGCCAGTGTGCCTGTTACAGGAACGGTCAGTGGCGGCTCATCGTTAATTAATGCAGATGGTTCTGCAGAGGTGTCTTCTGTGACTGATGGCGGTGAGGGAGCGGGTGGGGGCTATACTGAGATTGACTTTACAGTCGTGACTCATAGTGACATCGGTTTTGAGTCTATGAATCGTAAGATTGAGGTATTTGGTATCCCTATCTACGCTGCTTCTGGTGTCGACGAGTCCCGTTTGGTACACGCTGCTCACATCATGGCTCAGTATCTGGACAATGATGAAAATGGAGTCATTGATAATCAACCGGTACTGGACAGAATGTTGGCAGCAAAGTCCTATCTCTTTATGTGGAAAACAGAGAGTGATATAGAGAGTTTTAATCCTCCTGATGGGATGGAGGGGCAGGATTTAGGGAATGATGAAACGATCCCTGAGTGGCATACCAATGGGCATCAAGGACAGTTTGATGCCGCTCTTGAGGAAGTGTGGCACCTGATCACTCACAATGGCTACTCTGCTGAGTACCCTAATGTGTTTGGTGAAAGTGTTGGTACTTCCCTGGCTAATGCGATGGATATTGCTCGTGGAGGTCAGTTTATCACGATACCTTCTTCCTACCCTGGTAGCGCCTGGTATAGCTACGACGATGAAAGTTGTGATTATGCATGTATGGCGACGGAGTATTTTTATTGGGGTATGACATCCGTTTTGGGGGCTCAGAGTGGGCGCTTGTCTGAAATTCAGGAGGAGTGGCGTTTGAATACTCCTGCTTTAATGCAAAGCACAGATACTGCGCTATACAATCTGTTAACGGATAGTCAATATAAGCTACCTACGGTCTTGCCTGATGGCAGTTATAATCAGTAAGAGTGGTTAACATCGGATCTCAGGTGCCGGATATACTGCCTTTGTTAGGCAGGTATCCTGCACCCGTTGTTTATTGCAGTAATTAAACCAGATCAACATTCACCAGCGAGGCATCTGTTACGCCTGCCAGTTGAATGCTAATCACCTGGTTATCAGCATCCAGCCCCAGGTTAATAAAAAGTGAGCCCGTAATTTCATTGACTTGAACGCCGATAGTACCGCTTGAAATACTATCACCCACTAAATCCGATAGGTTTGATCCATCAGCACCTGTCAGGCCTGTCAGTACCAGTTTGTCATCGGTTGTGTTGAAATTATCCACGTTAAAGTTGCCGGTAGTCAGATCGGCAAATGTGATGGCATCAGCAGTATCTGTAGCCGTAGCTGTAGCCGTATCTGCATCAGGCGTTATGGTGACAAAATCTGGTTCTGGTTCTGGTTCTGGTTCTGGTTCTGGTTCTGGTTCTGGTTCTGGTTCTGGTTCTGGTTCTGGTTCTGGCTCTGGCTCTGGTTCGGTTGGCTCATTAATACTCAAGGCATCAGTGGCGGCTTTTGAAGCCTCAAGCGATTCGGCCGTTTCATCTACGTTGTCTACGGCAGACTTTGCGCTGTCAGCTGTATACTCATCGACGGTGTTAGTATAGTACTCTGCGGCTGCGGTTTTATTGTCTAAAACCAAACGATCAGTTGCCGAGGCTCCATTAGGTAATGCAACAACCAACAGGTCTACGTTGACGGTTGCACCGCCACCATTTACCCAATATTCCAGCCCCTCGCTTTCAGCTGCGCGCTCAAATAAACGGTTATAAAGCTCTGCAACCGTTCGAGCTCGAGTCATAGAGCCCAGACCTTGCTGGTATTCTACCTGCTCGTTGACAATATTGGCACGCAGAGCCTCAATAGTCCAGGCCTGCCTTATCTGCGGCACGGCCAAGTAAACCAATGTAGATTTCCTGAATCTGTGCAGAAACAGTTGCCATATTCTTCTCCGTTAGTGTTAACCACCAGTTTTGGTGGTTTATTTTTTATTGAAGTGAGCATAGACCGGCTTGCTCATAGGCAATGCTGAAACTATAGGCACTACTGAAGCTATAGGCACTGGTGTGCAAATAGCCAGGGCTCATCATATGTGGCACTATTTTAACCAACAGTTTAAGAGTTAAACTACACATAAGGTATTTACTTTGTTGCAGCAAGTATTTTTGGGAACTGGTTGGCCCGAGTAAGGTGGATTTTCTGGAGCCGATCTGGAAAACGGTACTATCCAATAAAGCCCTGTTGCTGATGTTATGGCAGATGTTTCCCTATCATCCGAACCTGCTACCAGCCTGATTACCCAAGACTCTTCGCGCTTTTTGCCTCATATCATTCTGGGTTAGGCTGATCGGTTAGGTACAGAGCTTCCTGATCCTCTTACCGTCCTTGTCCCATTATCCTGATTCATTATTTCCGCAAACATCACTCCCTACTCTTTTTCTGTAATCCTCAGAAATAGCCCCATAAAGCCAAGTGGACAACGTAACTTAGCCAACTGGTCCTATTGGACCCATGCAATTTTTCTTACTCTGCCAGAAAGACAGTTTCAACGGGCAACAGGTAGATAGAAAAGATGGAAGTGGTTGAGTTATCCGGTTTAAGTCTGCTTTGGTTATCCCTGGCCATTGCGCTGGCCTCTATGATCACCTCGATCACGGGTATGGCCGGTGGTGTACTGATGTTTGCCGCCATGAGCGTCTATATGCCGGTGCGCCCGCTGGTGGCGATTCATGGCACGGTGCAGGTATTTAACAATGCGGCTCGCAGCTGGTTTCTACGTACCAGCATCCGCTGGGGGATGTGTATTCCCTTTGGTTTTGGTGCTGTTATCGGAGCGGTGCTGACCACCTTTTTTATTGTGCAGTATGTGGGGGAATTCTTCCCGCTGCTGCTGCTGGTGTGCCTGATTCTCTACACCCTGTTTAAACCCAAAAAGATGCCGCACTTCAAAATCCAGGATAAGAACTTTTTCTGGGTCGGTATCGCGACGGGCAGCCTGGGCATTATTGCCGGGGCCATTGATCCTCTGTTGGCGGTGTTTTTTATCCGTGATGACCTGACCAAAGAAGAGGTGGTGAGCAACAAATCGCTGATGCAGTTGTTTGCCCATCTGACCAAGATTCCGGCCTTTCTGTTTTTGGGTTTCTCTTTTCTTGATAACGCTGAGCTGATCGCTGTGCTAAGTCTGGCTGCTGTCGTGGGCGCCAAGCTGGGCGTGATCGTGCTGCGTTATATCAATACTCAAGTGTTTTTTACCTTGATGAAGGTCGCGCTGTTTTGTGCTGCCGGTCGCATTACTTATCAACTGATTCAAATGGGAGCTTAGCCATGAGCCAAACCTATTCCTTAGTGAACCCTTACAACAATGAGCCAATCGGCGAATACGAGTACACCTCGTGGGAACAGGTGGAGCAGAAACTGGCTCTGCTGAAATCCGGCCATAAGACTCAACGTGATAGCGCAGCCTTTGAGCGCGCTAATGTGCTGCTAAAACTGTCTGAGTTGCTGAAAGCTAATTCAGAAGAGCTTGCTCAGCTGATCACCCGTGAAACCGGTAAGACGATCTCTGACTCCCGTGTTGAGATGATGCGCGCGGTTAATGCGACGATTGCCTGTAGCGAAGAAGCCCGTCAGATTACCGGTGAAGCACTGGACTCCGATGCTTATGCCGCTATGGGTAAAAAGATCGGTATTGTCTGCTGGCGTCCACTGGGCACCATCTTCTGTATTACGCCGTTTAACTTCCCGATCAATATCGCGATTCACAAGATCGGACCGGCCTATGCGGCGGGTAATAGCGTACTGTTTAAACCGGGTCCGCAAAATACCGCCACGGCTCAGCGTCTGGTTGAGCTGTGCTATGAAGCCGGTATGCCGGAAAACGTACTGCAGTTCTGTATGCCTGAGATGAAAGAGCTGGATCGTTTAAACGGTCACTCGGATGTGAATGCCATCAACTTTACCGGCGGTACTGCAGCGGCCAATGCTATTGCCGCCGCAGCCGGTTATAAGAAATTGCTGCTGGAACTGGGTGGTAATGATCCTTTGATCATCATGGATGACGCCGATCTGGAAGGTGCGGTAAAAGCCGCAATTAATCAACGTTTCGCCACCGCAGGTCAGCGCTGTACTGCCGCTAAACGTTTGTTTGTACATGAAAAAGTATACGATGCCTTCCGTGATCTGTTGGTCGAGAAAAGCTCTGAGCTGGTGGTGGGTGATCCAGCGAAAGATGAAACCTTTATTGGCCCTCTGATTCACCAGGGTGCTGCCGATCAGGTACGGGACTTTATCGAAGACGCTATTGAGCGTGGCGCGACAGTCGCTATGGGCAACAAGTACGAAGGTGCCTTTGTTTACCCAACCATTCTGGAGAACGTTGATCCTGAGTGTGAACTGATGGTGGAAGAGGCCTTCGGCCCTGTAATGCCGCTGTTTAAGTTTGATGATGTAGATAGCATTATCCCGATTATCAACAACACGGCTTACGGCCTGCAGGGCGGTATCTTCACCAATAATCTGGCCCTAATTCGTCGTCTGTTTGAAGAGCTGGATGTGGGCACACTGGCCGCAAATGATGGCCCGGGTTTCCGCACCGAGCATTTTCCATTTGGTGGTGTAAAAGAGAGTGGTGTCGGCCGTGAAGGTATCAAATACGCCATTCGCGAGATGAGCTTTACCAAGACTCTGGTGTTGTAAGGCTCCGGCTCTTAGCTGTTGTATCGCTTAATCTCTCAGCTTTCCGGTGGATAAACCAGCACCGGAAAGCTGCGCTCAGCAATGTTTAAGCATATCCAGCTGTGAGAAAAATACTATCCGGTGTTTTTTCTCCAAGGAGCTTCTCCTTACGTTCCTTATTTTTCTCCTTGATAGCTTTTTTTCTGAGCTGTTCAAAAAGAGGGACAAAGTGCTGCCATTGACTTTCAGTTGTTGGATTAACCGGTGTTCTGGCATCTATACAGGTCTGTAAGATTATTAAACAGCGCCAGAACTCTTCAGCGGAGTTTGCTGACCACATATCATTTGCCCATTTTTGAGACCATTGATATTGATCGTATGATTTCTTCGCTATTCTTGCGGCATCTCCAACAATGTTTTGCTCTTCGATGTGTTTTTGGATGATATCGATGTTTTCAAATTGCTCTGGGTAAGAAGAAAATCCCATGATTGTTGCAGCATAAGCCTGGTCAAGCGTTGATGAGCTATTGGCCAGTTTATCGGCAAACTCTTTTAAAAAGGCTTTTGCATCAAATCTCTCTGCAGCCAGTACTTCTTTTGCCAAGGCTTCGTTGTTTTCTGACTGCAGCAGTCTTTGCTCCCAGATAGATTTCATCGCTTCTGATGGAGCGCTGGACCATATCATTTCAATTGAATAATTCATCACTCCTTCGCTAGCTAAAGCTTTTTGAAAAAGAGCCACTGCTCTTTCTGGCCAGTCTTTTGAGATAAGATTTGCTACAACAAAAGAGATATTTTTCAATGCGGATATACGGTTGGGGTTAATATCCTCCAGTATCTCAAGAATCTGTAATAGTACAGCTGGAAATGAGTTTATAAGGAGCTTTAGTTTTCCACGGGATGTACTATCAAATAGATTAGATGGGGATACGTTCTGTCCTTCAACAAAAAATACACCAGATAAGTCTTCTTGCTCTCGACTGATAGTTATACCAGCGGTTTTCTGTATGCATAATAGAAAGTAATGGGCTAGCTGCTGGACTAACTCTTCCCCAACTTGCTCTGCTGCATAGAACCATGCCTCTTGAGAAATTCTTTTGATCATCTGTTCAACAGATAGTTCTCCTTTGGTGCAAGCTTTTATCAGTAGTACAGAGCCAAACCAGTTTTCATAGGTTCCTGCTTGTTCGTCACATGCCTTCCAGCTTCCTTGAGTATGCTTGTATCTGATAGTTCTAAGTTCATGTTTAATAGAGATTTCAAAGACATGAGCACGGAGTTTTGAGTCTTGAGCATTGCAGTAATATTGAGCCAAGGACTCAAACTCTTGAGTAATCGATACATTGCCAAAAAGTATTGCTGTTAAAACCCCATAAGCAGCCCGCTCATCTTTGAGGTCCAGTTTATTTTGGATAAAATCTGTAATACCTTCATTTTCAAGCTTTAAGCAGGGAATGATATTTAGCAGATAAGTTGGGCCAAATATTGGATTGGTTAGACACTTTAGCTGTTCTGATGTTGATAAATGAGGAACTATATACCAAAGAAGGAACATTTTTAGAAATTCGTCATCTTGAGATATATCATCCATCATATTGGTACTAGTTGCCCGCTCCATAAGTTCGGTGGACATTTCTCTGGTCATTAAAGGAATACTGGATGTACCATTAAGGATCAGCTGGCGTAATGGGATTCCTGTTCGTGTCAGCAAGCCCGATAGTAATTCTCTGGCTTTTAATTTCGCTATATCAGAATCAAAACGACAAGCGATAGGCAGGAAGCAGTTGTAGTCGATAGCTTCACTACTTTGACTCATTGTTTGCATAATGTTATTTGTTGACAGGTTCAAGAAGAGCTTTATTCCACTATCAAAATCAATAGGGGCAACAATATTTGGATCTGCTGCTTGGGCCAGCTTCCAGCTATTAGGTTCTGGATATTGCCATTCAAAAGTACGTAGTTTCTGTGTAATTTCTTTAGCTTCTAAGGCTGCTGCAAAGTCGCCAGTGGCATAGAGCATACGTACAATTGTCCACTGTCCTGCTGTTGATGTGTCTTCAGATCGTAGTGGCTTGATAGCTTTCAAAAAAGCTTGTTTTGTTAACTCTCGATCCATTCGATTAAAGCTTGTTAATTGAGAGAATGCTTCTCTTGCAAAGCTAACGCCCTCATCCAGAGTGAAGCTTAAGCCCAAAGCTATAAAGCTATCTGCGAAGTCTGCTAATGGTTTGCTTGCCAGTAGTTTGAGTGCTTGTGCCAATAAGGCCCCTACGTTTCCCGACGCCTCATTCATTTCATCAAGTAGATTTTTTTCAAAGGGTGAAAGTGATGAGAGCACAGCTTGAATCTTTTGCTTTCGATTATTTAAATGTTTCATATCCTCCGAGGTATTTACTCTTGGGAAGCGGCGAACCTGTTCGACAAAGTCTTTGTTATAGCTACGTAGCCATCGATGAATAATCGGCTCAATTACAAGCCAGCCTTCCTCTGATTGAGCTATTTGATATGCTGCTTCAGTTAACCAATCCTGATTTAGGTGCCGCTCTGATCCTAAAGTAATGAGTTTAAGTGTATTGAGAAGCTCTACTGGTTGTTTCTTTACAATCTCCACAAACTCGTCAAAGCGTTGGCTATCAAGATTCTGTAGATTAGAGAAAGCCTTGAGCAAAACAGAAAAAATACTGGTGTTCAACGGATCTGAATCTAAGGCTGATATCATCAGAGAAGAAAAAATGACATCAGCAGCCCTGTCCATCGAGCTAATAGGATCTATTAGCTGTTCAATTAGCTCATCAAGGTCGTATTCATATTGCTGGGCTTGCCACAGGTTATCAATCAAGGCATAGCCAAGCGCAAGTGCTAATCCTTCATCACGCAATTCATAATATTTGCCACGAGGGCCGCAGGTTTGAAAGAAGCGCGTTTCAATTACATTGTTTGAATCTTGTTGGAACTGCCGTGATATCTGTAATGGCGCTTGCTTTACCTTTTCTAAAACCTGTTTTGCGTGATCGCTCAACCTCTCCACTAAGTCGATCAGGTTTTCATCTTCGAATCTCTCTCTTTGTGAGGCTCTTAGGTGTTCAAAGAGAATTCGATCAGGAGTCAGGCCCTTCCAGGCAGAGTGGTCGTTCTGTGGGAGTGTTGTTACGGCAATCCCGAGTAATCTGGGATTCTTTAGGGTATTAAGTGTTGCTTTATCAAGCCAATGTTGCTTAATACCGTAATGCTGTAAGAGAGCATCTCGTTCTTCAGGTGTCCACTCTGGAACTGAAATTTGTTGAGGAGAAAAATTCAGTCCAGGACTGACCACTTTGCCCCAGAACTGTGGACGTACAGTGATGATAAGCTGCCCGCCAATCTTTATCAGACGCTCATTCAGACTATCAATTAATCTTGCCCAGTGAAGATTCTGTCGTTGATTGATGCCATCAAGCACAAACAAGACAGGATTGTCAGTCGGTTGGTTCGACCATGCATTAAGTCTATGTTTCCATCTCTTTTTAGCTGGATCATCACTAGTACCACCACTTTGTTCGATAAGTAGATCAATCAATAGATCATCCAGGTCTAGTGGTCTTAAACTTTCAAACTGTTCTGCACTGGCAAAAAGAGCTAACCCTTGATGCTCCAAACAGATTTGAGCTGCAAGCCATGATTTACCATGGCCTTCGCCTCCAAGCAGGGCTACGGCCTTGTTCCTTTTTAGGCCTTGTCTGATCTGTTGTCTTAGCTCTTCACGCAGTTCAGAAAATTCTGTTTGATGATTAACTGTCAGGGGTTGTCCCAAGCAATTTCTAGCAATGCTTGCAGAACTAAATGTGGTCTCTCTCCAGGCTTTATTATCTCTCTCCGCATGAGTCAGGGCTAAGACCGGTGTATTAAGATCAGATTTCAGCTTATTGAGCAGGGGAGAAAAGTCAGGGTGACACTTAATCTTTTGAAATATATCGTCAAGCTTTGTGGGGGCTGGTTGAAGTTCGCAGTACTCAATAAGGAAACTTTTTGCTGACTTATGTGCTGCTGTAATAGCGACAGCTAGTAGAGGCAGCGGTGTTTCAACCCAATCAAGAATAAGTGTAGAGATAGCATTCTTTTCACCATCGACTCTAAGGGCCATCTCCAGCTGTGTGCCTATTTCAGTTGTAGCACCAAGAATCCATAACCTGTCTGGGGAGGTATTGGTGCGAGCAAGGTCTGCTATTTTTGTAATGACTTCATTCCGGTGAATTTTTTCCGAATATCGTTTGGCTTCAAAGCAAATTGCATCATTTCTGAATGCTGAGTCACCGTCGATACCTCCCTGAAGTCCACTTGATGCCAGTCGAAAAGGTATGCCCGTTAATTCAGTGAGCACAACTCTAAGTAAACCCTCGAAACCATCAGCTCCTGCAGGCTTAAGTGTTAAAAGAATATCTTTAAGAGTATTTAGCTGTTCCATTGTAAAAACTCACTGTAGCTTTTCGAATAAGGGTGTGAAGTTGTGGATGTTATTGACCGTAGGGCAGTAGCATCAGGCCGAGGTGTTCAGCAAAGGGCTGAAAATCACGATCTGATTGCAGCAAGTTGATTTGGTTTTCAATGCAGTAAGTGGCAATGATTACATCAATGGTTTTTCTAACAGTAATGCCGCGTTTTCTAAGGAAACGAAAGTTTTCAGCACTCTTTATTGCGATGTTTTGGCCGAGTAGCGAGTGGATATCAAGTGATGAGAGCAGGGTTTTTGCGATATTAAAGTCTTTATCCTGTTTAAAGCCCTGTAACACTTCGGTCAATATCAGATCACCAATAATCAGATCGGACTGGCCAAGAGCTTGATCAAGAAAATCTGTGGCGGCAGTATGTTGGCCGTTAAAGTAGTCAATCCAGACTGAAGAATCGACCAGAATCATCAGTCTTGCCTCATTTCATCCAGATTACCTTCCCATTTAAGTTTGCCTCGAAAAGCTCGGATACTTTCTTGTTTTTTTAGCTTAATCAGTAACTTAAGGCCTTCTTCAACGGCTTCACGTTTTGTCTGCAAGCCGCTACATTTTAGCGCGTCGTCCATCAGTTGGTCGTCGATTACGATATTGGTTCTCATCTCAATACCTGCCTCTATAGCGGTGTGTATTGTTTAGCATCTTTGTGTGTATTGTGGTCCTTATTTAAGGGCTACGCCAGTATTTTATGGAGTACTGATATTGTGCATTTCATTCTATTTTTACTGGCCTCAATACTGCCTTTTATCTGGCTCTAACGGCTCTAAGGGTGGCAAGGTACTTTTAGTTTACGGATTGTCAGACAGGCTTCTCCATCCTCGGTTGTGCATAGGGTTCTTAGCAGATTTCGCACACAGTTCAGTAATGGAAACGGAGCAGCAAGACCTGTCTCACTGATTGATTTGATGAGGCCCATATGACTTATAACGTAAATGATTTTGACTCCCTGGATGTTGTTAATAGCGACCGCAATCACGTTTGGCACCACCTGACGCAACATAAGCCGTTTGAAACCGCAGATCCTATGGTGATCGTAAAGGGTGACGGCATGCGAGTATGGGATACTAAGGGCAATGAATACCTGGATGCAGTATCCGGTGCGGTATGGACGGTAAATGTTGGTTATGGCCGTACCGAGATCGCTGATGCGGTGCGTGATCAGCTGGTCAATATGAACTACTTTGCTCAAAGCGCGGGTAATGTGCCAGCCGCTCAGTTTGCGAAAAAGCTGATTGATAAGATGCCGGGTATGAGTCGGGTGTACTACTCCAACTCAGGCTCTGAAGCCAACGAAAAAGCGTTCAAGATTGTACGTCAGATCGCCCATAAAAAGTACGGTGGTAAGAAGACCAAAATTCTGTACCGTGAGCGTGACTACCATGGCACCACTATCGCCACGCTGAGTGCCACCGGCCAGATTGAGCGTCGCGACCAGTACGGTCCTTTTGTACCTGATTTTGTTGAAGTGCCACACTGCTGCGAGTACCGCGCTCAGGACGGTTCCGATAAAGAAAACTATGGCGTCTGGGCCGCAGATCAGATCGAAAAAGTGATTCTGGCAGAAGGTCCTGAAACCGTGGGTGCGCTATGTCTGGAGCCGATCACGGCTGGTGGTGGTGTGATTGAGCCGCCTGCGGGTTACTGGCCGCGTGTGCAGGAGATCTGCAAAAAGTACGATGTGCTGCTGCATATCGATGAAGTGGTGTGTGGTCTGGGTCGTACCGGTAAGTGGTTTGGTTATCAGCATTATGGTGTGCAGCCAGATATCGTCACTATGGCAAAAGGTGTGGCGTCCGGTTATGCCGCGATCTCCTGTACGGTGACCACTGAAGAAGTGTTTGCCGCTTTTAAAGAGGACGTTGATCCTCGCATGGGTTACTTCCGTGATATCTCTACCTTTGGTGGTTGTACAGCCGGTCCTGCGGCAGCATTGGTGAATATGCAGATCATCGAAGATGAGAAGCTGCTGGAAAATGTCACTATGCAGGGAGAGTACCTGCGCGGTCGTCTGAATCAGCTGATGGAAAAACATCCGCTGATCGGTGATGTACGCGGTAAAGGTCTGTTTGCCGGTTTTGAGCTGGTTAAAGATCGCGACACGAAAGAACCTGTAGACGAAACCGTTGCTGCAGCCGTCGCTGCTCATTGTATGGCCAATGGCGTAATTATCGGTCGCACTAACCGCTCCTTTAAGACCAATAACAACACCATCTGTCTGGCTCCGGCACTGATCGCTACGCAAGACGATATTGATCAGATTGTTAATGCACTGGATGGGGCGGTAGCCGAAGTCAGCCGCAAGCTGTAACTCTATCGCGCACCGTAGTGGTGCGTAATTGATGGGTTTGATTGGTGAGTCAGTCAAACCTTTTACTCTTCAGATTGTCCTGTTTTGCTGAGGTGGCGGCCTCCCCTCGAAAGGTCCTCCAACAGAGCTTGGCGCTGGTGCTTGCCGCTGCTCTGCTCGCCGCCTTGGCATTTTGCTTTGTGTTAAAGTGTTTGATAAATAAAGCACTTTTCTTCTGGTAGGGAACAACCTCCCTTATCTTGTCTGGCAGATTCTTTTATCCAGCGGGTGGGCTCTGGTCAGGATCTTGCTTGCTAATAGACATATTCTGCTTTTCATCGGTTTTCGGTTTGCTATCAATCGGCGATCGACTTCCCTCGGTTTTGCTTAAGAGGCGCTGCTATGTTCCAGCTTTTCCATCTTTCACCTAATAAAGGCACCAGTCTGCAGAAACAGCTGAGAGAGCAGATCGCCACCGCAATCCTTAACGGCAATATCCCGCTGGATACGCCGTTACCTTCCAGTCGTAAGCTGGCGCAACAGTTAGGCATTGCCCGTAATACCGTGGTATTGGCTTATGAGCATCTGCTGGATGATGGCTATCTGATCGCCCGTGAACGTCGTGGTTATTTTGTCAATCCCGATATTCTGGCGGGTAAGGTAGACGGTCCAGCAGGTAAGGTAGGAAGCTTAGCCGGTAAGGCCAATCATCAAGCGGGGCGAGGCGATCAGGCTGATGGTCAAGTGGAAGCTTCGACTCAGGATACTCGTCTGCCGGATTGGGAGCAGCGTTTTAAGATCCGCCCCAGCGCGCAGCAAAATATCGTTAAGGCTCAGGATTGGCAGTCCTACGATTATCCTTTTATCTACGGTCAGTTTGACGAAAAGATCTTCCCCAGTGTTAATTGGCGCGAATGCTGTCGTGATGCGGCCAGCGATGCTGCAGTGAGTGATTGGGCCTCCGATAGTATGGACCACGACGTGGCGTATGGGCATCACCGGAGCAGATTCTGGTGACGGTGGGCTCTCAGCAATCCCTGTTTATGCTGGTGCAATTGTTATTGGATCAGCAATCGGTGCTGGGGCTGGAAGAGCCCGGTTATGTGGATGTGCGCAATATCGCCAGCCTGCATAAATGTCAGCTTAAATCCTTGGCGATCGATAAACAGGGTTTGGTGGTTGATGATCAACTCAATGAATGTGATCTGATCTACACTACCCCCAGTCATCAGTGCCCGACCACGGTGACCATGCCTATCGAGCGCCGTTATGAGCTACTGCGTAAGGCCAGTCAGGAAGACTTTCTGATTATCGAAGATGACTACGAAAGCGAAACTAACTTTGACAGTAAGCCCAATCCCGCGCTAAAAAGTCTGGATGAGAGTGACCGGGTGATCTATATCGGTAGCTTGTCTAAGACTCTGGCACCGGGTTTGCGTTTGGGCTATGTGGTGGCCTCAGAGCGCTTAATCGAAGAGGCCAGAGCACTGCGCCGTTTGATGATTCGTCATCCTGCGTCCAATAACCAGAGAGCTGCAGCCCTGTTTCTGGAGCGGGGTTATCATGATGCCCTAGTGATGAATATTGCCCGTAACTATCAGGTGCGCTGGCGTGCCATGAATGAAGCGCTAACCCAGCATCTGCCCGGTTGTCACGAAACGCCCAGCTTTGGCGGCTCCTGCTATTGGGTACGTGGTCCAGAAGGACTGGATGCTGGTGTGCTGAAACATAGGGCAGCGGAAGAGAGCATCTTTATCGAACCCGGTACAATCCATTTTTATGGCGCTGATGGTTTGAGTGATCATGTGCCGAAAAACTATTTTCGTTTGGGCTTTTCGTCGATTTCTACTGATCGTATTGAGCCGGGTATTAAAAAGCTGGCAGCGATTATTCATGAGTTATGCCCGGATACGTTTTAGCCGATTGCATCCCTTGGCTTTACCGTTATGCTTTGGAGGCAGCCTCCAGCCTCCAGCCTCCAGCCTCCAGCCTCCAGCCTCCAGCCTAGATAGAACAACTGGTTCTAAACTTAGATTGCTTTTGTGTCCAACGGCCCTTTGATCTCCCACGTTATATTGCCAGCAGATGCGGATCTGACCCCTAAGATCCCAGAATGCTTGTGGAGATCACTATGGCCAATAGCGCAAAAGGGCTGACTTTCTTCCCTGATAGCAGCAGAAGCTATCTGACCGAACTGTTACCGGGTTTTATGTTATGTCTGGTTGTAGGCAGGGCGGCGACCTTTGTCTCTGACCACTACGGTGGCCCAACCATTCTGTATGCCCTGCTGATGGGTATGTCACTGAATTATCTATCCCAGGAAGGCCGCTGTGTGACGGGCATTCAGTTCTCTGCTAAAGCGGTACAGCGTATCGGTATTGCCTTGCTGGGGGCACGAATTACCTTCGAACAGCTGTTGGGCTTGGGTATTACACCGATTGCTATCGTTCTGGCCGGTGTGCCTGCCCCAATTTTGGAGAGCATGACCGAACTGTCTCGATGGTGTCTGATCGTGGCCATGGTGGGCCTGGGTATGAAGGCATCATTCAAAGAGTTATCCACAATGGGATGGAAGCCGGTGGTACTACTGGTTTCAGAAACCCTGTTTTTGGCATTGCTGGTGATGATCTGGTTGTTTATCGCCCGCTAGTGAATGGAGGGCCAGGCTCCTGCTTTGAACTCAGTCTTTTATTTGTCATCAAAATTTAATGAAAACAGGATAGGCGGTGTTTGACAGAATATCGGTCAGAGTGTAATCTAAAAACGTATATACATTTGCTATCTAATAGATATCAATTCGATAATAAATAGATATCTTTAGGCTATCTTGTTGGTGTCGAGCAAATATCTGGTGACAGCGTTTGATATGCATGTGCGTTTTCTTCTTGATTTACCGGTTTTGAGGATGCATGCATGGATAAGAGTAGAACGGTTAAGAAAGCTGGAAAAAAAGATAGCCAGTTGATTATTCGAATCAACGGTGAAGAAAGAGACCGATTTGTCAGCCTGTGCGATGAGCTGGATACCAGCGCCGCACGGGAGGTTAGAAGATTTATTCGTAGTTTTCTTGAAGAGCATGAACAGGATGATCCAGCGAACTAACCGCTGATCACCTTCCATGAACGGATAGAAAACTGATACTCAAAAGCACGGAGATACATCTCATGGCTAAGAAAGCTAACGCAAAAGATCTGAAAAAAGCAATCAAAGCACGTCAGGCTAAAATTGCTAAGCACTCTGACAAGCTGAAAAAGCTGCAGAAGTTGCTGAAAAAAGCGAAGTAATTGATACGATTGCTTTTATGCTTTTTAAGAGGCGGGGCTATTTAGCTCCGCCTTTTTTGTCTTCGTCATTTTTACTTCGTAGGGCTATTTGATCTTTAAAGCATATCTCTTAAGGTACAGGCTCGACTGGCAGGTCTGAATCCCGCTTGACCTCTTTCACCGAAATATGAGATTGCACCGCCGTCACTCCGGGAATACGGCGTATCAGGGTTATACGCTCTGAAAACTCATCCATATCCCTCGCTACCAGTTGTAGTAAGTAATCCACATTTCCAGTGATACAGTGACACATTTGCACCCACTCGAAGCCACCGATTAACTCTTCAAAACGATTGGTCAGTTCGACCTCATGACTGGCAAAAGAGACCTGGGTAAAGACCACAATGTCATAGCCCATTTTTCTGCGATTCAGCACCGTACGGTACTGTTCGATATAGCCGTTTTCTTCCAGGCGTTTCCAGCGTCGCCAGCAGGGTGTTTCACTCAGGTTAACCTGTTCGGATAGCGCACTGTTGCTGATACGTGCATCGGACTGCAACTTACGCAAAATCTGCAAATCAGTGCTATCTAGCTCATTATGAGGTGAGTCTTTCTGTTTCTTGTTCATTGGTAGGGTATTCTTTTAAAAAAAGTGTAATATCGAGTGTAGATAGCAAGGTTATTCCTGGCAATCCCGATAGACTTTTTCTGTCGCTGCCAGATGTCACTTGTTCTTCACAGGTACTGAGACGGTGATTGCATATGCCTGATCAATACAGATAGATAGGAGAAGAAGATGGCCGACTTGCTGATTAATAGTCCATTGTTGGGCAGTGTGCTGACGTTGATCATTATTCACTTTATTGCCACGGTGTCCCCAGGGCCTGATTTTATGCTGATCTCTAAAGAGGCGCTGACTAAAGGGAGAAAAGCCGGTTTTGTTTCTATGGCGGGCACCTTATCCGGGTTGAGTATTCATATACTCTATTCCGCGCTGGGGCTGGCAGCAGTATTGGCCAGTTCGGCGCAGGCGTTATTGGCGATCCAGCTTATGGGAGGCGGTTATCTGATCTATCTGGGAGTTAAGGGATTGCGGGCGCAGCCCGCTCAGGTCTCTGACGAGCATGACAGGGTGCCTTTTACAGATTCTTACTGGCAGATTTTCCGGGCAGGTTTTATCTGTGACCTGCTGAACCCCAAAGCCCCAGTGTACTTTGTGACCCTTTTTACACTGGTGCTGTCACCGGATATGCCCGTTGAACACCTGATGATCTACGCAGGCTGTATTTTAGCGATACATTCCGGCTGGTTTACTCTGGTGATTGTTCTGTTATCCACACCGGCAATCAATAAACGTTTTAAGCAGATGAGCCACTGGATCGATCGGGTATTAGGCGGTGCTATGGTGTTGATCGGTATGAAGTTATTGGCAAGTTGATAAGCTATCACTCAGCAAGCCGTAAGCGGGCACATCTCTTACGGCTTCTTTTTGACCTGAGACTTCCTTTTTTATTTGCGACTGACTGTTTAACCTGAAAAGTCTTAACCCAGCAGGCTAAAACCATTAATTGGCGACACAGCTGCGCACGTTAGAATCGCCCGCATTTCCAAATTGCCTTTCATCACCTGCTGGATCTTAAAGATGTAGTTCATACGCTTAGGCAGTGGCGTTGCACTCCAGGCAGGAAATGCTTCAGCCGCAGCGGCTACTGCAGCACAAGAAGTACCAGAGAATCGTGATAACCCCGTGATAGAAACAGGCCCACCGCTCTTTGGTTATTCAATAGTACCAACTCATCAGTACCCGCTTATTTTGCTGCAATATCCTGACAAGAGCAGAGTACAGATAGCAGTTGATCAAGCGCAGTATGGATCTCCTGCTCGGTATATCCGGCAAACCCCATGATCAGGCCATTGCAGTCGGTGCGCTGATAACAGGCTGTGGATAACGCTTCCAGTGCTAACCCCGCTTGATGAGTCCTGGTGACAATATCCACATCGTTGAATGTTTGATTCAGATGAAAGACCAGTTTCATACCGGCGCTGTAATCCTGCACATGACCGAAGTGGTTGAAGCGGGTTTGTAACTGTTGCACCAGATATTTATTCCTCTCGCTATAGATTTTGCGTACCCGCCTTAAGTAACGGTAAAAATCACCACTGTGAATAAACTCTGCCAGCGCAGGCTGGGGCATAAGTCCGGCTTTCAGGCTGTAGTCCGATAATATTTTACGCACAGGGGCAATCAGAGGCTCGGGTACAATCAGATAGCCCAATCTCAGGGTATTGGAGAAGAGTTTGGCAAAGCTGCCGATGTACAGTGTACGCTGCAGCTGATCCAGCCCGGCCATTGCCGGGATGGGGCGGCCGATATAGCGAAACTCACTGTCGTAGTCATCTTCAATGATCCAGCGCTGATGCTTATGTGCCCAGTGGATATATTCCCAACGTCTTTGTGGCGTCATGGTATTACCCAATGGGTATTGGTGGGAGGGTGTCAGTACGACAACGTCCGGGTGAGCGTCTGCTTCCAGTTGAGCCTCAGGCTGATGTGAGTCTGGGCTATCCGGCAGACTGGCACCATCACTATCCACACGCAGAAATACAGGGTTCAGCCCCATGCCCGTGACCTGATGCAGAATGGGGCGATAGCCAGGGTCTTCAAGACCCACGTTGTGTCCCGGCTGTAACAGGGTGCGAAAACTGATGGTCAGGGCATCGGTTGCTCCGGCTGTGACGATAACCTGATCGGCTGAAACCTCCAGTCCCCGCCATTCCCGCACATGATGAGCTATCGCCTGTCGCAGTTGCTGATCTCCTACCGCTTCACTGCCTGTCAGCATGGACTCAGGCCGGGTACGACAGATACGGGCGATGGTTTTGGCCCACTGGCGATAGGGAAATAAGCGCATATCTGGCAAGCTTGGGGTGAGCAGTTTATCTGGCTGTTCCTTTAACGGCTCTTTTAACTGCTCCTTTAAGCGAGAAATCTGGCGTGGCGGCCCAGCTGACTTGTTGTTGTCTTGAAGTACTTTTGTCCTGCCTGGTAACTCGGTCTCCCCCAGGCCGCAAACGCGATAGCCTGCACCGGGTTTGCTTTGCAGATAGCCCTCTGCGACCAGCTGTTCATAGGCGGTGACGACGGTTGAGCGGGATATCGCTAACTCCTGAGCCAGTGTACGAGTGGCCGGTAAGCGGGTGTCTGCGTTGAATACGCCGTTGTGAATTAAGCGGCGTATGGTATCGCAGAGTTGTTCGAAGATCGGTCGGGCATCCGATCGGTCAACGGAGAAGAGCAGTGTAGGATTTTGGCTCATATTGGTATGTTTTATTTTTATAAAATTGGATCTTATAAGAATACCAATTGCATGACAGACTTGCCTCATATCTGATAACACTAGTGAGGAGATCCGCCATGTTTCAGCCCGCCTGTTTTCGTGAAAACCGTATTGAAGTGATGCAGGAGATGATGCGTGAGCAGCCATTTGCCAGTGTTATCTCTTTGCAGGAGGGCGAGATTGTGGGTGATCACTTACCTCTGGTATTGCACTCTGAGTCGTCGGAGTATGGCGTGTTGCAGGGGCATATCAACCGTGCCAATCCCATCTGTAAAAAGTGGGATGCGGATACGGAACTTCTGGTGATCTTTCAAGGGGCGCATCACTATGTTTCGGCCTCTTGGTATCCATCAAAGCAGGAACATGGCAAGGCCGTTCCAACCTGGAATTACATTATGGTGCATGCCCGTGGACGGCTTAGACTACATGAAGATGGTGCCTGGCTGTTGAACCACCTGAATGAACTGACTCAACAGCAGGAGCATGGTCGCCCTATGCCCTGGAAGGTTTCTGATGCCCCGGCAGAATATATTGAGCGTATGACCCGTGGCATTATCGGGGTTGAGATCGAGATTACGTCGTTACAGGGTACCTGGAAGGCCAGCCAGAATAAGGATGAGCGTGATCGGGGCGGGGTGGTCAGGGGATTGCGTCAGGAAGGCTCGGATCACAGTAGTGTGATGGCTGATTTTGTTGAGCAACGTCTGGGCTAGAAATGTACTGCCTGTAACTCTGGTTCATCTATTTCAGGGTTCTGACCTACCTTTCAGAACTCTAACCCGGCGGCTTCAAAACTCTGAACCGGCCTCTTCAGGACTCGATCAGGTCGGCCAGGATTATTTTGTTAACGACTCGATTAGACAAAATGGCTTTGTGGCGCCTGGCCTCTGCAACGGAATCCGGTGCATGCAGAAAGCCGCCTTTTTTGAAGCCAAATGCGATCTCCTGACGAATACGATACTTTAACGTATGCATCTGTGTGATCGCATCTTCCCCCTCAAGGATAAACAGGTCCAGCGTAAATAGAGGCGGTGTGCGCAGTATCGAGAAAAAGCGGGCTGTCCAGCTGTCATAGATCTGGAAAAAATCTGCGATAGTCAGCTTAACCTGCCATACCTCGGTGATTTGTAACCCCTGCTGGCGCAGACGGGATTCGATATAGGCTTTTTTGTTAAACAGGTAGGCTTCTGACTTCAGCAGACAAAAGGAAGTTCTTGAACTGTCACAACTCATCAATAATCAACCGGTTACCCGGACTCCTGTACCCTTTCGCAATAGCAAACGGCAGCATCCTGGAGTGCGTGGCGTAATAAAAAGATCATGGAAAAAACATGGGGCTGCTTCGCTATAGCGCGCTTGGCCATAATGCTCGCGCTGTGCGTGAGATTTTGACAAGCCGCCGTGTTTTTTCGCTATTGTTGTGCTTGGATAGGTAACCGGTTGATTTAGTTCCTGATTGGAGAGTATTACGGGGAAAGTTACGGAAAAAGTAATGGAACACTTTCCTCTGACAGATGTGGTATCACCTGATTGATTGGGGCCAATCGTCTCAATGTTCCGGCAACGGTACCACCAGCATAGGGATACGGGAGCGGCCCAGCACGTTTTTGGCTACGCTACCCAGAAAAGTGTGCATTACTCCTTTTTCATGGGCGCCCATTACAATCAGATCCACCCCTTTATCCTGGGAAACCTTCAAAATCGCTTCAGCGGGGTAAGCCTCCGCAATATGAATCGACTTAATCTGCTGGCGCACCTCCTCCTCATCCGGGTGTTGTTGCCAGAAGTGCTTTTGGCTGTCTTCCAGGCGTTGCTGCGCATGCTTAATACGCTGGCGCAGAAGCTGATAACGACTACCAGAGTCAGAGAGGTAGGTTTGCAGGGTAAAGTGGGCATCATCGGATAGTTTCTCTACCAGATGTAATATGATGATCTCGGCCCCGGTTTTTTTGGCGATATACAGTGCTTGCTCTAACGCAGCATAGGAGCCGGGAGACAGGTCAGTGCTGTACAGTATTTTGCGAATTTCCGGCAACATGGGTGCCTCCTTTTATTGGTAATGGACATGGTCGAGAGTGGATTACTGATAACGGTGATCTGAGCCTGAGCCGATGCTCAGGCTGTTTATGGCTGACTCTCATCAGTAACCCAGCATCGCTGGCAGAAACAGAGTAAGTTCTGGGAAAAAGGCGATCACAAACACCGCCAGGGCCGACATCAGAGCAAACGGCAGAGCCTTCGCCGTCACCTCTTCCAGTGAAACATTGGAGATACCCGAGGCGACAAACAGATTCTCGCCCAGGGGTGGTGTTGAGAAGCCAATAGACAGACAACACACCATCACGATACCGAAATGCACCGGATCGATACCCAAGCTATAGGTCACCGGCAGAAGAACCGGTGTCAGAATCATAATCGCCGCCAGCGTCTCCATAAACATACCGACAAACAGCAGGAAGCCGATGATCAGTACCCAGATCAGATAGAGGTTATCGGTTAGGCTGAGCATGGACTCTGCCACAATCGCCGGGATCTGGTTTTCCACCAGCAGACGACCAAACACAGTAGCGGTAAATAGGATCAGTAGCACACGACCGGAGAGCCAGGTGGTGGTTTCCAGCGAGCGGAAAATATCGTTCCAGCTTAACTCCCTGTGGATAAATACACCGACAAACAGAGTGTAGAAGATAGCGACGATAGCGGACTCAGTGGGCGTAAAGAAGCCTGAGTAGATTCCACCCAGGATCACCAGTGGGGCCAGAATCGACCAGAAACCGTTTTTAAAGGCATAACCGATCTGATCAAAATCCCAACCGCCCTCTGTACCCAGATAACCCGCTTTTTTACAGCGAATATAATTGAGCAGTAACAGGGAACAGGACACTACAAGACCAGGAATCACACCGGCAACAAACAGCTTGGTGATGGATACGCTTTGGAACTCACCGTGTTGCTCAATGGCTTCTGGTGGTACCGCAAGACCGATGGCCGAGATACCAAAAATCACCATAGGGATCGAAGGCGGGATAATAATGCCCAGGCCACCGGAGGAGGCGGTAATGGCAGAGGCGTAACCCTTTTCATAACCCCGTTTCACCATGGCGGGAATCATCAACATACCTACCGCTGCGGTAGTCGCAGGGCCGGAACCTGAGATAGCCCCAAAGAACATGCACGCCAGTACAGCTGCGGCAGAAATACCGCCAGTAAAAGGCCCGGCAAAACTTTCCGCCAGTGCGACTAAGCGCTTGGAGATACCGGCGGCTTCCATTAAGGCACCCGCCAGAATAAAAGCGGGTAGGGCCATTAACGGGAAGGAGCCCACCGAGGTAAAGGCGATCTGTACCAGCTTGATGGGGTTTTCTTCTAATACGATAAATGAGGCCATGGCCGATACCCCCAGCGCGACGGTAACGGGCGCACCCATGACCAGGAGTACCAGAAACGAGCCAAACAGGATCATCGCAATACTGGACTCATCCATGTTGCACCTCCGCGTTCTTGGTATGAGTGGTACGGTTATCGGGGCGCTCTGTTTTTGACTCGCCTTCTTCCCCGTGCACAGGCTTTGAGTCGGGCGCGGGCACTGAAACTTCTTGCTTTAGTGTATTTGCTGGTGCGTATTCCAGTGTCTCATCCAGCTCGATGTCATCCGGGACGTGTACGGTTTTGCCCTTCACCAGCTTGTTGTAGTTCACCTGCAGGATACGGAAGGTCATCAGGGTGAAGGCGATAGGCAGCACCAGATAGAAATATTTCATGGGAATGCCCAGGGTTTGGGATTTCCAGAACATATTCATGCGGTTAAAGACAAAGTCATAGGCCAGATAAACAAAGTAGGCGTTAAAACAGACCCAGATCAGATCGGTCACCACTTCAAGAATGGGCGGTAGCCAGGCAGGCATTAACTTGTATTGGAAGGTGACCCGGTTGTGTGCCGCCATCTTGGCCGCATAACTGGCACCAAAGAAGACAAACCAGACAAACATATAGACCGACAGTTCTTCACTCCAGGAGAAGGAGTAATCAAATAACTGTCGGGAAATAATCTGAGCGAATAGCAGAGTGACAAAGGCCGCGAGTAGAAAACGGCAGATATAACTCTCGATATTGTCCAGAAAATAAAGCACTTTACGGCCCATAATGGAATCTCCTCCCCTGTGTTAGGATCGTTGCCAGCCCTTGTTTTCATTGCGTGGTACAGAGGTCTATGAAAAAAGGAAAAAGCCAGACTTACAGCGTGACTGTAAGTCTGGAGGTTTAACGCAGGGGGTAATCTTTTTGCACGATTGGCTTTTTAGTTGGAACGAGCCAATTAAATTTGATCGCGGCCCAGGGATTTCAGCAGGGCGTTGATCTTCTCTTTACCACCGACACTGTCGTAGAACTTAGGCCACACTTCTTTCTGTGCGGCTGCAGCCCAGGCGGCCTCGTCGTTCAGGGTGTTCAGTTCCATGCCGTATTTGCTCACCAGTTCCTGTTTCACCTGGCTCTCTTTCTTTTTTAGCCAATCCAGACTGTAAGCGGTGGCTTCCTGACCGGCGGCCAGCATCGCTTGCTGGGTTTTCTTATTCTGATCCTGGAATACGGCTTCGGAAACAATCAGAGGCTCCAGCAGGAACAGGTAGTGCAGGTCGGTGATATATTTCTGTACTTCACCAAACTTCATGGAATAGATGGTGGTGTAAGGAGTGTCCTGACCGTCAACAACACGCTGCTGCAGAGCGGTAAAGGTTTCGGTCCAGGCCATCGGTGTCGGGTTGATGCCCCAGGACTTGTAGGTATCGATCATGATTTCGTTTTTCGGCACACGAATCACCATACCTTTCAGATCAGACAGCTGAGTCACCGGCTTTTTCGAGTTACTCAGTACCCGGAAGCCGCTGAAGGTCCAGCCCAGAATACGTACACCGGCATCACGCAGGGTGTTTTCGGTCAGTTCCTGACCTACAGGGCCTTGCACGGTTTGAGCGGCCTGATCCAGATTTTCAAAGATATACGGCAGGGACAGCATGCCAACCGTGGGTGAAAACGGTGCCAGGTTGTTACTGGCCAATACGGAGAAATCCAGCGTACCGATGGCCGCATCGTTGACCGTATCCTGCTCGGAACCCAACTGACCATTCAGGAACAGTTTAGCTTTATGTTTGTTATTGGTTTTTTCTGCCAGCAGCTCTGCAAACTTCAGACCCATCACCTGTTGTGCGGAGCCTTCGCCATCACCCACAGACATTTTAAAGTTTGCTGCCATCACGTTAGCGGACAACAGTAGACCCGCAGCAATTGCCAGAGGCTTAATAACCCGTTTTTTCAGCATCATATTTACTACTCCCGAATACTATCAGTAATATCATTTATCTTTTATTTAATAGTGTTCAGCACGTATCAATAAACACTCGCAAATAAGATTATCTTTATTAAATGGCTTTGCTGTTTAGCTATTGGCCAAGAAATATAGAAGCACTTTTGTGTTAGTGTGTATCAGCACATAATCACCCGGTTATTACTTTTGAATTTATAACCTAACGCTGCTCTGACTAGCCCATACGATGTGTAAACGTATTCTTTGCTTGCAAAGGTTTGGTGCAATATGTGCGCCAGATAGTGTCTTAATGTCGGGTGCTGATTTGCCGTGCCCTATTTCTGGTTTTCATTTAAATACCATGGGATAGCCGTCGGTTAGGGCCAGTTTTTTTGCGCTTTTTGGTCCAGTTATTTGTGTATTATACTGGTGCGGTTTAAAGGCGTTTTTTTACAAGCCGCGCTACAGTGGGGCGTTTTATTTTTGTTATTTGCACTATTAAGGTGATGTTTATTTTTTGATGCTTTGTTGTGGTGCATTTGTTTTTTCTGCTTTTAATTGATGCTGATGGCTTTTAATAGAGCGAGGTGTTAATGGATTAATTATTAGGGTTAAAGCTAATATTGCTTGGTCGTTTTTGATGGGCTTTGATAAGCATGCCCGCAATAAAAATATTGATGCTTTCAGATCAGTAGTCGATAGGGGAAGGATATAGATATCGCAAAACTTTTGTGCTGGTGCTTAGGTGTTGTTTGGTGTTAAAGCGCCCGTATATTCCAGCCGATTTGACTGACAACATCTGAATACTGGTGTTTAGGCGCTTATATAGGAGTTTAAAGATAACCTGATTAGCGTATCGGTACTGAGATACTAAGTATGAACTCTATGTACAGCATCCTACCATTACCAAGTGCTCATGGCTGGTATGGCCAAAGTTGGCAGCGGAATCCATCTTTTGGGAAGTGCAGGGGAAACTCTTTTTGAGCGACGCCATGAACCTGACCATCAAGACTAAACCGAATAGCTCGTGAGTTTGTTGTACCCCGATCAATGGACAAAATATAGTCTGACATCGTTACTACCTTAGGGGCTGTTTTGATCGGTGTACGCCCGCTTTAGTATTACTCGACATAGGCCTGCTGATTTGTCTGAAGGATTTTCTGGATCTGCTTGGCCTGGTCATCAGCGAGTTGACTGATCAGGCGCCGCAAAGTGTCGACAAGCGCTTCATAGCTTGAGTTCTCAATAGTCGCTTGAAGGTTAAAACGGTGATTCAGTAGCACCTTACTTTCGCTGTGTAGCTGCCAATAGCCGCTAAAAGTGGCTGGGCCCTGTTCAGTGCCGTGGAACTGATCTACCTGGGTGGTCAGGGTGTACTGCCAGTCATCATTTCGCCCTAGCATACCGTTATCGACTCGGCTATCAGTCAATAATCGGTTCAACTCTCCGTAAAGTACACGGGTAATTGCGCGCTCAGGTTGTTCAGCCCAGAGGTGAAAATTGGCTAACTGGATACGGTTGTGCTCGGTCATTACGGCAATACCTGAGCTGTTAATGTAGTCCGCCACTGTGATAGGTGCGATACCTACGACATGTTGAGTGTCCTGTTTGTGAATGGCATCGCTATTACTACTCAGCAAATAATAGTGGGTCGTTCGCTCAGGTTGTGATGTACAGGCACCCAATAGCACAGATAGAGAGAGTGCAATGACTGGGCGAGTCATCTTTTTTGTCTGTCTGGCGGCATATGTTTTGAGCGCAAAAGATTGCAAGGACACTATGAATGGCATTAGCGGGACTCCTTATCCATCTGACCTGGAACAACATCGGGCCCTTTAGGCGCTTCGAAAATCAGTGCGTTGGACTTTTGATCCAGGGCTTGCAGTACCGGTTGTAGCTGCTCCATGGTTTGTTGCAGGGTGCGCAAAGAACGATTCATCTCTTGATATAAGCGGCTATCTGGTGATAGCCCCTGTGCTGTGAGCCGTATCTCGCGTAATGTATGATTAATTTCTTCTGGTATCGCCTGTGTTTGAGGATTCGCAGCTAACTGCTCAATCTTTTGCAGTGTTGTTTCCATCTGCTTGATGGCTTTCTCTCCACTGCGAAGGCTACCTTGAGCTTGTTGTAGCGTTTGCTGTGCCTGAGCCAGGACCGGCTCAATCTGCAACTGCTCCATCTTGTTCAATATTGCCAGTAATTTAGCTTCGATCTGAGCAAAGCCGCTGGAAACTGTGGGTAATACCCGATAGTCTCCTATCTGTTCTACATAAGCCTCCTTCGCATCAGGATAAATATCCAGATCGACAAACAGGCTACCTGTCAGCAGGTTTCCTGGCTTCAGGCTGGCACGCATACCGCGATTTACCCAGTACAGCATCTGCAGATGGCTCTGCATTAAGACATCCTCACTGTCAGAAAAACCCAGACGGCCAGGCTCCATGCGAATGACGACAGGGATACGAGGATCATTTTCATAATTCAGCTCATCACGGCGGAAAGAGATTCGCTCTACAGCGCCTAGTTTTACCCCTCGAAATTCCACTGGTGCTCCAGGCAAAAGGCCTCGAACGGATTCATCAAACATCAAAAGATATTCGTTGTAGTGATCAAAAGGCGCTTCACGAACACTATTAAAATCAGGATGTAAACGGAAACGTTGACCGGCTTTGGCCTGCTCTACATTGATGTCATTCGGGGCATGTTCAGTAAGCTGATCAAAGGCAATGCCACCGGAAATCAGAGTGTCCAGTGAGCCCGCGTGAAAGCTTACTCCTTCTGAAGATAGATTGAGGTTTACACCGCTGATATTCCAGAAGCGGCTTTCACTATTAACTAAGCGATCATATGGGGCCTGAATAAAGATACCGTACAGAGCTTCCCGGTCTTTGGTATCAAATTGAATACTTTCGATACGACCTACCGGAAAACCACGAAATAGCACTTTATCGCCGACATTCAGCGAGAAGCCTTCATTACTAGCGAGCTTTAAGCGTAAGCCAGGCTCTGATGCAGATGCTACCGGAGGTGATTCCAGACCGTAATATTGGGGTGGTGGTTCGCCATGCTGGCCTGGATTCATTTCGATATAGGCACCGGATAACAGAGTACCTAAACCACTGATACCTGAGGCACCAATTCTGGGACGAACGACCCAGAACTCACTGTCATTGTGTAGTAATTCGATAGCATCTGGTTCAATACGTGCGTTAATGATCACACCATTGTTGGGGTAATTGAGGGATAAAGACTCAACTTTGCCTATTTCGACATTACGCACCTTAATCTTGGTTTTGCCAACCTCAATACCTTCTGCGGTAATAAAATGAACGCGGATCAGTTGGCCCCGGTTAGCCCAGTCGTGATAGATCATCCAGCCGCTGATGGCTAAAGCTATTAAGGGGAGTAACCAGATCGTCGAGATGGAGCGTCTGGCACTGATTATTGGTCTTGGTGTAGGTTGAGTAAAACCATTGTCGTGACTATCCGTCTGCTTGCTCTCTGAAGAGGGGCTATCTGTGGGTTGATTGTCAGGCGTGTTATTCGACATAACTGATCGGTTTAATCCAAAAGATCGTTCAGGGATTCCTGCCCTTGGTTAATGGCAGCACGTTCATTAGGTCTCAGATTATCCCATATTAAGCGCGGATCAAAACTAAGGGCGGATAACATTGTTAAAATAACGACACCAGCAAAGGCGATAGTAGCGATACCTGGTTGAACACTTACTAAGCCTCCCGGTTGCACCAAAGCAACAAGAACCGCAACAACAAAGACGTCAATCATAGACCAGCGGCCAATAAGCTCAGTAATGCGGTACATCCACACCCGCTCTTCAACACGGTGTTCATGGCTGGCCTGTACACTTATGACCAGCCAGCTCAGGACCAGCATCTTTGCAACAGGAATCAAAACACTGGCAATAAAGACAACCGCTGCAATGGGATAGGAGCCGTGTTGCCATAGGGTCAATACTCCCCCAAGAATTGTACTCGGTTCATCAGACCCTAACAGGGTGGTATGCATGATCGGATATAGGTTCGCTGGAAAGTAAAGCATGATTGAGGTGAGCAGATAGGCCCAGGTTTTCTGCAGGCTAAAAGGTATGCGGGCGTGTAGCTTTGTACCACACCGGGCACAATAGGGCTGGTTTACAGAGGTCAATAAACTACAGTGATGACAGCAATGTAGATTCTGCAACAGTGCGCCTTTGGGTTCTGTTTTGGGTTGTAAGCGGCAAATATGATGAGCTTTGTCCATGGTATGCCAAAGCTGTAGGCGATCGACAGAGGTAATGGTTAGGATCAAAAACAGTGCAAACAAAACATAAGACCAGAACGATAGCCCTATCACAAGATCAGCCATTCCGGAAATTTTTACCAGGCTAACCAGTACACCAATCAGAAAGACTTCAGCCATGCCCCAGGGGTGCAGAATAAAAAGCGCTCTTGCCATGCTATACATCCAGAAGAAGCAGTAGCCAGTCCTTAGTGGTAATAGAATCGATAGATAGCCGCATAAAATAAGTGCGGGAATCAGTAGAATAAAGAGGCAGAGTAACAGGGCTAGGATGGGGAACCCTTGTACTATCAGGTCAAAACCACTTTGTAACAGTGAGGTTTCCTGCTCACGCCCCTGGGATTTGAACGATAGGAAAGGGAAGGGTAGAGATAATAGGAGAAATACCAAGGAGGTAAGCGCATAGGCTGACGCACGGTTGTAAGCGTTGGATATACCTGTGGAGATCAGGTGACCACAGCGAGGGCAATGAGCCTTTTGTCTGGGGAGGAGTTCAGGTATTTCTAATACCAGATCGCAGCAGTGGCAGGCAATTTTCTCTGTGGATTGGTTCGTTACAGACATGGCGGGTTCGTCTTACCTGGGTTAATCTTTGTTTACTACTTGCTTAAGTTGATTGCTTAAGTTGAAAAGCCTGCCAATAGTATCTAAACAGAATCTCTAAGCTAAGTTTACCCTATGGGTTTAGTGTTCGCCGAGGGAAAGTTATGACTGTAGGTATGTAATGACGATATCTCCTTTGAATGAACTCATGATGGAAATCAAGGGCAATATAAATAGTTGGCAATATTTTCTGGTGAATACTGGGTAGCACCACTATAGTGCAATAACTGGTTGCATTCATTAAGGTGGAGGCCTTTGTTGATAAGGATATCCTGGTTTTTTCGGACATTAAACTTCGCAAGTGCACTGAGCATATTCTTGCTGGGCAGTGTTGTTCTGCCTGTACAGGCTGCAGAGTCTTTAAGCTTGCGTATGGCTGGTCCTGACTTTGCTCCCTATTACTTTCATGATGCTGAAGGTAAACCTACAGGCGAGCTGGTGAGGCTATATGCCATGATTGTTGAAAATGCTGGTTATCGCTGGCAAGGCTCTATTATTCCTGCTCGTAGGGTAATGCACGGCTTGGTTAAAGGGCAGTATGACAGTAGTATTCTGGTAAAAAATCCGCTGCTGGAAAGTTCTGCTGCGATGATGACAAGCTCAATTCATGTGTCTGAAATGATCCTCAATATCTACTTTCATAAAGATAAGCCAGCTATTCAGGGTAAAGAGCAGTTGCGGGGTTACTCTGTTGCGGTGATGCGAGGCTATGGTTATGGCGGTTTAAAGCGTTGGCTGGATAGTGAATATAATAATCTTAGCGTTTACGAACTCGATAGTTTTGCCAGCGTTATTCGTCTATTGGAAAGTCGGCGTGTGGATTATGCACTGTTATATGATGTGAATTTTGCTGAGGGTGTTAAAGATCTTGGTCGCTCTGCAAAAGATATAAAATCATATACACTGAATCGGGTTCCACTCTACTTTCACCTTAATAAAGACAAAGTGCCGAACGCCAGCCAAGTGATGGAGGATCTGATGGAAAGCTATCGCGACTTGATGACCCGTGGTTTGCTGGCCGGCAGCGAGAGTTTGCCTGAAGACGTTATTCGTTGAGGCATTAAATAGATGTTTAAGTGCTTGTATCTATTTAGCCAAGTCCCCTGAACCAGAATGCTCAGAATTTTTTTTACAAAAAAGTGAAAATAGGGGTTGTGCTTTGGTCTTCCGTGCGTATAATACGCCCTCGCTGTCACGGGGTAAGACCTCGAACAGCACCGCAACAGTCTGATTTTTCAAAAGTTTTTAACATTTTTGAAAAAGACAATTTGAAAATAAATTTCAAATCACTGTTGACAAGAGGTTTGAATGCTGTAAAATGCGTCGCCTCGGTTGAGCAAGTTAAGCGCTTGTCTCAACAAGCTCTTTAAAAATTTAGTCAGATAATTCGTGTGGGTGCTTGTCGGGATGATCTTGGAAAAGTCACA
>NZ_AULT01000006.1 GCF_000422425.1 Oceanospirillum beijerinckii DSM 7166
CTCATTAGCCAAAACCAAGATGGCGAAGTCTGTGCTGGATGCAGGTTGGGCCATGCTGAAAACGATGCTGGATTATAAATGCGCTCACGCAGGTATTGTTTTCAAAGAAGTTGATGAGTCGTACACCACCCAAACCTGTTCGAGTTGTGGCAGTTTGCCCGATTCGAGGCCGAAAGGTATCGCAGGGCTTGGAATAAGAGAGTGGATCTGCAGTGCGTGTGGTGTCACGCACGACCGCGATGTGAATGCGGCCAGGAACATTCTTGCGGTCGGACATGGCCGTCTAGCTGTAGGAATCCCCCGCTATAATCAGCTTGCCTGATTTAGCGGAGGGAGGATGTCAAAACAAGCCAAAGACGCTGAACTCTCAGCGGGAGGCTGATAGAGTCGACCCGTAACACTTTCTTATCCGTTAAAACCAGATAAGAGAATCGATAAAAACTGTTTTTTCGAATATCAATTTCAGCCATCCTGTACTCGAACTCAGACGATGAGGTACAGGTTATGAAAACAATTCTGAAATACAAAGCCAGCCCCGATCAGTCTCAACTAACCCTGTCACTGCGTCCCGGCTTTAAGGTAGTACGCTTTGACTATGTTCTGACAGAGCAGTCTATCTATCTGTGGATTGAGCAGACATTACGTCCAGATGTATTGGAAGAAAGCGTAACCTTTAAGATCGCCCGCACAGCGGAACCTGTTGTGGATGAGATGCAATATCTGAGTACGGCCCTGGACCCTGTGGGAGGTGGTGAATGGCACCTGTATTACCAGCCAGAACCACAGCCAGACAGCCCTAAAGTTTCTCCTATTGCTGTAGCGGCTTAAATCACAAAAATATCTTCCGGCTGATGCCGGAAGATATCTCCTAACACCCTTCATCATTCGCTATCTTCTCCCTCTTTATCTGCCATTCCCGCTCTTCATCTTCCACTCTTTATCTTCTATTCTTCATCCGCCATCCCCCTGGATGACTAATAAAAGCCAACATACCAGCGTTATTTTGATCATCCTGACAATCATTGTCTCTATTGCGCTGAGTCTGCTTTGAAACTACAGCCTTGGGGCAACACTATGGTATTGTTATAACTGGTATAGATGATTGCCATAATCAATGTTCTGAGCTTTGGTATCCAGAATAATACTTTGTCCATTTAACGCCTGAATCTCACAGGATATTGCTGTGCGCCAGGGCTACCCCGGAGGAAACGGATGTTTTTTTCTCCTGTTGAGATGATTCCCCATAGCCAGCCAATCACCTTGGCGGATCATCATACAGTGCAAGAAGCCGCTCTATTGATGCACAGCCATAACCGGCATGCCATTCTGGTTACGGGGAAGCAGACTCTGTGTGTGTTGACCACCCGTAATCTGATCACTTTGCGCTTATCCCAGGTTGATTTCTCCTGTCCATTATCAGAGCTTTCCCTGCCTGCGGCTAACCGGGTTAACACTCAAAAGGCGGTGGCAGAAGCGGTTTCTTTGTTACAGAAAACCTCCGCTGAGCTGGTTTGCCTGCAGGATGAAGAGAACCAGCTTATTGGCACCACGGATTATTCTGACTTAGTCAGCTTTGTATTGAACACGCCACAGCTGGATGAACTGAGGCTGGAGCAGATCCACTCAACCAGTCACTACATAGAAATCCACCCGGAAGATAAGTTAAAAGATGCGGTCGTTAAAATGCAGGTGGCCGGGCATACTGCTTGCTTGGTAAGTGCGTCAGAGCAGCCCTCTGGCATTATTACACTGAGTGACTGTTTTGAGCCTTTTATTCTGCAGGCCTCACCAGAGGTTTGGGATCACCCTGTCAGAAGGTATATGACTGCGCCGGTTGTCAGTCTGCCATGTAGCACCAATCTTTATCAGGTGTTGAAAACACTGCAGGAGAACAAGCGTCAGAGACTCGCGATACAAGGTCCCCAGGGTAATATTGTGGGCCTGCTGCATCAAAAAGAAGTGGTCGCCCTGTTATTTGAGCACCAGCTGGAACAGCAGTATGAAAAAAGACTGGCTCAAACGGCTGAACGCCAGACCCGAGAGAATGAACAACGCTGGCGGGCTGTATTAGAAGGAACAGGACAAGGTGTCTGGGATTGGAGCGCCAAAACCAATGAGGTGTACTACTCCCCGTTGTGGAAATCGATGCTCGGCTTTGAAGAGGATGAGATCGGTAACTCACTGGAAGAGTGGAAGTCCCGCCTGCACCCGGACGATGCAGAAAAAACCTATCAGGATCTTCAACGCCATTTCAGTGGTGAAACACCGGTTTATGCCAATATTCATCGGGTACGCTGTAAAGACGGTCATTATAAGTGGATACGGGATATCGGTAAGATTTTCAGTACCGATGCACAGGGGAATCCGCTGCGGGTGATCGGCAGCCATACGGATATCACAGCGGAATACGAACAGAAGGAAACCCTGAGTCTGTTAGCAGAAAATACTCCGGGTATGATGTACCAGTATCGCCTGTATCCTGATGGGCGTGCCTGTATTACCTTCACTACTCAGGGTATAGAAGAGATCTATGGCGTAAGCGCCGACCAGGCCTGTGCTGATGCCTCTGTGATCTTCGAGCATCTGCACCCGGATGACCTGACCCAGGTGCAGCAAAGCATCCAGCAATCTGCCGAACAGCTGAGTGTCTGGGAGCAGGAATACCGCTATCTGCATCCGCAAAAAGGTGAGTGCTGGCTGGAAGGACGCGCTACACCCAGTCGCATGAGTGATGATTCCATCATTTGGAATGGCTATGTTTACGATATCAGTGAACGTAAACAGCAACAGCTTGCGCTGGAACAAGCTACCGCGGCAGCGGACGAGGCAAACCGGGCCAAATCGGACTTCCTGGCCAATATGAGCCATGAGATTCGCACCCCCATGAGCGGCATTATCGGTTTAAGTCAGATCAGTGAGAAAGAAAATGATGTTACGGTGCTCCATGAACGCCTGCAGAAAATTCACCGCTCCGGCAAGCTGCTGCTGGGTATCCTGAATGATGTGCTTGACCTGTCCAAGATCGAATCCGGCAAACTGGAGATCGATCCGCATCCGTTCTTTCTGGAAACCCTGCTGGATAATCTGAACAGTTTATTTGCTCTGCAAGCGGAGCAAAAGCAGCTGCAACTCACCTTTAACGTCGACAGCAAAGTGGCTGCCGCTTATATCGGTGATGAATTGCGTTTGCGCCAGGTATTGACCAACTTATTAGGCAATGCTCTGAAGTTTACCGAACAGGGCAGCGTCGAGCTTAGCGTACAATGCCTGCAACACAATACAGGTCAGCAACACAATACAGGTCAGCAATGTCTTCGCTTTGCTATCTCAGACACCGGGATTGGACTGAGTCAGGAACAGCAAGAGAAACTGTTTAAAGCCTTTAGTCAGGCGGAACGCTCCACCGAACGAAAACACGGTGGCTCCGGTCTGGGACTGGCCATTAGTCAACGTCTGGTTGATGCACTGCAAGGCGAGGGAATTCATGTGGTCAGTGAACCCGATAAAGGCTCCTGTTTTAGCTTTGAACTGCCACTGGAAACCTGTTCAGACCAACAGATTGCAGAATTAACGGAGGCACAACGCAGTGATAGCGCTCTGCGCGACCACCTGCGGGGAGCAGTTCTGCTGGTTGAGGATAATCCGATTAATCAGGAAGTTGCCAAAACTCAACTGGAAGAGTTGGGGTTGAGTGTGACCGTAGCGGATCATGGTCAACAGGCGCTTGATCTGATGGAGCAAAGCCCCTTTGATCTGGTGCTGATGGATATTCAGATGCCTGTTATGGACGGTTACACCGCCACTCAGGAGCTGAGAGCCCGAGGCAACGACCTTCCCATTATCGCCTTGACCGCTGCAGCTATGATCGAAGATCAGCAGCAAGCTCTGGCCGCCGGTATGAATGGTCATCTGGCGAAACCGATTGAACCGGAAGCCCTGTTCCAGACCCTGGCTCAGTGGCTGACAGCACCAGATGAAGACTCAGGGACAACAGATGTCACGAAGGCGAATACATCTGAGACAAATACATCTGAGGCCAATACAAAGGCCCCGGTTGCACCAGCAAGCAGCACACTAAAGAGTCCAACGCTAGCCAACGAAGCATCTGAGCCACCATGTATGTTTGATCCTGCCGAAGGTATTACCATGCTGGGTGGGCAAGAGCCTCTCTATCGTAAAGTACTGACTGAGTTTATCCGGCAGTTAAGTGAGGACTATGCTGACCTGCCGACACAAATCGAAGCCCTGAGTAGCGATAGCCCGCAAGAGGCCTTTGAAACTGCGCATCGTCAGACCCACAGTCTGAAAGGTGTGGCGGGTAATTTATGCCTGAAAGCCCTGACAACTCAGGCTGCGGCGCTGGACAAATCCCTTAAGCAACACCAACGGCCCGATAACCTGGTGCAGCAGGAGTTTAATTCGGTCCTGCTGCAAACCCGCCAGGAGATTGAGCGTTGGCTGGATCTCAAGGTAGATCAAGCGCCATCCAGCATCAATGTTCATGTAATGACTCCAGGTACAGGTCACTCTCAATTGATCGCCTCATTGCAACGGCTGCTGACTGATATTGAAAATAATCAGTTTATCGATGATCTGTATCTGGAAGAGCTGGGCACACAGTTGCAGCCATACTCAGAGCTCTGGCAAAGCGTGGTTGACGCGTTGGATCAGTTTGATTTTGATCAAGCCGCTCAAAATCTGTCACTGCTGCTAAAACAGCTGTTATAACCACCACTGGCGTTCTGGTGACGGGACAAGCAAACACCAAAAACGCCAAAAACGCCAACACCAGAATGATCACAACCAGGTCTTGCTAGGGATAAAACACGCATATGACCCCACAACACTTAGCCAAGCACGCCAAAAAAAAACGGTTAAAGCACCTTATGACGATATTCGGTCATCGAGCAAAACGATTGACCTGTCAAGCAAAACAGAAGGGTAAAAAAATTAAACCATTGGGCAATACGGTGCTTACCCTGCTATGCCTGAGCTTTACTACACCTCATATTGCACAAGCAGTTGAATTTGAAGAGGTATTCAATAACCAGGACGTACCTCTATTGTGGATAAACCCCAGAAATGGTCGTATTACCGAGGCTAACCAGGCTGCTGCTGATTTCTACGGCTATGATCTGGACACTCTGCAAAGCATGGGAATCCAACA
This sequence comes from Oceanospirillum beijerinckii DSM 7166, assembly GCF_000422425.1. Taxonomy (GTDB): domain Bacteria; phylum Pseudomonadota; class Gammaproteobacteria; order Pseudomonadales; family Halomonadaceae; genus Oceanospirillum; species Oceanospirillum beijerinckii. Next base: position 5,168 of record NZ_AULT01000006.1, read on the forward strand.
GATCAATACCTTTGATGCCAAGCAAGTGAAAGAGGAGATGCAACGTGCCAGGGAAGCTGGTCGTAACTACTTTATTTTCCGCCATAAACTGGCCAACGATGAGATCCGTACCGTAGAGGTCTACTCCCACCCCTACGATAAAGGTGGGGAAAGACTACTATTGTCAATCATTCATGATATTACTCCTGGACGTAATCTGGATGAAAGTATGTGGCACTATCAGGAGCGTCTGGAAGAGCTGGTGGCGATTAAAACTAAAGAGGCTCAGGTTCAGAACAGAATGATCATCAATATGCTGGTCATCGGACTTATGCTCTCCTTTGGTGCTGCGGCTGCACTGGCTACCGTGATGCGTAAGCGTCGCAAGGCTGAACTGGAAAGTCAGCGCTTCAAGGCGATTGCCGAAAATGCGCTGTATGGCAATGCCATTTCAGATCTGGAGGGCAACGTTGTCTACGTGAACCCCTTCTTTGCAGAAGTCCACGGCTATAGCCCGGAAGAGCTGGTACAGCAAAACTTTATGCGGTTTCATAATGAAACCCAGCAGGACAGCATTATTGCGCTTTATCGCGCCGCGTTGGAAAAAGGTCATGTGTCACCGACTGAGATCTGGCACAGCCATAAGGATGGCCGGGAATTCCCAATGCTGATGAGCATCAGTGTTATGAAAGACGACAATGGAAAGCCCGCCTATTTTGCCACTGCCGCTCTGGATCTGACCAGGCAATACAACGAGCGTAAACAAACCGAGCAGGTACTGATCGAAGCGAAGCATAAGGCAGAAGCGGCCAGCCAGGCTAAATCCGACTTCCTGGCCAATATGAGCCATGAGATCCGTACACCTCTGAATGCAGTTATCGGTTTAAGCGAGTTCCAGCTCACCTCTTCGAAACTGCCTGCTGAGGTGTATGGCCACCTGCAGCAGATCCACCATTCCGGTCAGCTGCTATTGGGTATCGTCAATGACCTGCTCGATTTCTCTAAAATTGAAGCAGGTAAGATGGATGTTATCAGCGAACCCTTCAATCTGGATGATGTGATCAAACAACTGTCGACGTTATTCTCTTTAGCCAGTAGTGAAAAAGGCCTTGAGCTGATCCTGCATCTGCCCAGCTCAATGCCTCACTGGTATCAAGGAGATTTCCTGCGTTTGACTCAGGTGCTGACCAATCTGATGGCCAATGCCATTAAGTTTACCGAGCGCGGCCTGGTAGAACTGCAGATTGAAGCCAAAGAGGTGACAGAGCAATCGGCTAAGCTGCGTTTTAGCCTGAAAGATTCCGGTATCGGCATGACACCGGAACAACAGCAAAACCTGTTTAAAGCATTCACTCAGGCGGATAACTCCATTACCCGTCGTCATGGCGGTACTGGCCTGGGGCTCACTATCAGCCAGCAGTTGGTAGTGTTGATGGGTGGTGAGGGTATTCATCTGAACAGCCAACCGGGCCTGGGCAGTTGCTTTTACTTTGATCTGGAGCTACCCCGCGCAGTGCCAAAGGTGAATGAGCACCATCGTTCACCTTGTCTACAGACGCCCTGTCGCGCTCTGGTGGTGGATGATCAACCCATCGCCCGTGAAATTCTGCGTGAAATTCTGGAATCCTGGAAGTTTGAGGTTGAAGAAGCCGCTGATGGTGTTGAAGCTTTGGAGCAGGTTAAAAATGCCATCAATCAGGGGCAGTTCTACGATGTTATTCTGATGGATTGGGAGATGCCTCAGTTGGATGGCTTAAGCGCCATTCAGCTTATTCAGGCCTTTATTCGCGAGAAGGATATGGCGCATCAGTTACCAATGATGCTGATGGTATCGGCTCACGAGCGCTCGGAAATAGACCTCGATGAGATAGACGATGTGCAGTATCTGCCTAAACCGATTCACCGCTCTAATCTGTATGACGCGTTAAGCGAGTTGCATCAGAAATATGCTTCACCCAGCTCCGACGGCTCTGAACGCTTCTGCCAACAAAAGGTGCTGGTGGTCGAAGATAACCCAATCAATCAGCAGGTGGTTAAGGCTCAGCTGGAACAGATGAACCTGCAGATCTCACTGGCTGATAATGGTCGCCTGGGCGTAGAAGCCGTACAGGCAGGAGACTTTGATCTGGTTCTGATGGATATTCAGATGCCCGAGATGGATGGTTATCAGGCCACGCAGGAGATTCGCCACTTTAACCAAAACCTGCCTATTATCGCTTTGACTGCGGCGGCTCTGTTTGAAGACAGAACCAAAGCATTGGAAGCGGGTATGAATGACCATCTGGGTAAACCCTTTACCGCGAAGCAGCTGTTTGATCATCTGCGTCCGTGGCTGAAAACGGAATGCGGCCACTGGAACGCCAGTCCAATGAGGGATAAGCCGGGCTTCTCTGGCAGCAACACAGAGATATCTGCCACTCAAAAAGAGAACTCGCGCGCGTTGCTGAAAAACCAACCTCACGGTAATAGCGTACCTCGCTTGACACCAAAGCAATCAGGCGGTGCGGCTCTGGGTCAACAGGCGATGCCAGCACTGGAGAAAAAGCGTACCCTACTGATCGTGGACGATATGATCGCCAATGTGAAGGTGCTGGCTAATCTCTTGAAAGATGAGTACGTCATTCAGGTTGCCAGTAAGGGGCAAAAAGCCCTGGAAATTGCACAAAGTGATAATCCACCGGATCTGATTCTGCTGGATATTATGATGCCGGATATCGACGGCTATGAGGTGTGTCGCCAACTGAAAGAAAACCCGAAAACCAGTCGTATTCCGCTGATTTTTGTCAGCGCACTGGATGAGGTTAGCGACGAGGCCCGGGGCCTGAAACTTGGTGCGGTAGACTATATTACCAAACCCTACCACCCGGATATCGTCAAAGCCCGTGTGCGAAGCCATATGAGTCTGAAGATCAAAACAGACTTGCTGGAAGAGATGTCTCATATCGATGGCCTGACCAAGGTTGCCAACCGTCGTTACTTTGATACTGTGCTGGAGAGCGAGCTATGCGAGCTTAAAGGCAGTCAAAAGCCGCTGGGTCTGATCATGCTGGATATCGACCATTTCAAAGCATTTAACGACAATTATGGTCACGGTAAAGGGGATGAGTGCCTGGCCCGGGTTGCCAGCGTATTGAAACTACAGGTCAATCGCCCCGGGGATCTGTTTGCCCGTTATGGTGGTGAGGAGTTTATCGCCGTACTGCCGGAGACCGATGCCAGAGGTGTGCAAAAGGTGGCCGAAGAGATGCGTCAGGCGGTGGAGAAGCTACAGATCGGCCACGAATACTCTAAGGTCGCAGAGGTCGTGACTATCAGCCTGGGTTGCATCTCGCAGCCTGTTGCAGATATGTCTGTCAAAGAGCTGCTGTGCAAGGTCGATGATGCCCTCTATCAGGCTAAAGACCAGGGACGTAATCAGGTCGTCTTTCTGGGCGAATGACCATATGTGCGCCGTATGATAAACACCGCTCAAGCCTGGCTTGAGCGGTTAAGCTCATGAATTAAGCTATCCTTGCCGGTAGCGGCTATATAATCCAGAAAGGTGCGTGCGATTACCGACAAAGGTTTGGCGGATAAGTTAGCCAGATACCAGTGGGTCATAATCGGCAGTTCCTGTACATCCAACTTAGCTAACCCTGAGCTGCCACCAAAGGTCAGGGTATGTTCCGATAACACGGATACCCCAAGACCCGACATCACCGAGTGCTTAATGGCCTCATTGCTTTCAATAATCATCCGGGTATTGGGTTTAACCCCCTGCTGCTCAAAGTGCTTTTCAATAGCATGACGAGTGCCTGAGCCGCTTTCCCTCATTAAAAAAGGCTGATTTAAAAAGGTTTGTAACGGAATCTTCTTTTTACCGGCCAGGGGGTGCTCCGGCTGTACTATCGCTACCAGTGGGTTAGGGAGAAACTCATACAATTCAAGAGCCTGATCTTTAGGCGGATGGCTAAAGACATAGAAATCATCTTCACCTGAGGCCATACGGTCAATAATCTGCTGACGGTTACCCACCTTAAAATCGATATCAATATCCGGATAAAGTTTAAGAAATTCACCTAACAGATGGGGGATAAAATACTTCGCCGTGGTCACTACAGCAAGCTTCAAGGTGCCCGTCTTAAGTCCTTGTAAATCATAGAGCTTCATCTCCAGACGTTCGATTGTATCTATCGTATCCCGGGCACTTTTCACCACTTCAAGACCGGCTTCGGTAAACACCAGTTTTCGCCCTAACTGATGATAGAGCGGAGTACCGACGGCCTCGGCCAGCTTTTTTAGCTGCATGGATACCGTCGGCTGAGTGAGAAATAAACGGTTTGCGGCTTCCGTAATCGAGCCTGCACTGTGTACTGCCAGTAAGATCTCTAATTGACGAAAGGTGCCAATACGGGCATGGAGTCTGGCCATGGGATTTTTACCTGTTTTGTATTCTTTTTCTCTGGTTTCTACCTGACTTCTATCGGTCTCTATTTGACCGCTTTCTAATTTTTCTTTTCAGACTGCTCTGATTAGGCGTGTCCAAAAGTATAGATAAAAGTCTATATAAAACATAATTAATCTCGATTTCAATCTATATCACTTAATGTGGATAATCCTTCCCCAACAACGATGGTTGCAGCCTGGTATTCCGATTCATCTCTCAGCCATCAATCTTTATAACCGGTAAGCTATCTGGAGACCTATCATGGGTAATAAATCCTTGTACTTTGAACTCTTTGCCATCGCCTTTCTGTTGATAGCAGGCAGTGTGTTGTTAATGTCAGGTTTACCGGGGTGGGGCTTAATTACTATTGCCGGTATTCTGTCGGCACTGTCCTTTGGCTTAAGAAAAACCGCTGCACATACCTCAACCAATACCTCGGCAAACGAGCAGGCTGCTAGCGCTATGTCTTCCAACACCCAGGTTTCTCATTCTTTAACTTCAGAAGCGGCCTAAGGGGAGTCATACGATGCAATTAGATGTCGTTGCCGCCTTTTTTATTATGGGGGCCTGTGCACAACTGCTCAAAGCACCGATCAAGATGCCAAAAGGGCTTTACCAGAGTCTGACCTTGTTCTTGCTGATCGCTATTGGCTTAAAGGGCGGTATCGCACTGGGTCAGTATGGCAATATCGAACTGCTGTGGCAGTCACTGATGATTATCGGTTTTGGTGCTTTACTGCCCTTGTTTGCCTTCCCGGTGCTATGGAAAATCGGCGGTTTAAACCGCACTGATTCCGCTTCTATCGCGGCCCATTACGGCTCGGTCAGTATCGCTACGTTTGCTGTTGCTCTGGCAGTACTGGAAGCAAAAGAGATCAGCTATGAGCCCTACTTCCCGTTGTTTGTAGCGCTGCTGGAGATTCCAGCGATTGCTGTGGGTATCTGGCTGGCTCGAAGTAAGGGTGAAGCACTGGATGTAAAAAAGGTGTTGCACGAGATCTTTTTGAATCAGGGGGTGTTGCTACTGACCGGTGCTTTATTGGTCGGCTGGTGGGCCGGTGACCAGACCCAGAAACTGATGCCTTTCTTTGGTAATCTGTTCTACGGAGTACTGGCACTGTTCCTACTGGAGATGGGGCGCGTCGCGATGTCCCGTATCAATCTGTTGAAAGAGTACGGTTCCTTTATCGCCAGCTTTGGTGTTGTGATGCCATTGTTTGGTGCGGCAATGGGCGCACTGTTTGCGCAGCTCCTTGGCCTATCCGCAGGTGGCACCATATTGCTGGCAACACTGGGTGGTAGTGCCTCTTATATCGCTGTACCTGCAGCCATGGCTGTCGCTTTGCCAAGTGCCAATCATAGTTTATCGATCACATCATCACTCACAGTTACGTTCCCATTTAATGTTCTGGTGGGTATTCCGCTGTACAGCACCCTGATTGTTGAGCTGATGGCCTAAACCGCTTCTTATCTCTGTTTTGCTTCAGGGCTTATTGCTCTGAAGCAAAACCGTGTCAGCTCACCCCGTTTTATGACGTTGTGTATTGTTTGATAAGTTTGAGAAAAAGAGGAGTAATAAAGTGCACGGAGCTAAACCTCTTCATAAATGGCATAAAACTTCTGTGCTTCACCAATGGTTTCCCAGGTGCCCTGATAACCCGCGGGTATGACAAAAGCATCACCGGCATTGATCTCTTCAGAGACACCCTCTGCATCGGTCAGAATTGCTTTGCCCTTGATTAGGTAGCAAAACTCATCTTCGGTGTAGTTCAGCGCCCATTTACCTTCGGTGGAAGACCAGACTCCGCAGAAGAAGTTTTCTTTTTCATTGGTAAAAAGATTCTCCAACACCTCTTTGGGTGCCCCCGCCAATACACGCTCGGGGTTAATCGGTGTGGGTTCGCCTGCATCGGCTGCAGGAGTAATACGTTTCAGTTTTGTCATTGTAAACCTCCGTTCAGAAATCAAATTCCCATAGGGATGTGGTAGATAACAGAGGCAGTTTTTCAGACAGGCTGACAGGCTATTTCTGCTTAGCATTAATAATAGGGCTTAGCATTAATGATAGGGCTTAGCATTAATAATAGGGCTTAGCATTAATAATAAGGCTTCGCTACTCTAATAAAACTAAGCGTGCTCCATCGAGCTTAGCGTTATTCGAGGCGCTTAACGGTCTACTTCAGGTTGTTGTTGATGGCGTTCCAGTAAGCTGTACAACATAAACTTTAGATCTGCTAGGGTACGACGTGCCCGTTCGCCTTTTTGGTTAACCACAACCAGGAAAGTACTGTGACTGACTTCCAGGTAAACCCGCCCCAGCCGTTCCCGTTCTTTCAGGTGGCGTTTGATTCCCATACGCTTAAAGAGGCTGGCCATATGTGAGATCACCATCTCATCGTGGCGAATATCCAGCTCTTTGAGTTCAGGCACAGAAAACATTGCCTGCACTAATGTCAGTACGGCTTTTTGGCGCTTATAGACCTTAAGGTTCAGCTTCAGCATCTCATCCAGCAGGGCGTCAAGCTCCATCTCCTCAACAGGCAAGGCGGTCATTTGCCCCATCACCTGTTCCACGTCGTTCAGCCAATTTTGAGCCATGGCATACAAAATCGCATGCTTGTTGGGAAAATAGTGATACAGAGAACCGACTGAAATCCCCACTTCCTTGGCGATTAGAATGGTACTCAAATCATCTAAACCGACTTTTTCAAGCAGTTCGCCAGTCACGTCAAGAATCTCTTTGGAGCGTTTTCTTGAACGCCCCTGTACTGGCGCTGTTCTGGGGCTTAAGTCCTGCTTAGTCCGTTTTTCCAACACATCTGATGACGCGTTTTTTTTCTGCTCTTTACCCTGCATTGACGTCCAATCCGAAAGCCTGAAAAACTGCCATTATAATGTAAAAGTATTTTCAGGCTTAGAAAAAACGATCCCGCATTGAGTAATACAGCATGCCGGTAACCAGACCTGGCCAACGTAGCAGAGTACCGCCAGGGAAGGTCGGTGTGGGCATCCTGGCAAAAGTATCAAATCTCTCAGCGCTACCGCTTAGCGCCTCCGCCATCAGTTTGCCGCCGAGGGTCGCTAAAGCGACACCATGGCCAGAGTACCCCTGGGCAACAAACAGGTTGTCCTCAATGCGGTCAAAGAATGGCATACGATTCATGGTAATCGCCAGCGTACCGCCCCAGCCGTAATCAATGCGCAGGTCTTTTAGCTCTGGATAGAACTCCAGCATATACTTGCGCACAAAATTAGGAATATCTTTGGGGAAGCTGGAGGTGTAGTTTTCACCACCGCCCCATAGCAAGCGATTATCCCCTGACAGCTTGAAGTAGTTGATCACAAAGCGAGAGTCGGCTACTGCTACGTCGTCTCGGTTGATCCGGCGACACATCTCTTCACTTAAGGGTTCAGTCGCTAGGATAAAGTTATTAATGGGCATAATCTTACCCGCGACCCGGGGCTCCAGTTTCCCCAGATAACCGTTACAGGCGAGCAAGATGTATTTTGTATTAACCCGACCGCTCTCGGTAATCACATGAGCGTTTTGTCCTGTTTGATAGCTCTGAACGCGGGTGTCTTCATAAATTGCTACACCGGCCTTTTCGGCCGCAGCGGCCAGACCCAAGGCATAATTGAGAGGGTGTAAGTGTGCCCCCCGTGTCCAATATTCACCCGCAGAGTAACGATCTGTACCCAGCATGTCGGCGACCTCAGACGGTTCAACATATTGGATATCCTGATAGTCCAGTACCTTGTGTTTGTACTCAACAGATTCTTTAAACTCATCATTGTGTTTGGTTTTGGCAGCAACATGCAGTACACCCTGTTTCAAATCGCATTGGATCTGGTGTTTCGCAATCAGGTCTTTAACCAAATCAACCGACTCAAGAGACATCTGCCACAATGCATCCGCATTTTGTTTACCCACCTTACGGACCATATCGGCATGATCCATATTGTGCCCCTGGCAGACCTGACCACCGTTACGACCAGACGCTCCCCAGCCCACCTTCTCAGCTTCCAATAAGCTAACACTGTAACCTTTTTCAGCCAGATGGAGAGCTGCGGAGAGACCGGTATAGCCGGCACCGATCACACAAATATCGGTGCTGATCTCTCCCTGTAGCTCCGGGTAGTCCTGTTTTGCATTCGCGGAAGCCGCGTAATAGGACGCTTCATACCCTTTTAAACTCATTTGCCCTCCAAAAGATCCAAGGTGCTGTTCTTGTTAAAATGCTTAAAGCTTCATTTATGAGGAGAAAAGCACTCATTGATTGATGTTTAAACCGAATGATAATTCTGGTTGGTGTGCTTTTCAAGTCAGTATTTATCGTTGTTGATATAACTTTTTGTTGATTTGGTTTTTGTCATGGCATAATCTTTAAAACCGAATTATGATTCAGTTTGAAGGGTTATTGTATCCAGGTGAATCGAACCATCATTCGACTTAATGGTTCCTGGTCGAGCCGATTTCTGGAACCGCATCTAAAACCGTCTTTCCTGGTAAAAAGCCTATCAGCAGGCTAAAGCTTAAATACGTCATGCAACATCAGACGTGTGATATTGACTGAGCAACAGCTCAGCAAAGGTGAGACGAAACGCAAAAATCAAATAGGTGATTTATGGAAGCCGTGGCAAGCTTTCTCAAAGAGAACGCCATTACAGAGGTAGAGTCCACCTTAGCGGACATGACAGGTAATGCCCGAGGAAAATTCTACCCAACTAAAAAGTTTCTGGCCGAAAAAGGGGGCAAAATTCCAGAGAGCCTGTTGGTACAAACCGTCAACGGTGAGTGGGCCGATAACCACTATGACATCGTTGATCCAACAGATAAAGATATGGTGCTTGAGCCTGACCCAGAAACTCTTCGCCTAGTCCCCTGGGCTGAGGAGCCCACGGCTCTTGTGATCAATGACTGCTATACCAGTGACGGTGAGTTACATCCGTTATCCAGCCGTTCTGTATTGCGTCGTGTGCTGGAGTTATATGAGAAAGAGGGGTTAAAGCCCGTTATTGCACCAGAAGTTGAGTTCTATCTGGTCCAAAAAAATATCGACCCGGACTACGAGTTAAAACCAGCCACTGGTCGCTCTGGGCGAAGGGAAACGGCACGCCAATCTTACAGTATTGATGCTGTGAATGAGTTCAACCCGGTTATTGATACCCTCTATAGTTACTGTGATGAGCTAAAGCTGGATGTTGATACCCTGATTCATGAATCCGGTGCCGCTCAGATGGAGATTAATTTCCTGCACGGGGACGCCCTAAGCCTGGCTGATCAGGTGTTTGTGTTTAAGCGCGCACTGCGTGAAACGGCATTGAAGCACGGTATGTACGCCACCTTTATGGCAAAACCAATGCAGAATGAGCCGGGCAGTTCTATGCATATCCATCAGAGCCTGATCGATATCAATACCGGCAAAAATATCTTTGCAGGTGAGAAAGAAGGTGAGTTTACAGAGGCCTTCTACCACTATATTGGTGGCCTGCAAAAGTATACGCCCAACGCAATCTCCTTCTATGCGCCTAATGTAAACTCCTATCGCCGCTTTGCGCCTGAAATAGCAGCCCCCATTAACTTTGACTGGGGTATTGATAATCGCACAGCAGGTCTACGTGTGCCGGAAGCCCCTTTGGCAGCCACTCGTTTGGAAAACCGCTTCCCAGGTGCCGATTGCAACCCCTATCTGGCGATTGCTGCAAGCCTGGCCTGTGGTTACCTCGGTATGAAAGCCGGTATTAAACCTTCTGAGCCTTCGGCCGGTATTACCGCTGAAGAAGGTGACCCTGTTGAAGTTGCACGCTCGCTGGAAGAAGCCCTGAGGCTACTGGAAGACTGCCCAGAGCTGCAAGATATTCTGGGCAAGCGCTTTATCGAAGCTTATGTCGGAGTAAAGCGTGCCGAGTTTGAGACCTTTAATCGGGTGATCAGCTCCTGGGAACGTGAATTCCTGTTGCTGACTGTCTGATATTTTTCCACAACCCGCATCCAATGAGATTGTCGCTACCACGACCGCTTTTGTGGTAGCGATGCATTTTTATATCCGCGATAAACATAGATGAGAGACCACAACAATGAGAAAAGCTATGTCATCCCGTTTAAAAACGTTGGCAGCCGCAACGGCTTTAAGCGTCGCCTCCTGGGCACCCAGTATTTATGCACAGGAAGTACTGAACTTTTATAACTGGTCGGATTATATCGGTGAAGAAACCATCGCCCGTTTTGAGAAAGAGACGGGGATTAAGGTGAACTACGATGTTTACGACAGTAATGAAACTCTGGAAGCGAAACTGCTCGCGGGGAACTCCGGCTATGACTTAGTCGTACCCAGCTCTCATTTTATGTCATTGCAGATTAAAGCCGGTATTTTCCAGCAACTGGATAAGTCCTTACTGCCGAATATAAGCAATATGGACCCTAAACTGATGACCATGTTAGAAAGTAAAGACCCCGGTAATCAGTACGGCATTCCTTATCTTTGGGGCACAACGGGTATTGGTTATAACCCTAAGCAGGTCGCTGAAGTACTGGGCGAGGATGCACCTGTCGATAGCTGGGAGCTTATTTTTAATCCTAAATATATGGAAAAACTGGCGAAGTGCGGCGTGACCTTCCTGGATTCGCCGGATGAGATGTATCCATTTGCCCTTATGTATAACGGCGAAGATCCTAAGGCAAATAAGCGTAAATACTTCAAATCCAATAGTCCGGCAACCAAAACCTTAAAAGAGGTTCGCCCCTATGTGAAACAGTTTACCTCATCTCAATACACCAATGACCTGGCTAACGGCGATACTTGTGTTGCGGTCGGTTTTTCTGGTGATGTCTTCCAGGCTGCGGCCCGTGCAGAAGAGGCCGGTAATGGAATTGAAGTGGTTTACAGCATTCCGAAGGAAGGCAGCGAGATGTGGTTTGATATGTTGCTGATTCCAGCAGATGCCAAGAATGCCACCAATGCCCACAAACTGATCAACTTTCTAATGCGCCCCGAAATTATTGCGGAAATTACCGACTACGTTTGGTACGCCAATCCAAACCCGGCTGCGAACGCGTTGATTGACCCTGAAATTGCGAATGATCCCGCAATTTACCCAACAGCAGCGGTACGCAATAATTTATTTATCAACACGCAAGTCCCTCCTAAGGTTGCGAAAGTACGTAATCGTACCTGGACAGAGATCAAATCAGGCCGCTAAAAGCAGCAATAGCAGATGGCTTAGTCTGCTATCAATACAGACGATGCTCAGCCAGATCAACGAGGCGCTTTCAGTTTGAGGGAAGTGCCTCGTTGCGGCTCTGGCCATCATCAAAATAACCATTCAATTTTCTGAACCTATCATGAGCACACAAGAAACGATTAACTGGGCGGCGAAAGCGGTTGAGATCACTTTTCCAACCCAGGCCATTATTAATGGTAAAAGCGTAGATTCTGTTTCAGGCAAGACGGCCACGGTTTTTAATCCAGCGACAGGAAAAGCGTTAGCTCAGGTTGCTGATTGCACTCCCGATGATGCCGATATCGCTGTGGGATATGCCCGTGCAAGCTATGAGTCTGGTGTTTGGTCTCAGCAATCCCCTCAGGCGCGTAAAAAAGTCCTGTTGCGTTGGGTTGAACTGATTGAAGAGCACGCCGATGAGTTAGCTCTGTTGGAATCCCTTAATGCAGGTAAACCGATCAGCGACACCTGTAATGTGGATATTCCAGGGGCTATCACTACTCTACGCTGGACCGCTGAAGCGATTGATAAGGTTTACGATGAGATCGCACCAACTGCCCCTAATACCCTGGCGCTGATCAACCGTATGCCATTGGGTATCGTTCTGGCCATCGTGCCGTGGAACTTCCCGCTATCGACAACCGCCTGGAAGCTAGCCCCCTCTTTGGCGACTGGTAACTCCGTTATCCTGAAACCAGACCCTAAAACGCCGTTTACTGCACTGCGGATTGCTCAGTTGGCGATTGAAGCGGGTTTGCCGGACGGTGTACTCCAGGTACTACCCGGTGATGGTGCCAACCTGGGAAAACACTTGTCCCTGCACCCGGATATTGATGGCCAGACCTTTACCGGCTCTACCGCTGTGGGTAAGTTGCTCACCGAATACTCTGCCAAATCCAACCTTAAGCGCACCTTCCTGGAACTGGGCGGTAAGAGTGCCAATATTGTTTTTGCTGATGCGGATCTGGATAAAGCGGCTGAGATGGCTGCTGTAGCGGGTTTCTATAACTCCGGGCAGACCTGTACCGCAGGCACCCGCTTGCTGATTGAAGAATCCATCTACGATGAGTTCCTGGAAAAAGTGGCACACTATACCCGTCAATGGGTGCCTGCCGATCCTTTGGACCCCGGCAGTAATATGGGGCCAGTGATCGATCAACGTCAGCTGGATACTATTCAGAGCTATATCAAAATTGGCCTGGAAGAGGGAGCTAGATTGCTGTGTGGGGGTAACGTGGTGGCCTCAGAGCAGGGGGGCTTCTTCCATGAGCCGACGGTTTTCGCTGATGTAAATAACGATATGCGTATTGCCAGGGAAGAGATTTTCGGCCCTGTTGTTTCAGCCATTCCTTTTAAGGATGTGGACGATGCCATCCGTATTGCCAATGACTCCCCTTATGGCCTGGCCGGTGCCGTATGGAGTCGCAATATTAATACCGCGCACAAGGTGGCAGCGGCGGTACGTACGGGCACCATGGGTGTGAATAACTATTTTGGTGGTGATATTACGGTGCCCTTTGGCGGCTTTAAAGAGTCTGGCAATGGGCGGGATAAATCCCTGCATGCGATGCATGATTATACCGAGCTTAAAACGATCTGGATTGAGCTGGATTGAGCTGGATTGAGCTGGATTGAGCTGGATTGAGCCGGATAAAACCGTTTAAGCTGATACACTACTGCTCTAAGTCCCTACAGGGTTAAAAGGGCCAAGAGTTACCATAACAATGACATTGATACATTGAAAAACTGTGCCCTCGCGATCGGGTAAAGAAGCCCAATGACAAAGGCCAGCACATGCTATGAGCGGAGCTGGCCTTTTTGTTCTCAAAAATTGTGTACAGTTCAGGTTACTTTAGTCAAAACTAGAGCCTTGACGGATCAACTTGTCTATTACTGAACGTATTATCGTTCCCCCATCGTTCAATCACTTCTACAAAATGACTGAGGAAAAGATTGGTCTGATAGGCATCCAGTGCTCTGTGGTCGATACTTAGCGAGACATAACATTTAGGCCGTACCTCAATTACATCCTCACCATCAATCTCTTCCACCACCGCACGTTTCTCCAGCTTGCCGATACCTAAAATCGCCACTTGAGGTTGATTGATAATGATAGGTGCTGCAAACAGGCTACCGCTGACACCGTGATTCGAGATGGTAAAGGTGCCACCTTTCAGGTCGGTGGGTGTCAACTTACCCGCACGGGCCTTATCGGTTTGTTGCTGCAAGGCCGAGGCGACCTGAAACAAATTCTTTTGCTGCACCTGCCTGATCACTGGCACGACTAACCCCTCATCCCCCAAAGCGGTGCCAATACCGATATTGATATCCTCGAAAATCTCCAAAGCATCGTCATGGAAGCAGGCATTTACCTGAGGCACCTTAGTGATAGCCTTAGCTGCTGCAATCAGGAAATAAGCGGTAAAGGTCAGTTTAATCCCCGCTTCCATAAAGCCCAGCTTGCATTGGTTACGATGTTTAATCACCTGTGTCATATCCATCTCAAACACACTGGTAACATGGGGGGATATATTCAACAGGCTATCGACCATATGATGGGCAATGGCTTTACGCATAGTGCTATGAGGCACCAGTCGGCTTGCCCCTATGCTTGCAACCTTGCTCATATCGTCACCTGGCTCTATCACCTTCACCTGAGTTGGGGTACTGGCAACCGGTACTGCCACTGCGTCCAAATCATCGTTTTGATGAGCCCCGCCTTCCGCAATAAAGGCCAGCACATCATCCCGTGTCACACGACCACCACGGCCACTGCCTTCAATCAGATTGATATCCAGTTGATGCTCTTTTAATAAGCGCCTGACCGCAGGCCCTACCAAATGCCGGGCATTGCCCTGAAAATGACCTGAAGGGTGTGGGTTATGGTCTGCACCCTGGCCTGGATAAGCGACAGCCTGAGCATGCAGGCTATGGTATTCAGAGCCGGGTAAAGCACTGGCCTGCCGTGAGCTGGGCTCAACGTTTTGCACCAGCTGATGCACCTCGGCGATTCTATCTTCAGCCAGATCCATTGCGAGTGTTCCCAACACATCCCCTTCAGCAACGTCAGCTCCGGGCTGCGCCGTAATGGTTTCAACGATACCGCTTTCCTCTGCGCAGATCTCCATGGTGACCTTATCGGTCTCCAGCTCCAGCAGTGGCATCCCCTTGCTGACTTCTTCACCTTCCGAGACCAGCCAGTGCAGCACTTTCGCTGTCGTCCCCTCCAAGGTATCCACCGGGAGGGTAATATTAATTGCTTCACTCATGATTCAGCCCTCCTCTATATCTCAATCAGGTTTTGCATCGCCTGTGCGATACTCGCCTCGCTGGGCACCGCTTTTTCCATGAGATGGATATTATGAGGATTAGGTACATCCGGCATGGTCAGGCGTTGAATGGGCGCATCCAGACTAAAGAACACCTCATCGGAGAGGGTCGCTACAATCTCGGCACCAAAACCTGCGGTGCGGTTATCCTCATGTACGACCAGGCAACGCCCTGTCTTTTCTACCGAACGGCAGACCGCCTCCTTATCCCAGGGTTGCAGGGTTCTCAGGTCGATCACCTCAATATCCAGGCCCAATTGCTGCGCAGCATTGTCGCAGCGTTCCACCATAGCACCCCAGCACACCACGGTGAGTTTATGGCCTTCCCGCAGGATCTTGGCCTGACCAAAAGGAATAACATAATCATCACCGGGGTAAGGTCGTCGTGCCCAGCTGTTATCCAGTAGTGATCTATGTTCAAAGAATACCGTTGGGTTATTGTCCCTTAGGGCATAACGCAGCAGGCCCACCGCATCTTCCGCATTGGATGGCATCGCCAGCTGCCAGCCTACCTTGTGAGTCCACTCCACCTCATCACACATGGAGTGCCAGGGATCACCGCGTTTTGCAAAACCACCGGGAATACGTACCACCATAGGTGCTGCAAACTGATTGTAGGTACGCCAGCGCATAATGCCGGTATCGGTCAATTGTTCGGCGGCAGGCTCAGCGTATTTACGGAACTGGATTTCGGGTACCGGCATCAAGCCGCTCAGGGCCATACCAACTGAGCGACCGATAATGCCCTCTTCCGATAGACTGGTATCAAATACCCGATGCTCACCAAATTTCTCATACAGCCCCAAAGTAGCCCCATGAACACCGCCCTTAGGACCGACATCTTCGCCAAATACCACCACCTTGGGATTGGTTGCCAGCTCATGCTCCAGGGTTTTACGAATCGCTGTCAGCATATTCAGGCGTGAGCCTTCGGGCTTGGCTTCTGGATTGCTATCAGGGAATTTATGCCCATCGGCAGCAAGACCGCCTCTTAACTGCACATTGCCTTTTTCTGCATAGACAAAGCGGGTCAGTTGTTCCGGGTCGGGTTCCGGGCGCAACTTGGCTCGTTCAACGGCTGCTTTTATCTCCTGATAACAATCCGCCTGTAACGACTGCCACTGCTCCTCCGTTATCACTCCTGTACTGATCAGATGTGCTTTTAGTTTGGGCAACGGGTCGCGTGCTTGCTCCTCTGCAATCAACTCAGGGGGTTTATAGGTTTGAGTATCCTGGAAGGTGTGGCCGCACAGACGCGGCACTTTCAGGCGCAATAAACAGGTGCCTTGACCGGAACGTACATAGTCTACTGCTTTCTGAATCAACGCTGGGGTTTGTACCGGATCGGTGCCATCACCATCGATAATTTTCAGATGATGATAGGCCTGCAGATTCGCCACCTGATCGCCATCAGGGGTTTGTACCTCCTGAGGTACCGAGATGCCGTAACCGTTATCTTCGATATAAAATAGATGGGGCAGATCACTGGTGGTCGAGATATTCAGCGCTGCCCAGAAACCACTGGTGGACATGGAGGAATCTCCACCCATGGAGACACCAATCGCCCCCTGATAACTGGCGTCCTGCAGTTCATCTCTATGATAAACAATGGATTGTGCCCAACCCGACACGGGCGAATATTGCGAGCCGACACCGCCGCACATAGGAAATAACATCGCCCCTTCGCGTTGGGTATTGGGGTAGTTACACACCACTCCGATATCCCGGCCGTCGCTATAGCCACCGGCCTTAGCCATAGGTGAGGCTGCCACATCGTCCAGATTAATCCCCAGACTCATGACAAAGGGTCGGGAGCGGTAGTAACCTGCGGCACCATCGTGAGGATGGTTTAACAGACAGCCCAGAATAATCTGGGCAAAATCATGGCCCCGTGCTGAAAACTGATTAAATACCAGCTTAGCGGGAACCAGCTCCTGCTCTTCAATCTCATCCAACGCCCGGGACTGCAACATCAGGCGACTGACTCTGATCCAATCGATGGCTTGATTGGGCTGATCAGAGGTGGCTTGTAGCGTTTGCTTATTAGCTGCCAGATTCATAATCGTCACCACTCTTTCTAAGCTTCTTCTGATCAGTCTAGTTAATACGAGTACCTTTTTTCCTGTTGGATCGCTTCTTCGAAGATAAGATCACTTGTCTGATGTGATCTTCTACCGCCATAATCGACGTCATCCAATGTCTGCTTTCTATCGAATATGTCTCCACAATATCAAGATCATCAACCTGTTATGCGCTTTGAAGGTAGCGTGGAGCGGGTCACCTTCCATTCGCCGGAGTCTGGTTTTTTTGTTATTCGGGTAAAGGTGCCGGGCTATCAGGATCTGATCACCATGACCGGGAATACGCCTTCCATTACTGGTGGCGAATACGTAGAGGCAGAAGGGATCTGGCTGAATGATCCCAGACATGGCCTGCAGCTGAAGTGTCAAACCATTAAAACGGTGACGCCCACCTCATTAGAAGGAATGGAGAAATACCTGGGTTCCGGCATGGTAAAAGGTATCGGCCCCCACTTTGCCAAAAAGCTGGTGGATGCCTTTAAAGAATCGGTATTTGAGGTGATCGAAAGTGAGCCGGAAAAGATCTTAGCGCTGGAGGGCATCGGCAAAAAACGCCTGGATAAGATCACTTCAGCCTGGGCAGAACAAAAGATCGTGCGCGAGATTATGGTGTTTCTGCAGTCGCATGGTGTCGGTACGGCCCGGGCAGTACGTATCTATAAAACCTACGGTGATAAAGCCATTGAAATCGTCAGCCAGAACCCTTACCAGCTGGCGCTGGATATTCACGGTATCGGGTTTAAAACAGCAGATCAGATTGCACTTAATCTGGGCATCGCAGCGGATTCTTTGATTCGTGCCCGCGCCGGTGTGCGCCATGTCTTACAGGAGCTCTCTTCTCAGGGCCATTGTGCCAGACCAATCGATACCCTGATGCAGGAAGCCGAGTCTATTCTGCAGATCGACTCTTCTATTTTAAGTGAAGCTATCGGTCAGGAAGTGAACGAAGGCAATCTGATCCCTGATACCCTGCCGCTGATTCCTTCGGGAAAAGCCAACATCCACTCAGAGAATATCCAGGAGGTGGTATTTCTTGCACCGCTTTACCACGCCGAATGCGGTGCCAGTCGTCTGCTACTCACGCTACAAGCCGGATTACCACCTTGGGGGCAGATTGATTGTGCTAAGGCGTTTGCCTGGCTTGAGGGGCAATCGGATTTCCGTTTATCCGCGTCACAAAAAGAGGCGGTAACAACCGTACTCAATAACAAGGTATCCATTATCACCGGTGGTCCCGGTGTGGGTAAAACCACGACGGTCAATAGTGTACTGAAGCTGCTGCAGGCGAAAAAATGTCAGGTGCAGCTATGTGCGCCAACGGGACGCGCGGCAAAACGACTGACCGAATCCACCGGGCAACCGGCCCTGACCATTCACCGCTTGCTGGACTTTGATCCCGTCGAATACGGTTTTAAGAAAAATCAGGATAATCCATTAGACTGTGATGTTCTGGTGATCGATGAGATCTCTATGGTGGATATTGTGCTGATGAATCAGCTGCTTAAAGCGATTCCGCCCAATGGCGCGCTGATTCTGGTAGGGGATGTGGATCAGTTACCCTCTGTCGGCCCCGGCTCTGTGCTGGCCGATCTGATTGAATCCGATGTGATTGCGGTGGGAAGACTGACCGAGATCTTCCGTCAGGCTGCGACTTCAGCCATTATCACCACCGCACACCAGATCAATCGCGGTATATCACCCAAGAAAACAGCCAAAGGTAGCGATACCGATTTCTTTTTTATTCCTACGGACGGTGCGGAAATTGCCCGCACTATTTTGCTGCAGGTGGTAACACAACGATTGCCACAGAAATACGGTTATGACCCCATTCGGGATATTCAGGTATTGGCACCTATGAACCGGGGGGGACTGGGTGTGCGCAGTTTAAATATCGAACTGCAGTCGTTGATCAACAGAAACAGCATACCGCAAGTGACCCGCTTTGGCTGGACCTATGCCCCTGGGGATAAAGTGATTCAGACGGTCAATAACTACGACAAGGAGGTATTTAACGGCGATATCGGTCAGGTCCGGTCTGTCAATCTTGAAGACGCCGAACTGATGGCGGTTTTTGATGATCGTGAGGTGATCTACGGCTTTAGCGAACTGGATGAGATCAGCCTCGCTTATGCCACCTCAATCCATAAATCCCAGGGCTCGGAATACCCTTGCGTCGTGATTCCCATGGCGATGCAGCACTTTACCCTGCTGGAGAGAAATCTGCTTTATACCGCCGTCACCCGAGGTAAAAAGCATGTCATTCTGATCGGTGAAAGCAAAGCGGTAAACATGGCTTGTCGCCAGGTAAAGGCACAGAAACGTATGACCAAACTCAGCCTGCGTTTACAGATTTAGTCGACTAATTATCAAGCGAATCAATATATTAGCCAACCTGTCGAGGCATTAATCTACAGCCTTATTAGCCTGCTAATAACGACACCATCTCTGTACGATACTGCTCACTTAATTCTGACCAACTAAAACGCTGAGCATCAGGGGCTGACAACTGCCCACGATGAATCTGTTCCGCTCTCTGAATAATCATATCCACAGCTGCCTTGGCTTCTTTCTTGATATCGCTACCACAGTGGGGATACACATAATCACGTCCAAATAACTCGGGATAAACCTCCCGATCAGGCAATACCGGAATACAGCCTTTAACCACCGCCTCTAATACCGCCACCCCCTGGAATTCATGAGTCGCTGTGGATAACACCATATCTCCTGCACTTAACCAGGCCAGATATTCCTCACGGGTTTCTGCAAAACCAAACTGATCCAGGCGATGGCTGAACTCCTGCTCAATGGTATTAAACTCCTGAGGAATCTTTCGAAAACGCTCGCCCATAATCGCCATACGGTAGTTTACACCTCGGCTTTCCAGCTCACGCATAATCGCCAATAGCCGATCCGGGCCTTTATCAAACTCCCAGCGGGCAGACCAGACAATACGAATTGCGTTATCAGACTGAGCCGCAGGCTTTGACCAAGGGATATCGGCGAGTTGGCTATTCTGACTATCAGCTTGATTTTCTTCCGCGTGATACAACTGCTCCATCAGAGGCACAGGCAACACCTGAGAGCGTTGTGTAAGATGCTCAACCACACCCGGTGGCACCTGATCCGGCATCTTTTTCAGCAGTTTCGCCACACCCTGTGGAAAAGAATCCCGATTGTAGTGGCTATTAAACAGGATTCTATCCGCTGCTAACGCAGTGTAGATATTCAGAATCTTGGGCTCCAGGCTGCCGTACTCTTTGCCAGATTCAGGGTAAGCAAACTGGTTTTCATGGAAATAAACCAGCGTTGGCGTTGTCGCCAGTTTGGGGACAAAACCTCGTAGCGCAGACAGATCTGTCATAGAGGTCGCTAACACCAGATCGTAAGTCTGCTCCAGAGTCTCCCGCTCACTAAAAGCCCAACTCAGGCTATTTCCCCGTAAACGCCAGGCGAAATAACGTGGCGGTAAAGTTAATACCGTCCAATCGTAATCAGGAAGCTGAGCGACCAGGCTTTTGCGCCAATAAGCATGACTGGCCGCATCATAGGCCGATAATAGCAAGACTTTCATGGATCTCTGGTTTGAGGATCGTGGGCTTGGGGATTGTAGCTTTATCGTTGGAATACTCATGGATCAAATGCCATAACGTCGTGCAAAAAAGAGGTGTTATTATGGCTTAAGAACAAAAGACGTGCATTGGATCTCTTTTTTTGGGTGATGAGATCATCACATCGGTATCGGAAACTTCGAGATCCGTACCACAGACATTAGGCGGGTTAGGGAGCGTATTTTATCGTTGGTGAAATGGAAGCGTTTTTTCATATTAAACCACTAATATCAAAGCGTTATCGGATAGAAAATATATGTTTGATTTCT
Organism: Oceanospirillum beijerinckii DSM 7166; assembly: GCF_000422425.1. Taxonomy (GTDB): domain Bacteria; phylum Pseudomonadota; class Gammaproteobacteria; order Pseudomonadales; family Halomonadaceae; genus Oceanospirillum; species Oceanospirillum beijerinckii. Next base: position 26,084 of record NZ_AULT01000006.1, read on the forward strand.
ATCAAAGCAACACTGTGTAGATCAATTTGAGTTGTGGTCTTATATGAAAAAAGATAATGGTATCTAACAGAAAGGATAAGTTCTTATTGTGGTCAAACTGGTAGGCATATATCTGAAAATACTTCCGAATGACTATTTTCTGGATATTCTTTTTTAAGCCACTGCTTCATATCTAGTGTAGACATTATTCCACTCACCTTTTTCCATAAACAGCGTTTATGATTGTTGGGTTCTAGTTCTGGAATATAGCACGCCCATTGAGTATGCAGTTTGCTTGATAATTTTTTAACACATAGATCATTGGTTATGTTTATTAGCATTTATGTTTCTTGTTTATATTTTTAATTATTAGCTTTAAATGTACCCGAGGATAAAAACAGGTGTAGCTAATATGCTTGCACCTGTTCTGAAAAAAGCGCTTACAGTGGAGATATACTTTCTGCTTGCGGCCCTTTCTGACCTTGAGTAATACTAAACTCAACCTCTTGACCTTCTCTTAAGGTTTTGAAGCCATCGCCCACAATCGAGCGAAAGTGTGCAAACACATCAGGTCCGTTTTGCTGCTGAATAAAACCAAAACCTTTATCTTCGTTAAACCACTTAACAATACCAGTAACTTTAGACATATGTAACATCCTGAGATTTCAATAAATTAAATTGTAGGCTTTAAAAGCCATTGGAAGGAAATAACAAACATTATAAAATATGAAATGCAGGACGAAACTAAAGCGTCGAAAAGAAAGCATATGTTATATCGGTTGAACTTCGTAACCAAGCTAATATTACGCTGAATAATGCTATTAAGCAAGGGTTTTAATAGCATTATTCAGTTTTTAAATGATTAATGTTCAATATAAATAGGTCTGTATTGTTTCAGACTTATTATGAGTATAAAAATAGAGAGTGAGGCAAGAATATACCCGCTTCAAGCTGCGTCTAAATTAAACTCAATTTTCCTTTGATCCATGTTTACATGAGAAACTTTTACCTTAATGGTATCTCCGACAGAGTAGTCTATCTTTGAGCGCTCACCAATAAGGCTTTGTTTTTCTTCATTAAACTGATAGAAATCGTTTCGAAGCGAGCTGATATGGATCAGACCTTCAATTTTTGTATCTTCAAGCTCAACAAATAAACCAAAATGGGTTACCGTCGTGATAATGCCTGTAAATACGCAGCCGGTGCTGTCTTTCATATAATCGCATTTCAGCCATGCATCGACATCCCAACTTGCTTTGTCAGCACGCCTTGATAACTGTGAGCATTGTAACCCTAAAGCGGCTACCTTTTTCTTGTCGTAGGGATAGCTGATATCAGAGGCAAGCCTGTCAGTATGTTTCACTCTCTGGACAGGGTCGTTGCCTATACCTGTTACAGATTTAAAGACTCTGCTAATTATGCCACCACTTTCCCGCCCCCGAATAACCGATCGAATAGCTCGGTGTACCAATAAATCCGGGTAGCGCCTGATTGGTGAAGTAAAGTGAGCGTATTCTGAATAAGCCAGGCCAAAGTGACCTATATTATCCACATCGTATTCTGCCTGGCTAAGTGAGCGTAACATCATAGATCGAATAACATTGGCATCCGAGCGCTCGCTAATACTATTTAATAACTGGCCATAATGAACGGGAGTGGGTTTATCGCCTCCGAGAAGGTTAAGACCTTTATGGGAGAGAAAGCTCCTCAGGGTTTCAAGCTTTTTCTGTTGTGGGCCATTATGGTTTCGATACAATGCAGGCAGTTTGAGCTTTTTCAAAAAGCGAGCAGTAGCGACATTTGCACATAACATGCATTCTTCAATAAGTCTGTGGGCATCATTACGCTCTACAGGCAGAATCTTCTCAACCTTACGCTCTTTATTGAACTGAAACTGAACTTCCTGCGTGTCAAAATCAATTGATCCACGTGTTGCTCTGGCCTTCAATAAGCCGCCATACAGTTGATGAAGCATACTGATATGCGGTAACAGGGAGGCGTACCTATGCTGTAATTGTCGGCCCGCTTTGGTATCAGGCTTTGTCAATATGGTGTTTACCTGATCGTAAGTCAGCCTGGCATGAGAATGGATAACGGCTTCAGAAAAGCGATAGTCTGTCATTTCACCAGATGCACTGATCACCATTTCACAAGCCATTACCAAGCGGTCTGTATTTGGATTTAACGAGCATAGTCCATTGGATAGTGTTTCAGGCAGCATTGGAATGACATGACCAGGGAAATAGACAGAAGTGCCTCGCGTTTCGGCTTCAATATCCAAGGCGCTCCCAGGGCTCACATAGTGAGAGACATCTGCAATAGCGACCCACAAGCGCCAACCATCCAGATATTGCTCACAGTAAACGGCATCATCAAAATCTTTTGCATCTTCACCATCAATGGTTACAAAGGGGTAGTCTCTCAGGTCAACCCGGTGCAATTTATCAGACTCGGATACCTCTTCTCCCAGCGATTTTGCTGCATCAGCTACTTCGACAGGCCATATATAGGGGAGGTTATGCTCTCTGATGGCCAGCTCAATTTCCATTCCTGGGGCCATTTCATCGCCGAGCACTTCAGTTATATCACCAAATGCTCTGTACTGTTGGTTGGGGTAGTCCGTGATGTGAACTGATACATACTGGCCTACTTTTGCACCCATGCGTTGTTCGTTATCAATATCAATTTCGTGTGAAATGCGACTATTTGTTGGGGTAACGAAATAATGCCCCTGATCAAAATGCAGTTTCCCTGTAATCTGGGATGTATTCCGTTGGATCACTTTGACCAAGGTGGCCTTATCCCTGCCACGACGATCTGATCCTGAGATGCGAACCTGAACATGGTCGCCATCAAAAAGCTGCAGCATATCACGATGACTCAGGAGCAAGTCTTTACCGCCTTCATCCCGTGCCAAAAAACCAAAGCCATCACGATGACCAATAACCCGGCCAGAAATCAAGCATTCTGAGTTTAATGGGCTATAACCATTGCGACGATCAAAGATAATTTGTCCATCACGTTCCATTGCACGTAAGCGACGTCGTAGGGCTTCTCGCTCTTCATCACAAGACAAATGCATTCTTAAGGCCAGCTGCTTTTGGCTGAGAGCTTTACCGTGTTTTTTGAGCAGGTTAATGATGTGATCCCGGTTTGGGATAGGGTGGTTATACTTTTGGAAGTCAGAGGTATTAATTGCAGGCTTTAAAGCTGATATCATTAATTATATTTCTCAATAACAGCCAAAAATCTTACGCTCTTTGAGCATATGTATAATATAAATTAATATTATAGTTGTAAGGTATGATGACTGATGTCACTCGCTAGAGAGTGATCTGTTGTAAATTTAGTAAGGCGGTGTTTTGACGGTTTGGAAGCATCTGTTGGTATTGGCAGAATTATTTTTAGATAGATGCTTACATCCCCAGATGCAAATAATTGCACCTGGGTGGCAATCTAATGACTTAGACTACTACAATATTCTCTGCCTGAGGGCCTTTCTGGCCTTGAGTTACGGTGAACTCAACAAACTGACCTTCAATCAGCGTTTTAAATCCAGAGCTTACAATCGCACTGAAGTGGGCAAAAACATCTGGGCCTGAGCTTTGCTCAATAAAACCAAAGCCTTTTGACTCATTAAACCATTTTACGGTGCCGGTAACTGTATTAGACATATGATAATATCCTGTAGACCAAATATAGGTGTGCCTTCATGAGGCATGAACAGCGGAAAAAACTGACTAAAATTTAGAAACTACAGGACGAGGAACTATGTATAGAAGCAACGAAATGGAGGATGTAAAAATAAGACTTTCTTTTAAGCTTTATCCACTCTATATCTGCCAAAACGTAAAGTCAATGTAAAAATAATTATTTTTATTGAGGCAGCCTCATGATACTTGATATCGATGGCTTGCTGTGAATTTGTAGTTCTGTGGAGTAAGAAGCTGATTAAATTAAGTTTTTGAGTATTCAGGAGTAATGTGAAGCACACTTAGGGCAGGGCAGGGCAGGGCAGGGCAGGGCAGGGCAGGGCAGGGCAGGGCAGGCTTTTCTGCTTAGTGTGAACTTAATCATAGACTAAGGGTGATAGGACATGATTTAAAAATCAATCATCTTCAATGGTCATGGATATGGAAGATACTGGTACTACTACTGCTGTTTTGGTTTGTGGTGTAGAGCATTGGTGATTGTTGGATGACCAGATGGCTAAAATCCGTGTAAAAATGAGAGCGGTAGATAATTCTGCTCTGTTTGCATTGATGCCATTTTCAGATCACTTTTAGTTTTAATCTTTTTAGCAGCTTCGTAAACAAAAGCTTTAAGCTGTTTCTTATCCATATTGTCAATCCGTAGCCATTAGAAACCAAGGATGAGGGGTTGCACAGTGTTATCCATCTGCTTATTGTCCACATCCGTTGAAGCACGTTAAAAATATGCCTTCTCTGGCTATTATCTCTGTGAACAGCACCTCTCAAGAGCAAATTCATTATTTTATTTTGATACGTTGTAATATATAATTTCACGCATTTTTTCATACCTTTAAGGAATTGACTGATGCTGAAAACCTTGTCAGCACTTGGCGTAGCCAGTTTAATGCTGCTCTCAGCCCCTAGTATTGCAGAACCGACCCGAGCAAATACCCTGGCGGTAAAAGGGCAGTTTGAGTTCTCAAGTTTAGACCCCACTCGTAAGGGTTATGTTTACCAACGTATGCAAGTGTTAGAGACGCTGGTCAACGTTGATCATCAGGGCAACCTTATTCCAGGTTTGGCTCGTGACTGGCAGGTTGATGCTTCAGGTAAAGTTTGGATATTCACCCTGCAATCCGGCGTACGTTTTCATGATGGTAGCGAACTGGATGCCGAGGCTGTGGCAAGCAGCCTGAATATTGCTTACAAAAAACCGAGCCTGATGCAGGGTGCGCCCATTACGACCATTGAGGCATTAGATAAACAGCGCATTAAAGTCAGCCTATCAAAACCTTACAGCCCTCTACCGGCTATTCTTGCTAATTACTCAACCGCTATTCTGGCACCCAGTGCGTTTGATGCAGAAGATAAGGTGGTTGCGGTGATTGGTTCTGGTCCCTTCTCTGCTTATGAAGTGTCTATTCCCCATAAACTGGTGGTTAAGAAGTTTGATCAGTACTGGGGACAAAAAGCTTCTATTGAATATGCAAGCTATTTAGCTGGCCACCGCGTGGAAAGCCGAGTCTTACAAGCCCGCAGTGGTGAAGGTCATATCGTATTAGGCATTGATGCTGCTGCGGTACCTGGGCTAAAGCGCATCCCTCATCTTGATATTGTACGCAGCGATCTGCCACGTTCTATGGCAGTCAAAATGAACCTGGCACACCCTCTATTGGCTGATCAAAAGAGTCGTGAAGCGATGAGCCTGGCTATTGATCGTAAAGGCATCGCCACGGCTATTTTACGCAGTAAAGAAGCGGCATCAGCTCAGCTGTTACCGTCTTACATGGCGGATTGGTACGTTAATAACGCTTCCGCTGAGCGTAATGTTGAGCAAGCCTCTGCTTTATTAAAAGCGCAGGGCTGGCAAAAAAATGATGAGGGCTGGTTAGTCAAAGGAGACAAAGCGTTTGAATTGTCCCTGATCACTTACTCCGACCGTCCTGAACTGGTGAAGGTAGCGACTGCCCTGCAGGATCAGTGGAAGCGTGTGGGCATCAAACTGAATGTTAATATCACTAACTTTACCGAGATTCCATCGGGTCATCAGGATGGCTCACTGGAGTTAGCATTGATAGCCCGTAACTACGGCACTATTGCAGATCCTCTGGGTATACTGATCAAGGACTTTGGTAATGCCAAAGGGGGGGATTGGGGCAGTATGAACTGGTCTAACCCTCAGATTCAGACCACGCTGAACCAGCTGGTACAAGAAAATGATCCAGAGAAATACCATCAGCAGGCACAACAAGTGGCAGAGGCGATCTATAAAGATAAGCCGCTGTTACCCATCGCTTACTATGTGCAGCACACCGCTGTGAACAAAAAGGTGAAAGGTTTCCGCTTTGACCCTTACGAACGTAGTTTGTACCTGAACGAGCTGACCTGGAATAAATAATGCGTGCACTGCTACTAAAACGGGGACTGCAATTGATTGCAGTCGCCTGGGGTGTGGGTACCCTAACCTTTTTGCTAATGCGCGCGCTTCCCGGCGATATGGCCTACCGTATTGCTGCGGGACGCTATGGTATGGATGCCACAGACACCACCTCAGCAGATATTGTTCGGGCTGAGCTGGGTCTGGACCAATCGGCTATCGCAGCCTATGGGCAGTGGTTTATCGATCTGCTGAGTTTAAATCTTGGACGCTCCCTCGTTAGTGGCTCTCTGGTGATCGATGAGCTTTGGCATATGTTGGGGCACTCCGTCAGTTTAGCCATAGCAGGTAGCATCTTATCCCTGTTTATCGCTGTGCCTATCGGTTTAGCCAGTGCCTGGAAAGGGGGCTGGCTTGATCGTTTGGTGTTATCCGTTTCAACAGCGATGCGAGCGCTGCCTGTATTTGTGATCGGTTTGTTGATGATCATCCTATTTGCCCTTGAATGGCAGCTGCTGCCAGTGGCTGGATACGACACGGCTTTTCACCTGATTCTCCCTGCTTTGACGTTAGGCTTAAGTATGGCTGCGGTATCAGCACGAGTTGTTCATGTGGAAGCCAAACGTGTTTTTGGCAGTACCTTTTATGAGTTTGCCCGCACCAAGGGCTTAACCCATGTACAAGCCTTCCGCCGACACGGAGTGCGTAATATTGCCGTTCCGGTTGTGGCCTTTTTTGGTATTCAACTGATCACCATGATCGAAGGGGTGGTGATGATTGAATCCTTGTTTTCCTGGCCGGGCATCGGTCACGGTCTGGTTCATGCGATCTTCTCTCGGGATATACCTGTGATTCAGGGCGCAGCCTTGATGATGGGGATACTGTTTGTGGTGATGAATACCTTGGTGGATATCGCCTGTTACTACCTTGATCCCCGTGGAGGTCAGTTGCAATGAACCGATTAAAACTCAGCCTGTCCCAAAAGATAGGCTTTAGCCTATTACTGGTTTTGGTGCTCTATTCTGCTGGAGCTACCTTCTTACAAGCAGGGGATAGTGCGAGTCAGAACCTGAGTCATATCCTCTCTGCGCCAGATGGTCAGTTCTGGTTAGGTACGGATCATTATGGTCGTAATATGTGGCTGCGTTTGGCAGAAGCCCTGCAGCTATCTCTGATGATGGCGGTGCTTTGTGTGTTAACCGCGTCTATAACTGGCGTGACTCTGGGGGTGCTGGCAGCCACTCGTGGTCACACTCTGGATCGACTATTGGATTTTGTGGTCACCCTTATTCTAGCTTTACCAGGGCTTGTGTTAGTGCTGATCTTTGCAGCAATTGCGCCAGGGTCTTTTCTGGTGCTCTATATCGCCATCGCACTGATTCAATGGATTGAATACTTCCGGGTGACTCGGGCTATTGTGCAACGTTTAGCGGTGTCTCCAGCGGTACAATCCTCAAAACTGATGGGGTTTGATAACTGGTATCTGTTTAAACGCCATTACTGGCCGGTGATTGCCCCTCAACTGTTCCCGTTAGCTGCATTTGGCGCGGCCAATGCGGTATTGATGATGGCCTCTCTAGGGTTTGTATCTGTGGGTATTCAACCACCTACTGCTGAATTAGGTCAGATGATTGTTGAGCTGTTCCCCTATTACAGCGAAGCACCTTGGTTATTAGCCCAGCCACTTATCGTATTAGCAATGTTTGTTTTAGCGTGTCACCTCTGTGGTAAAGGAGCAGAGCAATGAATCTGATCACTACCCATGAGCTAGCGGTATATGCCGGTGAAACACAGCTGCTGCAGCCGATGAGCCTGACGCTATCAGCAGGTGAACGCTTAACAATTTTAGGTCAAACCGGCTCAGGTAAGAGCTTATTAGCGCAGGCTATTATGGGCAATCTACCTTCAAGCCTACGTTGTACCGGTCAGGTGGAGCTGTTTGGCGAGACCGTTGAGGAACGCTTTCGACCTGCATTATGGGGTAATAAGTTAAGTTTGTTACCTCAGGAACCTTGGAACGCTCTATCACCTCTGATGAAAGTCGGAAACCAGTTGGTAGAAACCTACCGTTGGGTTGCGGGGCAAAAGAAAGCACAGGCTCAAGCCAATGCTGAACAGGTGCTAACGGATTATGGGCTAGCGAGCAGTGATCATAAACGTGTCGATGAACTCTCCGGTGGTATGGCGCAGCGTGTAGCTATCGCTTGTGCTATGGCAGGTGGTGCCCCTGTTTTACTGGCGGATGAACCGACCAAGGGTCTGGATGTTTCTCGCCGTGATCAGGTGGTACAGCTATTGCTCAAACAATCCGACCAAGGCGCGCTGGTCACCATCACCCATGATGTAGCGGTAGCCCGTCAGATTGGTGGTCGAGTAATGGTGATGAAGCAGGGAGTGCTAGTGGAAGATGGGCAGGCCGAAGAGGTTCTTAATACGCCACAACACCCCTATACCCAATCCCTTATTGAAGCTGATCCGGTACGTTGGCCTAAAGGATCAGAGACTCACTTTGCTGAACAGGGAGATGCTCTGATCCAGGTGAATCAACTGGCGATTGGACGGGGCAATACCATTCTAGTCTCTGACCTTAATTTCACTGTTCATACCGGTGAAGTGATCGGTGTTGTCGGTGATAGCGGCTGCGGAAAAAGTACTCTTGGGGATACGTTACTGAACCTTACGCCTGCTATGGCGGGTAGGGTTGAGCGTTTCTCCAGTGCAGATCAATACCGTTGGCAGAAGCTTTATCAAGACCCTACGGCTGCGGTGAGTCATGCGGTATCTCTACGTACCCTGTTAATGGATATGGTCTCATTACATAAGGTGGATACTGATCGTATTGAGCCCTTAATGGCACGTTTAGGGCTGGATGACGACCTCTTAAACCGAACGGCTAGTCAAATCTCGGGAGGCGAGCTACAGCGCTTCTGTATGTTAAGAGTACTGTTACTGGATCCGGTGTTTCTTTTTGCAGATGAACCCACCTCTCGCTTGGATCCCATTACGACACGGGAAGTCAGTCAGCTATTAGTGGATGCGGCAAAGGAACAAGGGTGTGCTGTGATGCTGGTCAGCCATGATCCAGCTTTGATTGAAAAACGTTGTGATCGAGTAATTCAGCTAACAACGTGATCCCCCTTATTCCCCTGGCATTCCCAGAGGATTCCCAGAGGATTCCCTGGGAATGTCAGGGGAGTAGGGTTTCATCGTCATGAAGTATATTGTCATTGATCTCAAGGTTTCTGGCCGCTTCAGCCGTTTTATAGTCCTGTTCAAGGCCCCGTGAAATGGCAGCCAGTTTAAATTATTTGGTGTAGTTTTTTCGGGTCATTATTTTCTCTCCAGTTCATGGAATTATCTTTAACTGAACTGGTTGTATCCATTAGACCACCTCAAATGTGCTGGCTTTTGTTAGGAATATGATGGTAACAGTGGCCGGACTCGAACCGGCACGCCCGCAAAGGCAACGGATTTTGAACTCTTAGAAGGATGGTTGTTATCGTTGGTAACTCTTTGAATATGCTGGTATTGCTGCTGTTTCTGTATTGGTTTGTATTGTATAGCTTTGGTTGATTATAGGATCGTCAAATGACTAAAAATTGCATAAAATATTCCGGTACAGCTTTATTATATGATTATGCTGGTACAGAGAGCTGCTCCTCTGTGTTGAGGGTAATGATAAATTTCACACCTTGTTGCAGAGTGCTATGACACTCAATCTCTCCTCTGAGGCGTTGGGTCACCAGATTATACGTAATGGACATCCCCAGGCCCGGTCCCCCCTGTATTCCGCGTCGGGTGGTGAAGAAAGGGTCAAAGACATGCTTGACCTGATCCTCATCCATGCCTTTCCCCCTATCTTGATAACACAGATAGATTTTTTGCTGTCCACTGGTGACGCTTATCTCAATATTGCCACGTTCTGTAGTGTCATAACCATGACTTACAGTATTGGACAGTAAGCTCTTCAGTACCTGAGAGAGAGCGTTGGTATCAATATTTATCATTAAGGACTGAGGACAGTTCAGCTGTACATTCATGTACTCAAGCATATCGCTTACATTATCTAGCTGTATTTCTATAAATTGTTTGATATCGATAGACTCTCGGGACTCACTCCACTGACTAACAGCCAGTTTTTTAAAGAGCCGGACTTGTTGATCTGCAGTACGAAGGCTATTCAATACAAGGCTAATGGCCTCATTGGAGTGAAGGAAAAAATCCTCCAGTGCTGAATGGGTTAATGCTTTTTCTTTAAGCTTTACCTGCATATCTTCGAGCTGCTCTTGAATAAATGAGGTACTGGTTACGCAGATTCCCAGCGGGGTATTTAGCTCGTGGGCGACGCCGGAAACTAGTCCACCAAGCGCGGCCATTTTCTCACTTTCCACTAAACGTTCATGGGCAGTTTCCAGTGCAATAAGAGATTCTTTAAGCTCCTTAGTACGTTCCGCAACACGATCTTCGAGCAAGGCATGGGCCTGGTTTAATTCCTCTAGCTTTTGCTGTAATAGCTGGTTGGTATCAGCAAGTTGCTGGGTTCTTTCCTGTACTTGAGCTTCCAGTTGAGAGTTAAGTTCATGCACACGGGCTTCTGCATCACGTCTACTGATAACCTCTCTCTCAAGGGCTAAGTTTTTTTCAGCAAGCAGAGCAGGGGAGGGTAATGCAACTAGCTTGGGGATTAATGGCCAAAGCCAGATAGCGGCCACAATAGAAGTGACTGCAGTGATAACCATAATAACCGTTTCAATACCGTAGTCTGGAAACCAGTGTGTCCAGATGCCCATCAGGTGTGAACTACCGCAGGCGATAAAAATCAGCGATCCATAGAGTACAAAAAAAGGACGATAAGGTATGTCTTGTCTTAAACTTAAAAATCTGACCACTCCTGCTGCTGTGGCAAAGTAAGCAATAGCAGTAAGAAGGCCGGCAGTGGCTCGTGTATAGAGGATATCAGCTTGCCAAAGTATACACATACCGTGGGGCATAAACCCCTGTGTATCAAAGAAGCTCTGGACAATGTCCATAGGGATTCTCCTGCAAGTGCCGGGCTAAGGCTGGTTCAGTATTTTATCGGGGTATAAGCACTCCAACAAAAGTTTCTCTTGAACAAAATGCTGAAGAAATAAGCATTTTGTTCAAGAATGGCGGAAATACTTTTGTTTAAGTGGACATCACTGTAGCTGGAATTTCTGCAGTAACTCTTCCATCTCCTTCGCAAGCTGCTCTAGCTCACTGGCTTGTTGGGCTGCATTGGCGGATTCATCAAGAAAGACCTCTGAAACAAAGCGGATCTTTTCGGTATTACTGCTGATATCGTCTGTTGTGATAGACTGTTGCTCTGCTGCGGTAGCGATCTGTTCTGACATCGCATTAATCTGTTTAATAGCGCTGGCAATTTCATCGAAATTGTTCCGTGTAGCTAAGGCGTCATCAACACTCGCTTCGACCAAGCTGTGGCAGCCCTGCATGGTTTCAACTGCGGTGGTGAGGGTCGATTTAAAGCTGCTGATCATGGCGGATATCTCTTCCGTAGAAGCATGGGTACGTTGTGACAACATGCGGACTTCATCGGCCACAACTGCAAAACCTCGTCCCTGCTCTCCTGCCCTTGCGGCTTCAATGGCGGCGTTTAATGCCAGTAGGTTGGTTTGTTCTGAAATTCCCCGGATTGTGGCAACAATAGAGCTCATGCCTTCACTGCCTTTTTCTAACTCAGAGATAATTTCAGAGGTTTTATTCACCCGATCTGCTAACTCGGAAATGGAATGCTGAAAATTATCCGCAATAGTTTGTCCGTGGCCGATAGTCGTGACAGTATTGCGTGATGCCTCTGCGGTTTGCTCAACATTTTCTGCGATCTCTTTGGTAGTGCCTGCCATCTCTGTTACCGCACTAGCTACAATAGATATCTCATCCTGCTGTTCTTTTGCCTGGTTTTGCCGATCCAATGCCGCTTTTGAACCCTTATTGGAGCTGGAGGCTATGGTTTGGGTTACACTTTTCATGGTATTCAGTGTCTTGTGCATACGCTCAAGGAAACTATTGATATTCATAGTGAGGCTGGAAGAGGCATCCTGGCTGATACGAGCGGTCATATCGCCATCAGCAGCCTGATTAATCGCACCGATAACCGATCTGGACTCTAAGAAGCGTTTATTACCTTCATAAATATAATAAGTCGCTACGACTAGGGCCATGACTGCGATCACCAGGTGGTAGGCCAGAGGAGCTAGTAATCCCCATTCCGTACCCTGTCCCCAGGAGAAGATAATCAGAGGATCACCAAAGGCAGATACGCCGGCATACTGGCAGTAGGTTAAACCAAAGTGATGGATCACTGTTAACACCGTCAAGACTAACAGTGGAGTGATATCCTTATAGCGGATCATGATTGTAATGTTCAGAAAGAAAATAAAATGCCCTTCACCCAGGCCATTGGCTTGCTGAACAGATATAGCCAGTAGAGCGGTGAGTGCTGTTGGCATAATCACCCTGCATAACAGTGTGCCTGCAAACAGCTTGTAGGCCAGAAGACTGACACCGCCAATCAGCAAGCCGCCGATAATACCTAGAGTAAAGTAGCCGTTATGCCAGGATGTCACAAAAGCCACTACTATGCAGAATGCTAGGATAGTAAAGAGAAGAATTTGATCCGCTTTTTTAAAATCTTCACCTAATGCTTCCTGTACATAAGGGGCTAGTGAGCGACCGTAAGGCATGAATAATGTGTTGATCATGTTGTCATCCCGCTAATTTAAAAAAGATATAAGTTTTTTGTTATTAAAGGCTTGGGCGTTATAAGCCGAAGTGATCTTCCAACCTTCATTCCGTTGTAGAAAAAACACTTTCCCGCTGTGGATAATCTGACTACCTTGTTGCTGAAAGTTGAGCCCAAACAGATCTTTTAGGGTTGTTAGCTCTTGAGGGGAGGGAAAGTAACCAGTAAAGCGATGATCGAAACCAGAGACATACTGAGTGACTTGCTCGGTACTGCTCAGTTGGTCAATATCAATAAAAACCACATGGGGCCACTGCTCTGGATAAGCTTTGTTATTCAGTACCTCTCTGAGCACAGTGAGCTGGGTCGAGCAAACGGTGCTGCAACCACTAAAGCCAAATAATACAATAGCCTGATTACTGCCCTTATCCGGTAGAAAGTTTGTTGCAACAGCCCGTTCAGAGAGCAGGGGAAGAAAGGGGATGCTAAAAATGATTGCGATAAGCACAAGCCATAGCAAAAGGCCTACAAAGAGTTTACCTAAACGCTTTTGGGGCAAATCAAGGGTATCAACAGGTTTAATAGGCATAGGAGCCCCTATTTGATATTGATCTGATTTTTATACACACTACCACAAACATGCTTCGATATTCTTTCGTCTGTGACTGGAAAATGATGCGTTTTGTGATAGAAACGATTTGGTGTGAGCTTGGATTAGATGTCTTTTAAAGTTATGTTCTTTTATCAAAAATAATACACTAAGTAGCGTAAGTAAACCGTCTACTTTGAGTGTAGTGCCATCAGAAATATTTTCCTATGTCCATTTCTGGCTCAATGATAGGTAAGCACTTATCCAAAGTTAATTCGATATTTCTCTCCGTAGTCGGTTAGGGTGTCATTCGCTGACAGGCAGAGGTCTTGAAAGCTTCAGTAAAATGATGATTGGGTTGGGACGATGCGGTGGGTTAAAGCTTATTCAGGATCTCTCTGGCCCGGTCGTGATGGTGGGATTCGATATAGGCTTTAATCGTGCCTAAGGCCGCCAGTAGCACGGCAACATCATCGCCATAACCGACACCGGGGATAACATCAGGCACCGCATCAGCAGGGTTAATCAGATAAATCAGAGCAGTGACAATCGCCGCTTTAACCCACTTGGGTGTATCCTCATCTTCAAAGACGGCATAGAGTAGTGCGGCTTTCTCAGTGACGGTTTTCATACCGGGGATTGAACGCAGTTTGCTCATCAGGCCGCCAACGGTTAATCAGTCGCATGGCATTTTCTCCAGACGTAAAAAAGCCCGATTACCGCTAAAGCAATCGGGCTGGTTCATACAAAAACGATAAAGGGGTTAGTCAGAAAACAGCTTGGATACCTGTTCACTGGTTTGTTGTAAGGACTTCGGTGTGAGTTTGGCGTAGCGCTCGGAACTTTGAATAGATTGGTGTGCGAGTTGGGCTTTAACGGCACTTAATGGCAATCCGGCAGAGACCATATTGCTGGCAGTGGTATGCCGGAGTGTGTGCAGGCAGATATTCTCTAGGTCAGTAATGCCTGCCGCTAACAGGATCTGATTAAAGCCGGTGCGGAAATTGGATAGTGGTTTACCCGCTAACGGGCCCGGAAACAGATAAGGATTACCGGGTTTAGCCGGAACCGAATCCAGCACCTCCAGTATCTTATCGGTCAGATAAACTAACCTGCCTTGTTTATGTTTAGTCTGACTGGCGGGGATGGCATTTTATAGCCGAAGGTGGAACGCCTTTTATCCTGATAAAAGCGCGTCGCATTCGTTCTATATCAGTAAAACCACATTGGCGTGCAATAACCTGTATTGAGCCATTGCCACTTTCTAATGCAGCACTAGCGGCCTCAACTCTTAGCCGCTCAACAGCCCGTGCTGGAGTTGTACCAACCTCCGAAGCAAAGCACCGAGCGAAATGCCTTGAGCTCATGCACATTTGATCTGCCAGATCACTCACCGAGAGCGGTTTGCCCAGATTATTGCGAATATAATCGAGCAGGTTGGCGAAACGGCCATCCTTCATGCCCATTTCGATTAATTCTGAATACTGGGACTGACCGCCAGGGCGACGGTAATACACCACTAATTGATGGGCAACGTGACGAGCTATCGGTTCACCAAGATCATCGGCTATGAGGGCTAATGAAAGGTCGATCCCTGCGCTTATTCCAGCGGATGTCCATAGGTTACCATCATTAATATAGATACGATCTTCATCAAGGAGTACATCGGGAAAGCGTTGCTTGAAATCAGCGCTAAGCTGCCAGTGCGTAGTTGCCTTTTTTCCATTGAGCAATCCGGCACAGGCGAGTAGATAAGCCCCTGAGCATACGCTCCCAATACGCTTCGCTTTCTGCGATAGATCACCGATAAAAGCAAGCATCTCTGCAGAAGTTGAAGCTTCATTGACCCCAGGGCCGCCAACAGCAAGAAAAGTGTCCGCATTGAACACTTGGGCAAATGGCGTGGTGGATAGTGTAGTACTGGCAGAGCTTTTCACCATACCGCCCTTAGGGCTGGCTAAAATCAGCTCATACGTTCCTGGTTTCATCCGATTAGCCATCTCGAAAGCTGCAATCGGACCTGCTGCATCCAGCAATTGAAAACCAGGGTATACGATAAAAACCAACTTGTGAGTCATGGCAGAAAACGAGGTGATTATGTCCTTACTAAATTAGCCAAATAACGCACAATGTCAATGGCAACAATACACATAGGACAAGGAAAAATCATGTTACAGTCCACATCACAGTCTGCAGCAATACCCTCTACTAATCAGCAACTTCCGGTAGGTTTGAGTGGAGAGATTATTTCTCGCTCTCAAATTGGGCAAGAGTTTGTCTGGCCTAAGAACGACCCTCGCTCGCAGTGGCAAGCGCAGCGCACCTACGAAGCCAGTGATGATTCCCGGATTCGGCATCTCAGCGTTTCCCCTCACTTTGATATGGCTATGCTTTTGGAGAATCCTCTCTCCCATGATTTACCTGTTGATGAGTACCAATGGTGGTATATCTGTATGGGTTACAAACTCAACTCCCGTCTCCTTCCGTATCATGGCATTGCGGTACTGATGCAGGATGACAAAGATGGAACTGAACGAATGGTAATTCGTCACGAAATATCCGTGATTGGTAACCAATCTTTCACTCGAGTCGTCAATGAGAAGGGACTGACACAATTCTACGAACCTTCGAAGCTTTGAAAATGAACCGCAATATTTTTTTGTTGACGCTCTCCCAGGCGGCGATGATGACCACGATTAGTTTCGTGCTCTCATCGTCAGCCTTGGTCGCAACCCAACTCTCGTCGCCTGATTTAGCTACCGTACCGCTTGCTGTCCAATACCTGGGTACCATGGTGATGTTGTATCCCATGGCCAAACTTATGGAGCGCTTTGGGCGTAGCGTTATTTTTTGTAGTGGTGCTTTACTTGGGGCGGTAGGTCTGGCTGGTGCTGCCTTCGGCGTTTGGATAGGCAGCTTTGCTTTGTTCTCGGTAGCCGGATTTTTAATTGGTGCCTTCGGTGCAGTTGGGCAATATTATCGATTTGCAGCAGCCGATGTCGCACCTGTGGAAAGAAAAAGCCAAGCCATCTCCTGGACATTAGCTGGTGGACTCCTCGCGGCTGTAGCTGGACCTATGCTTGCTCAGTGGACAAAGGATACCCTTGCACCTGCTTTTTTTGCCAGCTTCCTTGTATTAATAGGCGTAGCTTTGTTGAGTGCTCTGCTGGCTCTAGGTCTTCGTTTACCACCAATGATAAGAGCAGACAAACAAACACAGAGATCATGGTCCGTGATGGCTCGTAATCCCGTGCTGGTCATGGCTATTTTAAGCGGTGTCGTTGGCTATGCCGCGATGAATCTTTTGATGACAGCTACGCCTCTTGCCATGATGTGTTCGGGGCTGGGCTTCGCCCAAACTGCTTTGGTTATTCAATGGCATGTACTTGCCATGTTTGCTCCTTCATTTTTCACAGGAACACTGATTCAGAGAATCGGTATCATACCGGTCATGCTACTGGGGTGCCTGTTAAACCTCGGGAGTATTGCTGTCAGTCAGATAGGGACGGAGCTGGCTCACTTTGAGGCTGGACTGATTTTGCTGGGAATTGGCTGGAATTTTCTCTACGTCGGTGCTACCTCTCTGTTAACCGAAAGCTGTCGAAAGGAGGAGGCCGCTCGCGTTCAGGGTTTGAACGATACGCTGGTTTTCCTGGGTGTTACTACTGCAACCTTATTCTCAGGTGTGATGGTCAATTCTCTAGGTTGGCAAACAGTTAACTTATATGTGGCTTTTCCTATTCTTATTGTCATGGTCGGACTCGTTCGGTTAATGAATTGGCCTCATCTATCAAGGTTGCATAAGGAATGATTTATGGATATCGACAAATGGCCTACTGGAGACTTCACGGAGCATTTCTTGTCTCTTAATGAAGAGGAGGAAGGCAACATGTTAAGCCGCTCAGTAAAAGCTCTGATTTTTGATCTGGATGGTACGCTGGTAGATACTCTTGGAGGGATAGCGAACGCAATCAACTGCGCACTGGTGGCCAATGGCCAAGAACCTCTGACCATTTCAGAAATCACTGATCGGGTAGGTGAAGGCGGTACGGCCTTGGTAGAATATGCATTGGAGAAAAACGGGCAGGAGGTCAACCCGGAATGTGTCTCCAAATTGCAGGCAAGTTATTTTCAGGCTTATCTTTCTGCACCTATATATGAGACGAAAGTTTTTCCGGGTGTGATTACGATGCTGGAAAGTGCTCAGGCCCAAAACTTAGACCTTGCTATTTGTACAAACAAGGCAGAAGTTCTGGTCAAGGCTGTCCTGGAAGGCTTAGATCTGACTCGATATTTTCGTTTTTTAGTCTGCGGTGACTCATTACCCTACCGCAAGCCTCATCCAGGGCCGATTAAGTGGATAGTGAATCAAATAGGGGAGGCACCTGAGGCCTGTCTCATGATTGGAGATACAGAAAACGATGTTTGTGCTGCCCGAAACTCTGGTGTACGGTCTGTTTTTGTGGACTTCGGTTACAGCAAGCTAGAGTCTCTGAGTAGTCAGCCTGACTGGGTTCTGTCTCATTTTGATCAACTGGCCCCTTTGTTGTGCCATTTGGGGCGTCGGATTTCTATAAGGGATAACTCTCAGAAACCGCATTCTATTATTTAGAACGGCGGTATCAGCTCTACATGGTAATACTCAGAAGCAGATGATAGTCAGTGGCTTCAGGCCAACGGTTAATCAGTCGCATGGCATTTTCTCCAGACGTAAAAAAGCCCGATTACCGCAAAGGCAATCGGGCTGGTTCATACAAAAACGATAAAGGGGTTAGTCAGAAAACAGTTTGGATACCTGTTCACTGGTCTGTTGTCAGGACTTTGGTTTACCGGGTTTACCGGGTTTACCGGGTTTACCGGGTTTACCGGGAACGGAATCCAGTACCTCCAGCATTTTATCAGTCAGATAAACCAGCCAGCCCT
Source organism: Oceanospirillum beijerinckii DSM 7166 (assembly GCF_000422425.1). Lineage (GTDB taxonomy): Bacteria > Pseudomonadota > Gammaproteobacteria > Pseudomonadales > Halomonadaceae > Oceanospirillum > Oceanospirillum beijerinckii. The sequence continues at coordinate 44,368 of NZ_AULT01000006.1, forward strand.
GCTTATTTTTAGTCTGGCTGGCGGGGATAGTGAGTACCCGGTTCTTACGATCAAAATACTCATAGGTGGCTAACCTCAGCTCGGATAATCGACAGCCGGTTAATAGCAGCATAGCCACCAGACCACCTATCGAACGGTTCTTAAACTGACGGGCAGACTCCAGTAGTCGCTTAGACTCATCCAGATCCAGAAAGCGGGTACGGATATTATTCTCTTGGAGCAATGGGATCTTAGCCGCCTGATTGGTATCCACTAATCCTAATCTAACGGCATGAGCACCTAAGGTCTTTAACAGGGCCAATGCCCGGTTACAGGTAGCTGGTGATAGTGGTTTTATGCCCTTACCACCCTGAGACAGCTTTAACTGCAGCTGTTGCACCTGAGCCACCGTGATATCGGTTAATCGCTGTTGGCCTAAGGTCGGTTCAATAAGGGTACGGAAACGCTGGCTATCCTGTTTCCAGGTGCGATTACGGGTTTGGATCAGTGGTAGATGGGTATCCCAGAAGAACTCACTCAGTGACGGTTGTGACTTGATCTCTTCACGGGCTTCTAACGGGTCGATGCCTTCTGCGATTTGCGCCAGATGCTTACGGGCTACTTTACGGGCAGTGGATACATCAATATCAGGGAAGCGACCTAAGGCGATGCTACGGCGTTTACCTGAGCTATTACGGTATCTGAGTAACCAGCGTTTATTACCGGATTTGCCGACCAGGCACTTCAGGCCCATCACATCGGTATCGGAGACCTCAAGATCAGTACCACGGGCATCAGGCGGGTTAGGGGGCAGGGAACGGATTTTATCATTGGTGAAACGGAAGCGTTTTTCCATATTACTCCTCCAATATCAAAGTGTTATCGGAGAGGTAATATATGTTTGAATTTATCGGGATTACGTACTGAAACAAAAAATAATTAACCATGCGATGATGGTTTTTTATTTAATTATAATCACTCAGCATTCAGTAAGAGACTGTGTTTTTCGCATGAAAAATGGGTTGAGCATAGAGCCTGTAATAGATGTCGGCGGCCTTTTTATATTTATGATTATTTTTAAATTTATATTCAGTACAGTAGATGTCTTTATGTTGGTTTTTATATTGATCATAAGCTGAATTTTCTATATTGACCTGAGTCTTTGTTGATGTACTTTGGCCCGGTTTGTTCAATATATTGAATAAACACATTAATCGATTGATTCTTAATAAAAACTGCATAAAAAGGATGTTTTATGCTCAAGATATTATCTTCTGCCACGCTATTGCTGGCATCATTTACAACCCATGCCGATATTAAAGATGCGCCTCTTGATTTCACTCAACCACCGTCTATTTATAATGCGGACTACGTCGATATTGTTGGGGAAGAAACAAGAGAACATGAAGACTTAAAGCGAGAGTATTCTCTGGCTATTGAGCCAAAATATAAGTCAAAACGTAATAGAATGGCCTCTCAGCCTCAAGTGCTATCGAAAACAGCAAGTCAGGTAGCAACGGAAACAGGCTGTCCTAATTTAGCGATTGGTGGCGGTACGCTCGTTGCTTTTAATACGGAAGGATCGTCTTATTGTGTCAGTACTGTCGTAGATGCCGAGACAAAAATTGAAGGATTAATGCTGAATATACCTTCAACGGCTAACTATGATCTTTTCTTCTTTAAATATGAAGATGACGGGCAGTTTACGCTTATTGATTCGTCCGTTAGTCCAAGCTCAACGAGTGAACAGACTGTTGCTAAAGCTGAAGCAGGTGCTTATGTGCTATTTGCTCAAGCGACTCAGGGTTCTTCTGGTGATCCCGTCACTTTAGGCTGGCTCGGTTATAATAACTTTGACCAGTATGAAGCCAATGATAAATTCGGCCAGAGCACCAGCCTTCAAACTAATGCGGTGATTCAGGGTAATCTGGATAATGCTAATGATCTGGACTTTTTCTCTTACACTGTAGGGCCAGATCAAAGCCTTTTAAGTCTTCGTTTTAGTGCGAGTGAACAGTTTTCATTTGAAATCTGGAGTGGTGCTGCCTGGGTTCAGTTAGTGAAGAACCAGTTAAATACCTACAATGTTACTCCTGGCTCCACAATTAACCTCCTGGTTCGGTCTGCAGCAGGTAATCCACCTCCGATTTCTGCCCAGTATTCTTTGGTGGCTCATGCTCCCGGTTCGGCTGAGAGTGTTGATGGCTTTAAAGTTTGGAACAATGAAAACTTGACTAAATTACTAATCTTGGAAGATGTTCCACCACAAACGGCATCCGTTGAAGCACATAATCTTATTAGCTTTTCTGGAGGTGTTAAGGATAGTAATAATCAGCCTGTTCCATTATCTAATGTAATTGTTGATCTTTATAGTTTCAATATTGACTCAGGAAGCTATGAGTTTTTTGATAACGGAGTCATAGCCGTTGATGATAATGGGCACTTTAATAGCTCTATAAAAGTAAAGGATTGTGTTAATGAGTATGTTCCAGTAAGGAATGTTCATAATAGGGTTCATAGCGGCACACCAACAAATCCATCAGAGTGGTGGGATATTTTTTATAATGCGGGACATTATAGTGTTTATTTAGCTAATGAGAATGGAGAGAGAAGTGATACACCAGTTAAGCAAGGTTCCTTCTACCATATTTGTAAAGAAGAATTGGTGAAAATGTGCTATTACGAAAAAAATTATCAAACTGGTGGACAAAAGTGGACATGTCTTAACTAATATTTAGGCACTCTCTAAGTGCTGTTAAAAAAAACAGCACTTAGATTTTATAGTCAAGCTTTTGTGTTGATAAATGAGTTTTTTTCAGTGCTTGATTCTAAATCTCCGTGCCCCATAATAAACATAAATAGTTCAATATCAGAACTTTCCATACTTAATCTATCAGTAATTGTCTTATATGCTTCATTTGTAGGTTTCATATTAAATCCTTCTGATATGCTGCCCTCTCGAACATTGCTATGCTTATGTTTACCTTCAAAGTATTGGTTATAACTATCAATAAATCCTTTTAGGCTAAAATGACCTTCTTCAATTACCTTATCGTTTATTTCTTTGCTTATGTTATCCAGATTAGATATTTCTGATGTGTGGTATTTTGATGATTCTCCTACAGTATTTATTGCTTTAGTTAAATCAGATAAAACAGAGGTTAAGGTTTCTACCAGTTCTTCCTCTTCAAAAAAGACGGCTTCAATGTCATCCAGTTTCTCTTGTGAAATTGGATTCCCATTGCTGTCTTTAATACCTGATAGATGGAGTTCACCTTCTTTTAGAGTGACATCCATATCCTCAAAGTCCAAGTTTTTATGTTGTACAGCTTGTTGTTCCTTAAACTTCTCAAAACCTTGGTAGCCTACTATAAAATCCTCCTTTGCAGAAAAAGCAGGCTTACTTATATCTCTACTCCATTGCGCAACAGCAAGAGCAGAGTTTTTTGTATCTTCCTCAAAAATTTTACTATATTTTTCTTGGTCAATAGGCTTTAGTTTACTACCCTCTCCAAATAAAGATGTATATGAAATTCTATTGTTATCTGAGGCAGTAGTACTGCCTTTATATAAGATTGATAAATAACCGTTGTTAATATTCATGTTTTTAATCCATAAAAATTAATAAATTCAACATTGTTGACTGTATTTTTATCCTTTGCTTATAGGTAATTATACTCACTCTTTAATGGGGCTGGATTAGGTTGTATTTATAGAATAGTTATATTTCTATGCGATCATTCTGGGGCTCACCTAAGCATTGAGATCGATAATTGAATAGATATTTGATGGATCAGAGGGTCTTTCATGAGCGAACTTAAGTGTAGCAAAAAGCTCTAGACCATTCTTTTCAAGTCGTTCTGAAAATGTTGGGTATTTTTCAGTTGTTGGTATCATTTTTTCGATACCTGTTGATATATCTCTTTCTCTAACATTCGTATTTTTATAAGCTTTCTCGAAAGATTGATTATATTCCTGAACTAAATCATTCAGGCTAAACCGGCCGTCCTTTACGATACCTTCGCGGCTAAACTCAAGGTCATAATCTCTGAAAAATTCTGATGTGGAGTGTGCAATGGATTCTGTTAGCTCCGATAGGCCAAGTGTTAGCGATTCAACAAGCTCTTCTTCTTTAAAAAACTCGTCTTCAATTGATGCGAGTTGCTTATCTGATATAGGTTGACCATTCACATCGAGTGCACTGAGCTTGAGTTGACCATCCACCAAGGCAACATCCAGGCTATCTATATCTATATTGGGATGCTCTATGGCTTGCTTTTCTTTGAAGCTTTCAAAGCCTTGAAACCCTGCTAATAAATGATCTTCTGCAGATCGAGCTAGCTTAAATACATTTTGAAAATTATCGCTCCAGATTTTGTTAGCCTCAGCGAGACGCTGATCTTGCATTTCTTGATACGCTTTACCCCCCTCAATAGCTTCTTTCAGGTTTATGCCCTCATCGGCAGGAGGCGTGTATTCCAACCTGTTCTTAGTCGTTGCTGAAGCACTGCCAGCAGTGAGGGTTGAAAGAAAAGAAGATGTATTACGAATATCCATATATTTTCTCCATAAGATGGCTTTAATCTATAGTTATATCGGCTAAAATTTGAATAGCATTAATAGACAATATCGTATTTTATTCGGTTTTATTTGTGGTGCAGGATTTAAAATTAATCGCGGCGTTCTATTTTATAGGTAATAATTTAATTGAAGGCAAGGTGTTGTTTTATATGCGAAATTATTTGTCGCGAAGTGGTATGTGTTGTTTTTAAAAGTTATATTAAATGTTTTTGTATATGCAAGTAACGCCGGGAGTATGGTGTTGATTTTATATGTGATAGTTCATTATCAAGTGCAGTGTTGAGGTTGTCCGTGCTGAATAGATAAGACATTTTTAGTCGGCTATTTGCTTTTTTAAAAGAATAGACCGGAGACGACCCGGAAAACCGGAATTTCCGGGTCAACGACAATGCTCAAGCGATAAACCCCGTTCTGGCAAGTCTTGGTCATTGGTACCGGAGTTGTGGAAATCAATGCACACAAATTCCGCACACAATAGACAGGGTATGGACCGGAGAGAAAAGGCAGGAATTAATTTCTTGTCGCTAAAAACGACAAAAGCCAGCACTCTTGTTAAGAATATGCTGGCTTTTGTTCGGAATATGATGGTACCAGTGGCCGGACTCGAACCGGCACGCCCGCAAAGGCAACGGATTTTGAATCCTTGGAAGCGTGGAAGCTATTGTTGGTAACTCTTTGAATATACTGGTATTACTGCTGTTTTGGCTTTAGTTTGTGTTGTAGAGTCTTGGTGACTGTTGGATAGTCTGATGGTTAAAACCCGTACTACGAATAGGCTGAGATGTTGTCAGCTTACAGGAAGCCTGCCTGAAGGATTGCACCGTCACCAGTAGTCCGATTAAAGTATGCGTAACATAGCCGTCACGCCTATCGAAGAAGCGCAACCTTGGCGGTTTTTCTTTTGCAAATAGCAGCAGAAGTTATTGTGATCCTGCTCTCTTAGCGTTATGATTCGATTACTACTTACCCATCCCCACGCTGGCATTGCGACCACTGGTGATGGGCGAAATTGCCGACCTTCGGGTCGGTTTTTTCATTTATGGACCTAGTAGAATGAAGTGCATATCGTGAGAACGCGAATCTATATTGATGGTTACAATTTCTACTACGGCTGCTTGAAGAACACCGCTTACAAATGGTTAGATCTGGTTTCTCTCTTTGAAGATCATCTTATTCCCAGATCGGCCATTAGCTCATCAACTCTCCATCCTGAAGCGGGAATCAAATTCTATACCGCTGAAATTAGTTCAAAAGCTGCAGAAGATCCAAGCTCTGTTAATGATCAACGAAGTTATCATGCGGCCCTTACCAGTCACAGCCAAGGAGCGGTAAAAATTGTTAAGGGCAGTTATGCCATTGATAAGGTCGATAGCAGGAAGGTTGAGTACACCGAAACTCAGGAAGAAAAGGAGCCGAAGGATTGCTCCAAGGTAAAAGTATGGAAGCTGGAGGAAAAACAAAGTGATGTAAATATCGCTTTGGATGCTATTTTCGACGCCTTTTGTGATCACTCATTAGAGCATATCGTTTTTGTCACCAATGATACGGATATTGCCCCTGCTTTGGTTAAAATTCGCGAGCTGAACACGTTAGCCATTAGACCCCAAATCAAGATAGGTTTGGTTATTCCGTCAAAAGAAAGGTATGGCCCACGCAGGGCTAATAAATCACTTTCTCAGCTTGCCGATTGGACTATACAATTTATTAGTGATGATGAGCTGAAGTCTGCTCAAATGCCTTGCAGGGTTACTGGCGGCAAGAAATCTGCTTTTCGACCTATTTCATGGTTTCAGCACCATCAAGAAGTGGCTGAGATTATGGAAATCTTGTGTGCGAAAGAGGCTTGTGGTTCTTTGCCTAAGGCCTGGAGATGGCTTTCGGAAGAGAAACCTATTGTCGATGGGCTTCCAGAACTTGAATCAGATCCGTCAACGATGCTCCACTCGATTGAAGGTCTTCAGGCTGTACGTGTTCATGCTGAAGCTTATGCTCGTTATATGAAGGAAAAGCACGGTTGATAGGTGTCTATTCCGATTTAGTCGTTCTCTGATAAAAATAACCACGCCAGCTTCGTCGGATCTTAAATCCGTTCTGTCGGTAGTTGGCATAATCTGCCCCCTAACCATCAGACCAACATAACCGTAGCCATTTTTACCAAAAAAAAGCAGGACACGGAGCAGCCCTCAACTGCTCCTGTCCATCCCCGGACTTTTTCCGGTCACTGTTCCAGAGTGGTGTCCACCTTGTAGACGTTCATCTGGTAATAAGCGATAAAGTTAGTCTCGAACAACTGATACAGCTCTACTGCATCCGCTAATGGGCTATCCGGCATGAACCGGGTCATACAAACGCCCAGCCCAAAATCAAAGTCCATGTCCTTCGCCAGTTCGGTATCCCAGCCACTGCCGACATACGAGAAGTCGGTGATGTAGTTCAGATGCCATTGACCCTGTAGATAAGTCAGTCGGATCTCTACGGTATGATAGCCACCGAATTCCGCTGAGTAGTCAGGATCACGGAAGTTAAGGGTGATGGCATCCAGTCCGGCAGCATCATCGGCATTTGATAGTGCTTCGGTGATGTGTTGTTGCAGTATTACCACCAATGCCTGATTAACAGGCACAGGGAGGCCATCGGTCATAATGTTTACCGTCATAATAAAACTCCAGGTTAAGTGGTGTGTGCTGCGGTGTGAGTAGAAGAAAGGTATGAAGCGTAGGTTGATGGGGTCTAAGGCTTAGTTGGCGTATTAGCTAAGTGCTAATAAGGTCTTAGCCTGCTCGTCAAAGTTGTCCACAAGACGATGCAGGAAAATGCCTTCTGGCGATGGCTCAATAAGAGCAACACCTTTTGACCGCAGGATACCGGCCATAAAGCTGGTGTTATTGCTACTCTTACCGACGATCACTGCCTTGAGGATAGTACTACTGAAGTGGTTGCCCTTATGGTTCTCCAGTAGATCAATAATATCTGTCAGCGCTACCCACTCACGGCTGTGCAGACCGCCACCCTCATTGCTATCAATGCGGACGTAGAGTTGGTCATCATCATCCTTACGGGCAATCTGATAGAAGATTAACCCCGTTGCTTTAGGGCTGATCTTTTCGGCTTCACCTTTTTCTACAAGGATGGTGTAACCGGCATCGGGATCAGGCTTAGGTTCAGTAGCTGTTTCAGTTGTAGCATCATCGGTTGATGTATTTGCTGGAGATTCGGCATTAGCTTCTTCCGCTAATGCCTGTTCCAGTGTCACTTCCTCAGAGATCTCTGCCTTATCGTTATTGGTTTTCTGAGCGTTTTGGGCGGTGGTATTACGTTTCTGTGCCATTTCGGTCACTCCTTAAAGGGATCTATAAAACAAAAGTAAAATGATGATGGGGTTGGGACGATGTGGTGGGTTAAAGCTTATTCAGAATCTCTTTAGCCCGGTCGTGATGATGGGATTCGATATAGGCTTTAATCGTGCCTAAGGCTGCCAGTAATACGGCAACGTCATCGCCATAACCCGCACCGGGGATAAAATCAGGCACCGCATCAGCAGGATTAATCAGGTAGACCAGAGCGGCGACAATAGCGGCTTTAACCCACTTGTGCGTATCTTCATCTTCAAAAACGGCGTAGAGCAGTGCCGCTTTCTCCGTGACGGTTTTCATACCGGGGATTGAGCGTAGTTTGCTTACCAGACCGCCAAAGGTTAAATCAGGCATGGCTTAGCTCCTTAATCAGTGGGCTATTACGGTGAATTAATAGGTAGATACCACCACCGGCATCATTGGTAATACTCAAAATCAGCTGATAGTCATTGGCTAAAGCGTCATCAGTTTCCGGGTACTGCAGGGCGAAGCGGATTTGCTCGACTAAGCGATCACTGAAGGCTTCCAGCACTTCGGTAGTGTCATCAGGATCAATCACAATCAGTGCCGTACCCAGTTGCCGCCATAAGGCCTTAGCCTCGTTCTCGGTATCAAAGGGTTCGGTGATCAGATTCATCATCTCCTGCACCGTATTCTTCGGCAGTTCAAAATCAGTGGCCTCGGGCCAACGGTTGATTAGTCGCATAGCATTTTCTCCAGACGTAAAAAAGCCCGATTACCATCAAGGCAATCGGGCTGGTTCATACAAAAGCGATAACAGGGTTAGTCAGAAAACAGTTTGGATACCTGTTCACTGGTTTGTTGTAAGGACTTTGGGGTGAGTTTGGCGTAGCGCTCGGAACTCTGAATAGACTGGTGAGCGAGTTGGGCTTTAACGGCACTTAATGGCAATCCGGCAGACACCATATTACTGGCGGTGGTATGCCTGAGTGTGTGCAGACAGATATTTTCCAGATCAGTAATGCCAGCGGCTAACAGGATCTGATTAAAGCCGGTGCGGAAGTTAGATAATGGCTTACCCACTAACCGGCCTGGAAACAGATAAGGATTACCGGGTTTAGCCGGAACGGAATCCAGTACCTCCAGCATCTTATCAGTCAGATAAACCAGTCTGCCCTGCTTATTTTTAGTCTGACTGGCCGGGATAGTGAGTACCCGGTTCTTACGGTCAAAATACTCATAGGTGGCTAACCTCAGCTCGGATAAGCGACAGCCGGTTAATAGCAACATAGCCACCAGACCACCTATCGAACGGTTCTTAAACTGACTGGCAGACTCCAGTAGTCGCTTAGACTCATCCAGATCCAGAAAACGGGTACGGATATTGTTCTCCTGCAGTAGAGGGATCTTAGCGGCCTGATTGGTATCCACTAATCCCAACCTAACCGCATGAGCACCTAAGGTCTTTAATAAAGCCAATGCCCGGTTGCAGGTAGCTGGTGACAGCGGTTTTCTGCCTTTACCACCCTGAGACAGCTTTAACTGCAACTGTTGCACCTGAGCCACTGTGATATCGGTTAATCGCTGTTGGCCTAAGGTGGGTTCAATCAGGGTGCGGAAACGCTGACTATCCTGTTTCCAGGTGCGATTGCGGGTTTGGATCAGTGGCAGGTGTGTATCCCAGAAGAACTCACTCAGCGTAGGTTGTGATTTGATCTCTTCACGGGCTTCTAACGGGTCAATACCTTCGGCAATCTGCGCCAGATGTTTGCGAGCTACTTTACGGGCAGTCGATACATCAATATCAGGAAAGCGGCCTAAGGCAATGCTACGGCGTTTACCTGAGCTGTTGCGGTATCTGAGCAACCAGCGTTTATTGCCAGATTTACCGACCAGACACTTCAGGCCCATCACATCAGTGTCGGAAACTTCTAGATCAGTACCACGGGCATCAGGTGGGTTAGGGGGCTGGGAGCGGATTTTATCATTGGTGAAACGGAAGCGTTTTTCCATATTACTCCTCCAATATCAAGGTGTTATCGGAGAAGTAATATATGTTTAAATCTGATTCAATTACGGCCTGCTTTTCCTCCGAAAAAAATATGTCGGGGTTGCTTCCCCCGCAGGCTGCTAAATAGCCTGCAAAGGTATTAGCTATAGGTTAAATCAAATAGTTAGCTGCTTATTAGAAGACAACAGCTCCATAAATGTATCAGTATCACGGATTTTAATCTTCTTACCCGCTCCCATAAAATCGGCTAGATTAGTGGAAAGTTCATGCACTGGTTTATTGGCATCAATCGCATCCGATAATTGCTTATGCATAGTATCGAATGCTAGTCGTTGCTGAATGAAAGTTTGTGTTGCATTACGATCAAAAACATCAACATTCTGTTTGATCTGTTGCACGCGATACTCAAATACCTCTTTCACCCGCTGACTGCGGCGGTCTGCTTTAGTGTTAAAAAGGTCTGCTTTATCAACAGCCCAAATCAGAACACATGACACAACGCTACCCAAAATAACTTCTGCTAACTCTTCAAACGGCCCTAAGGGGAGCTGTAAAAGATACGATGTCAAAAAAGGTGTAACAATAGAGATAAACACTTTTACCAAGGCATCTCCTTTCTGTGCTGGTGTCATTTCATTACTGGGCTTTTTAAGAATTTTAAAGGCTTGAATAATGGCATGCATGCCATCTGCAACCAGGTTCATAAACTTCTTCAGCAGACCAGTAAAAAATAGAGGAAGAGACTTAAAGAACTCTTTGACCAGAGTCTGAATAATATTGTCAGCTATTTCTTTTATAGCAGGCCAGATACGTTGCTTAAGATAGCGGGTCATGCGGCGAATCCGGGCCTTCAGGGCAGCCATTAGAGATCGTTCGCCAACACCACTTTTAAAGCCGTTAAGGATCATATCCTTGATTTCATAAATGGCAATTTTGATAAATTCTGCTACGCCCATACGGATCGCTTCTTTCGCACTAAGCGTTTTCAACTGACCACCAATGTTTTTTGCTGCACGACCTGCTGTTTTCCAATGGTTGTCCCGCGCTAGCTGGCGAATGTGGGCTTCAATATCATCCTTAGCTTTTGCTTCCCTCGCCTCAAAACGATCCATCGCTTCATCACTGGTATCCACTAAACTTTGCTCATTAGAGCCAAGCTTTTCACCCCGCTGCTGCTTTTCAATAGCGGTTTGTCGCATTTTACGTACAGTGGCGATATCATGTTCGCTTTTGGCATTGTTTAAGCCTTGAGTAATGAGCGCGATATTCTGCTCATGATCACCCGCTGCCTTAACCATATCTTTATCTACAAAGATATTTTTTCCAAACTCAACATGCAGGGCTTTCAGAGCTACTACATGATCGGCTTCAACTTTCTGTTTATGGCCCGCTCCACGACCCATAGCATCGACTCTTTTTTGGTGGTAAGCGCGCTTACCTTCAATCTCACTGTTGACATAAACTCGATCTCCATCGCCAAACACCTTATCACGGGCCTGCTTAGTTGCTGATTTTTTACCCGAATGTTCGTATTCCTTACGTTTAAACTTACCGGGCATCTCACTCATACGGTTTTCCGTACGGTAATCATTAGATCTATCTGCTAATGCTGCTTCGACGTTCTGCTCTGTTTCATATTTATCATAGGAAAAGTCGTTAATCGCTTCCCAGATAACAGCGCCAGAAAGGAAGTCATTTACTGCGGTACCGCCAGTACCTTTTTCAAAAGAAACAGATTTTTTGCCTTTTTTATCCTGCAAAATACTCACTCGGGATAAACCGGAATCGACCATACTGATAACCAACGGTTTCAGTAGGGTTTCAACAGTAGAGCCACCTCCCTCAAACTCCTCATAAATCTCATCAATAACCTTGATTGAGCTTTGTTGATTATGAAGCTCTATGCTTTGCAGGGTGTGTACCATATCCAATGGAGACGCATTATTCAGCTGTTGCTGGACATCAGCATCTGCAAGAGATTTGATCTGATACTTCTTATCCATAAGTCTCTTCCTTATGCCGCCATACCGAACTGCTGAGGATTCGCTTTTGCCAGTTCGGTCAGATCCATATCTTTCTTATCAAGCTCCAGCTCTGGTCGACTTTCTGTCGGCATAGACAGATACTGACGGGAAGCCATCTCTTTTAACAGAATGGTCATGTTATATAGCGCCATAAAGTCTTCCAGCTGACGGGTGGGTAAGGTACGGAAGTCCACCTTGCCTACAAACTGACCAGAAAAGGCAATGTGAGACACTTGCTGAGCAGCAATACCATGAGACAGTCGCTTAACTGTTTTTCCGTAGAGTTCAATAATAGAGCGATAGTAATGAGCAATCTCTTTAAGAGCCGTTAATGTGTGCTTCAGCTTGACCTGAGTTGCATCCATCTTGGCATATTCTTCTTTCAGGCGCTGTTCTTCATCTTCCGCTCGCTTTAACGATTCCTTAGCGGCCTTACGTGTTGAGATGCCGAATGTCAGCACTCCTACCACTTTTTGTTTGGTCGATAGGTCATCAAAGTCGATGGTCAGGATATCTTGCTTTGACCGAACAGCCTCTGGTGTGTGGATCATCTTTTCAGGAATCGCCACAGCATCAAGTATCGGTTTACCTCTGATTGAAACGTTGTGCAGCCGGTTAGCCACGTTAAGGAATTCAGGGAAGGCCCCAGAAAAAGTTTGCATTTTAAGCTCATTAATGACCTGAACTTGTTTAGCGATTTCAGAGGTTTTAAACTCAACAAACTCACTGTAAGCCTTGTTGCGTTTTTTAAACTCACGCTCCAGCTCAGCAAACTTTTCCTTTGCCTGTTCCGCTTTTTTTTTGCCTGTTATCGTTCCACAGACACTTTTAACGCCTTTTTTAAAACTACTCCACAGACCCATTTTCAATCAGCTCCATTCCACGATTGGCAACATCATTCATATCTTGAACCCACTGCTTCATATCAGTGATACGTTCTTCATTGACTTCTAACTTTTCCGCTGTTCGCAGCAGTAACTTATTCTCATCTGCATGTATTTCTTCATCGGCCAGAGCCAGAGCCGTCAGCTCGATCATAGTGGCGTTCTTTGCTTGTTGATCCAGCTTGGCTAACTCATTCAGGATCTGCTCAACAGGTATTCCTTTCGGCTGATAGTCTGGCATTTCACACTCGTATCGGAAGGCCTCCAGAATTGCTTCTTCCTCCATCCCGACCTCTCCATCGGCATGCATCATATGGTTCGCCAGTTCGAGAAAATACTCTCTGGCCGATTCAGAAATCAGTGCTAAATACATACCGTTGCTCCTTAAGGTAACTCTTCAAATTTTTCGACTTCGCCAAAGCTGTTATAGCTATAAACAGATTTATCCTGTCCCTTCTGATCAAACTCGGTACTCGCAATCATTTTGCCCATCTCATCAAAGAGCACTTCATATTGAAGCTTATCATTCAAATACGATCGTGCTTTACGGCAAACACCCTCGTTATATTCAAAGACGGTTTCCAGGCCGCTAACCTTATCGGTTACCTTCTGAATCTTACCGTTATACAACACGGTTAGAGCCTCATCTGTGTCCAAAACGACCTCGCCGACTGCAGATGATTCATCAAATTCATCAGGAGACAAATGCTCATCAGAAGATAAGCTCTCTTTGGGAGGCAAGTCCTCTTCGGGAAATAGGTGTTCTTTTAGTAAAGGGGGCTGAACAACGTTTACAGAGGTTGAAAGATGATCCGCTGACGCTGATGGCAATTCGAGTTGCTGTGTCAGTAAATTTGCAAGACCACGGATTTCATCAAGAATTTCTATTGTCGGCTGATGAGTATCCGTACCTGCCTGTAATGTTTCTGCGATGTCCCTGGAAGTCTCTCGCTGATTCTCCGTTATAGCCTCGGTACTCTGATCCAGCTGTTGGATTAACTCTGCTGCAATTTGCTGCTGGGCCTCAGCTATGGCACTGCTCTCTGTCTGCAACTGGGTTTCCACTGCACGGGCTGCCTGCTGTACGGCTTGCTGAATTTTTTGCAGACCATCCAATATAGTTGATCTGTTATCGCTGAGATGGGCCTGAGTTTTTTCTGAAGATTTTATGATAGCGTCAAACTGCTCTGCGCTTTCAACAGATTGCTGTATCAGAGTAGTCTCTATCTGCTGTAGAGACTGGGCAGAAGCCAAGGTAAACTCTTGCTGCTCAGCCTGAAGAACCGCTTCAGTATGACTGATAGCATCCTTCAGCGTAGTATTCATTTGCTTAAGATCGGATATTGTTGCGTCTCGGTTTTCTGTAAGGCTTTGAGTTATCTGGTCTGAAGTATTACTCAGGGCTTCAAGGTATCGCTCTTCTGTATCACCGAAAAGCCCCTGAACAGTAGAACCCAGAGTTTGCAGGTCTGTCTGGGTCGTATTCATTTCATTCTTAACAAGCCCATGAATATCATCATACGCCTCTATAATCGCTGCAATACTCTGTTCAGAGGCCGCAGAAGTATGCTTTTCCAGATCCGAGCTTAATTGTTTAAGGCCCACACTGATCAATTGATTGTCAGCTGACAGCTTTTCTTCTGCTGCACGAATTGCTTTCTCGGTATTTGTCCCAACACTTTGAGTAGCCTTCAGAAGAGCTGCCTCGGTATGACAGATCGTATCCTTAAGCGTAACCTCCATTTGCTGAAGATCGGATATTGTTGCATCTCTGTTATCTGCAAGGCCTTTTGTTATGTGACCGGAAGCTTTATTCAGGGCTTCAAGGTATCGCCCTTCTGTGTCACCTAAAAGGCCCTCAACAGTTGAACTCAGAGCTTGCAGGTTTACACGGGTCGTATTCATTTCGCTTTCAACAAGCCCATGAATACCATCATACGCATCTGTAATTGCAGCAATATTCCGTTCAGAAGCCGCAGAGGTATGCTGTTCCAGATCCGCACTCAACTGTCGAAGGCTTGTACTGACCGATTGATTGTCGGCTGAAAGCTTTTCTTCTGCTGTACGAACTGTTTTCTTGGTATTTGTCTCAGCACTTCGAGTAGCTTCCTGAAGAACTCCTTCGGTATGACTGATTGCTCCCTGCAGTGTCGTTTCCATTTTCTGAAGATTGGACATTGTTGTGTCCCTGCTATCTTCAAAGCGTTGTGTTATCTGACTGGAAGCATTACTCAGAGCTTCAAGGTATCTCTCTTCTGTATCACCGAAAAGGCCTTCAACATTAGAACCCAGAGCTTGCAGGTCTGCATGGGTCGTATTTATTCCGCTCTTAACAAGTCCATGAAGGCCATCATATGCATCGGTAACCGCTGCAATATTCCGTTCAGAGGCCGCAGAGGTATGCTGTTCCAGATCCGAACTCAGCTGTTGGAGGGTTGCACTGATCAATTGATTGTCTACTATCAGTTTTTCTTTTGCTTCATGGATTGTTTCCCCGGTATTTTGAGCTGCTTTCTGAATACCAGAGATGACAGTGCAAGTGTCTTCATGCAACTGGCTTAAAACTTTTTCTAAGACCTCTTGCAGGAGCTCGCGATCTGCCTGATCACTCTCGCACTGATGCTGAATCAGTTCATATTTTATGTCATTGTTCTGTCCAATAACGGACTCAAACTGACTGGCCGATGACTTTTCCAGCTGCTGTAAAGTGGTTATTAGAGCCTGATGACGCTCTATGGCATTAGCATCAGCGGCATTATTATGTTCATTCTGAGAAGAGCTTATATCACTTAGCAGAGTCCTGACATTGTCAGCTGATTCATAAATGCAGCGTACAGTCTTTTCTGAAATATGTTGTAGGTTTTGATGCAGGTCATTGGTATTTTCCAGTTGTTTACCCAAGAGATGTCTCAGTTGAGTTTCTTGGTCACGGGCAATTTCGGAATCATGCTTTATCTGTTTATGTAATGGCTCTATCTGCTGTATTAGTTGCTGCTTTACAGTCTCCTGCAAGGCAGAAACACGCTGAACATAGTGAGTAATATGGGTGGTAAATTCATCGCTTAGCGCTTTATAGTGCTGGCTTTGATGTTGCGTTAGGGCTGACTGCACTGATGTTAGCTGCTCAACCTGATTCTGTAGCATTTCGCAATAATGATTGTACTGAGCATGGGAAGTATTGTTCAGATCTGTGGACTGATTTGTCATCAGATCACGAGTTTGGTTGGACTCTTGATTGATGACCTGCAAAAGCGACTGGCCTGTTTTAGTAACAATGCCACCTAGATAACGCAGCTCCTGCATCTGTTTATGTTGTTGCTTTTTCAGTGCTTCTACATCTTGTTGAGTGCTTACTTCAACCTCATACAGAGTGTGTAGCTGCTGTGTCTGTTCACTCAGTTCTGCAGTCATACTTTCCAGCTGGCTGAACAATCTCTGTTCAGTCGCTGCAATAGCTTCAGAGCCAGAGTGATGAATCTGCTGAATTTTCACATCCAGAGCAGAGACTCCATCTTCCAATGACGATATAAACGATTTTTGCAAATCATTCACAGTACGTTGGGCGATTGCATCACTTTTCTCAATACGGTCTGATAGCAGACTGAAATTCTTGTTATGAAACTGAGCAAACTTTTCAACCAGTTCTCGTACCGACTGGAGGTTATGCTTCAATGCATTGTGCTGACTGTTTAACGAGTCCTGTAGCTCTGAAATACGGGCATCGTTAACCGCCTCATATTGCGCACTTTTGTTCCGGCTTATGATTAACAACATTGTTATCACGCTACCAAAAAACACCAGTATCACGCCTACATAGCTATTTAACAGAGCCATCTATTTTTCCTTTTCCAAAAGACTCAGAATCTTCTCATTCTGCTGCCTCAGCAGCTCTACTTCCCGCATCAGTTCGTTATTGTTATCACTGACCATCTCATCAACAAAGATCGCATTCGCCAATGACAAAGCGATAAATCCCCCTAGAACCAATACCAAAATCACATAGCCGTTCACTGCATAGAAAAGCCATGGTAAGTTGGATTCTGCTGCTTTTTCTGGAATAGCTCCCCAGTTTTCAATCGTAAAAATACCAAAAACGGTATTCAAGGATGTGATCGGAGATCCGAAGTATTCTGGTAGATAAGGTGAGAATAAGGAGTAGCCAGTGATGGCAAAAACTACCATCATGATAAACATAAAGAGAAGAACGGCCCGAGCTGCATTCAAAGCTCGGCCAAGCCCTCGTATAATTTGATTAGCATTTGGGACTAGCCGAAAAGCTCGTAGCATGCTGATCAGGCGAAGAGCTCGCAGATAAGTCATACTATCAACGATAAATGCAGGGGCAACAAGCAATACAACGCTCAACCCAAGAACGGTAAAATCAAACCGATTCGCATTGTTTCTAAAGTATTCCTTTAGTCCAGAGCTTCTAGCTTTAGCAATAAACTCAAAAAAGAAATAACTAACCACACACCACTCGATTAACAAATTGGTTGAATTATTCCAGTCGTGGCTAAAAAATGAGATCAGTACAGATAACAGGATGACAATGCCCGTTATGCGATCATTAGAGAAAATTCGCAGAAAAAACTGATCACCCAGCTTCTGATAATTCTGCGATTGGTATTCCTTTTTAGTCAATTTTGTATCCATATCTGGATAATGCATCTCTTTGATATGCTATTTGGCGGCGTTAAGTCATTATAAAACAGCACGTTAGCTAATAAGGTATATATATAAAACTAGTAATAACCCTAGGTTTTACATTTCTTAACAAACACCAGAGTATTCAGATAGATATTGATTGATCTCTGTCAATAATTTCTGCTGCAAACTTGCTGGCGAAATGACACTAATATTGGGTAGCCAGTACCGGATCAGAGGTAAAATCTGATTTGGATGGCTCATTTGACAGGATATGATTAACTCGCCATTGGCCAGGTTCCTGACAATATCTTGCTTTGGAAAAAGCTTTCGCCGTTCAAAGTAATAGGCTACTTCGGCCTTCACCTTCAGTATGACTTCCTGCTTGTCTTCACTGAACCAAATGCTGTCTTCCTGCTCAATCCGTTCGATGACTTCCTCATCGGGAGAGAAGTGCTGGTCTGTCAGTAGGGGAGACATACTGATTTTGCTGATATTAAATGCTTTCAGTATGTTGTCATCAACGCCAGCCAGATACCAGATACCCCGGTAGTTGATTAATTTATAAGGTTCAACATGACGGGTTTTGTCTTTGTAAACAATGCGACAAACCTGTCTGTTTTCAATCGCTTTTTCCAGCACTTTAAAAGACGATAGCTTCGCAGGGTTATGATTTTCATAGTCCAGGCCTTTGACCAGATAGCTATCCTGAGTCATGGTATGGAGTACAGCCTCTAGGAAGCGAGGCCCAAAGTGGGGAAACATTCCATCAATGCCTGCCAGTGAGGCAAATTTTTCCAGATCAGCTTTGGATAAACGGCTTTGATATTCAGGAGCCAGCTCATAATTGCCGTTATCGTTTCTCTGAATAATGCTACTTAGTCGGTTGATATCCCGATAAAATGTCCGGCTGGTCACTCCAAACCGCTCCATTGCTTCTTCCCGATTGATCGGTTTATTCTGGAAGGCCATCATCAGCATTTGTGCTAATCGCTCTGAAACTTTGTCTCGGGTTGCTTCACTTACTGTTGTCATGGGAGATTCCTTGTCCTTGTTTAAGCTGTAATTAAGATACCATTAATTCGTCTTTAGCCTCGCTTGAAGCTTCAGCAGTGCGACGGGATCTCTTTTGACGTAATTTGCTATACAGCTCTTCAATAGCATGTTGCTCATCCCTGGCTGGGATCTCTGTGACTGGGTTGTAGCCTTTCATATTCAGCTCTTCGACGTATTGTCGATTGGCATTCAGTCCGGCATAGATAATCTGAATGATCGGAACGATACCCGTCCAGCTCAGCAGGATGAAACAGGCAGCATGAATCCATGCCATCTTGCTCATTCCCTTTGAACCAAACCAGCCATATGGGCAGAGCAGAGCTGTCCAGCTGAATCCCTTTTTTACTGCTAAAAAATGCCCTGTGTCCTGATGCTTCAGAATGGTGTAGTAATCCATAAATCAACCTTTGAATCCTGAGTGTTAATGCTACTGGGTACAGGTTACATCGCAGGACTGACAGGTTGTGTCAGTGACAGAATATTTTTTAAAAGATATGGTTAATATAATGGGAACCAATTTCTGAGAATGGCTTACTTGCTGTTTTTAAAGAGAATATTGACTTGTATGGTGGTGTTATGAGTAATAAACAGTCTCTGACATTTTTTCTGGCTGATAACGAAAACGTCCATATCCGTGCTCAGGATATTGAGGAGCTGGCTTCGGACCCTGAGTTTCACTTCCGGGTGTTTATTGGTGCTACTCAGAATAAATTAGAGACTGATCTGGTCATGGCTGTACAGTCTCTGGGGGAGAGGGGACAGTTTATCCACATGCGAGAGACGGGTAAAAATGCGCTGGATTTTTTTCTTGTATATACAGTAGGTCAGCTGAGTGTCCGTTATCCAGGAGCCTCCTTCTGTATCCTGTCGTCAGACAGAGACTACGACCCTCTTATTCGTCACCTGAGAGCCGAAGGGATACTGATTAAGCGACAATCTATCAGAAAAGAGCACTCAGGCAATCAGCCTTCATCGCTGATGCCAGGTATTACGGATATGTTACGCAAAGCATCTTCAGCGCGACCCAAATCAGTAACAGCATTGTGTAACTGGCTGCGTGCAAAAATGCCAGACTATTCAGATCAGGAGCTGCACTCTGCCATACGCTCTATGGAGCAGAGTAATGTTATTACGATCTCAGAGAATAAGGTGAAGTACCGAATATAGTCTACAGGCAAGGTTGAGTAGGGAATATTGGTTGCTGAGTGTTGTTCTTAGGAATTGATAAAGTGTTTTTAAGACTTTTCTTTTGATTTTTTTACTTATTAATCAGTTGAGTAGCTCCTTTTGATACATGATGTAACAAAAAATATTTTTTAATCCGTCGTTTTAGCCCTTCTAAAAGGTTCATCGCTTCAGGCTAAAAAGGAGCTGTATGTGGATAAGAATTATCTTGAGAGGGCTGCTCGTGAGATTGATAGAGCCGGTGCAATATTGATTGCTGCGGGTGCTGGCATGGGCGTTGATTCAGGTTTGCCTGATTTCAGAGGAGATAAGGGGTTCTGGAAAGCTTACCCCCAGCTGAAGGATGAGGGGGTATCTTTTATGGATCTGGCAAATCCTGAGTGGTTTCTCTCTGATCCTGAAAGAGCGTGGGGCTTCTATGGGCATCGCTTTATGCTGTATCAGTCAGCAAAGCCGCATGAAGGTTTTCAGATTCTTCAGAAATGGGGAAGTCGTAAGCTGGTAAAGCCTTTTGTTTTTACATCAAATGTTGATGGGCATTTCCAAAAAGCAGGCTTTGATCCTGGCTCAGTCTATGAGTGTCATGGCTCTATCAACTACCTGCAGTGTGCCAATAATTGTAGTAGAGCAATTTGGTCATTTCCAAAATTGACGTTTGAAATAGGAGCAGATCTCAGGGCTAAAGGTAAGCTGCCTACATGCCCTAAATGTGGTTTCGTAGCACGTCCAAACATATTGATGTTTGGTGATTGGAGTTGGAATAAGGTTAGGTCTGATCAGCAAGAAATAGCGTTCAGAGCATGGAAGAGACAAGCAATGAATCACCGCCTTGTCGCCATTGAGATAGGTGCGGGCAAAAATATCCCTACAGTACGCATGTCGGCTGAATCTATGAACTGCACACTTATACGCATAAACTTACGTGATGCCGATAAGGGGAGAAGGGTTATACCTATATCAGGTAAAGCATTAGATGTTCTGGAACGACTTGAACAGCTATTTATTTGAATATTATAAGGAGTTTTAATATGGCTGGTGAATATGAGAAGGCGATAAGTATTAAGGATGCAGTTGATGCGATTAATCATAAAGACTTCCTTCTCCCTGCAATTCAAAGAAAATTTGTTTGGAGTAGTCATCAAATATGTGTGTTATTCGACTCTATTATGAGAGGTTATCCCATTAATAGCTTTATGATGTGGGAGGTTAATGATGAAAAACTTAAGAATGACTACAGGTTTTATGAGTTTTTAACTTTCTATTGTCAGAGGTTTCATGAAGAAAACCCTATTGTAAAGACTAATGCTAGTTTTAAAAATTTTAAGGCTATTATTGATGGTCAGCAGCGACTCACATCTCTTTATATTGGTTTGTGTGGTTCTTATGCATACAAACAACCTAGAAAGCACTGGCCATCTACTAAGGATGATAAAATCCTACCCCCAAGGAAGCTATATTTAGATTTAAAGCAGCCAATAGACTCTGAAAGTGATGAGTCTTTAATGCGATATAATTTTAAATTTCTGACTGACTCCCAGTACAAAAAAAATACAGAATCTGAGGATGGCAAGTATCACTGGTTTTGTTTACATGACATACTTTCATTTCCTCAGTATGGTAGTAGTGATGATGTGTTGTTGGATATAGTTTTACCATACTTGGATAAAGCTAATTTATCAGGCAATGCTTTTGCCAGGAAAACTCTTCTCAAGTTATATGATGTTGTAAGGTCCCAGCGGTTGATCCATTACTTTAATGAGACCAGCCAAGAAATTGACCATGTTCTGGACGTTTTTATCAGAACGAATAGTGGCGGAACAAAGCTGGATTTCTCTGACCTTTTAATGTCAATAGCAATTGCACATTGGGATGGAGGCTTTAGGAAAGAGCTAGATGATTTAACAAGAAATATTTATCAAAGCGCCGAAATGGGCTTTTATATGGACAGGGACTGGATACTTAAAACCTGTTTAGTACTTACTGAATCAGATGTCCGGTTTAAAGTGCAAAACTTTCATTCAGGTCAGGTTGAAATAATTCAGTCAGAGTGGGGGGGAATAAAAGAATGTATTAAGCAAGCCCTCTTGCTTATCAGGAGGTTTGGTATTAACCCCCAGTCACTAACATCAAAAAATGCTGTTATCCCTATATGCTACTATCTGTATAAAAAGAATGTTGGCAATGAAAGGTTGTACAAGGTAATTAATAGCCTGAACAAGCATTCAGAGGAAAGAATATGCATTAGCAAATGGTTTTATATGGTTCTTCTTAAAGGTGTTTTTGGGGGGCAAGCTGACAGCACTATAAAGAAAATGAGGGATGTGATAAATCAGAATATTGAGTCTGAGTTTTTCCCTATAGAACAGGTAGTTGAAAAATTTAAAGGGACTAACAAGGATCTCCGGTTTGATGAGGATTATCTTGATAGTTTATTGGATATTCAGCATGGAGAGGGGCGGTGTAGAGCATTATTACACCTCTTATTTCCTGAGATGAATCCAACGGAAGTATTTCATATTGATCACTTACATCCGAGAAGCTGGTTTGAGCCTAGAAAATTGAAGCAATATCCATTTTTAGCGGATGATTCAGATAAGCAGGCCTTCTATCAAAATTCACATCATTGGAACAGTATTGCAAATTTGCATTTACTCAATGACTCACAGAATATTAGTAAAAGTGACAGACCCTTAGAAGAATGGTTGTCCCGTGACGATGTCTATTTAGGCAAAGATAACCTACTTATTCGTGATATTAGCTTATCTTTTGAAGACTTCCCTGAGTTCTATAAGAAGCGTAGGGATGCACTGAGACTGAGACTGAGACAAAGGGTTTTCATGACAAGCCCGATCCCAGTTGAACCTTCAGCAGATGACTCGGATGATGAGGTTGTCGAGCTTGAAGGGTAAACGGGTAACTGTCATTGAAATATTGATGCCTTAGTCGATTTTAGGTGCAAGGGATTACCTTGATTAAGTCTTTCTGTCAGTTGCCAGAAAAGTAGTAAGCGACCCGGAGACGACCCGGAAAACCGGAGTTTCCGGGTCAACGGCAATACTCAAGCGATAAACCTCGTTCTGGCAAGTCTTGGTCATTGGTACCGGAGTTGTGGAAATCAATGCGCGTAAATTCCGCACACAATGGACAGGGTATGGACCGGGGAGAAAAGGCAGGAATTAATTTCTTGTCGCTAAAAACGACAAAAGCCAGCACTCTTGTTAAGAACGTGCTGGCTTTTGTTCGGAATATGATGGTACCAGTGGCCGGACTCGAACCGGCACGCCCGCAAAGGCAACGGATTTTGAATCCGTCATGTCTACCAATTTCATCACACTGGCACTGCTTTTGACTGACTGTCATTTAAGCGTGGGTGCATTATAAAAGAATATCCTGTGTCGTCAATGACTTCCTGAGGTTTTAATCAATAAATGGAAGAAAATTTTCACGAAACAAGCCCTATGCTCTGGTTGGCGTTGACTGGATGTGTATTTAACTCGGCTCCGGTGTTTGAGTCTTGAAAGCTATTTTCTCTGGCGCTGACCTGGTGGCATATGGTCGGGTATTTTCTAAAGTGCTCTATGGTTGCTTTTAAATTCGTCATGATCTGTCGTTTTAAACGGGTGTAATGTCGAAAAGACACTCCATTTCTGCTTTGCAAAAAAGCGACCTTTTCTTATGCTTAGATGATAGGTGTGTGTCGCTTACTAAAAAGGCTGTTAGTGATGTGGTGTCTGTTATGAGTACTAAAATGTCGTCTTTAACATGGGGTGTTGCTGCGGCGCTGATCTCTACAGGTGCTCTGGCTCAACCGGTCACCTTTCTGATGCAGGACTCTCAGCCCAAGTACTTTCTTGATAATGCTGAGCAGAAAGGTTTGTGTGGAGATATCTATCACGCGCTACAGGTTAAATTAAAGGAGCGCCAAGTCGAGAGTGAGATACAGCAGCACTACTTGCCTATTAAGCGGATTCTGGCGACGGTTGAGCAAGACGCGGGGCATGTGTTTTGTGGTTCGGGTCGAAATGAGGCACGGGAGAAGCGCTTTACCTTTGCTCAGGTGCCGGTGTATCACGTCAGTAATGTGCTCGCGGCCCATGTTTCAGATAAGTTCGAGCCGCAATCATTCAATGATGTGATTAAAAATGGTAATCCCGTCGGAGCGCTATTTGGCACATCATCGGCCCGGTATCTGAAGCAACAGTTGCCTGGCTTGGTGAATGATAGTTTTAAGGATCTGAATACGCCGTTAAAGCTGATCGCAACACCACCTTACCGTCTACGCTATTTCTATTATCATGATCTGGGATTGAATTATCTGGTTAAGACGATGGATCTGCCCTTAAAGGTTATTTCGACAAAGTTCCGTACGGTGCCGCAATGGCTGATTTACAGTAATCACACGGATAAAGCGACGGCCGAGGCGATTGAGCTCTCTTTACGGGATATGGAGCAGTCCGGTGAGTTAGCCCGCATTGTGAGCCAGTATATTTACTGATTGAGTGATGGGTCGGTCTTGGGTTATAGGGTTATAGTCGCTGTCTGTCGTTAAATTACCATCAAACTTTCAAAAAACTGTTACCTGTTTGTCAGCAAAAAAGCCTTTATTTGAGTACTGGCTCTAGACTTCTCTGGGTCAGGTTTAAGTGCGAATTCCCTCTTTCTACTCATTTAAAGGGTGCCAACATGCCTTTCAAGCTGAATAAGCTGCTGCTGCCAATGATGGTGGCAGGTGTTCTTGCCGGTTGTAACGGTTCAAATGATGACAATGATACGGATAGCAGTGTATCCGGTGAGCCTTTGTCATTAACCCTGCTGCATATGAATGACCATCACTCACACCTGTCTGCGGATAGTTTTGACTTTGATGTTTCCGGGTTGAATCTGAGTGCTGCGGATGAGTCTGGCAATGGCATCGCTGAAGTAGGCGTCAACTATGGTGGTTTCCCTATGCTGGTCAGCCTGTTTAATGAGCTGGCACTGTCTGAAAGCAATGTTTTGAAACTGCATGCCGGTGATGCGGTAACAGGAACTTTGTACTACACCCTATTTGAGGGGCAGGCAGATGCCAGCATGATGAATCAGGTCTGTTTTGATGCTTTTGCTCTGGGTAATCACGAGTTTGATGGTGGTGACTCCGGGCTGGCTAAGTTTCTTGATTTCCTGAATGCGGGGAACTGCGCTACACCAACTCTGGCGGCGAATGTGGTTCCTGCACAGACATCTGCAATTAAGAGTGGTTATATCCAGCCTTATGTGGTGAAAGAGGTGGACGGGCAGAAAGTGGGGCTGATCGGTTTGGATATCGCTCAGAAGACCAAGGAGTCTTCCCGACCTGATGCGGGTACGACCTTTCTGGATGAAGCGACGACGGCTCAGCAGTATATTGATGAGTTAAGAGAACAGGGTGTGAATAAGATCATACTGTTGACTCATCTGCAGTATGAAAAAGATCGGGAGTTGGCCCGGAGCCTGAGTGGTGTGGATGTGATTGTGGGTGGCGATTCCCATACACTGCTGGGGGATGACAGTTTTACGCAGTTGGGTTTTAACACCGGGGGCGATTATCCAACGGTGGAGACCAACCTGGAGGGTGATACGGTTTGTGTCGTACAGGCGTGGGAATATGCTCATATGCTGGGCAAGCTGTCGGTCAATTTTGATGCTGAGGGTAAGGTGTCGTCCTGTACCGGCCACCCTGTGATGCCGATTGAAGCGTCTTACCGTTACGAGTTTGCAGACGGTGACAACAGAGCTCTGAATGCCGCCGATGCGGCGTTGGTGTCTCAGGCTCTGACAACACACGACGAGCTGAAGGTGGTTACGCCGGATGCCAGTACAGAGCAGTTACTGGCAACGTTTGATAGTGAGCTGGAGGTATTAAAGCAGGCGGTGATCGGTTCTGTGAATGACAATCTCTGTTTAGAGCGCTGGCCGGGTCAGGGCCGTTCAACCCTCTGTGATGCATCCGCGACTTATGAGCGCGGCAGTGATATTTCCAATATCGTTGCCAAGGCCTTTATGGCCGTGACGCCAACGGCGGATATCGCGATTCAGAATGCCGGTGGTGTGCGTGTGGATGTGGCAGCGGGTGATTACACTATCGCGGACGCTTATACGCTGCTGCCATTTTCCAATACGCTGGTGACTCTGGATATGACAGGGGAGCAGGTTGTACAGGTTTTGGAAGATGCTCTGTCTAATACGTTGGATAACGCGGGTTCTTCCGGGTCTTATCCTTATGCCTCCGGCCTGAGATACCATGTGGATGCCTCCCAGGCTTATGGCAGTCGTATCTCGAATGTGGAGGTTAATCCCCGTGTTGCGGGCACTTGGCAGGCGCTGGATCTGAGTGCGACCTATACGGTAGTGACCAATGATTTTATTGCATCGGGTCAGGATGGTTATGATACCTTTGGTGTCGTGTATAACCAGGGGGATTTTGTTGATACCTACACCGAATATGCCCAAGGTTTGATCGATTATATGAAGCAGGTCACCGAAAACAGCCTGACATTGGGCAAGTTGCCAGGCGATGAGTACAGTACTCAGCAGTATATTGGTCGTGACGGCTGTAACCACAGTTTGCAGACCGATTGCAGCGGATACTGAGCGGGTTCAATGCGGAAAGCGAATTTCTGTGTAGAAACGGATAGCATTGCAAAAAGCGGGCACCTGTATTCAGGTGCCCGTTGTGAGTGACTATTGCCGATTTGGACTGTCCTGATGGGTATCGGTTGAAATCTCGACAGGGAAACAGAGCTTAAATTGAGTGCCTTGTCCTGGCTGGCTGGTGCACTGGATGCTGCCACCTAAAATCTCGGTCGCTAGATTGTAGGTAATATGCAATCCCAGTCCCATACCACCACTGCCTCGGCGGGTGGTGTAGAAGGGTTCAAAAATTCTCTCCACCAGTTCAGGGGCAATACCTTTACCGTTATCCTCAAACAGCAAGGTAAATTGATGGCCGTTCAGCTGGGTGCTGATGCTGATCTGTCGTGTTTTAGCTGAATCTGCGGATATAGACTCTGTTTCCGCTATCGCCGCAGGCGCTGATGAGGAAAAAGCATGGTCCAGCGCATTGGTAATCAGGTTGGTGACAATCTGATCAATGGCCGACTCGTAGGTGATGCAGTGTACGTCATCACTCAGCTTCAGTTGAAGTTGGACATGAGCCTCAGACAGTTTTGGGGTCAGCATCGCCGTGCTGTTTTCGATGCAGCGGTTGATCTGGCAGTGCTGCTTTTTCATACTGCCCTGATTAACGGCCACTTCCTTAAAGTTACTGACCAGCTTGCCAACACGCTGCAGATTACGAATGGTCAGGTTGCTGCTGTCCTCTATCATGCTGAGAAACTTGTCCAGGTTACTGCGGGATAAGGTTTCGTTTGCCAGCAAGTTTTTCAGCTCTTTGACCTCTTCGGTCACTAATGAGGTGGCTGTAATACCGATGCCGACAGGGGTGTTGATCTCGTGGGCAACCCCGGCGACTAACGCGCCCAGAGCCGCCATCTTTTTTGATTCTACCAGCTGATCCTGGGTGCTCTTCAGCTCGCTCAGGGAATGATCCAGCTCCAGATTGGTTTCGGCCAGTTTGATATTGGTATGAGCCAGTTGATCCAGTGCCTGTTGCAGCTCCTGAGTGCGTTGACGCACCTTTTCTTCCAGTGCGATGGTGGTCTGGAACAGAGAGAAATCGCTGCTGTCGGTGTTGGAACCGTGCTCGGCCCGGTCCATCAAGACCTGAATGATTTTTTTCAGGCGGGTGATCTCTTGCTCCGGGGATTCTGAGTAATCCAACTCACTCATGGTGACCTCCTGTCTGAATCGCTCTGTTCAGCCTGTTCGAAAGAAGCATTGGGCGTCTGGTTCTGTTCCTGGCTCTGGTTTTGGCTCTGGTTTTGGCTTTGACAGAATAAGCCCGGTTGCTGCGGTGTCTGGGGGTGGCCGAAGGCGATGCCGGTACAGGTCTGATTAACGTGCAAACCATTGATCTGCTCACCATAGGTACTAAAACCGATGCAATGGTGGGCACTGAGCAGTTCAGAGGCCTGTTGCAGCAACTGTTTCTCCTGTAGCTCAACCCGGCGCAGGATGCAGTCAAACAGAATCATGCCTTGAATGGGCATCTCCTGTTGCACTTCATTCAAAGTCTGTTCCAGGCTTTGCACCAGATTAATGCTGTAGCCTATACGGATCACAATTCCAATATCAATGGCGCAATAAAAGGTCAGGCTGTTGTCCGGGTTGACCCGTTGAATTGAGCGGACATATTCGGCGTCGCCCATAACCACTACAGCTGGGTGGGCGGCGAGGGTTTCTATGGTGATTTGGTCGCAGTCAGTAATCCCGAGCTGACGGGCGTATTCCAGTGCGGCTGGGCGACCATTAATTTCGGTAATGGTACGTTGTTCCGGGATCGCTTCCGTCACAACCAGGCGTTTATCGGACGCGCGTATGTTTTGCGATTTCACAATCTGGAACGGCAGTGAGGTTGTGATCAAAACCAATATGGCGCTGTTGTCGTAGATCTGGCCCTGATACAAAACAAAAGCGCTCGTATAGTGCAGATCATCCCCGGCGGAGCCTCCGATCAGTGGAATGTTACTGATGGTGCTGGCCATCATTCTCACTAAGGGTTCTTCAACGCCACTCATGCCATCCACCAGCAGTAAGCCAAAGGTGTGTTTATCATCATAGAGACGATAACGGCGATGATGCTGACTGTGCAGTTTAACCGTCTGGTCACCCCATTGTTTCAGGGCGATCTCTTTGAGGTTGCTATAGCGGGTACAGCTGACCTGGAAATATTCAGCTGACAGTGAGATTGCGCTGATGCTGTGTTGTTGATAACCGGAACAACCAATTTCTCCGGCCGTTGTACAGCCAATGACCGGAATATCGGGAAAATGCTGTTGCAGATGAACGGTTAAATGATCCGGATGCTCCGCTATTTGCTTATCTGAGAGATAGTGCATTGAGAAGAAGAGGATAACCAGCGCCGTATTATCCTGTATCAGCTGGTTACTCAGGTCCTCAATAGCGGCATTCAGGTCGTTTAATGACGAGGAGCCGGTTTTAATTCCCAGTGTCATCCGTGGTCTCCGTCTGTAGGTGTGTCATGGCTAATGTGTGAGCATAGCGTATTGCTTTTGCATGACTAAATAGGCAAGAGGTATTGCTCTGAGTAAGACATTAGCAGGGATTATGGCTTTTAGCTCTACTGCACTGCGGCAGATTTGATAGCAGTAAGAGTCATACCGCCTTGATATGAATCGGGTTTCTACGCTTTTAATTTTGCATTGCACCAAAGTTACGCATGAATCACTCGCTTTTATTTTTTCACAAGCTATCATCTGTGCCCCGTTACAAGAGTATTAAATACTTCGTTAGACGCTGATTTATTACTCCTCCTATATTCCACTCCCCATAAGGAATGTCTGAGCATGGATCGTTCTCAATCTGAATATTTGAACGCCGTTCACTCTGCGACTCAAACTCAGCCTGCGGATCTATCTGCACATCTGTCTATCTACCAGGATACAGAAAAATCTGCCGTTATGAAGAGGTCTCGTTTCTCCTGCCTGACCCTGAATCAGCTGATCCTGTTGTTGGCTTTTGCTGCGGCCAGTTTAACCCTGTTGAATAGCTTTTATGCCAGCTATCAGGTACAGAAACAGCAGCTTATTCAGCACTCACTGGATAGCAACTACGCTTATGCGACCAAGCTGGCTTCTACCACCAATGGTTTTCTGGGTTCGGCTCAGCAGCAGTTGGCTTATGCGGCTGCTGAGATACAGCATAGGGTGGCCGATACCGGCTATCTGCTTCAGCAGGCAGATCGACTACGCTTGCAAACAGACAGTTTTAATTCGGTGGTGGTGGCTGATGCGCAGGGCATTGTATTGGCGACATCGCCTAATACTTTGGAGATTATGGGAGATCAACTGACTTCAGAAGGGGCGATTGAGGCGCTGAACAGACGGGAGCCTGTGATCAGCAAACCTTATATCTCGGCCACCAATCGTTTGTTGGTTTTTATTTCACATCCTCTGTTTGATCGACAGGGGCGTTACTTGGGTTATATCGGTGGTTCCTTGTACCTGAAAGAGCGCAGCATTTTGAATGAATTGTTGGGTACTCACTACTATAAAGATGGTTCCTATCTGTATGTGGTGGATCAGAACAAGCGTATTATCTATCACCCGGATATTGCCCGTGTTGGCGATATAGTTGAGGGTAATCAAGTGATCGAACGGGTTCTGGCCGGTAATGAGGGGGCACTGAAGGTTGTTAATAGTCAGCAGATTGAGATGCTGGCTGGTTTTTCCCCTATCAGGATCGCTCAGTGGGGCGTGGTTGCTCAGCGTCCTGTTGAGGCCACATTGGCCTCATTAAACGGTTTGATGGCGGAAGTGTTTTATCGCTCTTTGCCGATGGCGCTGCTCACTTTCTTTGGTATCTGGTTTTTATCCCGTTTAATTGCCCGGCCACTGAAGCAGCTGGCCGATACGGCTCGCACTCTGGATCACCCGGAAACGCCAGCCAACCTGGCTGGTATTCGCTCCTGGTATTTTGAAAGCAGTGAACTCAAGCAGGCGATGAGAAAAGGTGTCGCTCTGCTGCAGCAACAGATAGGTCAGCTAAAACATGCAGCCTCTACCGATCCTTTAACCGGGGTGTTTAATCGCAGAAGCCTTGACCTGTACCTGGATCATTTTGAACAACAGCACAGGATGTTCACTGTGTTGGCGCTGGATATCGATCATTTTAAGCAGGTTAACGATACCTATGGTCATAGTGTGGGGGATAAGGCGTTGGTGGCGCTGAGCCGTAAGTTGTCTGAAACTTCCAGAGAGCAGGATGTCGTGGCTCGTACCGGCGGGGAGGAGTTCGTGCTGGTTTTACCGGATACCTCACAAGAGCAAGGGTATGAGATCGCTGAGCGGTTAAGGCTGCGTATCGCAGAGATGGCTGTGGAGTCAGTGGGTTCAATACAGGTCTCGATAGGCATCGCCAGCTACTCAGATCACTCCCATACAACTAAGCAGGTGTTGAAACAGGCGGATCAGGCGCTCTATCAGGCGAAGCGCCAGGGCCGTAACCGTTGTGAAATCTATCAGACAGAGGTTTGCGATCTGGCTGTCTGATTCAGTGTGATGCGCTCCGGGGCGTATCGCAGAGTTATAGCACAGCAATAGCCTGGGGAAAGAGGCTATTGCTACATAATGACTTCCCCCGTGCTTTGGGCTAAGATGACGCCCCTTTCCTTTCTGCAGATAATCTCGTTAATCCTGATGCTACGTACCGATTTTTCTTTTGACTTGCCCGATGAGCTGATTGCTCGTTACCCCACGGCGGAGCGTACCGCCAGCCGTCTGTTATGCCTGAATGGTGCGGAAGGTACCATCCAGCATAATGGGTTCATCGATATTCTGAATCTGGTTCAGCCCGGGGATCTGATGGTGTTTAACGACACCCGTGTGATTCCGGCCCGTCTGTTTGGTCAGAAAGAAACCGGCGGTAAGATCGAGATTCTGCTGGAGCGTCTGCAGGATAACAATACGGCGCTGGCTCATATCCGTTCCAGCCGTTCCCCTAAGCCGGGTGCCAAACTGCTGCTGCAGGATGGTACAGCGGTTGAGGTACTGGGGCGTCAGGAATCGCTGTTCGAGCTTCAGTTTCCGCTGGATATGAACCTTTTGGATCTGCTGGACAAGATCGGTCATATGCCACTGCCGCCTTATATTGAGCGCGAAGATGAGCTGAGTGACCGTGAGCGCTACCAGACGGTCTATAGCAAAAATGCCGGTGCCGTAGCTGCGCCAACAGCTGGTCTGCATTTTGATGAGCCGCTGCTGCAGGCATTAAAAGATAAGGGCGTGGAAACCGCTTTTGTTACGCTGCATGTCGGTGCGGGCACCTTCCAGCCGGTCAAAGCGGATAATATCTTTGAGCATCATATGCACTCGGAATATATCCAGGTCAGTGATGAGGTGTGTCAGCAGGTCAAAGCAGCCAAGACTCGTGGTAATCGTGTCATTGCCGTGGGTACGACCAGTGTGCGCTGTTTGGAAACCGCATCGGCTTCTGGTGAAATTGAGCCGATGGCCACTGATACCAATATCTTTATCTACCCGGGCTACCGCTTTAATGTGGTGGATGCCCTGGTGACTAATTTCCACCTGCCAGAGTCCACATTGATGATGCTGGTCAGTGCGCTGGGTGGTTATCGTAATATCATGCAGGCCTATCGCGAAGCGGTGCAGGAAAAGTACCGTTTCTTTAGTTATGGTGATGCCATGTTTATTACTCAGAATCCTGAGCCGGATCTTCCGCCTAGTGCTGAGTAAGATTTGATCTATTCGAAGCGGCTTTAGGCGAGGTGACATAGCCTGAAGCGATGGCTTCGAAACAATGCTAAAAAAATACTTCATGTTGTATTGGTTCTACAGGGCATGCCTCTGAGCCATTAAAAACCGGATTAAATTATGTCTCGTGAATGTTTTATGAACTTTGAGCTGAAAACCACCGATGGCAAAGCCCGTCGTGGTCAGCTGAATTTCCCACGCGGTAGCGTACAAACGCCTGCTTTTATGCCTGTGGGTACCTATGGCACCGTGAAAGGCATGCTGCCTCGTGATATCGAAGAGATCGGTGCGGAAATTATTCTGGGTAATACCTTCCACCTGATGTTGCGTCCGGGTACCGAAGTGGTTAAAGCTCATGGCGACCTGCATGACTTTGTGCAGTGGAAAGGGCCTATCCTGACTGATTCCGGCGGTTTCCAGGTCTTCAGCCTGGGTGCGATGCGCAAGATTACCGAAAAAGGTGTGGAATTCCGTTCACCCGTTAACGGAGAAAAAGTCTTTATCGATCCCGAGCGCTCCATGCAGGTTCAGCGTGATCTGGGTTCCGATGTGGTCATGATCTTTGATGAGTGTACGCCATACCCGGCGACGCATCAGGAAGCAAAAGACTCTATGGAGATGTCCCTGCGTTGGGCTAAGCGCTCCAAGGGTGCTCACGGTGATAACCCGTCGGCCCTGTTCGGTATCATCCAGGGCGGTATGTACAAAGATCTGCGCGAGGTCTCTCTTGAAGGTCTGACCAATATCGGTTTTGACGGTTATGCCATTGGTGGTCTGTCTGTAGGCGAGCCTAAAGACGAGATGATCAAGGTACTGGACTATCTGCCAGCCATGATGCCAACGGATCGTCCCCGTTACCTGATGGGGGTCGGCAAGCCGGAAGACCTGGTGGAAGGTGTGCGTCGTGGTGTCGATATGTTCGACTGTGTGATGCCGACCCGTAACGCTCGTAACGGTCACCTGTTTACGGCAGATGGCGTCATCAAGATCCGTAATGCCAAGCATCGTCACGATACCGGGCCTTTGGAAGAAGGCTGTGATTGTTACACCTGTCAGAACTTTAGTCGCGGCTATCTGCACCATCTGGATAAGTGTAAAGAGATGCTGGGGGCTCAGCTGAACACCATTCATAACCTGCGTTATTATCAGCGTCTGATGGCGAGTTTGCGTGATGCTATTGAACAGGGTAAATTGGATGACTTTGTCAGCGACTTCTATGCGCGTCGTGATATGGAAGTGCCTGAATTAGCTGAGTAATTTTTTACTGTGCTGTAGCTGACCGCTGCAGTACAGAGGGCAGGTTCTATTCACTTTTTAGCGGTATGCCAGGGGCGGTTTTATTAGCATGCCAAGAGTGGTTTCAGTGGTTTGGCTAAAGCGTTTGGCTGATGCGGGGCGATTGGATACGTGTCTGTGCAGGAACTTGTCGATTGAATACAGGTCTTTCTTCCCTGGTGGTTGATTTTTTATAAAGCAGCCCCATTAGGATAGTCAGATCCGGATTCGGTCAAAAAAAGATTTAGAAAAATAACTTCATTATTTTGTAGAGGACTCTTCAATGAGCTTTTTTATCTCTCCAGCATTCGCTGAAGGTGCCGCAGCGGCGGGTGATCCTGGTGCAATGAGCCAGATTTTCCTGTTGGTTGGTTTTGTTGTGATCTTTTATTTCATGCTGTGGCGTCCACAAAGCAAGCGTGCGAAAGAGCATCGTGAGCTGGTGGCGGGTGTGAGCAAGGGTGATGAAATCGTAATTGGTGGCGGCCTGGTCGGTCGTATCACTAAAGTCGGTGAAGAGTTCCTGGTGATGGAAATCGCTGAAGGTACCGAAGTGAGTGTACAGAAAAATGCGGTAGTTGCCGTGCTGCCTAAAGGCACGATTAAGGCCATTTAAGAGCCCTCTCTATCGACATCCCAGACTGCCGGCATTTGCCGGCAGTTCGATTTTTACGCGGATGTTTTTAAGGAATCTAACAGCTCATGATCAATAAATATCCCCTCTGGAAATATCTGCTGATTTTCGTGGTTGTGGCGATGGGTGTAGTTTACGCCCTGCCAAACCTGTATCCAGATGACCCAGCTGTGCAGTTAACCAGCCAGCGCGGCTCGATTCAGGTGACTGACAACGAGCTGAATAAGGTCACTAAGGCGCTGGATAGTGCCGGTATTGGCTACTTTGGCCAGACGATTGAAAACAATAACGGTCTGATTCGTTTCAACAGCGATGACGATCAGTTAAAAGCAAAAACCATTATTCAGCAGGCTTTGGGTGAAAACTACGTTGTAGCCCTGAACCTGGCTCCTACCACCCCAGAGTGGTTAACGAATATCGGTGCTGGCCCAATGAAGTTGGGTCTTGACCTGCGTGGCGGTGTGCACTTCCTGATGGAAGTGGATATGAAGGAAGCCATCGCTCAGCGTAACGAAGTTTATGTCAGCGAAATTAAGACGCTGCTGCGTACCGAGCGTCTGCGTTATCGTCGTATCACCCGTGATGAGGGTGTGATCAGCATTCGTTTTAAAGATGAAGAGCTGAGGGAAAAAGCTAAGTTCCTGCTGCGTAATGAATTTTCTGACTTTACTCAGAGCGAGCGTGAAGACGGTGACAGCTTCTATCTGGAGCTGCAGCTGTCGGAAGTGGCTGTACGTAATATCGAAGACTATGCGGTAAAACAAAACCTGACTACCCTGCGTAATCGTGTGAATGAACTGGGTGTTTCTGAGCCGATCGTTCAGCGTCAGGGGCGTAACCGTATCGTAATCGAGCTGCCGGGTGTGCAGGATACTGCTGCGGCTAAGCGTATTTTAGGTGCTACGGCTAACCTGGAATTCCGTCTGGAAGCCCGTTCCGATAGCAGCAGCCTGGATACCGAAGAGTTTGCCTTCCGTGATAATCCAAACCGTGAAGCGACGCTGGAACGGGATATTATTATCACAGGTAACAGCGTCTCCAATGCGCAATCTGCCTTTGATGAAAACGGTGTGCCTCAGGTAAATATCGATCTGGATAGCCAGGGCGGTAAGCTGATGAACCGTGCCACCCGTAACAATATCCGTCGTCGCATGGCGGTGGTGTTTGTTGAGCACAAGGTGAAAACCCGTATCGTAGAAGAAGCGGGCGAGAAGATTGAGCAGCGTCTGCCATACGTTGAGAAGCATATTATCTCCCTGGCGACCATTCAGAGCGCCCTGGGTAACAGCTTCCGTATCACAGGTCTGGATGCACCGGGTGAAGCTTCTGAGCTGGCGCTGTTACTGCGTGCCGGTTCTCTGGCTGCGCCAATCTACTTTGTTGAAGAGCGCACCATTGGCCCTAGCCTGGGTAAAGAAAATATCGAGCTGGGCGTCACCTCGGTACAGATCGGTATGGCACTGGTCGTAATCTTTATGCTGGCCTTCTATAAAGGCTTTGGTGTAATTGCGAACCTTGCGCTGACTGCGAACCTGGTATTGCTGGCAGCCTTGATGTCCATGATGTCGGCGACACTGACGTTGCCGGGTATTGCCGGTATTGTTTTGACGCTGGGTATGGCGGTGGATGCTAATGTGCTTATCTTCTCCCGGATAAAAGAAGAGCTTAATAATGGTATGTCGCCGCAGATGGCGATTCACTCGGGTTTTGAACGAGCCTTTGTGACCATTTTTGATGCTAACCTGACGACTTTACTGGTCGCCGTGATTCTATTTGCGGTGGGTACTGGTCCGGTGAAAGGTTTTGCGGTGACACTGTCGCTGGGTATCCTAACTTCCATGTTCACCGCGATCATGGTAACCCGAGCCTTGGTGAATGTGACTCATGGTGGCCGTCAGCTGAAGAAGCTGTCGATCTGATCGGATTGAAACACCGTTCCGGGGCTGAATTCAGTCCCGGACATAACGGAAGATAATATTATGTCTCGTATCAATCGTTCCATCGATTTTATGGCCAAGCGCAAAATCGCTGGAATTTTCTCTATTATCCTGCTGGTGATCTCTATTGGTTCGCTGGCGGTCAATCAGTTGAAACTTGGGCTGGACTTTACCGGTGGTACCCTGGTTGAGGTGGTGTTTGAACAGGCTCCTGAGCTGGAGGCGCTGAGAACCCAGTTGGAAGATGCTGGGTTTGAAGATGTGACAGTGCAGAACTTTGGCTCTGACCGTGATGTGCTGGTGCGGCTGGCTCAGGGGTTTTCTCCGACAGTGGGTAACGAGGTGTTGGCGGCAATTAAGCAGAACGACACCTATTCCGTTGAGCTAAAGCGTGCTGAGTTTGTGGGTGCGCAAGTGGGTGAAGAACTGCGTGATCAAGGTGGCATGGGCATGCTGTTAGCCCTGGCCCTGGTGATGGTTTACGTCGCGCTACGCTTCCAGTTTAAGTTCTCCGTTGCAGCAGTTGCGGCACTGGCGCACGATGTGATTATCATGCTGGGGCTGTTCTCCATCCTGCAGTTGGACTTTGATCTGACGGTGCTGGCCGCAGTACTGGCAGTGATTGGTTACTCGCTGAACGATACCATCGTAGTGGCGGATCGTATTCGTGAGAACTTCCGTCGTCTGCGGACCGGAGATTCTGTTGAGATTATCAATGTTTCCCTGAACCAGACGCTGGGGCGTACCTTGATTACCTCTTTGACAACAATCCTGGTTCTGCTCGCACTTTTCTTCTTTGGTGGTGAGCTGATTCATAACTTTGCCGTTGCTCTGCTGGTGGGTGTGTTGGTAGGTACCTACTCCTCCATCTATGTGGCAGCCAATATCCTGTTAGTGATGGGTATCGATCGTGAAGATCTGATGCAGCCAGAGAAAGAAGGTGAGGTGCTGGACGATCGTCCATAAGTGCTTTCTGCTATCGCTAGATAAATAAAAGAGGTTGGCTTGAAAGAGTCGGCCTTTTTTAATGCCTGCGATTTGTCAGGTTTGTCAGGTCTCTGGAGCTAGGTGATTGGATAAAGACAGTGATTGACTCGAACCCCGTCCAGCCTCTAGCCTCAGGCATCCAGCCTTTTCTTTAGGCAATAAAAAACGCCCCAGCCGGTGAGTTGGCTGGGGCGTCGGCTTTCGTAGAGAAAGAAAGCTAAATGGGTTAAATCACATCCGTAAGTGTTGTTTTAATACTTACAGGTGGATTTTGACAAGCTGTAGGATTACCTTGTACATCTTAGGGTTTGCCAGCAGCAGGTTGCCATCCTGAGGCAGATTTGGGTTGCCATCAATAGAGCCTATCAGTGAGCCGCTCTCTTTTGCGAACAGAGCTGCAATCTTCATCTCTGTCTCGTCTGCGCCGAATACAACGCTGGCATCAGTGAAGCCTGCGACTGTGTTTAACAGATCCAACAGAGTACAGCCTGATGCGTGCATGCTTTCAGCAACCTGGCCAATTTGTTGGGTCAGTGCCATATAAATTGGGAAGTTACGGGCACGGTTTTCAATAGCTGGCAGTGACAAAGAGTATTTTCCTGCATCCAGCGAGCGCTGCCCACTGGCGCGCAGGCGGCGACCGTTGAGCTGAGCACCACGGCCGCGGGAAGCATAAAATTCGTCGCCCGTGATAGGATTCACGACAACAGTATGCTCCAGTTTGCCTTTAATTTCGATGCTGATAGAAACCGCATTCATGGGAAGAGAGCGGCTTAGATTGTTCCATCCATGGGCAGGATGCACGATCCAGACAATGTCTTTTCCTTCACCTTCACCGGTGATAGGGCGTTCAAAGTGGCCTTTAAAGCTATGCTCTGGATGAGCGCGATTTAACTGCTTGATAATAAAACTTTCTACAGAACGAGCTGTATCTTCCAGCAGTTGCTCAACCTTGTTATCTTCACGGGCGTGGTCTAAACGCTCGTTGATACGCTGAAAATTTTGCATAGCACTACGCGCAGTGCGCAGCGCCAATTGAACCATTGGATGCATGCGAATACCGTTAGATGAAACATTGTTAAAGAACGAGGGCGGCAGATAATAACAGAATATTTTTTGAAATCGAGTCTTTTATGGATAAGTTTTTGTAAATTTTAGCGCCGATTTTTTTGTTACCATGGTCATTGGGTTTCATAGTTAGGCAGGTATTTTTTTACAGCCTTGATATCCTTTTGTTTTTCCTTTTTTTAGTCGTTTAGGCTATCAAGGGATCTCTGTTTTGCGACTTTTTTTGTCGTTCTTGTTGCCATCGTGGTTAATACCCGCTCACACTCACCATTTAATAGGAGGCTCTGTTAAACCCTGTTTGTCATCTCTGACTCAGATATAGCTGGGATGTCCAGTGTCTGCGTCTTTTCAGATGTCCATAGCG
Source organism: Oceanospirillum beijerinckii DSM 7166 (assembly GCF_000422425.1). Classification (GTDB taxonomy): domain Bacteria; phylum Pseudomonadota; class Gammaproteobacteria; order Pseudomonadales; family Halomonadaceae; genus Oceanospirillum; species Oceanospirillum beijerinckii. The sequence continues at coordinate 82,679 of NZ_AULT01000006.1, forward strand.
ACTAAGATGTAAGTGTCTACTGAATTAAATGCGCTCATAGGGTTTAACTGTGATGATATGCTGGACCAGATTCGAATCGTATTAGTAAATACCACCCATCCAGGTAATATTGGTGGGGCGGCCCGTGCCATGAAAAATATGGGGCTGTCGGATCTGGTTTTGGTAGAGCCCAAGCGCTTTCCTGATCCAGAGGCCAATGCCCGCAGTTCCCGTGCTGATGACATTCTGGAGCAGGCGCAGGTAGTTGCTACACTGGAGGAAGCGATTGCGGATTGTCAGCTGGTCATAGGCACCAGTGCCCGTCAGCGTCATCTGTCCTGGCCTTTGATCTCACCGCGTCAGATGTCGGCGCGGATTCAACAGGATTTACGGCAACAGCCTGATCTGAAGGTCGCTTTGGTATTTGGTCGTGAAGATCGTGGGCTCACTAATGAAGAGCTGGCCCTGTGCCACTACCATGTTCATATCCCGACCGAAGAGAGTTTTAGCTCTCTGAATGTTGCGGCCGCCGTTCAGGTGTTGGCTTATGAAGTTCGTGTTGCCTGGTTGGACAGTCAATCTGTTGCAGAGCCAGACTGGCAGCAGGAGTGGGATACTGAGTGGGCAGATGGCCAGAATGTAGAGCGTTTCTATCAACATCTGGAACAGACGTTGATCGATATCGACTTTTATAAACCTGAGCAGTCTCAACAGTTGATGCTAAAACTGCGGCGTTTATATCAGCGCGCCCGTTTGGATAAGGTAGAGCTGAATATCCTGCGCGGCATTCTGACGGCGGTACAGAAATCTGTACAAGATCCCGTTCAAAATTCAACTTTGGACTCAGCTGTGGTTTCGGATGCGGCTGCGGATAAAAAGGAATCCTAAGCTCAACGAGTCTGGTTGTTGGGTCGATAGGGTTGTCGTTCCGGGATAGGTGGTTGTTTGTCGACTGTTTATCCATTAAGCGCAAAAATTAAAATGCAAGTAAGCACTTATTTCGTTGCGAAGTTCGATTCTTACTTATCTGATGAATTAGTTTTTATTGCTATACTTGACCAAAATGCTTGGTGTTTGCATAATGCCATGTAAGTTAAGCCATTATTACAAGCAATAGAATTATACTGGGGATATCACCATGAGGCTGACAACCAAGGGTCGTTATGCAGTGACCGCAATGCTGGATCTGGCCTTGCACGCTACCGAGGGGCCGGTGAGCCTGGCGGATATTTCTAAGCGGCAAGAGATTTCTTTGTCCTATCTGGAGCAGCTGTTTGCCAAACTGCGTCGTAATGAGTTAGTTAGCAGTGTGCGTGGCCCGGGTGGTGGTTATCAGCTGAGCCGCGACAGTCATGATATTTTTGTGGCTCAGGTAATTGATGCGGTCAATGAATCAGTTGACGCGACCCGTTGTAGTGGCTTGGGCGACTGTAAAGATGGTAAAGAGTGCCTGACCCATCATCTCTGGTGTCAGCTGAGTGACAAGATTCATGATTTTCTTAGTGGTATCAGTTTAGGTGAGTTGGTGCTGCAACATGAGCAGGCTGCTCGTGAGGCTTGTGGCTTGAATAAGGACTCGAGGGATAAAATTCAAGTTGCGCTGATGTAAGCTTTTTTGAGCGTGCCGTGTATTTAAAGCCAGGCCAGCCCTGGCTTTATTGTCTATTAAGTACGTAATTGTCTATTAAGCACGTAATAACCTTGCTTTAGTTATTGATTGGGCGCTCAGTGGCACTGGTTTTAGTCGGTAGATTCGGTATGCTTCACCTCATTTTTCTTATATAGCGCTTTGTCTCTAGGTCCTTGTTGATAACTTGGTTTTTCGGATTGTTCAAGTCGGTCGGATTGATTGAGTAGAGGGATGCAGATTGGAGCGAGCGGGTCCTGACGGTATCAGGATGATTGAATTTTTGCTGTATTGAATTTGGTGAAATAGCCCTATGCAAACGGTTTATCTCGATTACGCAGCAACCACCCCTGTTGATCCGGCGGTTGCTAAAAAGATGATGGAGTACCTGACTCCGGACGGTTGTTTTGCTAATCCGGCATCCCGCGCCCATATGCTGGGCTGGTTTGCGGAGCAGGCGGTGGAGAATGGTCGTCTGCAGATTGCTAAGGTATTGAACTGTGACGCCCGTGAACTCGTGTGGACCTCAGGCGCAACGGAGTCAAATAACCTGGCACTGAAAGGCGTAGCGGAAACCCGCCGCAGTCGTGGTAATCATATTATTACCTCAGCGGTTGAACATAAGGCTGTGCTGGATACCTGTGGTTGGTTAGAGCGGCAGGGCTTTGAGGTGACCTATCTGCAGCCGAATGCGCAAGGTGTGATTGAGCCGGAGCAGGTGGCAGAGGCGATTACCGAGCAAACTATTCTGGCGTCTTTTATGTTCGTTAATAACGAACTGGGCAGCATCAATAATATTGCTGCTATTGGCGAGCTGCTGCGTAGTAAAGATATCGTTTTTCATGTGGATGCGGCTCAGGCTGGCGGCAAGCTGACGATTGATCTAAAAACACTGCCAGTGGATCTGATGTCGTTCAGTGGCCATAAGATCTATGGGCCTAAAGGCATTGGTGTGCTGTATGTGCGTCGTGATCCTGATCTGAAGGTAGCAGCCCAGATACATGGTGGTGGTCATGAGCGGGGTATGCGTTCCGGTACTCTGCCGACGCATCAGATTGTGGGTATGGCAGAAGCCTTTGTATTGGCTGATGAGCGTCGTGAGCAGGATTTGGAGCATTTGCAGGCGCTGAGAACGCAACTTTGGCAGGGTATTTCTGTCTTAGGTGATATCAGCGTTAATGGTGATTTCGAGTCGGGTTTTCCTGGAATTATTAACGTCTGTTTTGGTGGTATCGGTGGCCAGGGCGAGTCCCTGCTGATGGCCATTAAAGAGGTGGCGGTATCCACGGGTTCAGCCTGTAACTCAGCCAATGTGGACCCCTCTTATGTATTAAGTGGTATCGGTTTAAACAGGGAGCAAGCATTAAGCTCTCTGCGTATGAGTATGGGGCGTTTTACTACCACAGAAGAGATTGAACAGGCAGTGAACACCATTGTCACTGCAGTGACTGCACTGCGTAGCTGAGTTATTTTTGATCATTAGCTGGCGGTGTGTATTAACGATTAAGTTGATTTCGAGTGCTTCGTTGCTTGGAGCGAGAGATTTAAGGAGTCTGCTATGGCAGTAACAATTACAGAACCCGCTGCGGCTCATATTCAAAAGTGTCTGCAGGAACGGGGCAGTGGCGAAGGTTTACGGGTGAAGGTCAAGCCGAGTGGTTGTTCAGGTTACTCTTACGTGCTGGATTTTGCTGATGAGATTGCCAGTGGTGATCACGTCTTTCAGCAGCACGATGTTAAGGTCATTATCGATCCTGAAGCCCTGGATATTCTGGACGGCAGCGAAGTGGACTTTGTCACTCAGGGTCTGAACAGCTTTTTCCGTTTTAATAACCCGAATGTGAAAGACGAGTGTGGTTGCGGTGAGAGCTTTAACGTCTAGACCCGTCTTGTGCAAAGGGTTGCCTGTGCTGGTGACTAAACGCTTCTTCTCAAGCCTTTCCCGGTTGAGTTTGGCGTAAAAAAGGCAGTCATGAGCCAGGTTTGTACATAGGCGTGCTTTTTTAGCGTTTTTTTTACACTCTGACGGGCACTATCCATACCAATTTGCTATTAATCTGCGTATACTGCGCGGGTTTTTACTTTTATCTTTTTAATTCACTGATTTTAGACGCTGGAGATGTTTCCAATGGCTGTAGAACGCACTCTTTCCATCATTAAGCCTGATGCTGTTGCTAAAAAATGTTGTTGGTCAGATCATTGCTCGTTTCGAGAATGCTGGTCTGCAAGTTGTTGCTGCTAAGATGGTTCACCTGTCTCAAGAGCAGGCTGAAGGTTTCTATGCTGAGCACAAAGAGCGTCCTTTCTTTGGTGATCTGGTGGCTTTCATGACTTCTGGCCCAGTTGTTGTTCAGGTTCTGGAAGGTGAAAACGCAATCACTCAAAACCGTGATCTGATGGGTGCAACTAACCCGCAAGAAGCTGCTGAAGGCACTATCCGTCGTGACTTCGCTGAGTCTATTGATGCGAATGCGGTACACGGTTCTGATTCTCCTGCTTCTGCAGAGCGCGAAGTGGCTTACTTCTTCAACGCTGAAGAGATCTGCCCACGCGGCTAATATCTGATTTGTCCCTGATGCCTTCCCGGCAGTTTTGAACGCTTTTTGCGTTTGATTCAGGGACTTATCCGCTGGTTTTATACCAGAACACTGGCAGCCACTTTATTGTGGCTGCTTGTGGTTCCGGCAAATGCCTTTCCTGCAATTTTTTCAGGTTGCCACTTTTTAACCTTCAGCTTGTCTTTTAATGACTCAGCCCCTTCATAATATGGGCCTTTCACGAGCTTAAAACACAACCTGGGCACCGGTGAGAACTATGAGCACTCAGACTAAAACCAATTTACTCGGTTTAACCAAATCGCAGATGGAAGCGTTTTTTGATTCCATTGGTGAGAAGCGTTTTCGCGCGACTCAGCTGATGAAGTGGATTCATCATTATGGCGTGGATGACTTCGATGAAATGTCTAACCTGAGTAAGGTATTGCGTGCCAAGCTGAAAGAGATTGCAGAGGTTCGTGGCCCGGAAGTGGTCTATAAGGACTTTTCTGAAGATGGCACTCGTAAATGGGTGTTGAAGGTAGAGGGTGGCAGTTGTATCGAAACCGTTTTGATTCCGATGGATGATAAGCGTCGTACACTGTGTGTGTCTTCACAGGTGGGTTGTTCACTGGATTGTAGCTTCTGCTCCACCGGTAAACAGGGGTTCCAGCGTAACCTGACTCCGGCTGAGATTATTGGCCAGGTATGGGTGGCGCAGCGTTCCTATGGTCCGCGTACTGACTCTGCCAATCGCCCCGTGACCAACGTGGTGATGATGGGTATGGGTGAGCCGCTGATGAACTTCGAGCCGGTGATGGACTCCATGGAACTGATGTTGGACGACTGGGGTTATGGTCTGTCCAAGCGCCGTGTCACCCTGAGTACCTCCGGTGTAGTTCCGGCCATTGAGAAGATGATCGGCCGTACCGATGTGGCATTGGCAATCTCACTGCACGCGCCCAACGATGAGCTGCGCAATGAGCTTGTGCCTATCAATCGTAAGTACCCGATTAAGCAGCTGTTGGACGTCTGCAACCGTTATTTGGATACACTGGGTGACAACCGTTCTATTACCATTGAGTACACCTTGATTGCAGGGATTAACGATCAGCCGGAGCATGTGCGTCAGTTAATCAAGCTGTTACGGGGCTTTGACTGTAAAATTAACCTGATTCCATTTAATCCTTTCCCAAATAATGACTATCGCCGACCGAGTCGTAACGCTATCATGCGCTTCCAGAATGCGTTAATTGATGCCAATTATGTGGTGACGGTGCGCAGCACTCGTGGTGACGATATTGATGCGGCGTGTGGCCAGTTAGTTGGACAGGTGATGGATAAAACCCGTCGTAGCGCCAAGTATGCTGACCAGGGCGAGATGGGGAATGCTCAGATTATTGATGCGGTGCAGATTCACGATACGCCGAACAGCGGGTCTACTCCAGCCTAGTCGTTTTGCATACGGTGTCATATACGGACTGAAGCCCTGTGTCATTTGAGTGCCAGGGCGATATCATTTGGTAAGCTCAGCGTTCAGGAAACTTTTATTAACGCTTTGGGTCTACTGGATGCAAGAGAAAACGGATATTTCGACTTGGTATAAACGTTTAGTATAAACGTCTGGAGCGTAAGCAAAATGAGGCAGGGGTTTAAAGTCGTAGGCGTTGCATCAATTTTGCTGATTGCTGCCTGTGTGGCTCAGCCAGAAGCACCTGTCCGTAGTCAAGCTGACATCCAGAGTAGTGTTACCGCTTATACCGAGCTCGGTTTTGCTTATCTTGAACAGCAAAACCTGGAGCGAGCTAAACGGGCGTTTATCAAGGCTCTCGCGTTGGATGGCCGGGCTCCTGATTCGTTACACGGTATGGCTTTGGTCTATCAATCCGAGGGTGAAACAGCCTTGGCTGAAGACAACTTCCGCCAAGCATTATCTGGTGATAAGCCATTTTCGGTCGCTCGCAACAATTTTGCAGCTTTTTTATACGCAAACGGACGTTATGATGAGGCCTGTCAACAGTTAAAGATAACTATATCTGATACCTTATACTTCAACCGTCAGTTAGCGTTTGAAAATCTGGGCTTGTGTGAACGACAGCGTGCCCAATGGCAGGAGTCAGAACAGGCGTTTCGCCGGGCTCTGGATCTTAATGAGCATTCAGCGCGGGCGTTATTGGAGATGGCTGAGGTAAAAGAGATACAAAACAAGCCATTAGAGGCTTGGGTTTACCTGCAGAAACATTTCAAAGTTGCCAAAACGACTGAACGGAGTTTAATGTTAGGCATTAACTTAGCCGAGATTCTGGGCAAACAGGCAGAGTTTAAGCGTCTGTCTGCTGAGCTGGCCCGGTTGAAACAATAAAAGAATAAATCTCAAGGATTTTTCCGATCATGACCGAGACAATAAGCCAACAGGATGAACTGCAGCAAGATACCCCAACCCAGATGATGCCAGGGGATTTGCTGAAGGAAGGGCGTGAACGAAAAAGCATGTCGACAGATGAAGTGGCTAAGCAATTAAATTTGAAGCACAATTTTGTCGTCCAGATTGAAGCCAACGATTTTGCTCAACTGCCTGGTGCCACTTTTATCCGTGGCTATCTGAGAGCTTATTCCAAGTTGGTCGGTATTGATGCAGAGCCTGTGGTTGAAGCGTATAACAAGATCTGTACTGAAGAAAAAAAACCGGAAAGTCGCTATAAGCCTGTTGAAACCATCAAACCTCAGCGTAGCTTCTCTGACCCACTGATTAAATACACCACTCTCATTGTGATTGCGGCTATTGTTGGCTTATCTATTCTGTGGTGGCAGAGTCGTAATGGTATTGACCCGATTAATGTGTCATTAAGTGATACTGTCACCGTAGAAACATCCGAGGGAGAAACGGTTATCTCCCAAATGGATCTAGCTGGTGCAGATGATTCTGTTGTAGACGAAATTGTTGTGGAAGAGAGCACCGACTCAGAAGCTGAAGGTAGTACGGTTACAGATGGAAGCGGCGAAGATGATACGTCTATTACAGATGAAGACGGTGCAGAAAGTGATGCTGCAGTTGAAGCCTCTGATGATACTGTGGAAGTAGTTTCAGAAAGCGGTGGTAATACCTCTGACGAAGCGAATACTACTCCTGAAACAAATACCACCCCTGAAACAAATACCGCCCTGGAAACCAATACTGCTACAGCCAATGCTGAAGAAGATACTGAGCAATTGAATGCTGCCGAGGCCACAAATCCTGCTCCAGTCTTGGATCCTGTGCCGGCTGGCTTAGTGCGCTATGTGATTAACTACTCGGCTGAGTGTTGGGTTGAGATCAGTGACGCCCGTGGTATTCGTGTAGTGAACAATTTGAAAAAACCGGGTGAGCAATCTGTTGTCACAGGTCTGCCGCCATTTAAAGTTATGATCGGTAATGCCACTGGGGCAGAGGTTATTTATCTGGGAGAAGTGGTTGATCTGAAGCCTCATACTAACCGCAATAACATTGCCCGTATGTCACTGGGTAAAGCAGAAGATGTTGATAACCAGTAAGCCTCAGGCTTGACTGGTTAACCACGAGATTAAGTAATAACGCTGAGAGACAGTTCTGTGCACTTCGAATCTCCAATTAAACGTCGTAAATCCCGCCAGATTATGGTGGGAGACGTACCCGTAGGTGGTGATGCACCTATTTCTGTGCAAAGTATGACCAATACTAACACCTGTGATGTGGATGCCACGGTTGCTCAGATACGAGCTATTCAGGATGCTGGTGCGGATATTGTTCGGGTTTCTGTGCCTTCCATGGATGCTGCAGAAGCTTTTGGTAAAATCCGTCAGCAAGTGAATATTCCTCTTGTTGCAGATATTCACTTCGATTACCGCATTGCGCTACGAGTGGCAGAGCTGGGTGTAGATTGTCTACGTATTAACCCTGGCAATATTGGCAGTGACGACAGGGTACGCAGTGTGGTTGATGCTGCCCGGGATAAGAATATTCCGATTCGTATTGGTGTTAACGCGGGCTCTCTGGAGAAGGAACTGCAGAAAAAATACGGTGAGCCAACGCCGGATGCCCTGGTGGAATCGGCCATGCGCCATATCGATATTCTGGATCGCTTGAACTTTCAGGAGTTTAAGTTAAGCCTGAAAGCTTCAGATGTCTTTATGACTGTTGCTGCATATCGTAAAATTGCCGACCAGATTGAGCAGCCCCTGCATTTAGGTATTACCGAAGCCGGAGGTTTACGTTCCGGTACGGTGAAATCTTCCGTTGGTTTGGGCATGCTGCTGATGGATGGTATCGGCGATACCATTCGTGTTTCTTTGGCGGCCGATCCGGTTGAAGAGATTAAAGTGGGCTTTGATATACTGAAAAGCCTGAAGCTACGCAGTAACGGTATCAACTTTATCGCCTGTCCAAGCTGCTCACGCCAGAACTTTGATGTGATTGGCGTGATGAATGAGCTGGAGCAACGGCTGGAAGATGTACGTACACCACTGGATGTGGCTGTCATTGGCTGTGTCGTCAATGGTCCGGGTGAAGCCAAAGAGGTGTCTCTGGGGCTGACCGGTGGCTCACCTAATCTGGTATATATCGATGGTACACCGGCCCAGAAATTGGGTAATGAAAATCTGGCAGCGGAATTGGAAACTCTGATTCGCGAGCAGGCCAGAAAGAAAGAAGCAGCAGATGAGCAGCTCATCGTAAAAAGTGTTTAAACACTTTTTCATCTAGTTAAGTAAACGAGCAGTGTACACACTGCTCGTTTTTTATCGGCTTATTTTATTGCCTGGGTTTCCAGTGAAATTGAGCTGTCATCAACAAGACAGTCGTGATAAATAAGCGATTTAAAGTACAGATAAAACATAAGATTACGGGAAGACGATTTTGGCTAAGAAAATCCAGGCCATTCGCGGCATGAACGATATCCTGCCGGAACAAAGCGCCACCTGGCAGTATCTGGAAGGTACAGTGGCAAACCTGCTAAAGCGTTACTGCTATCAGGAGATTCGTACACCGATTGTTGAGCAGACCGCTCTGTTTAAACGTTCTATCGGTGAAGTGACCGATATCGTAGAAAAAGAGATGTACACCTTTGAGGACCGTAATGGTGACAGCCTGACCCTGCGTCCTGAAGGTACCGCCAGCTGTGTGCGTGCCTGTGAAGAACATGGCTTGCTGTACAATCAGATTCAGCGTCTGTGGTACTTCGGTCCTATGTTCCGCCATGAGCGTCCTCAGAAAGGTCGTTATCGTCAGTTTCACCAGATTGGTGTGGAAACTTTCGGTATGACAGGCCCGGATGTAGATGCTGAGCTGATTATGCTGAGCGCCCGTCTGTGGAAAGAGCTGGGTATCTATGATGCAGTGACACTGGAGCTGAACTCTCTGGGTTCTTCCGAAGCCCGTGCAGAGTATAAAGAAGCTTTGGTGGCTTTCCTGTCTGAGCGTAAGGATCAGCTGGATGAGGATAGCCAACGCCGCCTGGATACCAACCCGATGCGTATCCTGGACAGTAAGGATCCTGATACTCAGGCACTTTTAGATGGTGCTCCGGTATTTGATGACTACATCGATCAGGAGTCCAAAGATCACTTCGAGCAACTGTGTGCCATGTTGGATGCCGCCGGTATCGACTACACGCTGAATCCTCGTCTGGTACGCGGCCTGGATTATTACTGCAAAACCGTATTTGAATGGACCACCACGGAACTGGGTGCTCAGGGCACTGTCTGTGCAGGTGGCCGTTATGATGGCCTGGTGGAGCAGCTGGGTGGTCGTGCGACTCCGGCAGTGGGTTTCGCCATGGGTATCGAGCGTCTGATTCTGATGCTGGAAACTCTGAATGTGATTCCTGAGTCTGTGACGAATCAACCGCAGATCTTTATTGCTGCTGTAGGTGAAGGCATGGCTCAACATGGTTTGCTGCTGGGTGAGCTACTGCGTGAGCAGACTCAGTTCCGTACCCAGATGCACTGTGGTGGTGGCAGCTTTAAGAATCAGATCAAAAAAGCCGATAAGTCCGGTGCCTCTGTAGCGCTGATTATTGGTGAGACAGAAGCGGCCAATAATGAAGTGGCAGTGAAGTTCATGCGTGAAAATCGGGAGCAGGTCACTGTTGCTCAGGCTGACCTGGTGGCATTTTTGCAGCAAAACCTGAGCGCTTAAAACTGCCCTAAAGGGTAAAGTACAGGGCATCATAGAGGATGTCAGTGGTGATGTCTGACAGGGAGTCCGGCATATCCGTTAACAGACAGGAGAAAATTCTGTGTCCGAGTTACGAACAGATGAAGAACAGGTTGAGCTGCTGAAAAAGTGGTGGGCCGAGAATGGTAAAGGGCTGGTAGCTGCGGTGGTATTGGCTATTGCCGCTGTGGGTGGCTGGAATTGGTGGCAGTCTCAGGAGCAGGCAAAAGGTGAGGCAGCCTCTGTGCTTTATCAACAGCTGGTTGATCTGATCAATCAGCCGCAGCTGAGCGATGAACAGAGTGCAACTGCTCAGCATCTGGCAGGTCAACTGCAGTCTGATTTCCCTGAAACCCTGTATGCGAATTATGGCGCTCTATTTGAGGCTAAGCTACAGATGAACGCCGGTGAGTTGGACCGTGCTCTAAGCACTTTAAAAGCGGTGCAAACGGCGGCTGTTAATGAGTCTGTATCTGAAGTGGCTGCTCTGCGCCAGGCCCAGATCCTGTGGCAGCAAGGTAATACTCAGCAGGCGCTGGATCTGGCAAACACGATTAAAGCTAAGGTCTATGGTGGCGATCTGGAAGAGCTGAAAGGTGATCTTTTGGTTGAGCTGGACAAAAAACAGCAAGCGAAAGACGCTTATTTAAAAGCTAAAGCGATCTTTGCTACTGCTGGTGTGAGTCGACCTGCGCTGGACATGAAAATCGCTGATCTGGGTGGAGCATAAGCATGAAGCCCTGGTTCGGCCTGTTGTGTGCGATGACTCTGGTAGGTTGTGGTGGTTTGCCAGAGCCTAAATATCCACCTAAACCGCTGCAGAAAATTGAGCAGCAGGTTGAGCTGGATATCAGGTGGGAAGATTATTCTGGTAAGGGAGCAGGGGAGTTAGGTTATCAGCAGGTCCCTGTGATTGCAGATGGCAATCTTTACGGGATCGATCGTGAAGGTAACCTGAGTGCCTGGCAGAAAGAAAGCGGTGAGGTACTATGGGAGGCAGAGCTTGAGGAAAATATCAGCTCTGGTCTGGCTTTCCATGATAATCAGCTGTTTGTCGGTACCCAGAATGGTGAGCTGGTTTCCCTGTCCGCTCAGGGTGGAGAGCGTCTGTGGCGTACCCGCTTGAGTACCCAGGTACTGTCTATACCTCAGGTGAACGATCAGTTTAAACAGTTGATCGTACAAACTGCGGATGGCCGCATCTATGCATTAGATTTGGCTACGGGGCGGGTAAAATGGAGCTTCAGCAGTCCTGAGCCACTGCTAACGCTGCATGGTACTTCGACTCCTCGTGTGATTCCCGGTGTAACCTTTGCGGGTTTTGCCAATGGTCGTTTGGTGGCATTGGATAATCGTAATGGTCAGATGCTGTGGGATACCCGTGTAGCTGTCTCTTCCGGCCGAACCGATATTGAGCGTTTGGTGGATATTGATGCTCAGCCGTTTATCAGCTCCCTGGGTCTGCTGGTGAGTACCAGTTATCAGGGACGAGTGATGGCAATGGATCCCCGCAGTGGTCGTGCCTTATGGGAACGCAAGGATTCCAGCTTTTATCCGGTAGTGGAAGCAAAAGATAAACTGCTCTACGTTGATGAAGGAAGCCGTGTGATAGCGGTGGATCATCGCTCAGGCAGCGTACTGTGGAACCAGGACGCTTTGGAAGGTCGACGCCTGACCGCACCTGTGGTCTGGTTAGGCATGATTGCAGTTGCGGATTATGAAGGCTATGTGCACCTGATCTCCGCTGACGACGGCCAGATTATAGGTCGTATTCAGGTGGATACTACAGGTGTTGAGCAACAGCTGCTGGTTTCTGCTGGCACCTTGTATGTGACAGCTGTCAGCGGCCGTATTGCAGCCATTCAGCAAGAGATGGAATAGCAGCTTTCCAATGTCGTGTGCCATTAAACAGTAGCGCCATAAAATCGCTATCAAATCATAAGATAGTCGCGATCTTGATAGTGGCTCGATGCCTGTGAATATATTGAGATGCCCTGGGTCTTTGGCCCGGGGCATCAACGGTTTAAACGTGCTCAGGATAACTGTATTCAGAGCACCTTATTATTTGAAGATATCTTAAATGAACCCAGTGATTGCACTTGTTGGTCGCCCTAATGTGGGTAAATCAACGCTGTTTAACCGTCTGACCCGTAGCCGGGATGCTCTGGTAGCTGATTTTGCCGGACTGACCCGGGATCGTAAGTACGGTGAAGGTAAAGTAGGTGGTAAGCCTTATATCGTGATTGATACCGGGGGTATCAGTGGTGATGAAGAAGGCATCGACTTTGCAATGGCAGAGCAGTCACTGCTGGCCATTGATGAAGCGGATATCGTGCTGTTTATGGTAGACGGCAAAGCCGGTCTGACGGCTGCCGATGAAATGATCGCTCAGCACCTGCGTGAGCAGGGCAAAGAAGCCTGGTTGATCGTAAATAAAACCGATGGTCGTGACCCTGATGTAGCCATGGCAGAGTTTTATGCGCTGGGCATGGTGAATGAACCGATTGCTATCGCAGCAGCTCATGGCCGTAATGTCACCGTGATGATTCAGCACGTGCTTGAGCCTTATCCTGAACTGGACGAAGATGCTGAAGCCGAACATGAGCAGCTCAAGAATAAAGGCATTCGCATTGGTGTGATTGGTCGTCCTAATGTAGGCAAGTCGACATTGGTCAACCGTATTCTGGGCGAAGACCGGGTCGTGGTTTACGATGAGCCGGGGACCACCCGTGATGCGATCTCTATTCCATTCGAGCGCGATGATCAGGAATACACCCTGATTGATACTGCAGGTATCCGTCGACGTAAAAATGTTACCGAGATCGCTGAAAAGTTCTCGATCATCAAGACTCTTGAAGCGGTACGTGAGTGTAACGTCGCCGTGATGGTAATCGATGCCCGTACCGGTATTGTAGAGCAAGACCTGCACCTGCTGGACTTTGTGCTGCAAAGTGGTCGTGCACTAGTGATCGCGGTGAACAAATGGGATGGTCTTGATGGTGATGTAAAAGATAAGATCAAAGAAGATGTGGATCGTCGTCTTGGGTTTGTTGATTACGCTGATGTGCACTTTATCTCAGCGTTGCATGGTACTGGTGTAGGCCATATCTATAAGTCCATTAATAAGGCTTATGACTCGGCAATGAGTCACTGGCAGACTAATCGTCTGACCACCATTCTGGAAGACGCGGTACGTGAGCATCAGCCACCTATCGTACGTGGTCGTCGTATCAAACTGAGGTATGCCCACCAGGGCGGTAAGAACCCACCGATTATTGTGGTACATGGTAATCAGACAGATGCATTACCAGAGAGCTATAAGCGTTATCTGACTAACACTTTCCGTAAGGTGTTGAAAGTAAAAGGCACGCCGATTCGCTTTGAATTCCGCTCTGGTAATAATCCGTTTGATCAGACGGATAAAGACGATCGTCAGAAGGCAAAACAGCGTCAGTTGGAGATGACTAAAGAAGCGCGGACTGATCGTAAAAAGCGCCGTAAGTAAGGTTTCTTGTAGTCCCCCCTACATTGATCCTACTATCAATGTAGGGGCAGGAATTCTTAGCAATCGAAATCCGCTTTCAGAGAAACAGGAAAGAGACCTGCTCACATGATTCAAAAAGAAATACAATAATAATTATGATGTTGTTTCTTTAATTATCATGTCTGAATTTCGTTGCTCTTTTTCACGTTGCTCGATCAGGTACCAGATTAATAGCAGCTCTCTATTAGTATTTTTTCTATAGAAATATATTTTCTCGTATCAGGGTTTTGTTGAGCCTTAAATATTACATATATTGAGTCTGCTGAAAATAACAGGTCTCGTTCTGCGTCCGATAATATATCATCAAGACAAATGGTGCTGAGTAAACCTGATGGATTATTATGGCTTTTGGGTTGTGCCCCATATGGAGCAAAAGGAGCGATATAGAAAGAATAAGGTGGAAACTCCAGGTGAATATCATAGATACACGGTGATAGGCTAGAAAATATACCTGATATGGTTAAGGATAGCTCTTTAGATAATTGGCTATCTGATTTTTTTATGGTTTTTATTTTATAAAGTGGTAGGGTATGTTTTTTATTATTTAGTAACAAATCCTTAGAGCTATCTGAAATAAATACTTGTTTGGTTTTCATATGGCTTGCAATCTCTGGCTTACATATAGTACAAGGTATGCTGTAGAAAATAGATAGCACAGTATAGTCAAGTAGTTTGTTTTTCTAGGTAGTTGAGCGCGCTCATAGATTAAGACTAATGTAATAATTGCCATTTGCCAGATACTATGTGAAGTTGTCAGCATAGCTAGCATAATATGAGCACAGGATCGAAAACAGTTACTTCCTTCTTGTAATCCTATTTTAAAAGTATCTAGATCTGCTTTCCAGCCATTGATTCTGGGGGTTCGAGCACTTCCGCAAGCAAATACCGCATTCTTGCGATAGCTCGTCTGGTTGATGATTCCTACGATCAAAAAAGCAAAGCTTGCTAGAACTGATTTATTTATATTGGTATCAATACTCAGTAGCTTGGTTATTAGGCTGATGCCCTCAACTGTTAGGAGGAGAGAAGCCCATATAAAGGAGTAACCTATTACACATAATAGGAGAGCTCTGTTTTGTCTGTATTGTGGGGTAACGCTGTGAATGAAACGAGCTGTCTTGCTTAGCATTGGCAGCATCATTGCGCAGACCATCAGCATCCAGCTGGTTAAACTGGTAATCAATGTTGGTGAGCTGTGGTGAGTATGGTGTTGAGCATGACTGCTATTGCTTAATAATGTTGCTTCGATAGCGTAGTAAGCCCAGGCTAGAAGTGCGATAGCAATGAGTGGCCAGTGTGGATATCTGGTATTGAAATCACTCGTTTTTTTTATGATATTTGTCAGCATAATCAAGTCATCGTATCAAAATACTTTTAATCTCTGCGTGGATATTTCCGGGCCATAGGGCCCGAAAATACTGAAACACTAGCTGTCGATTAGTTTTCTGACTCACTATAGATACTTATCCGACCTACTTGCAGACGAGCATTGCCAAGTGCGCGCTGTGGTTCTAGTTCAACGGTCAGTTGTTCCTCATCCCAATCTACAGCTTGACGTAGGGTATGGACAATCTCGGTCGCATCTACCGTTGCGTTTAGGCCGTTGCCGTTGTTGCGAGCATCTGCCCTGGAAGCATTTGATAGACCAAACAAGCCGATACTGCTGACATAATGACGTTCAGTGCGACCTTTTAGTTTGATAAAGACATCGACAGGAGCAATCACTCCTTCGCCGACAATATTATCCAGTTGGATAAATGTCTGTTTAGCTTCGGAATTTTGTAGACTCTTATTCGACGCTGCTAATGATTTAATACGGGCACGTCTTTGTGGTTTCGGCACAAACTCAAGCTCGGTATTAACAGCGTTAGAGCTAAGCTGGGTTGGACTTATAGAGGCTGCTAAGATATCTAATAATGCGTCAGGCTTTTCTTGCGTTGCGGAATCTACTTCGATATTGTCCGGGTAATTAGCACTATATGTATAGCCTAGGTCTGCTAGGTTTTCGACGCTCTTGACTGCCACTTTCACAACATCACTTTGAGCATTGTGGAAAGCAAAGGTGAAGTCTCTCCATTTCTTATTGCCCGGGTTTTCCCTTCCTTCACCCTGGTTCAGCCAGGATTGCCATAGCCGGTCGATATTAGCATGGTGTAGCCAGAAAATAGGATCCAATGCCGCTGTATTTGGGTCGCCCATAACCTCGCCAACATCCACGTGTACAACATTATGCGGTAACTGTTCAAGTTGCCCGGTACTACTGCCATTGTGTGAGAAGCCGGTAACACCGCCACCAAAGCTGGCGCGAGCAACTTCGGTTGTAAATGCTTGGCGTTGCATTGCCTGTGAACAGCTGACATTGCGTTTTTGTATCTCATAGTGCGCACGCTCTTTGATCCAGAGGCCAGGGTATTCCTGATTTGGGCCATCTTCGGAACCAAAAGCTTCAGGGATTCTTCGGGCTTCAACCTGTTCTCGTTCTGATAGAGCGGGATTATAAGCGTTACAGTAGTTCCAGTAAGGCAGAGTCCAATCTGCTGGTCCCCCAAGCTCTTGGACGGTTTTTGCCACAATCTCTTCAAAGAACATGAGATACATTCTGTGCCATGGTAGAAAGTACCAAGTGCCATGCTGACACTGTTGCCAGAATTCACTGTCTACTAGGCTTTGTGGTGGTGGAAAGCCTGTAGCCTGAGACCATACTTCGCGTTCTGAAAAGTCTGGCAAAGCTTCGACACCATATCCATGAACGGCTCCCTGGTACCACCAGCTGGTAGGATCAGTGATATCACGCTTTTTCATTTCTATTACGGCGCGTGAATACCATAGTAAAGTATCATCGTTTAAATCGTTAATATTCTGTCTGATCCGCATGCCTTGTTTCCTCTGTTAGTGGAATGCGTAATCGATACTATTGTTGGTATATAGTGTTTGCTATTACATTGTATTACAGCGAGTTGAAGAGTTTGCTTGTTGTAATAGTGAAGAGTGTGGTATGTCTTTGTTTTTGTTGATAGGCTATTTTTCTTGTGACGTAAGTTGTCTCTTGGTGGAGTTGTTTGCCGAGAATGCGCGATAAAGATATTACAAAAGATCTTCCTTTTAGTTGATGCTATTTTGTACTGAAAACTGGGGGTGTTAATAAAAAAACACCCCGAATTACCTCTCGGGGTGTTTTTGCTATATCTTGTCTAATGCCTTTCGCGATAAGTTTTGATATATGGAGCTCGTAGGTCGGATAAGCGAAGCGCCATCCGACATCTATCTCAATTGTCGGAAGGCGCCTTGCGGCTTTTCCGACCTACAATATTTATCGGGATTGGTATAAGATATTACTGAATATAGTGGATTATGAAGGTTAAAACTCTCCCTAAAGGAAAGAGTGGGAGTGTATAAAACTATTCAATAATACTCACCGTTAGGGTCAACCAGAGTAATCAGGGTTTTATCCATATGGTCTTCTACTATCTGGAAAAAATCAGAGAATGTTTGCAGGGCATCATTGGGGTTGATTGGTTTGTTATATAGCACGTCGGTTTCGATGGCCTGTTTGTTACGCTTAGTGGTATAGCTCATCAAACGACTTTCCAGCTTGGTGCCTTTGACTGTGCGCATCAGATTGACTAACAGATCCCGTGAGGCCGCATGCATCAGCATCTGCATACTGCGCTGATCCATATAGGTCAGTACTTTTAGCAGGTTGCGATACAGGGGAATAAAATTAGGCTCGCCCTGAGACAATGGAGGGTTTAAACCTAGCTGCTCATCCAGTTTTGATAACAGCCTGACCCCATCCACCAGATCCATGGTCATGGAGAAAAACTCTTTTTCCATCAAGAAGGTGTGTTCGCCCAGTTTTCTTACATCAAAGCTCATATAGACTCCTGTGCGTTACACCAGAATAGGCCCGGAAGGCGGCGGTGTATTGTCGTTGCCACTTTTTTTGTTCTTCAGGCTTTTAATCACCTCAATAGCGAGCTGACATGTTTTACGGGCATCCGTTGCCTGCATCGTTTTCGGCTTGGCTGATTTGAGCTTCTGCTGTAATGGCGGTGGAATTACCCGATTAAACTTGTCCAACAAGCTGGCGATAGAAAACTCTTCCATAATAAACCACAGTTTAGCCAGCTCTCTGGGAGGTAAAGACTTAAAGATGGCCAGCAGTACTTTTTCCGGGTAGGTATCCAGCTTTTGCAATACCTGACGTATAACCTTGGCTTCACCTGAGCGAGTCAGGTTGGGTGCTATTTCTTCAGAGGGTCGAGAGGATGACATCTTAGGGGGGCGAATTTCACCCTCATCACTCAGGCGTTCAATGGTGCGTTTAAGAGCGCCAATTCTTAGGTTTACCTCCCAAAGTGGTTGTAGTGGCAGGCGCTCACCCTCTGCAATCAGGCGGTCAATTTCCTTGCGTCCCAATGCGCCTTCCAGTTTTTTGAGCAGGGTCGTCAGGGGTTTCTGCTGGCACACCCGGTAAAGAAGGGTAAAGTCAAACTCCCGCATCAGTAGCGCCAGTTCGTTATCAGCAAACTTCTCCAAATATTCTAATGTAGGCAGCAGCTGTTTAAACTCTTCGCGGGCCTCATCCCAGGTTGAGACAGGGTGGCGGGAAAACGACTCCAGATTTTTAGCCAGAGCGTTACGCATCTCCTGGCAATCGGATTCTGTCAGCAGCAGTTTGGTCTGATCCAACTTGATTTCAAGTCGTTGACCTCTGACCGGTTTAACCTTGATCTGCATGTGGTCCATTCCTGAAAGCAGTATGTGTCATATTTTTTTCTGTTAGCGCCATTATAGACCGCATAGGCTTTTGATTTCACCGCAAAAGCGTGCTTGTTTCGTTACGAAAGGCAATTAAGCACTGTCAGAGCCGTGCTGGATTCGGTAGAATTGCGCTCTTATATTTTCTCTCTGATCTTTTCTTTATCAAATTGCGAGTTTCGCAGGTATGTTTGAAATAAACCCGATTGTAACCCTGATTAAGGATATGTCTGAGCGGACCGATATCCTTAGGGGGTATCTTTGACTACGCTGAGAAAAAAGACCGTCTTGAAGAAGTAAACCGTGAGCTGGAACAGCCCGAGATCTGGAATGAACCGGATCGTGCCCAGGCATTGGGTAAAGAGCGTTCTTCTTTAGAATTGGTAGTACAAACTATCGATAATATGGAAAGCGGCTTGGCGGATGCTCAGGATCTGTTGGATCTGGCTGTCGAAGAAGAAGATGAAGGCACCATCACCGAGGTAGAAGAGGAGCTGGCCAATCTGCAGCAGCAGCTGGAGAAGCTGGAGTTCCGTCGTATGTTTTCCGGTGAGATGGACCCAAGTAATGCCTTCCTGGATATCCAGGCGGGCTCCGGTGGTACCGAGGCTCAGGACTGGGCCAATATGATGCTGCGTATGTACCTGCGCTGGGGCGATGCCCATGGCTTTAAAACCGAATTGGTTGAAGCGACTGCAGGTGATGTGGCCGGTATCAAAGGCGCGACGATTCGCTTTGAAGGTGAATATGCCTATGGCTGGCTAAGAACTGAAACCGGTGTTCACCGTCTGGTACGCAAATCACCGTTTGATTCCGGTGGTCGCCGCCATACCTCATTTGCTTCTGTGTTTGTATCACCGGAAGTGGATGATAGCTTTGAGATTGAGATCAACCCGGCGGATCTGAGAACGGATACTTACCGTTCCTCTGGTGCCGGTGGTCAGCACGTAAACACCACGGATTCTGCGGTACGTATTACCCACGAACCAACCGGTGTCGTGGCATCCTGTCAGACAGAGCGCTCTCAGCACGCTAACCGCGATCGCGCGATGAAGCAGCTGAAAGCAAAACTGTATGAGCTGGAGATGCAGAAGCGTAATGCGGAGAAGCAGGCGCTGGAAGATACAAAATCCGATATCGGTTGGGGCAGTCAGATTCGCTCCTACGTACTGGATGATTCCCGTATCAAAGATCTGCGTACTGGTGTAGAAAACCGCAATACCCAGGCGGTTCTGGATGGTGATCTGGATCGCTTTATTGAGGCCAGCCTGAAACAGGGGCTGTAATCCTCAATACTCGCCTCTGAGCTACCGTGCTTGATAGAAGCCTATGGCGGTTCAGTGACGAGAGCAGAGGGATGAATCAGATCGTGTACTGTCATCGCTCTGCCGTGTTTTCTGTATAACCTGTACAGTGTTTAAGACGTGCAGGTTTCATATTGAATTAGTTGGAAATGGTTGAATAACGAATGGCTACTGAACAGCAGCAAGATACTTCAGTTGATGTAGCAGCCGCGGCTGCCGAAGAGAACAAACTGATCGCAGAGCGTCGTGCCAAACTGGCCGCTCGTCGCGAGCAGGGCGTTGCGTTCCCAAATACTTTCCGTCGTGATGCGCTGGCCTCTGAGCTGCAGGCTGAACTGGGCGATAAGGATAAGGAAGAACTGGAGCAGCTGGATCGTAAAGCGTCGGTTGCCGGTCGTATCATGCGTATGCGTGGTCCATTTATCGTTATTCAGGACATGAGCAGCCAGATCCAGCTGTATGTGGATAAAAAAGCGCTGCCGGAAGAAGTGCGTGCGGATATCAAGAGCTGGGATTTTGGTGATATCGTCGGTGCCAGCGGTCCGGTACACAAATCCGGTAAGGGTGACCTGTACATCTATATCGAACAGTGTGAGCTGCTGACTAAAGCGCTGCGTCCACTGCCGGATAAGTTCCACGGTCTGAGTGATCAGGAGATGCGTTACCGTCAGCGTTACGTTGATCTGATCATGAATGAAGAGTCGCGTAATACCTTTAAGGTGCGTTCTCAAGTGGTGAGCGGTATCCGTAACTACCTGAGTGAGCGTGGTTATATCGAAGCTGAAACGCCGATGCTGCAGGTGATTCCCGGCGGTGCAAGTGCACGTCCATTTATCACGCACCATAATGCGCTGGACCGTGATATGTACCTGCGTATTGCACCAGAACTGTACCTGAAACGTCTGGTGGTGGGTGGTTTCGAGAAAGTATTTGAGATCAACCGTAACTTCCGTAACGAAGGTCTGTCCACCCGTCACAACCCTGAGTTCACCATGCTGGAGTTCTACCAGGCGTATGCGGACTATAAGGACCTGATGGATCTGACCGAAGATATGCTGCGCACCGTGACTCAGAATGTGCTGGGTACCAATGTTGTGGAATATCAGGGCGACACCTATGACTTTGGTCAGCCGTTTATCCGTATGACACTGGTGGACTCTATCCTGAAATACGGTGAAGGTATTGAGCTGTCTGACGTGGATACGCTGGAAGCAGCCACGGCCACCGCCGAGAAACTGGGCATCAAGGTGAAAGCGATCTGGGGGCTGGGCAAGATCCAAACCGAGATCTTTGAAGAGGTGGCTGAGCATCGCCTGATGCAGCCGACCTTTATTACTGAATACCCGGCTGAAGTATCACCGCTGGCCCGTCGTAACGATGACAACCCATTTGTCACCGATCGTTTTGAGTTCTTTGTCGGTGGCCGTGAGATCGCAAATGGCTTCTCGGAGCTGAACGATGCGGAAGATCAGGCCGAGCGTTTTGAGCAGCAAGTGGCTGAGAAAGACGCCGGTGATGATGAAGCCATGTACTACGATCAGGATTATATCCGTGCATTGGAATACGGCTTGCCACCGACCGCCGGTGAAGGTATCGGTATTGACCGTCTGGTGATGCTGTTTACCAATGCCCCTTCTATTCGCGATGTGCTGTTGTTCCCGCACATGCGTCCTGAAGGCGAAAGCAAATAAGCGGTTAGCCTGACGTTTAAACCCCGGATCTCCTTGATTTCCGGGGTTTTATTTATCATGCTAAGCAAAATTGCGATTCTGTAAGGATCGCTTGAGATAGTTGTAGTTCATAATGAACTTGTTGGAGAAGCACCATGAAGATGCTGAATCGTTCTGCCATCACTGTAAAGCTGAGTCAGGATTTTGTTGATTGGATCAATAACCTGGATGACGACAGTGAAACCCTGACATTGCAGGATGTTAACGAAGAAGCAACCGTGTACCTGATCCCGGAGATCGAGGATGAGGAGCAACTGAATGATATGGTGCAGGAGTTCTATCTGAATATTTTGGAAAATGAGCTGAAATCCTGGGAAGAGGATGAAAGCCAGTGGCCGGCAGAGCTGAGCATAGAGCTGTTTGAACGCTTCCTGACCATTGACCCTGCGGTGATGGTGTTTGATCTGGACTTCAGTAATCGTTTGCAGGCAGCCAGTGTCGACGACCTGGAAGATCAGGCGTAACGCCCCTCTTTTCAGCATTGTCTACCTGGTGCTTAGGATAGGTGCCAGGTGGGCCTGTGTTTAGAGCCTGATTTTCCTCCTGAATATACGGCTATCAACTGTTTTATCGATACGTTTTAATCTCCCCCTTATCTATCTCCCTATAAGGAGCCTTCAGTATGTCTAATGGAATTCTGCTGGGGGTTGTTCTCCCTGTAGCACTGTTTGTTATTATGCTGGGAATGGGCATGACCCTGACCCTGGCAGACTTTTCCCGAGTATTTCGTTTACCCAAAGCGGTGCTGACCGGTTTAAGTGGTCAAATGCTTTTCGTGCCTGTATTGGCCTTTGTGGTCGTCTCTCTGTTTGCATTACCGCCAGAGCTGGCGGTGGGGTTGATGGTGCTTTCCTTTGCTCCGGGTGGAGCAACATCTAACATGATGACCTTTCTCAGTCGTGGCGATGTGGCACTATCGATTACTCTAACAGCCTTTGCCAGCCTATTGACCCCTTTTACCATGCCTTTGCTGACTCAGTTAGCGCTGGAGCATTGGATGGGGCAGTCTCAGGCGATTGAGCTACCCGTTGTCCAGACGATGATGAAGTTGGTGGTGATTACCATTGTACCCGTATCATTGGGCATGTGGTTGCATAAGGCAAAACCTCAACTCTCGTCACGTTTAGCTCGGATCGTTAAGCCGTTATCTATCGGTTTTTTGCTGTTTGTGATTACGGGTATTGCCATTAAGCATTGGCAACAGATGCCCGAGTTTCTGGTTCAGGTGGGACCGGCGGCGATCTGTCTGAACGTTTTAGCGCTGGCTTGCGGTTATTTTTATGCCCGCCTGCTGGGTTTAAGTGTCGCGCAGCAGATTACGGCGGGCATTGAGGTGGGTGTACAGAACGGTGGCACCGCCTTATTGGTGACAGGTACGATTCTGGGCAATAGTCTGATGTCGGTTCCTCCGGTGATTTATGGCATCCTGATGTTAGGCCCCAGCTTGTTGTTTGGCCTCTGGTGGGGTAAGCACCTGCATCGTTCTGAAACCCAACAGACGAGCTTTCAGGTGTCATAAGTAGGCTGTTTGGTCCGTCAGAGGTAAAGCCCATGAATGATTTTGTGAAAGCATCCGCCTTGGGGTGTCTGGTCGGATTGGCGGGTGTTGACCCCTCAGAGAATGACGCGGCCCGACGTTGGGGGCGACGTTTGGAATGGCCGATGCTATTTCTGGCCCTGTGGATGTTGATCAGTTGGTATCCCAGTTTTACCGGAGCCATGAATCAGGATTGGCACCATATCACGGATATACTGGTGTGGTTGTTTTTTGTACTGGAAACGCTCTTGCTCGCCTCTCTGGTGGATGATACCCGACGTTATTTGCGTCAGAACTGGATGAACCTGCTGATCATTGTACTGGGGTTGCCTGTGCTGTGGGGGGAGCTCGCTTTTACCGGTATATTGCGCATGTTGCGTGTGGTGCTACTGTTGGGCTTACTGGCTCCTCTGGGCAAAACCGTCCGCGCTATTCTGATCCGTAACCACCTGGGTACAACACTGTTAATCAGTGCTTTGTTCATTGGTTTGTCGGGGGCTTTTATCTCAGCTATTGACCCTGCTATTGAAACTCCCTGGGATGGTATCTGGTGGGCTCTCGTGACTATAACGACGGTCGGATATGGCGATCTTGTTCCGGTGACGCCGGCAGGTAAGATCTTTGCAGGGATATTGATTCTGGTCGGTATTGGTTTGTTCTCTCTGTTAACCGCCAGCTTCTCCGTTTTCTTTTTGGAGCGGGAAGAGGAGGAAGTGATTGATAAAGAGTCTGAACTGCTGGAGCGTATGGATCATCTGGAACGCAAGATGTCGCGGCTTGAAAACAATGTGGCACGTTTGCTGGATTACCAGCAACAGCTGTTGAAACAACAGATGCAAGATAAGCGGGAATAAGAGCTTACATCTGTTGCTCGAAGTCTGTGATGACAGGGGGACAAAGGCTGTAAAGTATACAGCCTTATACAAAGAGGTCTGCTTAATAATCGTCTAAGTCGAAGTTGTCGTAATCGTCATACAAGGCACGTTGCAAACGACGTTGCTCTAAGCGATCTTCGATCAAACGACGCTTGTCCATCGCCTTACCTTTTTTGACCTCTTTTTCTTCTTCTTCCGCTGAAAAATTATCCTGACCATCATCAAGAAGGTCGTCATCAGAATCAAAGGATACGCTCTCACGGCCCATTGATAAATCTCTCCAGAAAAAAGTTGATAAGTAGCGAAACAAAAACGCCCTTAATGAGATATGCCATGTTCTCAGGATTTCAGCCAAGAGAAATTTGGCTGAGTTTTGTTTCGCGATGTACTCGTCTGCTTATATAGATCTATTTTTTTCTCCGGTAAAGAAAAAAATGACATTAGCATTAAATTTTTTTTCTGTTACAGATTTATTTACATTTATTTATTAAGGGGTTACAGATATCAGAGATATTTTTCTTCCGTTAAGACGCTCATTGAGGTAGTTACTCAACAATAAAGGCATTTTCAATGTCTTGAATTTCATAGCCCTGTGGCACTTTGAAAGCATCGGGTGATAACTGGAGTTGCTTTACCTCGATCAGATGGTACTCATCTTTTACTGATGCAGGCAGGTGACGTTCAATGGATACCGGCAGTTGTTGTTCACTGTTCATAATAAACAGCAGTTCTGTGGCATCGCCGGGGTTAAGCTGTTGGTGCACACTATTGGAAAAGTGATGGAAGGATTTCAGGGTTGCCATTTCAGCAGCAGAGATCTTAGCTTGTTTGGCATCAATGGCACACAAGGTGGCGTGGATATCATTTTTAACCAATGCTTGGATCAATTGGCATTGATAGCCATTAATCGTCTGAGTTTTATCCATTGGTATATAACGCACAAGCTGTTTTGATGGTGCCAGAGCGAGCTCTTTCAGCTGCTGCAGAATTTCAGCCATTTGGCTTTTTTCTTCCGGAGACGCCGTTTTCATACCGGCTTTCAGCTCAGCGATAATGGCCTGGCGTGTTACTTCAATTTGCTCTGACAGGCTTTCCAGACTTTCTTTATCCAGATAGGTGTAGCTACGGCGATCGCTATCTACCAATGTCATACGTTGGCGTTTAACGTCATACAGCATGAAAAAGTCAGGCGTCATAGGGTTTTCAAAACGGATATAGTTTTGATTTACCAAGACAGTGCTTTTATGTTCAGGTGTAGCGACAGATTGATAGGTTAAACTGATATCACTCAATGCTGTAGCTGGTAGCGTACTGAGCACGCAGGAAAACAGGGCAGTAAAAAGAGTACGAATTTTCATAAATCGATGCAGAAATATCTTCAAATAGATCGTAAATTTGTCCCTATGTTACTGCAAATGATATTTGCACATAAGAGGATCAGTGCAATTACCCTAGTTTTCAGGCATTAGGGCAGACAAGAACACAGACAACAGGAGTTTTCCGTGCAGATCAGTGATACCCATTCTATTGGTTTATTAGCTATAGCGCTCTCTCTGGGACTTCTTATCGGTGTGGAGCGAGGTTGGAAATATCGTGACCTGAAAGAAGGTTCCCGTATTGCTGGCTTGCGTACCTACGGATTGATTGCGCTATTGGGCGCTGTTTCAGCGATGCTGGCACAAAGTTTAGGCGGCTATCTGCTTGGTGTTTTCTTTGTGGCTCTGGCCATTGCTTTAACCGCGTCTTATGTGGTGAATCGCAATAGGAAAAACGTCTCTCTCACTTCACTGATTTCAGCGTTATTGGCCTTCTGTTACGGCGCTATGGTTATGGTTGGTTTTGCAGTAGAAGCCTCGGCTATGGCGGTTGTGACAACCTTGTTGTTGAGTTTAAAAGGAGAGCTACACCGCTGGTTGTGGTTACTGGAGAAAAAAGAGCTCTGGGCGGCGCTTGAACTGCTGATTATCTCTGTGGTTGTCCTGCCAATATTACCGGATGTAAATATGGGCCCCTGGCAGGCTCTGAACCCTTATGAGATCTGGTGGATGGTGGTCCTGATCTCCAGTATCTCTTTTGTTGGTTATTTTGCCATGAAAATTGCGGGTGCTAAAAAAGGCATCATGCTGACGGCTTTTTTTGCTGGTTTTGTCTCATCCACAGCGCTGACTCTGCAGTTTTCCCGTATGGCAAAGCAAGCGCCGCAGGCCTCTCCTTTGTTAGCGGCTGGGGTGTTATTTGCCTGTGGCACTATGTATCCCAGGGTGCTATTGGTTGCCAGTGTAATTAACCCTGAGCTCTTGCCTTTACTGGCCCCTTCGGCTTTGCTAATGGCCGTGGTCGTTTATCTGCCCGCACTCTGGTTCTGGTATCAGGGCTATCACAGTGTGCCTGAGGATATGAAGCATCCATCTTCTCCTCTCTCGCTATTATCAGCCTTAGCCTTTGGTGTCTTGTTAGCCGCAATCCTACTGTTAAGCAGCGCCTTACAGGCGACGTTGGGAGAGACTGGGATTCTATTACTGGCTGCTGCCTCCGGCATCGCAGATGTAGATCCCATTAATCTGTCTCTTTCTGGTATGAGTCGTGAGGGCTTGGCGAAAGAAACGGCGGTTTTAGGCATAGTCATTGCCGCAACCGTTAATACTCTGCTAAAAGCCGGCATGTCAGGGACCCTGGGCGGGCGTAATCTGGTTTTTAAGACTAGTGTGCCTTTGATATTGGCCGGTGTTCTTGGGGTGGTGGTGGCTTTTTTGCTGCCAGGCTAGCGATGACCCGGTTTGCGATGAGATGTATGAATCTGACTGGCTGTTTGGGATAAGTGGTTTGATCAAAAACTATTATAGATCTAATTCGCTTAGGTTATTTGTGACCCTGTAGTAGCTTCTTTATAATGCCCGACTAACCCTAGGCGCTTAAACAATGCTATCTCCATACAAAATACCGATCTATTTAGCCGTTGGCCAAATAATATCGAGCAGCTTGTTTAGGTGTGTATAAGATAATTACAGGTAAGCATGGCATTACCTGTCAGCTGGCTGGACTCCGGTATGAACCCAGATTTGAACCGTTTACAACCTTATCCTTTTGAAAAACTGACTGCGCTAAAAGCTCAGGTCACAGCGCCTGAAGATTTACAGCACATCCCGCTGTCTATCGGTGAACCACGCCACCCTGCGCCTCAGTTTGTTCTGGACTGTCTGACCAGCAATATTCATCGCATCAGCAATTACCCGACGACCCAGGGGCTGCCTGAGCTGCGTGAAGCGATTGCTAACTGGTGTCAGCGTCGCTTTAAACTGAATGAAAATACTCTGACTGCTGCCGATCATGTCTTGCCGGTGAACGGCACCCGTGAAGCCATCTTTGCTTTTACTCAAGCGCTGATCGAACGTAAACCCGGTGCATTGATCGCATCACCCAACCCGTTTTATCAGATCTACGAAGGTGCGGCTTATCTGGCCGGTGCCGAGCCGTACTTTATGCCGTGTCGTGCAGAAAATGGCTTTATTCCGGATTTTGATGCAGTGCCTGAAGACGTTTGGCATAACACGCAGCTGCTGTTTCTGTGTAGTCCTGGCAACCCAACCGGCGCTGTGATCGGTATGGATGTACTTAAAAAACTGATTGCGCTATCTGATCAGTATGATTTTGTTATTGCCTCTGATGAGTGTTACTCAGAGATCTATTTTGATGAGCAGAACCCACCGGCAGGCCTGTTACAAGCCTGTGCGGAACTGGGCCGAGATGACTACAAAAACTGTGTTGTCTTCCACAGCCTGTCCAAGCGCTCCAACCTGCCGGGCCTGCGCTCTGGCTTTATTGCTGGTGAAGCGGAACTGATGCAGAAGTTCCTGCTGTACCGTACCTATCACGGCTGCTCTATGCCGGTTCAGCACCAACTGGCCAGCATTGAAGCCTGGAATGATGAAGAACACACTATTGCCAATCGTGTGGTTTACGCCGAGAAGTTTGCCCGTGTAGGTGAGATACTGTCACCGGTATTGAACTTCCAACAGCCGGAAGCCAGCTTCTATCTATGGCCGGAAACACCGATTCAGGAAGAAGCCTTTGCTCAGCAGCTGTTTGCTCAGCAAAATGTTACTGTGCTGCCGGGTAGCTATCTATCGCGTACTATCGATGGCGAAAACCCAGGCCGCAACCGTGTGCGTATGGCACTGGTGGCAACTCTGGATGAGTGTGTTGAAGCGGCGCAGCGTATCCGTACTTTTGTTGAATCGCTGTAAATTCAGATTCAACAAGCACTCTTTTTATTCAGCGGTGAGGGATAGAGCCGTTACCGCTGATTTGATTGTTAATCAGGCTCCATGAGCCCGAACAGAGCAGGTAGTTATGGCCCTTACCCTCTACGGCATTCCAAACTGCGATACGGTGAAAAAAGCCAAAAAGTGGCTTGAAGCCCATCAGCAGGATTATCAGTTCCACGATTTCCGCAAAGACGGCTTAACTGAGCAGCAGGTGACGACCTGGTGTGAAGCCTTGGGTTGGGAAAATGTACTGAACAAGCGCAGTACCAGCTGGCGCAACCTGACCGACGAACAAAAAGCAGATCTGGATCAGGCTAAAGCGGTAGCCCTGATGACAGAACTGCCAACCTTGGTACGTCGCCCAGTCTTAGACCGTGACAATACATTTAAAGCAGGCTTTAAAGACGCCGACTACCAGGCATTTTTTGCCGAATAATTTCACTACTTAACCTTTAATCATGGCAGCTGTGCTGTCTCTATCTCATTGGGAGCGATTATGACTGCACCACCCTTTTTCAGCTTTGGCTTTGGCGTAGGTACTCAAAACAGCAAAGGCGAGTGGCTGGAAGTGTTTTATCCTCAGCCGCTGCTGGCCCCTGCGGTTAGCCTGGTAGACACTGTTGCACAGGTTCTGGACTATCAGGGCGGCAACCAGGTTGTGGCTTTTGGTACTGATAAAGTTGAAGCTCTGGTTAATGCGCTGAAAGAAGCCGGTGAGGTGGCTCAATCTGAGCTGGTTGCCAGCTTTGCTGATAGCAAGCGTCCTCTGGTAGCGACTTTCATCGAAGAAGATACCGATCCTAAAGAGGTTGCTGAGGTTTATCTGAAGCTGCACCTGCTGTCTCACCGTCTGGTTAAGCCACACGGTGCTAACCTGAACGGCATGTTTGGCGCTCTGCCTAACGTCGCCTGGACCAACCAGGGTGCGATCGACCTGGAAGAACTGCCACAGCGTCAGCTACAGGCGCGCCTGAACGGTGAAGCCCTGTCCGTAGATTGTGTTGACAAGTTCCCTAAAATGGTGGATTACGTGGTGCCTGCGGGTACACGTATCGCTGATACCGCTCGTGTTCGTCTGGGTGCTTACCTGGGGGCAGGTACTACTATCATGCACGAAGGTTTTGTTAACTTTAATGCCGGAACCGAAGGTCCTGGCATGATCGAAGGTCGCATCTCTGCCGGTGTATTTGTAGGCAAGGGCAGTGACCTGGGTGGCGGTTGCTCCACTATGGGCACCCTGTCTGGCGGCGGCAACATCATTATCTCTGTGGGTGATGAGTGTCTGATCGGTGCGAACGCCGGTATTGGCATCCCTCTGGGTGACCGTTGCATCGTTGAAGCGGGTCTGTACATCACTGCAGGTTCTAAAGTGAACGTACTGGATGACAACCGTGAACTGGTTGAAGTGGCGCGTGCCCGTGATCTGGCCGGTAAAGATGATCTGCTGTTCCGTCGCAACTCTCAGAACGGTGCGATTGAGTGCCTGACGAACAAATCTGCGATTGAGCTGAACGAAGCACTACACGCTAATAACTAAGCGTTTAGGTAAATATCCAGAATAGAGTCGCAAAACAACGGTCTGGATTATTGCTTCGATAAAAACCGCTGGAGCTGACCTCTGGCGGTTTTTTTATTGGCCTATCCGTTAATATCATCAAACCACTCGCAGCTGTCACTCAATTGTCATAAACAGGCCTTAGCTTGAACGCCACTTCACATCATCTGGCGTATTTGGGCAAGGGAGCTGACATGTCGATCAGGTACCGCTTTATTCTGTTAATCTTGGGTAGTGTCGCAGGATTTTTTTCCATTTTGGTATTAGTTAACCACAGCCTGAATCAGCTGGAAAACCTTAAACGTATCGATAGCCAGCTTGCCAACAGCCATATCCGCTTGCTGGAAATGGCACACGCGGAACAGGAGTTCTCACTCAACAACCAGGCTCGGGCCGCTGATCAGTTCCACGCTCTGGCCGGTCAACTGCAACAAACACTACAACAGCTTGAGCCCGCCTTTATCGAGCAACAACTACCTATACAGGCGCTGCAAAACGCCAAACAAGACGCCCTAAGCTATCAAACTGCATTCCAGCAGCTGGAGCAAAAAAAGAATGCATTGGGGCTGACACCGATAACCGGGATATATGGCCAGTTGAGAGAAGCTGTACATCAAGCGGAAGAGGTGATTAACGCCAGCCATCAGGTTGCTCTGAATGCTGCCATGTTAATGCTGAGACGCCACGAGAAAGACTTTATGTTGCGCCATCAGCTCAAGTATCTGGATAAATTTGAACGGGCTGTGGATAGCTTTGACCAACAACTGCAACAAAGTGATCTCTCTACTCCAGTCAAACAACAGATTGCCCAGCATATGCAGGGTTATGAACAAACATTCCGTCGCTTTGTGGATCTCTCCAAACAAGTTGGGCTGGCACCGGATAAAGGTGCATTGGGTCAGCTAAGGAAGCAAGGGCAACAACTGACACTTCAACTGGAAGAGATCCACCAGCAAACGGCTCAGCAGGTTCAGGACCTTATTGCAGAGAAGCGCCTGACGACCCTGGTGTTAACACTCTTATTGTGCGTTCTCCTCTGTATCAGCAGCGTCTGGTTGGCTTATCGGGTCGTCAGTCGTATTAATCTGCTCCTGATGCATATGACAGAAATTGCGGATGGCGATGGTGATCTGTCCGCACGCCTGATCAGCAATAGCCCAGATGAATTGGGAGAACTGGCCCGGGCCTTTAATCGCTTTATCGAGAAAATCCGAAACAGCATAAAACATGCTGCAAACACCGCACAAAGTCTGCAAGTCAGTGCTGGTGATCTGAAAACCACGGCTAATGAAACTTTAGAGGCTTGTTATTTGCAGGATCAGCGCCTGAGCGAACTCAAACAAGCCTTGAGCGATACTTCCAGTCACTCACAAACGGTAAAAACTAAAGTGGATAGCGCCCGCGAGATGACGGAGCAGGTGAATGCTCAATCGGAGGAGATCGCTTACCTGGCGCGCCAGAACCAAGCAGCCAGTAAACAACTGATCAACGATGTCGAAACGGCTGTACAGGAGATTGAACAGCTGGAGCAAGACAGCGAAAATATCAGTGAGGTGATGACCAGTATCGCTGAGATTGCTGCGCAAACTAATCTACTGGCGCTTAACGCCGCAATTGAAGCCGCCCGAGCAGGTGAACAGGGGCGGGGCTTTGCTGTTGTGGCCGATGAAGTACGTAGCCTATCGCTGAAAACTCAGTCGTCCGCAGAGCAGATTCATCAACAGATTGATCAGCTGCAACATAAGATCCAACAGGCGACTCAGGTGATCCGCAATACCCAGACCCGTACCTCAGAGCGGTTGCAACAGAGCGCCCGTATTAACGAAGTCTTTGCCAGCATTGAACAACAGATCAACGCCCTGAATCAGCAGAATAAGGATATTTTTCAGATCAGCCAGCAGCAAAGCAACAGGATGGAGTACGCTGAACAGCAGCTGCAACAAGCCCAATTTGCGATGGAAGCGAATCTTAACGCAGCCAGCAATAACCGCCAGATCAGCGATACGTTGGCGGAGCTGTCCGGTCATTTACAACAAGAGATGAGTACCTTTTCTTACCGTTAATCAAGGGATGGGTGTAACGGTTTAACATGAAGAGTATCTTATCGCTTAAGTTTAGATATCTTATGCGGCTGTGCTACGCTTACAGGATAAAAGCCTTGGTATCGGAGAAAGGGCTTTTTCAACTAAGAATTAGCTCTGCATAGCCACTCTGTCTATGCAATAACTCTGTCTATACAATAAAGGGAGAATAGACATTCTTTTTCGATACCCGCATGTTATACCTATGGTTAGCTGAATGGTGCTATGGACGGAATCTTAAGGCTGTAAGAATCCCCTCATCATAACTTGACTAAGGTGTGATAAGTCACATGTACCCCCGTATAATTTGCACTTTTTTAATGGTTCTGACCTATACCTGTGTAGTTTCAGCTCAAGCTGAACAGATTCCTTTGTATGCCTTTGATATTCCCGGTATACATGAAAGGAGCCATTCTGGGGCTTATGATCGTGTGGTTAAAAAGATCAACTCAACAACAGCACGGTTAGAATTAACGGTACTGCCAGCGCAAAGGGCGATACATCGTTTTCTCCACTGCGAGAGATGTTGCCTGAGCCCCGTGAATGGCAATAGCGAGTTTTATTCATTCTCAGAACAATCTGACTTAAATTTAGTCAACTTACCCGCCATCAATATGGCGATGCCCTATGTGTTTACGGACTACAACACGCCACCGGTTTTAACTCTTTCCTCATTAGCAGAGAAAAGTGTCGCCTTGCGCAGAGGCCTACCCTTTGGGCAAACCTTCTTTCAGCGGGCGCGGGCATTAAACATACAATTAGTCTTTGTCGACTCGCTGGATGTTGCTTTCAATATGTTGAAACAGGGGCGTGTCAGTGCCGTTGTGGCTTACACACCGGATGCCTATCTCTACTTTAAAGAGAAAGATATTGCACCATATCCCCATGAGGCTACACACCCTGTTGTGGTACATCCAGATTCGTTTCTCTGTCGGGGGATCAGTCAAAAGGTTGAGGAAGAATTATCCCGCCATATTGAGGAGTTAAGAGGCAGTGGCGAGTTAAAAGAGGCTTTAGGCGAGGTCTATCAAGTGTTGCCGACAGGCGTGAACCCTGACTATAAAATTCCTTAACGATGACTAATACCATTCCCGATAAGTTTCTTGATATCAGAGTAGGCTGAATAAGCGGAGCGCCATCCGACACTAACTCCGATACCATATGGTTGCCGGAAGGTGTCTTTCAGCTTCTCCAACAACAACTTACCAGGTTTGGTTTGATCCCAGTGCAAAGAGTATAAAGTCTGCTTTAAGCGCTTAAACGCTCCAGCAGTTGCAGTTTGCCGTTTGGATCTTTGACGGTGATAAACTCACCATCCTTTGGAAACAGCTTGTCACGCAGACGAGACAACCAGAAGCGCAGTGCCGCAACCTTCTGCATCTCAGGCAGGCATTGTTGTTCCAGCTCATTCAGTGGGCGCACCCTATTGTAATTGTCCAACAAGGCTGCAGATTTTTCCTGATCATACTCTTGCGTAGCTTCGTTATAACACCAGGCATTCAGACTGACCGCCAGATCGTACAGATACGGCGTTGAGCAAGCATGGTAGAAATCGATCAAACCGGACAGTTCATCACCCTCAAACAGCGCATTATCCGGGAACAGATCGGCATGGACCGGGCCTGTGGGTAACTCCGCCCACGGCAGTTCACCGGCAGCTTGCACTGCCTGTTGCAACTTGGCTTGCTCATGTTCAGACAGCTTAGGCCAAACACGGTCACGCACTTCGCAACTCCACTCATAGGTATTCTGATAAGCATCCGCTGGTAACTGATCGGCGGCTTGGTGACTGGCCGCCAGGGTACGGCCAATTACCGCGCACTGAGTTTGTGTCGGAATATCCAGCGGTGCGCCGGAAAGACGACGCATAAATACCGCTGGTCGCTGATTCAGTTCACCAAAAAGCTGACCGGCACGATTAGCGATCGGTTGCGCCACATCCACCTGAGAGTCAGACAGATGAGCGACAAACCCCAGAATAAATGGCAGCTTTTCAGCGGACACGGACTCCACCAGTGTCAGCACATATTCACCGGCACTGGTGGTGACAAAATAGTTCGTATTTTCCACCCCGGCTTCAATGCCTTTGAAGCTCACCAGAGTACCGATGTCATATTGGGTCAGATACTCTTCCAGCTCGGAATGAGAGACCAGGGTATAGATCGACATAACTTCCTACTTTCTATCTTCTATGCGGCTATTTTTCTTCTGCATGGCACACACAAGGCATGACTGGCAGCAACATCTGATGTGTGAAATCTGACGTTTAGGGTTTAACTGTTGACCACAGGCCGTTAAGCGTTAACCACCTGCGGACTTTGCTGATGACTCATCCACTGCCAAAGGTGTTCAGCACATCGATCACGTACCAGAATGTCATACTCCTGCTGATCACAAGGTGACTGAATAATCACTCCTTCATCCAGCAGACGTTGATGGCTGGCCATACGACGATCCGCCGCTTCATTGTGACCGTCCTGGGTATTTTCACTTTCCAGCAGATAACGTACCGCAGCTTCGGTCAGCTCTGCGTGCATCTGCTCGTCTTCGGTATTAAAACGAATATCCTGACCAAAGGTATCGGTCAGTGCCTGACGCACCGACAGATGACTGCCCGTTGGTGGCAGTACCAGCCAACGGTTGACATCCAGCCACAGGATAGCCAAACGACCGATGCAGGAGATACGACTTACCGCCAGCGGTTGAGCGGCACCTGTGACATCCCCTACCGCAATCAGAAAGGATAGATTGTCCGGGTCGATATCCAGATTCAGCTCACCAACAAAGGGGCGCTCGCGCATCATAATGGCACCGACGTCACCGGCACTATCAACCTGTAGAGACAGGTTAATGTGCACCAGACGGTTATTGATGGTTTGTACTGTACTTGCCATATTCATACCTTAAACCTCAACGCCCAGATCTTTACCGACACGCTCGCCGCTGGCTTGCAGATCCGCATGGTAAGAAGAGCGCACCATAGGACCACTGGCCACATTGGTGAAGCCCAGCTCCATGCCGATCTTTTCGTATTCTTTAAACTCTTCCGGCGTTACGTAACGCTCAACTGCCAGATGGTATTTGGTTGGCTGCAGATACTGACCGATGGTCAGCATATCGACCTTGTTTGCTCTCAGGTCTTTCATCACCTGAATCATCTCTTCCTTGGTTTCACCCAAACCGACCATCAGGCCAGATTTGGTGGTGACTTCAGGATGAAGACGCTTAAATTGATACAACAGATTCAGCGACCAGTGGTAATCCGCCCCTGGGCGCACAGACTTATACAGTGACGGTACGGTTTCCAGGTTGTGATTCAGTACATCAGGCAGATGCTCGCCCAGCTTTTCCAGAGCGAGCTCCAGGCGGCCACGGAAGTCTGGTACCAGAATCTCTACGGTCAGTTCCGGGTTTAATGCACGGGCTTCACGTACTACCTCAGCAAAATGCTCGGCACCACCGTCACGCAGATCATCACGATCCACCGAGGTGATCACGGCATAACGCAGATCCATCTTTTGAATCGATTCTGCCACATGACGGGGTTCTTCCGGGTCCAGGGCCATAGGATGGCCATGGGCCACATCACAGAACGGACAACGACGGGTACAGATCGCGCCCATCACCATAAAGGTGGCGGTACGCTTGCTGAAACACTCTGCCAGATTCGGACAGGAGGCTTCCTCACACACCGTGTGTAGATTCAGGTCACGCAGCTGCTTTTTGACTTTATTCACATTGCCATTACTGTGCGGATCGATTCGAATCCACTCAGGTTTTCTCAGGCGTTTGCGTTCTGGGTCAGGCTTATGACGCAGACGCGCCATCTTGGATTCGCCTTTAAGCTCGGTTAAAGGAATCAATTCCATACGTCACCTCACGGGTGTAATTGTTTTTATGCTTAGGGCCGGTAAAGGTCGGACAAACCTTTACCGGTTTTACAGATAGGAAGCAGAGCTATCCGGGCGGATTAGCCGCGGTAGTAACGCTGTTCAATGAAAGGCATGCGGGATACGGTCATTGGCAGTTTTTTGCCACGTACTTCAGCGTAAACAACGGTTTCCAGCGCACTGAATTCAGTGGCGACATAACCCATTGCAACAGGCTTACCGACAGTCGGACCAAAAGTACCACTGGTGACAACACCGATCTTGTTATCGGCTTCGTCAAACAGCTCTACACCTTCACGTACCGGTGCACGACCTTCACCCAACAGACCGACACGCTTACGAGTCCAGTCTTTGTTAGTGATCTGAGACAGTACTTTCTCAGCCCCTGGGAAACCACCCGCACGCTCACCGTCTGCACGACGACATTTGGAGATTGCCCAGATCAGGCTGCCTTCCAGTGGAGTCGTCGTCGTATCGATGTCGTGGCCATACAGACACAGACCCGATTCTAAACGCAGAGAGTCACGGGCACCCAGGCCAGTGGCTTCAATCTCAGATTGATCCAGGAACAGGCGACACAGACGCTCAGCGTCGGCAGATGGGATAGAGATCTCAAAACCATCTTCACCGGTGTAGCCCGAACGGGATACCAGGCAGTCGACGCCGTCGATCTGCATCTGACGGGAATCCATAAACACCATTTCATTCACTTCCGGTGCCAGACGGGCCACGGCCTGGGCCGCTTCAGGACCTTGAATCGCCACCAGAGCGCGGTCGTCCAGCACTTCCAGTGTAACGTCATCACCCAGATTAGCCTGCATGTGAGCGACATCTTGCTCTTTACATGCGGCATTAACGACCACATAGATCCAGTCACCGTAGTTGGTCACCATCAGGTCATCCATGATGCCGCCTTCTTCGTTGGTAAACATGGCATAGCGCTGTTTACCCACAGGCAGATCAATGATATCAACTGGCACCAGCTTCTCTAAAGCCGCTGCGGCATTCGCACCGGTCAGCTTTACCTGGCCCATATGGGAAACATCAAACAGCCCCGCTTTTTCACGAGTTTGCAGGTGTTCCTTTTTAACACCCAGCGGGTACTGCACAGGCATTTCATAACCGGCAAAAGGTACCATTTTACCGCCCAGCTCTACGTGAAGATCAAACAAAGGCGTTTTCTTCAGAGCACCCTGTGTTTCAGCCATATCGAACCTCTTTGAATTTTTATGGGTTGGGAAAATATGTACTCAGCGTGCTGTTTATACTGAATCAGACGTTCTACCCTAGCCTGATCAGCCGTTGCTAAACCCAAGCAGCCCCGGCCTCCTGAAAACACCCCTGGCCGGTAACACTGGAGTACATATCCCCTTTGTGAATGAAAACATCAAGTCGATGGTAAAGATCTGTACAGATCTCAAGTTTCCAATAGGAAACAAATTAGACCAATAGAAAACCTGATGCAAGATTTTTTTCCAATTCAGGTCGTATTGCATCATGGAAAAGATAATAAAAATCTTTATTTTCAATGGGTTATTAAGATTGAGTGACATCGTTGGGTGTTGTAAAAATCCCGAAACACCGGCTTATCCACAACAATAAAGGCCGCGCTTAGGTTTCTCAAAGGAAAATAATATCTGGAAAAGCGTGTACGATCGGAAATTCAGAGAAATAAATACTTAAAGGTTCGCCAAGGGAGGGAATTTGGTAATTACGATGTTCCACTCAAAGGCTGATTCAGCGTGAGCCTCACTTCGAAACTAACTCAGGGGAAATATCAGGCTAAATAATCAATTTGATAATAAGATACGAGGATTAAAAGGGCCGAAAAAAGAAGAGAAAAGAAAAAGAAAAGCGGGAAACGGCGCTTACGCCGTCACCCAGATCACTATCGCATCGTCATCACTGGTGGATACCAGTGCATGACCCATCGCGCAATCATAATAAGCAGAGTCACCGGACATCAGCTCAATCGGCTCATAGAACTCGGTATAGAGCAACACAGAGCCGCTTTCCACATACATAAACTCTTCTCCATCATGGCGCACCCACTCAGGGTACTCTTCAAAAGAGCGGGCTCTGACCGTTGTACGATAGGGAATCATCTTCTTTTTAGTCAGCTGAGTCGCCAGCAGTTCATGTTCATAAGTGGGCGTAGGATGCGGTGTACCTTCACCCTTACGGGTAATATCACGACGACCTACAGCTCCCATACCGCGAGTCGGCTCGCTGAACAGCTGTGGGATATCAATCCCTAACCCCTTGACCAACTTATTTACAACGGAAAATGTCGGTGAGATCTGCTCATTTTCAATTTTAGACAGAGTGGAACGGGCAAGGCCGGTCAGCTTACTGGCTTCTTCCAGAGTCAGGCTTTGACTCAAACGAATCTCACGTACCCGCTGCCCTAACTGCAGAGGTTCGACATGAGCTTCAGCATCCGCCTCAGCACGACTAATCTGGACTTTTTCTTCTTTTAAGAAATGTGGCTCGTCAGGCATTTAACTTCTACTCCTTCGCTCCCGGTGTGGCACCAGGATGCTATTTTCAAAAATGGTACACAAGCACAGGTCTCTTTTAAAGAAACAATGTAGTCCCTGTATCAACAAAATATAAATAAGTTTCCTATAGGAAATTTTTGTTGCCAATTATAAAATCTATTGCTAGTCTGAGCCTTAATGGTGCACTCCACTGCTTTTCATGAGAGTTCGGGTCTTAAACGACCCACGATAGGGGTGTCGTCTCTGAGACGAAAAGCAGTGGTTTTTAAGTGTGCAGGCGCTGTTAAACAAGCACTTATACATGGCCGTTTTTCAAAGCCTGCTCTTAATGATGTATCGGTTTATAAAGTATCAACGTGATTTTTACCCACTTAAACAAAAGTATTTCGCTGCAAAATGCAGCACTTTGGTGAAGAGAAACTTTTGTTTGAGTGCTTTGCAATAGAAATAAGTCAGGTCATCAATAAACCCGACATGTCTCCCAGTAATTAAACAATAAAAAATCGGAGGCCAGAGCAATGGCGCTCAGCATCTTTGATCTGTTCAAGGTGGGCATCGGCCCATCCAGCTCTCACACCGTTGGTCCTATGGTAGCGGCCAACCGCTTTCTTGATGAGCTGCGTGAAAAAGACCTGTTAACGGGCACTGCCCGTGTCAAGGTCGATTTATATGGCTCTCTGGCCATGACAGGTGAAGGACACGCCACCGATATCGCTATATTACTGGGCCTGTTGGGTGAGCAGCCCGACTTGGTTAACCCGGATAAAGTCGCTGAATATATTCAGCAGATTGATGAGCAGGGTGAGTTGAATCTGGCTGGCGAGCGCCTGATTCCTTTTAACCGTAAAAGTGATCTGCCCTTCAATTTTGGCGAATCCCTGCCAAAGCATCCAAACGGTATGCGCTTTTATGCCTTTGATGCTGCAGGCATAGTGACTCTGGATAGCATCTACTATTCCATTGGCGGTGGTTTTGTACTGAGTGATGCCGAGGTGGATCAGAAAGGGGCTGCAGGCTCCGATAGCAGTGTACCTTATCGATTCAACAATGGCGTTGAGTTATTAAAAGTTTGTCGTCAGGAAAACCTGAGTATTGCGGATATTGTGCTGGCGAACGAAAAAGCACGCTTGGGCTCAGAAGAGAAAGTAAACGAAGCAGTGCTGAACATCTGGCATGTGATGGATAACTGTATTCGCCGTGGCTACCAGCAAACCGGGATCTTACCCGGTGGTTTAAAGATAAGACGTCGCGCTAACGAGCTGTACCGTGAATTGACGGAAAAGCCGGAAAAAGCGCTGAAAGATCAGCTGTCGGTGATGGATTGGGTCAACCTGTACGCCATTGCCGTGAATGAAGAAAACGCTGCCGGTGGTCGTGTGGTAACAGCCCCCACCAATGGTGCAGCCGGGGTGATTCCTGCGGTGCTGGCCTATTATGACCGTTTTGTTCCGGGTTCCAACGAAGATGGCATCGTACGCTTCCTGGCAACGGCAGCCGCCATTGGCATGCTGTACAAGCAAAATGCCTCAATCTCTGCCGCCGAAGTCGGCTGTCAGGGTGAGATTGGCGTGGCCTGCTCTATGGCTGCCGGTGCACTGTGTGCGGTACTGGGCGGTAACAATGAACAGGTTGAGAACGCGGCCGAGATCGGTATGGAACATAACCTGGGCCTGACCTGTGACCCTGTGGGTGGTCTGGTGCAGGTGCCTTGTATCGAACGTAATACCATGGGTGCTGTAAAAGCGATCAACGCGGCCCGTCTGGCCCTGCGTGGCGACGGTCAGCACCATGTATCTCTGGATTCGGTGATTGAGACCATGCGTCAGACCGGTCTGGATATGCAGGATAAATACAAAGAAACCTCTACCGGAGGTTTAGCTGTAAATGCAGTAGCTTGTTAAAGGGCACACAACCGCAGCGGTGGCATCCCCTCATGTTACCGCAGCTTTTTTAAAATAAGAAACAGAGATAGACACCATGAGCATGAGTGAACTGTACAGAAACGACGCAGTAAGCGAAAAGTTCTTTACCAGTAATCTGGCGGATAGCGATGCGGCAATCAAAGCGGCCATTGAGCGTGAATTCCACCGCCAGGAAGACGGTATCGAGCTGATCGCTTCCGAGAATATCGTCTCTAAAGCGGTAATGCAGGCCCAGGGAACCGAGCTGACAAATAAGTACGCTGAAGGTTACGTAGGTCGTCGTTACTACGGTGGTTGTGAATACGTTGATGAAGTGGAAGCGCTGGCGATTGAGCGTGCCAAACAACTGTTCAACTGCGAGTATGTCAACGTACAGCCTCACTCGGGTGCACAGGCTAACGGTGCCGTTTTTATGGCTCTGCTGCAGCCTGGCGACACTATTCTGGGTATGTCTCTGGATGCCGGTGGTCACCTGACTCACGGTGCACGCCCTGCTCAATCCGGTAAATGGTTCAATGCGGAGCAATACGGTGTTGACCGTGAGACTCAGCGCATCGACTACGATGCGGTTGAAGCACAAGCAGTGGAGTGTCAGCCAAAGCTGATTATTGCCGGTGGCTCTGCAATCCCCCGTCAGATCGATTTTGCTCGTTTCCGTGCGATCGCTGACAAAGTAGGCGCATACTTGATGGTGGATATGGCGCACATCGCCGGTCTGATTGCCACAGGTCAGCACCCTAGCCCGTTGCCACATGCGCATATCGTTACAACGACGACACATAAAACCCTGCGCGGTCCCCGTGGCGGTATGATCCTGTCTAACGATCTGGAACTGGGTAAGAAGATCAACTCTGCGGTCTTCCCAGGTCTGCAAGGTGGCCCTCTGATGCACGTGATCGCCTCTAAAGCCGTGGCTTTTGGTGAAGCATTGCAGCCTGAGTTCACAGATTACATCAAGCAGGTGGTTAAAAACGCAGCAGTACTGGCTGAGACGCTGGTTGAGCGCGGTTGCGATATCGTCACCGGCGGTACTGATACGCACCTGATGCTGGTTGATCTGCGCCCTAAAGGTCTGAAAGGTAACGCCACAGAGGAATCTCTGGAGCGTGCCGGTATCACCTGTAACAAAAACGGTATTCCATTTGATCCTGAAAAGCCAATGGTAACGTCTGGTATCCGTCTGGGTACGCCTGCGGGCACCAGCCGTGGTTTCGGTGAAGAAGAGTTTCGTCTGATCGGCAATCTGATTGGTG
The DNA here is from genome assembly GCF_000422425.1 of Oceanospirillum beijerinckii DSM 7166. Lineage (GTDB taxonomy): Bacteria > Pseudomonadota > Gammaproteobacteria > Pseudomonadales > Halomonadaceae > Oceanospirillum > Oceanospirillum beijerinckii. The sequence goes on from NZ_AULT01000006.1 coordinate 124,206, forward strand.
ATGTACTGGATGGCCTGGCGGCGAATCCGGAAGATAACAGTGCAGCAGAAGAGCGTGTTCGTGCACAGGTTAAAGCACTGTGCGAACGTTTCCCGCTGTACCGTTAATGGATGCTTTACAGCCTAAAAGTACCGTTTTTTACAAATAAAGTGTTGGCAGTACGGTAATAGTGAAAAAAAAGCACTATTGCGCATTGAGTACTGCTAAGTTTTGAAGATAATCACTGGCGGCAGCTGGCCTCACTACTTTCCATCCTGCCATCCAATGTATTTAACACCGAGGATTTAGATATGAGCAACGTACCTGGCAATCTGAAATATGCAGCTTCTCACGAGTGGGTTCTGGACAATGGTGACGGTACTGTAACCGTCGGTATTTCTGACCACGCTCAGGAGCAGCTGGGTGACGTAGTATTCGTTGAGCTGCCAGAAGTGGGTCGTGAAGTAGAAGCGGGTGAAGAGTTCTCACTGGTTGAATCGGTAAAAGCCGCTTCTGACATCTACTCTCCGGTATCAGGTGAAGTGGTTGAAGTAAACGAAGCACTGGAAGATGCCCCTGAAACGGTTAACGAGCATCCTTTTGCAGACGGTTGGATTGCCAAAATCAAACTGGCTGATAGCGCTGAACTGGAAAACCTGCTGGATGCAGAAGCATACGAAGCTAAGGTTGCTGAAGAAGAGTAATTAATTTACCGGAGGCACTGCAGTTAGAAACCCTCCGGTTATGAAGGGCTCAGATTCCAAGTCTTTTGGCGCTGAGCTTTCAAAATAAGATAGCCCCTCTTCTTGAATCTGAAACCAGTCCTGTCCTGGACAGGATTGAATAAGATAAACAAGGATCAGTGTCAGCCACTGAGACTGATCCGATTAAAACAGGTTGGAAAAAATGGCAGTTGATACGCGCGCACTGAGTGAACTGGAACAACACAACGAATTTACTCATCGTCACGTGGGCCCGGATGCAGCAGAGCAACAGGCGATGCTGGACTCACTGGGTGTCAGCACCCTGCAGGAACTGATTGAGCAAACCGTACCGGGCTCTATTCGTCTGGACGACGCTCTGGACATGGATCTGGGTATCACTGAAGTGGCTGCCCTGGCTGAGCTGAAAGCTCTGGCAGACCAAAACACAGTTAACAAATCCTATATCGGTATGGGTTACCACAATACCTTCGTACCGAATGTGATCCTGCGTAACGTTCTGGAGAATCCTGGCTGGTACACTGCCTACACGCCATACCAACCTGAAATTTCTCAGGGTCGTCTGGAAGCCCTGCTGAACTACCAACAGATGGTGATGGACCTGACCGGCATGGATCTGGCAAACGCCTCCCTGTTGGACGAAGCGACTGCTGCTGCAGAAGCGATGACTCTGTGTAAGCGCTCTAACCGCAAGAAGAGCGATCAGTTCTTCGTGGCAAGCGACGTACACCCACAGACTCTGGACGTAATCAAAACCCGTGCAGAATACTTCGGTTATGAGGTGGTTGTAGACTCTGCTGACAAGCTGGGCGAATACGACCCGTTTGGTGTGCTGCTGCAATACCCAGGCACCTTCGGTGATATCACAGATATCGCTGCCGTGGTGACCGAAGCGAAAGCTCAGAATGCGATGGTAGCGGTTGCTGCAGACATCATGTCTCTGGTACTGCTGAAATCCCCTGGCGAGCTGGGTGCCGACATTGTTCTGGGTTCTTCTCAGCGCTTTGGTGTACCTATGGGCTTTGGTGGCCCACACGCCGCTTTCTTCGCCGCGAGTGAAAAACTGAAGCGTTCCGTACCCGGCCGTATCATTGGTGTATCCGTTGATGTCAACGGTAACCAGGCCCTGCGTATGGCGATGCAGACCCGTGAGCAGCACATCCGTCGTGAGAAAGCGACCTCTAACATCTGTACTGCACAGGCACTGCTGGCCAACATGGCAAGCTTCTACACCGTATACCACGGTCCAGAGGGTCTGAAGCGTATCGCTGAGCGTGTTCACCGTCTGACCGCTATTCTGGCTCTGGGTCTGAAAGAGAAAGGTGTTGCCACTAACGATACCTACTTCGATACCCTGACTTTTGCTGCTGATGCAGCGGTTTACCAGAAAGCACTGGATAACGGTTGTAACTTCCGTCAGATCGAAGGTGGCAAGTTGGGTGTAAGCCTGGACGAAACCACAACTGCGGCAGATGTTGCTCAACTGTTCGACATCATTCTGGGCGAAGGCCACGGTCTGGACGTTACTGCAATCGACACAAGCATCACTGCGGGCGCAGAAACCGGTATTAAAGCGGCGATGCGTCGTGAAGATGCAATCCTGACTCACCCAGTATTCAACACGCACCACTCAGAAACAGAGATGCTGCGTTACATGAAGTCACTGGAAAACAAAGATTACTCTCTGGTTCATGGCATGATCCCACTGGGTTCCTGCACCATGAAACTGAATGCTACCGCACAGATGATCCCTGTGACCTGGCCTGAGTTTGCCAACATCCACCCGTTTGCCCCTACAGATCAGACTGTGGGTTACCACAAGATGCTGAGCCAGCTGGAAGAGCAACTGGTAGAAATCACCGGTTACGACGAAATGTCTCTGCAGCCAAACTCTGGTGCATCCGGTGAGTACGCCGGTCTGCTGGCGATCCGTAAGTATCAGGAATCCATCGGTGAAGGTCACCGTAACGTATGTCTGATTCCATCGTCTGCGCATGGTACTAACCCGGCGACAGCAGCGATGATGGGCATGAAAATCGTTGTGACCAAGTGTGATGAAAACGGTAACGTTGACGTTGCTGATCTGGCTGAAAAAGCGGAACAGCACGCAGACAACCTATCAGCACTGATGGTGACTTACCCATCCACTCACGGTGTTTACGAAGAAGATATCGTTGAGATCTGCCAGATCATTCATAAGTTTGGTGGTCAGGTGTATATGGACGGTGCGAACATGAACGCACAGGTCGGTATCTCTAAGCCGGGTCAAATGGGTTCTGACGTATCTCACCTGAACCTGCACAAAACTTTCGCCATTCCACACGGTGGTGGTGGTCCTGGTATGGGGCCTATCGGTGTTAAGAAACACCTGGCCCCTTTCCTGGCCAGCCACAAGGTAAGCCCGGTTGAAGGTTTGAACCCAGAGAACGGTGCGGTATCGGCTGCGCCTTACGGTTCTGCTGCGATCCTGCCGATCACCTGGATGTACAACCGTATGCTGGGTAAAGACGGTCTGAAGCACTCAACAGAAGTGGCGATTCTGAACGCTAACTACCTGACTGAGCAACTGGCTGACCACTACCCAGTCCTGTACCGTGGCCGCAACAACAAGGTGGCTCACGAGTGCATCGTTGATATCCGTCCGCTGAAAGAAGCGTCTGGTGTCAGCGAAGAAGATATCGCTAAGCGTCTGATGGACTACGGTTTCCACGCGCCGACCATGTCTTTCCCTGTTGCCGGTACACTGATGATCGAGCCGACTGAGTCTGAGTCCAAGGCTGAGCTGGATCGCTTTATCGAAGCGATGATTAAGATCCGTGCGGAAGTTGAGAAAGTTCAAAGTGGTGAGTGGCCAGCAGACAACAACCCTCTGGTGAATGCGCCACACACCATGGTTGATCTGACCAGCGCCTGGGAGCGTCCTTACTCACAAGAGGAAGCGGTATTCCCAACAGCACACACCCGTGCCAGTAAGTACTGGCCGACGGTTAACCGTGTCGACAACGTATACGGTGACCGTAACTTTATTTGCTCCTGCCCAAGCATAGAAGCTTACCAGGACTAATCGCAAACCCTTGTCGTCAAGTACTCTCTGTTACCGGCCCTGCACGCCACAAGGCAGGTGCCCGGTACAGAAGTTCTTATTTGCCCCGCACCCTCAGCGGGGCTTTTTTATCGTCAGCCGATACGCTGTTATGATAAGTGATCTTGATTAATTAAAGGCTCATCGACAAAGCTCAAAGCCCAGACTCGATCCACACTGGCATCTCTTTCTTTTGCAGATAACTGACCAAGTTGCTTAACCAATTGCAGGGTATCACTGATATCACCATTACTATTTTTCTTCTGGTTTAGCCAAGCATGAGTGACCAGTGCTTCGACCGTTTCAGTTAAATCCTTAGCGGACTCATCACGCCCTTTTAAGTAGTAAAAATTTGATCCTGTCCCATTATCGTTCATTCTTTGTTCGCCCATCCGTGAGAAAAAGACCAGATTACGTGTATCTTCATCTTCTCTCAGTGCTGAGATTGTGGCGAAGGCTTCTTCATGCTCCGACATATCGATTGGATGAGAATTTTCATTGCCAAACAGGCGTTTGAATCCTGTTGTGGTGATTTCCAGGTAAGCTCTTTGATTACTACGGTCCAGACTACTAAGCTCTGCAGTCATTTTTAATAGTTGCTCATCCGTAAAGCTATAATTTTCTATCAGATCCAAAGTATCTGTCATCATTTCATAGCCCACTTTATAGAAAAAATCATCTATATCGATAATTACTGTTGCGTCATCATCTGGAGCCCTATTACTTAGCTCAAACCCTTTAGTCCAGGCTGCTGTTTCCTTCGAAACAGAACTCAGAAACTCAAGTAGTTGGCCCTGGACATCATCAGAGAGATTATGATTTTGTAATGTGCTACTTACTCGATCTCCCAGCGATTGATCTAAACTATAAATTTCCAGAAGGTGGCTCTGATTTGTTGCACTCAATTGTTGCAGGTTATTGATTAAGCGCTCAGGATTATCATGATTCTTTAATTGCCCGACAAAATTAACAAGATCGTTAGCTGTTTGCCTGATCTCCTTAGTATGCCCATTTTGCGTATAAGTTTGCTGACTGTCTCCCGGGTGAACTTTACTGGCATATTGTACTGCCTGGTCCAGTATCTGCTGGCGCAGCTCAGGTTCAGCAGCAGAAACGATATCCATAAAGTCAGACATGGCATTGGCTGGGGATAATATGTCGGCTCTGTACATAATTCTGAGTTCGGCTGAAGTAGCTAAACCAATGAAAGCGTCTATGGCCTTATTCAACTCCTCATCCGTCAGGCTATTGGCGAATTCAGTGAACTGATCATTTTCCATCAGATCAATATTTAAACGGCTATTTCCTCTTATTGCATGTTGCTGTTCAGGGCTAAGACGCTCCAATACAGCATCAATTGCTTCTTGTCGTTCTGCAGAAAAGTAATGCCCGTGCCCCGAGGAATCCAGACCTGCATAGATGAACTGTGTGCCATCTTTTTCTTGTGGTTGCCTTGACTGGGATGCAAGTGTTTCATTATCGATGGCATCAATCGACTGGCGTATGCCTGTAGGAGCTGAGAGTTGGGATTGGTTAGGCTGAGTGCTGGCCCCAGTTTTAAAAAAACGATTGAATAGGTGGCTGGATGAGATATCCATAAAAACACTCCTTGTATAGTCCATTTCTGAAAAATCCTGCTTCCAGATTTATATCGGCATTAAACACCCTTTCAGCATAATGAATTGACGGTTTAATTAATCAGAATTTGCTGATTTAGAAAATAAAAAATCCGAAGGGGAAATCCCCTTCGGAAAGAATACGCCAGGTAGGGAGTTCAGGTCCCACCTGACGTAGACACTGGACCTCGCGAGAAGAACCAGTAGAAAGCGTTAATCGGTTTTAACGGAGTGCCGATCAGGTGAATGAGTTCAGGCCAGTTCAACCTCTTCAACATTTTCGATTTCAGTTTCAGCAACCGGGGTACGAATCAGATAATCAAATGCGCCCAGCGCTGCATTAGCACCATCACCCATAGCGATAATAATCTGCTTGTATGGGGAGTCGGTGACATCACCGGCTGCAAAGACACCAGGAATATTGGTTTCACCACGACGGCCGACCACAATTTCACCCCGAGGTGTCAGTTCTACACCTTCGTTGCCCTCTGACTTCAGGAACTCAGTGTTTGGCACCAGACCGATCTGAACAAAGATACCGGCCAGCTCAACCTGTTTGCTCTCACCACTGACACGATCGGTGTAATTCAGGCCTGTAACGCGTTGACCATCACCGACCACTTCTGTGGTTTGGGCCTGCATAATGATGTCGATATTACCCATGGAGCGTGCTTTCTTTTGCAGCACTTCATCAGCGCGCAGTACATCACTGAACTCCAGTACAGTCACATGCTCTACAATACCGGCCAGATCAATCGCGGCTTCGATACCCGAGTTACCACCGCCAATGACCGCGACACGCTTGCCTTTAAACAGCGGACCATCACAGTGTGGGCAGTAGGCCACGCCTTTGCCACGGTATTCCTGCTCGCCCGGAACGTTCATCTCTCTCCAGCGGGCACCGGTAGCCAGCAGCACGCTGCGGCTTTTCAGAATCGCACCGTTTTCCAGTGTCACTTCAATCAGGCCACCCACTTGTTTGGCACCTGTGACAGCGGAAACCGCTTGGTTCTGCATGATATCCACATCGTAATCACGCACATGCTCTTCCAGCTGAGCCACTAAACGTGGACCTTCAGTGGCTTTTACTGAGATAAAGTTCTCAATGCCTACTGTATCGGCAACCTGACCACCAAAACGACTGGTTACCAGACCGGTACGCAGACCTTTACGGGCGGTATACACCGCAGCGGCAGAACCCGCAGGACCGGCACCTACGACCAACATATCGTAGGCTTGTTTGGCGTTCAGGCTTTCAGCTTGACGCTTAGATGCTCCGGTATCCAGTTTGGCAAGAATCTCAGACAAAGTAGTACGGCCCTGGCTGAAGTTTTCACCATTCAGGTAAACCGATGGTACTGCCATGACGTTGCGTTCGTTGACCTCATCCTGATTCAGCGCACCATCAATCATCACGTGATGAATATTCGGGTTGATCACCGCCATCATATTCAGTGCCTGCACCACATCCGGGCAGTTCTGACAGCTCAGAGAGATATAAGTCTCAAAGTTGTACTCGCCGTCCAGATTGCGCACCTGTTCGATTACCTCTTCATCCAGTTTCATCGGATGACCGCCGCTGTGCAGCAGCGCCAGCACCAAAGAGGTAAATTCGTGTCCCATCGGGATACCGGCAAAACGCAGCTCACTGCCTTTTTCTACCGAGCGAACTATTAGAGTCGGTTTACGCTCACCCTGATGTTGTTCACCGGCTTGGGCGATGCTGACTTTGTCGGACAGAGAAGCAATCTCATCCGCCAAAGCCGTTAATTCTTTCGCTTTTACACTGTCATCGGATACGGTGATCAGCTCAACCGGGGTTTTCAGGTTCTGCAGGTAAGTTTGCAGCTGTTGTTTCATTGCATTGTCTAACATGGAAACTCTCCTGTTTATTGATGGAATCACTGGAGGCTGACGGCCGGTAGTTTTCAAGATAGTTGGTCAAACACACACCAGTGTTTAATGCTGATCAGTCACGGGATCAGACACCCCGTATCCGTGAATGAAACAGGCTATTTCTATGAACAAAATTCTATGAACAAAAAATAGTGCTGTTTCCGGTTGACCTATGGAGTACCTCCCAGCGGGAGGCCTCCATAAGAGCACAAGGATGGTCAGGCTTAGATTTTGCCAACCAGATCCAGAGAAGGAGCCAGAGTCGCTTCGCCTTCTTTCCATTTAGCCGGACATACTTCACCTGGGTGAGCAGCAACATACTGAGCCGCTTTGATCTTACGCAGCAGGTCGTCTGCATCACGGCCAATACCTTCAGCAGTGATTTCCATCGCCTGGATCACACCTTCAGGGTCAATCACGAAAGTGGCGCGGTCTGCCAGACCCATACCTTCACGCATTACACCGAAGTTGTTGGTGATGTTGCCGGACTGGTCGCCTACCATGTAGTAGTTGATCTTGCCGATTGTTTCAGAGCTGTCGTGCCATGCTTTGTGAGTGAAGTGAGTATCTGTCGATACAGAGAACACCTCTACGCCCATCTCTTGCAGCTCTGCGTATTTGTCTGCAACGTCGCCCAGTTCAGTAGGACATACAAAAGTGAAGTCCGCTGGGTAGAAGAAGAAAACAGCCCATTTACCTTTTACATCTGCTTCAGTGATCTCTACGAATTCACCTTGTTTGAAAGCAGTGGCTGCAAATGGCTTGATTTCAGTGTTGATTGCTTGTGGCATGGTAGTGCTCCTATCTCTTTAACGTTCAGCATTTCGCTGTTTTAACTTCAGGGTTAGTCTCTTAACCGGCCCTGTTTCGTTGAGTTCGGAGTTAGTTTATCCAGTCAGCTAAGAAAGATTAAATCGATTATGGTTATTTTAATGATAGGTAAAAGCTATCATTAAAATAACATACCCTGGATCTATGCTTGATAAGATACTGAAACAGGTTAAATCACGATCCAGCCTTTCACAAAAACCTATCATTACAATCGCTTTTTTGCAGATGACTTCACCGCCTGCAAACGCCTACACTAAGCTTTTCTATCATTCGGTTTAGGATATGTCCGATAAAAAGCCCGAGACAGTGCGCTCGCCAGAATTCCAGCTGAACTTTGTTAACGAGAAGTCTTTTCTGGCCGCACCGGGAGAGACTCTACTCTGTCAGGCGCTGAAAAATGAGATACCACATGTGCATGAATGCGGTGGTCAGGGCCGGTGCTCAACCTGCCGGGTTGTGGTGGAAGAGGGGCTGGACAATCTGACGCCGGAGACAGAAGCCGAGCAACATATTAAGAAGCATAAGAATCTGCCACCTTATGTGCGCCTGGCCTGTCAGACAAAGGCGAAAGGGCCTGCCAGTGTACGTCGGTTGGTGCGGGATAACTTTGATATCTCTCAGGCGCTGGAGAACGGCTTAAAGCCTAATGCTGAGCGTAAAGAGATTGCGGTGATGTTTTCCGATATCCGTAACTTTACCGAATTCAGTCAGCAGCATCTGCCCTATGATGTTTCCCATATGCTGAATCGCTATTTTGCGGCCATGATTGATGTGGTGCAGGCCTATGGTGGTTATGTCGATAAGCTTCTGGGTGACGGCATTATGGTGCTGTTTGGTTTGGATGCAGACCGGGATACTCACCCGTGTGATGATGCGCTAAAAGCCGCTGAACAGATGCAGCTGGAGCTGGTCAATCTCAATCAGTACTTTCAGGAGGCCTTTGATTACCGCTTTAAGATAGGGATCGGTATCGACTATGGTCCTTCGCTGACAGGTTTCTTTGGCAGCAAGAATCAGCAAAGCTTTACCGCTTTAGGTCCCAGAGTCAATCGCGCCTCACGTATTGAAGCCTTGTGTAAAACCTATCAGTGTACTCTGTTGATTTCTGATCAGGTAAAAGCGGCTGCCCGGGAAAGCTATTCCTATACTGAGTGTTACGATGTATACCTGAAAGGCATCCGGGAAGCGACCCGGATCTGGCGTTTATCATCGCCTATACCTGAACATCAGGGGAGCCATGGCAATTATGAAGAGGAGTCATTAATGGATATTGAAGTGGATAATCTGCCCCATGTGATTGGTAGTCCTGCGATTGCCGTTGCCGCCAGTTATCAGGGCGATCAGTTGGCGCTGCATATTGGCCAGGTTCAGCTTTACTCAGATAACAGTTTAACGTTCTATGTGCCTAACGGTCATCGGTTACAGGCCGGTGAGTATCTAACCCTGCATCTGGATAACCGTACTGGTGTTGATGAGTTTGATGCGGAGCTGCGGGTGTTTCGTACCTCTTATAAAGGTGTTGTCACAGAGGTCATTGATGGTTTAACCCTGCGTTTAACCTTTAGGGATTTCAGTCTGGTTTATGGTGTTAGCGAAGTACTGGCAGCCAGGCAACCGGATTACCAGTTCCCGCCGGACGGTCGTCCATTGCAGGCTTTACCTGAAACACCGTTAACCGAGATGCCTGAACTGAACGATGAGGAACATGAGAATAAAATCGGCGTGCTGGTAACCCGCACACCGGAACAACCTCACACCACCGCCATGGCGTTTTTATCCACCAAGGAAGACGATATTTTTATTATCTCTTTCCCATCGACCTTCAAAGTGCAGCAACTGCAGAAAGATAACCGCTGCTGTTTTGCCATTGATGAGCGCGCCAACTTTACCTTTGAAAATGCCATTGACTGGAACTATGTACTGATTGATGCCGAGGCCTACGAAGTGCCGGTGGATCACCCGATCTATCAACCGGTGAAGTCCGCATTTATTGATAAAAACCCGTGGGAAATCGGTTTCTTTGCCGATCCTAATGTGCGCTTGTATCACCTGAAATGCTTAAGCACCGTTTGCCCGGACCGCAAGTGTTGATCATAAATAGCATGCTTTGATGCAGCGGATCGAAACAAGCAAAGTCACGGTATCCCTGGAACCAAAGATGACTGTATCAAAGATGGCTGCATCAAAGATAACTGTATTAAAGAGCCCTTAATGGGCTCTTTTTCGTGCCTGCCTAGGTGTCTGGCCGAAGTGCTTTTTATAGGCGCGGGACAGACTGGAGGCATCGGAAAAGCCCAGCTCTTCAGCAATGGCCAGTTGGGACAAGGATGTGGTTTGTAGCAGCTCTCTGGCTTTCTGCATACGCCGCTGCGCTACGTATTGTTGCGGAGCCATAGCAAACTGGCGATTAAACAGCGTATAAAAGTGACTCTGGCTGAGATAGAAGTGATCTGCCAGTTGCTGATTATCCAGCGGTTCTGACAGATGACGGTCAATCAGACGGTTAAGCTGCTGTTCATCAATACGGGACTGACTACCAATGGAAGTGATGATTTCGGGTTCAATCGTCTCTCCCGGCATACACAATTGCAGGAGTAACAGGGGCAGTAGCTGGCAGCTTAATGCGGCGGACACCCTATCGTTTCTCTGTTGCAGACGGGTGGATGCAAACTCCAGTAAGGGGGCGGTACCTGCGGTAATCTGTGCAAAACGCGGAGTTTGTAACCAATCCTGATACAGAGCGATATCGGAGCTTTGTTCGATAGCACTGACCAGAGGATCAGCATTGGGAATGTCCAACACCAGCAACTCACAATCATCACTTAAGCCATGAAACAGGTGTGACTCCTGGCCGGGCACAATGGCAAAGGAGCCTTGTGTCAGGTAATTTCCACCGCCATGGAGCAACTCACAGGCCATCCGCCCTTTCCAGCCAATCAGAATTTGGGAAAAGTCGTGGCAGTGCTGTCCACTTTGGTGAGCAATCCGGTTACGTCGAATCAGGCTGTGCATGGAGTTCGATCTGTTTTCAGGCAAATTAAGATGATGGAATAAACCGTCAGTTCCGCTTCAGTGCATCCTACCACTTGTCGAAACCTGCTTTTTAGCCTAACACCATCCTTTGAGCAACGTCTATATGGGCCACAGAGATGTGCGTCCATATGGGTTTTAAGCCTAGAGTCAGGCTGCTATATGGGCTTTCAGGCTATCTCAGTAACACAAATCCGACAGAAACAGAGCCTGGGTCAAAAACAGCAGAGAACCGGTCAAAGACCTGCCCCGTAAGCTTGCTAACATGCCAAAGATCATAATACAGAACAAAAAAGCAGAGAGCTTACGATGCAAATTGATGCACAAGACGTTTGTCGTTTACTGCCCTGGCATGAGTTGATTCAGGCGCTGGAAGATATTTTTACCCGCAAAGTTGGTGCGCCTGTACGTCACCACCACACCATGCCTGTACCGGGTGATCCTGATGCGACCTTACTGCTAATGCCCGCCTGGTTAGAGGGTGAATACCTGGGCGTAAAACAGGTTAACGTGTTTCCGGGCAATAACAACCGGGGCCTGCCAGGTCTGACCAGCCACTATACCCTTAGCTGTGGCAAAAGTGGCCGTCCTCTGGCTCAGCTGGACGGTAATGAGATCACTGCTCGTCGTACCGCGGCAGCTTCTGCCATGGCTTCCCGTTATCTGTCCCGTGAAGACACCCACAGCATGCTGATGGTGGGTGCAGGTCGCATGGGCCAGCGCTTGATTCCTGCCCATATGAGTGTTCGCCCAATCAACAAAGTATGGGTATGGGATCGCTCTGAGCAGGCTTCACAAGCCTTAGTGGATCAGCTGGTTGCACAAGATATTGATGCTCAGGTTTGCCCTGTTGCTGATTTGGCCAATGTCGCCGGTCAGGTGGATCTGATCAGCTGTGCCACTATGGCGACTGAGCCACTGATTCTGGGGGATTGGTTAAAGCCAGGAACCCATCTGGATCTGGTCGGCAGTTTTACCCCTGAGATGCGTGAAGCGGATAACCGTGTTATGCAGCGGGGCCAGATCTTTGTGGATACCCGCGCCGGTGCCTTGTCTGAAACCGGTGATCTGATCAGCCCTATTCAGCAAGGGGCTATTAGTGAAGCGGATATTCAAGCGGAATTCACTGAACTTTGCTCTGGTCAGCATAAGGGTCGTGCCCAGCTGGATGACCCGACGCAAAGCATCACCGTATTTAAATCCGTGGGTGACTCCAGAGAAGATCTGGCAGCGGCCATTCTTGCCTATCAACGGGCTCAATAAAGTCTGACACGGGTACTTTAACGCCATTCCCTGACCAGGGTTATAACGCGACTCAAGGCCTGCCAAGTCAATGGGGATCGTTAACGATCCCTGCTACCCGCCCGGATCTTCGGGCGGGTAACCGATGTACCTATGGTACTCAATAAAACAATAAAACCATTCCAAAAACACAACCCTCGGACTTCAGTCCCCGGAGCATTAACAATGACGAATAATAAGTCTCCTGATCTCCCTATGCCGTCGGTCAGTATCGCGCTGATCCCTATTCTGTCGACCATCGCTTTACTGGGTATCCAGATCTTCTATTACGATGATTTTACCCCTCATATTGCACTGGCTATCGGCTTTGCCATTACCGCTATTGTCGGTTGGGCTCAGGGCTATCGCTGGAAGGATATTGAGAAAGGCGCGTTTCATGTGATTCATGTGGCGATGCCTTCTATCGCTACTTTGATCGTAGTAGGTATGCTACTGAGTACCTGGATCGCCAGTGGCACGGTGCCGACCCTGATCTATTACGGTCTGGATGTGATCGATCCGGCCTGGTTCCTGGCTGCGACTATGCTGCTGTGTTCAGTGGTGTCTCTGTCGATTGGTTCCAGTTGGACGACCGTAGGTACGGTGGGTTTGGCTCTGGTGGGTATCGGTACTGCGTTTGATGTGCCTCTGTACTGGACCGCTGGCGCTGTGGTGTCCGGTGCCTTTTTTGGTGATAAGATTTCGCCGCTGTCAGATACCACAAACCTGGCTGCCGCGGTGACCGAAACCAATGTCTTTGATCATATCCGCAATATGATGCCGACCACGGTGCCTGCCATGGTGATCGCTTTTGTGATTTATCTGTTGGTCGGTGGCACCAGTGCTGATAATAGCCAGCTTGAGCAGATCAATGCGTTTCAAAATGGTTTAGCAGAGCACTTTGATCTGGGTTTTCTACCTCTGTTGCCATTGATCATCGTTATGTCTCTGGCCTTTTTTAAGGTGGCTCCCATCCCCGCTTTGTTTATCGGCTTTGTTTCCGGTGCCTTGGTTGCTTGGGCAAACTACGACTACAACCTGAATCAGCTGCTGAGCTTTGCTCACGGTGGTTTTAGTATTGAAACTAATAACGATGCGTTAAACAGCCTGCTGAATCGTGGTGGTGTCTCCTCCATGACTTGGGTCGTAACCCTGATGATGTTTGCTCTGGCTTATGGTGGTGCACTGGAACGTACCCGCTGTCTGGAAGCGATTGTGGATAAGCTGTCTCACCTGACCCGCAGCTATCGAGGTCTGCAGACGAATGCCATTCTGACATCGATAACCACCAATGCGGTATCCGGTGATGTTTACCTGTCTATCGCTCTGCCGGGTCGTATGTATGGCCCTGAATATGATCGTATCGGTTACAGCCGTCTGAATCTGTCCCGTGCCATTGAAGAGGGCGGCACTTTGGTATCGCCATTGATCCCCTGGAATGCCGGTGGTGCTTTTGTCATTGGCGCACTGGGTCTGACCGTAGCCTCCGGTGATTACAGTAACCTACTCTATGCGCCACTGGCTTTTGCCTGCTGGCTCTCTCCGGCCATCGGAATCTTCTATGCGCAAATGGGGCTGTTTTCACCAAAAGCAAAAGACAGTGATACGGAAGCTCGTCAGAGCACAAAAGAAACTGCAGAAGCCTGATCATAAGGGCTGCGTTGTAAAAACAGCACTGCTTAGACTTATACCATTCCAGATAAGTTTCTTGATATCAGAGTAGGTTGGATAAGCGGAGCGCCATCCGACGCTGACTCCGATACCGGATGATTGTCGGAAGGCGCCTTGCGGCTTTTCCGACCTACAATCACTTCTCTGGTTCACAATCACTTCTCTGGTTTGGTATTGCTCGGCTCAAACTAGCCGGGCAACGATCAATCAGTCAGGAAAGATTATGACGATACATACTTCTCTATCACCTACGGATTCCGCGTCATCCCTGCATGAGGCATTAGGCTCCAATCCAAAGACAGAGAAAACACTGGCGATTATCGGTGCCGGGGTGGTGGGTTTATGCTGCGCACTGCAAGCTCAGGCCAGGGGCTATCAGGTCACTTTGTTTGATCGCGATCTACCGGGTAAAGGCGCATCTTTTGGTAATGCCGGTTATCTGGCGACCGAACTGATTGATCCTCTATCCACTGTGGATACCCTAAAACAGGCCCCGCGCTTGTGGCTTAACCCCAAAGGCCCGGTTTGTCTGCCGTGGAACCACCTTTTAAAGGTGTTGCCCTGGCTGGGTCGCTTTATTAAAGCGGCCCACCCCGATAATGCCAGGCATAGCCGGGAAGCTCTGACTCAGCTAAACCGTGAGTCAGTACCTGCATGGCAGCGTCTGCTCAGCAAGGTCAATGCACAGGATGAGATCGTACATGCCGGTTATCTGCTGGTTTGGGAGTCTGCACAGAAAAAAACAGCTGCGCAGCAGCATATGCGTTATATGCAGGCCGTCGATATTCCCTGCGAGTACGTGGAAGGTGAAGCGCTGGCGAAACTGGAGCCGGAACTGGCGCAGCAGCTCAGTCATGGGGTGTATTTTCCACAAGCGAGCCGGGTAAAAGAGCCTTATCAACTGTGTGTAAAACTGTTCCAGGCGTTTACCGATCAAGGCGGGCATTTTATTCAGGCGGAAGTGAATCAGTTGGTGCCTGAAGCTACCCTGGATAGTGGTGTTGCAAAAAAACAGGTGCGGATTAAAACGGTATGTGGCCAGACAGGTGCAAGCTGCTCATTAACCAGTGAACTATCTTCCGAGCATCGTTTTGATAAAGCGCTACTCTGTACCGGAGCCTGGGGCAAAAAGCTGCTGGCTGATTTAAACCTCAAGGTGCCGCTGGAAGCCGAACGGGGCTACCACATCACCCTGCCAAACCAGCAGCACAAACTGAAACACGCCATTGGCTCTGCGGAACGTCGTTTTGTTTTAACACCATTGGATTCAGGCCTGAGAGCGGTGGGGATGACAGAACTGGGCGGCTTAAAGCGAGGTCCGATTCAGCGTCGTTTTAATGTGCTGAAGCACCATACTCAGCAACTGCTACCGACTCTAAAATCCACTATAGAAAAGGATTGTGAGCAGTGGATGGGACATCGTCCAACCTTACCGGATTCTTTGCCCGTCATTGATCAACACCCGGAACATAGCCAACTGCTGTTTGCCTTTGGTAATCAACACCTTGGCTTGACTCAAGCGGCTGCCACGGCAGAGCTGATACTGGCAATTTCCGAACAGGAAAGCCCCTTTATGCCCACTCACTACTTTTCGGTATCCCGGTTTTAATCCACTCAGAATTTTTGGGACATATAAATCGTTTACCTAAAGTGCGGCTCTGCCGTTTTCGCCGGGTGCTGCCCGGCTTTTTTGACTCTGCTTTACCCTGCTTTTCAACATTCAAAAAACACTTTCCACAGAGATGCTGTATTGGCTTGTGGATAAGTTGATGATAACTTTTCCAACGCTAATAACCATCGGCCTGTGCTATGTCTGGTTGAATTTTGTACAGGACTAAAACCCAGCTTTCCGGTATGATAATGCGCCTTGATTTACCAGTCATTTGACCTGCATGTCACCATGAGGATATCAACCCTATGTCCGCAGACAACACCCTTACTCCTACTCTGGAACTGGCTTTTGATCTGATCAGTCGCCGTTCGGTTACCCCGGAAGATGCCGGTTGTCAGGAGCTGATGATTCAGCGCCTGGAAGCCATAGGCTTTACCGTGGAACGTCTGCGTTTTGGGGAGGTGGATAACTTCTGGGCCCGTCGTGGTACTGAAGCCCCTGTGCTGGCTTTTGCCGGTCACACAGATGTAGTGCCTACAGGCCCTGAAGCCCGCTGGGATCACCCTCCGTTTGAGCCGTGCATTGGCGAAGATGGTATGCTGTATGGCCGTGGTGCTGCGGATATGAAAGGCAGTCTGGCATCTATGGTTATCGCCTGTGAAGAGTTTATCGCTGAGCACCCGGATCACAAAGGCTCGATCGCCTTTTTGATCACCTCTGATGAGGAAGGTCCAGCGGTTAACGGTACCGTAAAAGTGGTTGAACATCTGGAAGCCCGTGGCGAAAAGATGACTTGGTGTATTGTGGGTGAACCGTCCAGTACCGATCATACAGGCGACATTATCAAAAATGGTCGCCGTGGTTCTCTGGGCTGCAAACTGAAGGTACACGGTGTACAGGGACACGTGGCTTATCCACATCTGGCCCGTAACCCAATTCATGAGGTGGCCCCGGCATTGGCAGAACTATCCACTGAGCACTGGGACCATGGTAATGACTACTTTCCGGCGACCAGCTTCCAGATCTCCAATATCAATGGTGGTACAGGTGCAACCAATGTCATCCCCGGCGATGTGGAGATTGTCTTTAACTTCCGCTTCTCTACCGAACAGACAGTCGATAGCCTGAAGATGCGTGCTGAAGGTATTCTGGACAAGCATGGTATTGATTATGAAGCCAACTGGACAGTCAATGGTCTGCCGTTTTTAACGCCGGAAGGCACGCTGGTGAACGCCTGTCGTGAGTCTATTAAAGACGCCACCGGTATTGATACCGAGCTGTCGACCTCTGGCGGTACATCAGACGGTCGCTTTATTGCTCCAACCGGTACTCAAGTGGTTGAGTTGGGCCCTTGTAATGCCACTATTCATAAAGTGAATGAACACGTATTGGCTGATGATCTGAATAAACTGACCGGTATCTATCGTGGTATTCTGGAGCACTTGTTAGTTTAAAGCCCCGCTGGTCTAAGGCTTGATCAGTTTAAGAGTGATTCACCTGGTACCTGATTTTCGGATTAATACGCACCTGCTATGAAGCTAAAACAGCGCCTGTATAAAATGGCCGATAATGCCCCACAGAACTTCCGTCGTGTTGTTGTGGGTATGATGATCTTTTTTGCCGGAGCCATACTGTTAATGTGGGCAGACGGTGCAACGCACCTGCCACCGCTTCGCCAGGAACTGATCGCCCTGCTGGCTCTGATCGTGATGGGCATTGGTAGTTTGTTTGCTCTGGTGGGTTATTTGGCGCTTAGCGTATTTCGCATCATAAAATTTCTGGATGATAAAGATGACAACGGCGTTTCCTGATATCGAGATTTACGTCAACGCTCCTGAGCTGGAGCAGATTGAGCAATGGTTACGAGAAGTATTTGCTGGTCTGGGGCAGCCTAAGCGCCTGGATAAGCGTACCTTGCTGTATATCGCGACCCGTGAAGATGGCGTAGAAATCCCGATTAATGTAGTTGAAAAAGCAGCTGGTAAATACTGGAGTATTTGGTTTGATAGTCCGGCAAGCCCTTGGGATACAGACATTGACTGTGCCCGTGCGGCTTTTGCTTATTTTGATACCACTATTCGCTGCTCCATCGGCTCCTGGGAACCGGATCAGCCAATGGATCTATGGTGGCAGATCAGTAAAAAAGGCGAAGGCGAGATCAGCTGGCCGGATTAACTACCCCGAATACGGGTCTATCATCAGGCCGTTATTAACGAACAATGATGACTGCCTGAAACAAAAAATGCCCGGCAAGCCGGGCATTTTTATTGCTTAGCCTCAAACAGAATATTTTTGTTTGAGAGGGGGTAAGGGTTAACTGATTACAGTAACATCCTCGGCTTGTAAGCCTTTATCACTTTCAATAGTGGCAAAGCGTACGCGTTGCCCCTCTGCCAGTGATCGATGCCCTGTGCCCCTGATTGAACGAAAATGCACGAATACATCACCACCGGAATCACGGGTAATAAAGCCGAAGCCTTTTGACACGTTAAACCACTTCACTGTGCCCATTTCCCGATCATCGTTTTCATCATTGGCAATATTGGCCAGCTGAGGTGTCATGTAATTCAGCAGCGATGTGCTGATAAGGGTTGTCAGAAAAAATACCCCAGCGGCTTTTCCAAAGTGACCACTGGCCAGTAGCCCCTGATCTCCTGCCTGAGTTATCGCATCCAAAACAAATGGCCCAACAACGGCCATAACCACACTAATTAAAATACAACGAACAAAGGAATTTTTGCTCATACTTACTCTCTCATATTCGTTTAGTTATTATTAAATATCATCCTAAAAACAAAGAGATACATACCCAAACATCCTATTCAGGTGGTAGAAACACAAGAACTGCCGTAAGAGACCAAAACAACTGGTACTACATGGAACAAAACCGAGTCTCTGAAACCTGCCTTGTATAGGCTATTATACAGAGCGTATGCTCCACTTGAAGAGCCTGAATCCTTATAAATTATCAGGAGTTAAATCTATGCCAGAAGAGCGCATAACAGAATTGGAAATTAAAACGGCGTTTCTGGAAGACACCATAGAGTCGCTGAATAAGGTGATTACCGAGCAAGATCAGCGTATTTTCCGCTTGGAAGACTCCATGAAGCTGCTATATGCCGAACTGAAAGAGCAGCAAACCCGATCAAATGATGATATCCAGCCATTTGATCCGTTGAATGAGGTTCCGCCCCATTATTAAGTGTGATTTGTCTTATTGAGCCTCCTTTGTTCGACTAATATCTTAGAACCGTGGGATATCAAACCATCAGCCACTACAGCCGGTATCTTAGATATCATTAATATCGGTTTGAGTATATACCGAACAAGCACGGTGGCAGACTAAAGCCTGCCACCGTAGCTCTTAAGCTAAATCGTGTTTGCTGCCACCCTGACAGGTAGGGGATGCCGGTACTTCACCGTGACGCTGCTGCCACTCTTCGGCTGTAAAAGGGTGAATAGCCAGAGCATGGACACCTGCCGCTAGTTCGTCTGCCAGAATGCCATAAACCTTCTGGTGGCGTTGTACCGGACGTAAACCGGCAAACTGCTCAGAGACCATGGTTAATTTAAAATGAGAGTCTTCGCCACGGCTGTGCATATGGCTCTCATTTTCAACACTGAGGTATTCCGGGGCCAGTTGCTCGCTCAGTTTCTGTTCAATGGTTTGCTGTACTGTCATCACTATCCACTCTGGATCAATAGAAAAAGAAAAGCCTGCGGGTACTACACCTGCAGGCTCACTTTACCCGGTCTGAAAAAGATTGCAATTCCGACTGATTCAGTCAGTTTTGATCCCACTACCGGTATCAATCCGGCTCTTCAACCGTGTCAAATATCCGGCTCTGATTTGCTGGCATTCATAATGACTTTTTTGACCCGATGGGTGATCCACCAGACAATAGCCACCACGACAGGCACTGACAGGCCTGTGATCAGCTCCTTATCGACGGGATACCCCGCACTGTAAATCGCATTGAGGATAATCTTTACCAGGCTGACCAGATAGTAGCTGATTGCGGCGATAGACAGGCCTTCTACTGTCTCCTGCAGGCGCATCTGTAACCGTCCACGACGATCCATTGAGGCTAACAGGCTTTGATTCTGCGCTTCGATGGTCAGGTCCACTCGGGTCTGTAACAGGTCTCCGGCACGTTCAATACGACGGGCCAGATCCTCCAAACGCTCGCTGACCGATTCACAGGTATGATAGGCCGGTGTTAAACGTCTTTCCAAAAAGGAGCCGATGGTAAAGTAGTTTTCCACCTGCTGCTCGTTTAATTCATCCATGCGCTTCATCACCAGGGCATAGTAGGCGCGCATAGCCGAAAAACGGGAGTTGGTGTCAGTACGCCAGCGCTCCACCTGAGCGGCCATATGAGACAGCTTAGTCAACATCTCCCGCTCGCCTTCGTGATCCTCAATCTCGGTCACACTGGCGATAATACCGGCCAGCTTTTTATCCGTCTGCTGGATTTCAGGGCTCAGGCTACGGGCTTCCGGCAGTGCCAGCAGTGCCATCAGACGATAGGTTTCCAACTCCAGTAAGCGCTGTAGCAGACGACCGGCCTGGTTATTGTTTAACCCATTGTTGTGCACCAGAAAACGGCCAAAACCATCGCCATGCAGACGAAAGGCACTCCAGACCGCCGCATCGCCATCCATCAGGTGACCATAGACCAGACGCTGACCTTCAAAGCAGGTTTTCAGCTGTTCCCGATTGAGCTCGGGTTGCGTACGATCCAGCATCTCCACATGAAAAGCGGCGACTACCTGACCGGGTATTTTCTGCAACCAATCCTGTGGTACCAGCTCCAGTGCGGTACTGGCAAATGGGCGATCCCCACTTTCAGGACGGATAAAGGTATAGGTGACAAATTCCATATGGCGACCACAGCGGAATTGAAAACCGCCAAAATCGGCCTGATAGAAGTTGCTGTTTTCAGCGGGCATATTTGCGCCATAGCGCTGACACAGGTTCTGCAGATGAGCAAACTCCTGCTCCCGCTGCCCCTCAGGAATTAACACGGCTAAACGTGACACCCGAGCCGGTGTCTGAACCACGGGGAAAGGACGCGCGTGTAATTCGTGATACAGCTCATCACGCTTAGGGTGAACATTAAACGGCAGAATTGAATCTGCTTCTGTTTTGACCTCGGCATTCATTGAGTGGTGTACCCTTATTATTTTATTAACTGTGTTAAATCTGTGCTCTTACCAGAAAAAAGAACCCGAATAGGTGTCGATCTATTCGGGTCTGTTCATTATCAATCAGGTCCTATGACCCACCTGTTCTTGCACTTTATCTTTGCCGCACAGCGATTATCTAAAGTGATCTCTCAGGCATTTACTTCAGATCATGCAAGAATAAGCCCAGCCGATGCCGGAATCTATTAACCTAACCGGAGCGTAATACCTGTAACGGCGGTTGAAGGATCACCTGTCGTGTGCCCCACATGCCCGCTGCGGTAATAATGACGCCACCGGATAATGGCAGTAGTAACCAGTGAGTAAAACTTAGGCTATAGTCCAAGTCAAATAGGTTACTGTAGAGCAGAAACGCCGTTAGCTCCGATCCCATCAGGGCTAACACTCCTGCCAACATACCCAGCAGAATAAATTCTGTGCACTGAATCTGACGGATTAAGCGCCCGGATGCCCCCAATGTGCGATACAGTGCACCTTCACGCAATCGGTCATTCAGACTATTTTTTACCGCCGCTAGCAGCAATACCAGGCCACACAGCAGGGTAAAGCCCAGCATCACTTCGATCGCCAAAGTCACCTGTTGCAGAATCTGACGAACCTGAGCCAGAATCTGGCCAATATCCAACAGGGACACTGCCGGGAAGGCCCCTACCAATTTCGGCACCAATTGCTGCTGATCTGCAGGCAGATGGAAACTGGCCAGTGAGGTCTGTGGCAGGTTATCCAATGCGCCTGGAGGAGCAATCACATAGAAGTTAGGTTTGAAATTATCCCAGTTCACTGTGCGGACGTTATCGATATAACCCTCGATCTTTTGCCCTGCCAAGGTGAAGGTCAGCTGGTCGCCCAGCTTTAAGCCAAGATGTTTAACCATCTCAGATTCAAGGGAAAGGGGTATGAGATTTTGTCGGGGCGGTGCCGAATCCTTATCCCTACTATTTTGCATGTCAGAACCAGCCTGACCTGTGCTGTTGAGCGAAGAGGGTGCCGTCCAATGCAGATCAGCAGGCCACCAGCGGCCGTCAATCACCTTGTTATCATCCGGTAGGGTGCTGCGCCAGGTCAGATTCAGCTCCCGATGCAGAGCGTTATATTCACGCCCTTTTTCCGGCACCATATCAATGGCTGGTTGCTGATTAATCAGTGTTAAGCGTGCACGCACCATAGGATAAAGCGGTGAACGCTGGACACCTGCTTCATCCAATGTTTGAGCAAACGCGTCCTGCTCGTAGGGCTGAATATTAATGGCAAAATAGTTAGGCGCATTACTCGGCAACTGCTGCTGCCAACTGACCAGGAGATCACTACGAATCAGCGCGACCAGGGCCACAACCATCAGTACCAGACCAAAAGCCAGCACCTGTGGCAGTGCGGTTTGACGGTGACTATAGAGACTACGAATCGCCAGACGTGGACGTGTGGATAAACCAGGCCCCGCCACTTTTAATACCCGGAATAAGCCCAGGGTAATCACGGCGGCCAACGACAGTACTAGTGCCAGGCCCAATGTTAACCAGAAGGTGAGTTTTAAATCGCCACTGTACCAATACACCAGCACGACCAAAGCCAATACAGCTAAACCATAAACCATCAATGTAGAAGGCGTGGCCATATCCAGATCACGGCGGAATACTCTTAATGGCGAGACATTCTTCAACTGCAACAGTGGTGCACTGGCAAAACCCATCAATAGCAATACGCCAGTACCCACCGCTAATACCCAGGGCTGCCAACTGGCTGCTGGCAGATACACAGGTAACAGATCGGCAACCAGGCTGACCGCAACGGATTGAATCAGATAACCCAGGCCAGCCCCCACTAAGGCAGCTAAGAGGCCTAACACCAGCAACATACGTTGATAGATGGCGCTCATAACGCGGGGAGCATGGCCGAGGCTGGCCATTACCGCAACAGTATCCTGACGACGACGGGCAAAGCGGCCTGCGGCCATAGCAACAGCGACACCGGATAGAATCACGGCACCGATACTGGTCAACTGCAGATAGCGTTGGGCCCGATCCAATGCCGAGCCGACAGAAGGACGGTCTTCCCGCACATCCAGCAGGCGATGAGCCGCTTCTAACCTGGGCTCCAGCCACTGCTTATAACGATCGATCTGCTCTGGAGCACCTGCGAAGAGTATGCGAAAGTTGACCCGGCTACCGGGCTGAATCACACCGGTTGCGGCGACATCATCAAAGTTGATCAGTGCACGGGGATTAAAGCTTAAAAAGCCGCCACCACGGTCGGGTTCTTTAACGATCATCTCGCGGATATGGAACAGCTTCTGGCCAATCTCCACTTCGTCGCCCACAGCTACACCTAATGCGGCTAACAGACGATTATCCATCCACACTTCACCACTGGCAGGTAAACGCCCAGCACTGCTGACAGGGGTAAAGTCAGTCGGGCTGGTCGCCAAAGCCAGTCCGCCTTTTAATGGGTAGCCAGATTGGACCGCTTTTACCGCGGAGAGCTGAAAACCCTGATCAGAGGCGACCATACTGGCAAACTCTACTGTTTTCACCACGGTGAGTTGCTGTTGTCGTGCCTGCTCCAGCCAAGGCTCAGGCACTGCTCTTGGGCTGCGCAGTACCAGATCGCCCCCCATTAGCTGAGCAGCTTGTTGCTCCATACCGCCTTGTAGACGATCAGCGATAAAGGCGGTCAACGCGACAGTCATGACAGCCAGGACCAATGCCGGGGCTAGCAGATTGAGGTCGCCTGAGCGCCATTCTCTTAGCAGTAAGCGCCAGGCCATCTGCCAATGGCTGGGCTTATTTTGCTCAGGCTTAGCATTTTCAGTGTTGGTGTTCCGGGCTTGAGCAGGCGTTGCCTTGGTCTCAACCTCCGTTACTTTCTGATTCACGACCGTTCCTCCAGTTTTCCCTGCTGTAGATAAAAACGGCGCTGACAGCGCTGGGCCAACACTTCATCGTGAGTGACCAGAATTAACGTCGTGCCTTGATCTTTATTCAGGCTAAACAGCAGCTCAATAATGGAATGGCCGGTTACACTGTCCAGGTTACCAGTGGGCTCATCGGCAAACAGCACCAGAGGTTCACCGGCAAAGGCGCGGGCAATGGCGACGCGCTGCTGCTCGCCGCCAGAGAGCTGGCGAGGGTAATGCTTTAAGCGATGGGACAAGCCAACCCGATCTAACCACTGTTTTGCTTTGGCTTCATACTTTTTCTCGCCAGCCAGTTCTAACGGCAGCATGACATTTTCCAGCGCAGTCAGGTGATCTAATAGCTGAAAGGATTGAAAGACAAAGCCCACCTGCTGGCGTACGGCGGCTCGTTCCTCCTCCGATAGTTTATTCAAGGGCTGTTGATTTAAGTACACCTCACCGGAACTGGCTTGATCCAGTCCTGCCAGCAGGCCCAACAGAGTGGACTTACCAGCACCGGAACTTCCCAGAATGGCGGCACTCTCACCTGCATTGATTTGTAAATCGATGCCGTTCAGGATATGAAGGGCCTGGTTATCCGCATCCATTACCGTGCGACACAGGTTTTCTGTGTGGATAACAGATTGTGGCTGAAGATCAGAAACAGGAGAACTCATGGTTAATCAACGTCCTTTCATCTCGGTACAGTGGCTGGTGTTAGCACTGCTTATCACCTTATATGCTTTATCAGCCCAATCGGTGCAGGCAGCGCAGACGGCCCGGTTACTGGTTTTAGGGGATAGTATCAGCGCCGGTTATGGTATGAAGCCAGAGCAAGGCTGGGTCACCTTGCTACAAGATAAGCTTAGGCAAGAGGGCTACGATTATCAGGTAATCAACGCCAGCATCAGCGGCGAAACCAGTCAGGGCGGCCTGACTCGTCTGCCTGCGCTACTCAATCAACATCAGCCTGAACTGGTACTGATTGAGCTGGGAGGCAATGACGGCCTGAGAGGCTTACCGCTCAAGCTGTTGCAACACAACCTGTCAAAGCTGGTTCAGCTGACTCAGCAACAACAGGCTCAACCTGTGCTGTTAGGTATTCAACTGCCACCTAACTACGGTCGTCGTTATACCCAGGCGTTTGCCAATATCTATCCCGCTTTGGCTGAGCAATATCAGATCCCTGTGATGCCTTTTATTCTGGAAGGCATAAGTACAGATCCTGACAAGATGCAGTCTGACGGTATTCACCCCACAGCGAAGGCTCAACAGCAGCTGCTGAATAATATCTGGCCCGTGCTTCAGCCATTGTTAGCCAAAAGCTAAGCCCTTGCGCTAATCTGGCTACCTTTGAATATCACGGCTAACGATTAAATAAGATTAGGCTAGCACCTGGAAAGTAAAGAGCAGGTTAACCGACCTCTTATCTGTGCCACTCATAGCACCTATCCCTTAATCTATTGCTTGCTAGCACAGTAAAAGGCCCGAATCACCAAGTGAGCCGGGCCAAAATAAGCAATAGAAGCATCTAAACAAAAGTTTCTCCGCGAGAAATTGGCGTATTTTCCAGCTGTTGGCTGGAAAATACCGAAATACTTTTGTTTAGGTAGGTATAAACAACAATTTTGGCAAAAGGTTTATACGCGGATAAAAGAGAAATTGATCAAATACCCGGTTTCTCTTCCTTCAGAGCGAAGCGGGGCTTCAATTCTCCCTCGTGCTCGACCTGCTCAACAAACATGGACAGTGGACGAAGCCATAAACCCTGTTCACCATAAAGGGCACGATATACTACGTGCGCCTCTTCTGTTTCACTGTGTTTCGCTACACCCAGCACCTGATATTCAGGGCCTTTATAGTGTTGATAGATTCCTGGTTTTAGATCACTCATACAGTTACCTTATTCTGTAAATCCAATAAGCTTTTATCTTGTTGCCCGCTACTTTGGACAAAACGCACCCAACCTTGTTTTTATACCAATCAAGATAAGTTGTTGTAGGTCGGAAAAGCCGCAAGGCGCCTTCCGACAATGATTAGGCGTCGGAGTCAGTGTCGGATGGCGCTTCGCTTATCCAGCCTACCCTAATATCAAGAAACTGATAGTGAATGGTATTGGAAGGCCTTCGCTTAGACCGAAGACTTTCTCTGCTGCAGTAAAATACCACCTAAAATCATCGCTAAGCCAAATAGTGTCGACATAAAGATCGGCTCATCCAGAATGGTATAGATCAGCACCAGAGAGACAAAAGGCGATAGAAAAATCAGATTACTGATCCGGGCCGTATGCTTGGTTAAGCGCATACCCTGCAGCCAGCAGACAAAGGCAAGCCCCATCTCAAAAACTCCGATATAAACCGAGCTGAGCAGTCCCTGCCATTGGGGAATATGCAGGCCGCCTTGCCATAGATTAACGGCAACCAGCAGAGGAATGGCAAAGGCAAAGTTCAGCATCAGGCCCACAACGGGTTCCCGCTGATCCCGGGTATTTAAGATCCAGTAGCTGGCCCAGACTAACGTACTTAACAGCGCCAGTGTAACACCCAACAGGTTACCAAACTGCAGCGACAACACCTCACCTCGGGTGGCAATTACCAGCACACCGCCGTAGCAGATCAAACCCGCCCAGATATCCTGTCGACGCAGCTTCTGCCCCAGAAAAGGCACCGACAAAAAGGCTAAGGTTAATGCCCAAGTGTAGTTCAACGCCTGAGCTTCCTGAGCCGGTAACAGGTCATAAGCTTCAAATAACAGCAGATAATAAAGCCCAGGGTTTAATGCCCCATAGAACAAGGAGGCCGACCATTGACGGGGTGATAACTGGCTTAACAGGGACCACTTTTTCTGTACTGTAACAACCGCTGCTAATACCAGTAACGAAAAAAATGACGCCCATAACAACAATTGCGCTGGGGGTAGATACTCCAGCGCAATTTTAAAAGCGGTGGCGACGGTGGACCACATCATCACAGCAGCCAGTGCATAAGTGACTGCCGCACGCTCATTATGAGGTGCTTGAATATCAGTCATAACAACTCCAGAAAATTAACAAACAGACCGATGCGAGAAACAGGGTCTATAGAAAATAAGCTCAGCACAGAGACGCCATCCCCTGCTGTATCAAAGTCCATTTTCGGCGTATGCTTATTCGCTCATTCGAGTGAAGATAAATTGCCGAGGATAAAGCATGTCACTGAGCCTTAGTGAAGTTCAGGCTGAACAACATGAGTTTCGTAGCCAATGCCAAAGCCTGATTTTGGCAACTTTAAATGAAGCACAATGGCCTGAAGCCAGCTATGCGCCCTTTATCGAAGATGCCGAAGGCAACCACTATATCTTTGTCAGTGAACTGGCCGCCCATACCCGGCATCTGCTGAATAACGGCAAAGCCTCCTGGATGCTGATCGCTGATGAGCAGGACACGCGCCAGATGTTTGCCCGTCGCCGCTTTGTCTGTATCGGTCAATCTCAACTGATTGAGCGGGATAACAAAGAGTTTGAGCTGCGCCTGGAACAGATGCAGAAACGTTTTGGTGAAATTATCGAACTGCTAAAAAGCCTGGATGATTTTCACCTGCTGCGCCTGGTGCCCGAACGCGCCACCTATGTGCGTGGCTTTGGTCAGGCCTACTCGCTGTCCGGTGAAGGCTTAAATCAGATCGAACACCTCAAGCGCAGCTGATCTATCCGTGATAACACGGCCTTTCCTGTCATTATTGTCATCAAGCGTTATAGCTTGATGACTTGATGAGTCGTACCGCCGCTCACCGGTTTAGCGCCTGCCTGATTTTTCAGATGACTTAACGCTTAACCGGTGAATCGGAGTGGCCCAGTGAACGCTCTGGGTCGATCTGATCTCGGATACGTTGTTTGATCTCTTTTGCCCCCGGGAAGCCATCATCTGCTTTACGACACCAAAGCTTATGCTCATCCAGGAAAATCTCGTATAAACCACCTGTCGCAGGCACTAAGGCCACTTCACGTACATCATCGCTGAAGGTATGCAGGATCTCCTGAGCGATCCAGGCCGCTCTTAGCATCCAGTTACATTGGGTGCAGTAATAGATCGCTATTCTTGGTTTGTGGTTGTTATCCGCTGTATTACTCACGGGGCGCTCCTTATATATCGTTATCAGGTCACCTGGCTGGCAGCATCTGCATGACATTTTGACACTTTTAGTGCCTACAAAAATGTATCGTAAGACTCTCAGCCCAAAACCGGGGGGGCTTAAATATTGCTCTGATTAATTAAATGCCAGGAAAGACAAAGCCCCGGCATCTGCCAGGGCTTTTAATAGCGCTTGTTGCATTAATAGTAATTACGTTGGGGTTAGCCCGCCATAATCAAGCCGCCGGTTTTAGCCGTCTGCATTAATTTTGGCAATAACCGCTTGCAGGGACTCGTCTACTTTGTCGTTGTCGATCTGACAAGTACCGGCGTTAAGGTGACCGCCACCGCCATATTGCAGACACAGTTCACCCACATTGGTGTTGGATGAACGGTTCAGAATGGATTTACCCACCGCAAAAACAGTATTCTGTTTTTTCAGGCCCCACATCTGGTGGATAGAGATATTACACTCTGGGAACATTGCGTAGATCATAAAGCGGTTAGTTGCCCAGATCGTCTCTTCTTCGCGCAGATCCAGTACAACCAGGTTGCCGTGCACGGTGCTGCAGCGCTTAATCTGCTCAACCGCTTTCGCTTCCTGTTCAAAGTACAGATCCACACGCTCTTTTACGTCTTCCAGCTTCAGAATGTCGTCGATATCGTGGTTAGCACAGTAATCGATCAACTGCATCATCAGTTGGTAGTTAGAGATACGGAACTCACGGAAACGACCCAGACCGGTACGGGCATCCATCAGGAAGTTCATCAGAACCCAACCTTCCGGCTTCAGGATCTCTTCACGGTTAAACTGAGCTGAGTCGCCTTTGTCTACCGCATCCATCATATCGTCCCAGGATGCTGGGAATTTCTCCGCACCACCATAGTAGTCATAAACGACACGGGCAGCAGATGGCGCTTCAGGATCGATAATATGGTTATCGATATTACCGTCATTACGCAGCGTCTCACTCAGGTGGTGATCAAACGCCAGGTGACAGCCTTTTACATACGGCAGGTTGGTGGTGATATCCGTACCTGCAATTTCAATCTTTCCATCCTGCATGTCTTTTGGATGCACAAACAGAATGTCATCAATCATATCCAGATGCTTCAGTAGCACCGCGCAAACCAGACCGTCAAAATCACTGCGGGTAACCAGTCGGAACTTTTGACCTGACATCAGTCTCTCCTGTAAATACGCCGGGTGCATGCACTTATGCTGTGATGCACCACCCATTAATTCCTGATGCTAAACATACCATTTATCTGCACCTCAGAGAACCGTAAGCTTCGATTATTACGACGTATCCAAACAAAATTGTCTCTATAAAAGACTGTCTAACGCTTTGGTTTTATGAGCATTAAAATATTTTTGTTGGGTCGCGCATTGTCTGAGGTGCTATTTTGCAACCTTCTACAGATAATTTGCTGGATCAGGTGCCTTTTTAAAGTGTACACCAGATCAAACATACTCTGTTTGTTATCTGTCGTTTTTCAACCATGGCAGAGCAAATAAGATAATCATAGCAGAGGACACAGTGCTTCAATGTCGGAATTTACACTTAATGGCGGTGACATAATCAAGCACTTACATAAATGCTTATCTGCAGTGGTCGGCTTGCTCTTCAGCGGTTGGCCAAAAGATATCGAAACATTTTTGTGTAAGTTTATATTTGTGCGTCAAATAGGGTCGTGCGATGAAGGGAGCGGTCAGCTGCATATCTCTAATGCCAAAAGTTAAGGGCGTTACCCGTAACGTTGACATTGCTAATGTAAAGGCGGCATTTTGAAATAAAATGTTACGTAATTTCACACCTCCCTCTTTTGTGAACTAGGTTAGAGTTTTTATCCTTAGTTCTGTTAAACTTTTACACAACTTGTGGGTCAAGTTGTACATAAAAAGCAGCATTTACTTGCAAAAGATATACAATTTAAGCAGCAATACCTGTGTTAGTATCAAATTAACTTGAAGCCTAACAGGATGTCCCTGGGTTTCAGCACAGGATTAACAGGAATAAAAGGGGGTCGTACACTATGCAACTCACTCGTCAAACAGACTATGCCATACGTGTACTTATGTTCCTTGGGGTGCAGCAGTCTGACGAACTGGTAACCATTAGCGATATTGCGCATCATTTTGAGATTTCGCGCAACCACCTGATGAAAATCGTTCATAAACTGGGCCAGCTGGGTTATATCCAGACTGTGCGTGGAAAGTATGGCGGCATGCGCATCAATATGGAGCCTTCAGAGGTATCCATTGGAAAAATGGTACGGGATTTTGAAACATCCCTGGAGATTGTGGATTGTGACAAACTAATCTGTCCTCTGACAGGTGCATGTGACATGAAACCTATGTTGAAAAAAGCGCGGGATGCCTTTTTAGCTGTGGTGGATGAATATACCTTAAAAGATCTGCTGAAAAACCCTGCTGATATTCGTAATCTTCTGGGCTTGGATCTGAAGGAGGGCGAACTGCCTATCCAGGTCATGGCTGCTTCTTAATTAAGCTTTAATCTAGCCCCCACCGCTACTTCGTCAGACAGAGCCGTGTTGAATGTTAGACTCAACACGGCTTTTTTCGGTTATAAATAGGAATTGAATGGGTTTTTATCGTTAAAGGTTGAAAGTTATTGGCCTTTAGTTACCTGTTCGTCCAGTTCGCTGCAGATGCGGTCCTGCAACTGGCGGCATAGTTCTGGATCACTGATCGCTTTCAGGTGGCGGTCGGTAATCACAAAAATATCCTCTACCCGTTCACCCAAGGTGACAATCTTGGAGTTGAGCAGGTTAATATCCATCTCAACAAAGATGCGACCGATGCGAGCGAGCAGGCCGGGACGATCAGGGGTTAATACTTCCAGCAGGGTGCGCTGAGTCTGAGGATCTGTACTGATCGTCACCTGAGTTGGCATGGTGAAGTGCTTCATCTGGCGTGGTGTGCGACGTTGCACAATATCGCTGTAGTCTGCCGGGTCATCCAGTTCTTCGATCAGGATCTCTTTGATCTGCTTGATACGTTCCGGGTCGCGAATCGGCTCGCCATTGTGTTCAAGCACAATGTAGGTATCCAGGCTGTAGTTGTTGCTGGAGCTACTGATGCGTGCATCGTGAATGTTTAAGTTGAGCTGTTCCATCGCTGCCACGGTGGCTGCAAACAGATGAGGTTCTTCCTGGGTATAGATAAACACCTTGGTGCCGCCCACCTGCTCAACTTTATTAGGATTGGTCACCAATACTAATGGCAGGTTAGGGTCTTTATGTTGCAGGATTTGCTCTGTCTGGAAGGCGATCTCCCGTGCGGTATCCTGTAAAAAGTAATCTTCGCCCAAGGTGTTCCACAGTGGCCAGATTTTGGTTTCTTCTACGCCCCATTTATGCAGCAATGCCAAGGCATCTTTCTGGGTTTCTTCGATCCACTCTTCGCGTTCTACAGGATTTTCCAGGCCGCGGCGCAGTGCGCGTTTGGTTTCCACATAGAGTTGCTGTAGTAAAGTGGCTCTCCAGCTGTTCCAGAGATTGGGATTCGTCGCGTTAATATCAGCAACAGTCAGCACATATAGGTAATTCAGGCGCGCTTCGTCACGAACAATCAGGGCGAATTCCTGAATGATCTCCGGGTCGGAAATATCTTTCTTTTGTGCTGTTACAGACATTAATAGATGATGCTCTACCAGCCAGCTCACCAGGCGGGCGTCATACTTGCTCAGATGATGACGCTCGCAGAAAACTAAGGCGTCTTTTGCGCCTAGTTCAGAGTGGTCGCCGCCTCGCCCTTTGCCGATATCATGATAAAGTCCGGCGATAATCGCCAGCTCGGGTTTTGGCAGGCGGTGGATGATTTGGGCGGCAAATGGAAACTCTTTCCGCGCTTCCTCTTTCTGGAACTTATGCAGGAATTTTAAGAGCAGTAGAGTGTGAGCATCAACGGTGTAGATATGAAACAGATCATGTTGCATCAGACCAATGGCATAGCCGAACTCCGGTAAATACTTGCCTAAAATGCCGTAGCGACTCATGCGTCGCAGTTGTCGTGCGACATTGTTGGGGCTGCGCAGAAGCTCCATAAACAGTGAGGAGTGGCGGATATCCTGACGGAAGCTTTCGTCGATCAGGTGGCGGCAATCCCTCAACAGGCGAATCGTTGAGGCTCGTACACTTTCGATCTGAGGGTTTTCTGCCATGAGCAGAAAAATTTCCAACAAGGCAAAAGGGGTCTGTTCAAAGACCCGGCTATGAGTCGCTTCTATTTTGCGATTAACGATCTGAAAGCGTTTGTTTAGCGGGACGATTTCTGCTACGTGTTGAGATTGCAAAATAGCGTCGTCAAAGTGCTGCATCAGTACGTCGTTGAGTTCGGTTAGTGACATTACGACACGGTAGTAGCGGCGCATAAACTGCTCAACCGCCAGGCGTTCATCGTTATCCACATAACCAAAGAGCTCGGCCAGGGTGCGCTGATGATCAAACAGTAGGCGATCTTCGGCGCGTTTGGCGGTCATATGCAGAGCATAACGCACCTGCCATAAGAATGCCTGCCCCTGTTCCATAATGCGTACTTCAGATTCGGTAAGAAAGCCTTCCTTCATCAGACCTTCCAGAGTGTGGGTGCCAAAATGGCGTTTCGCCACCCAGCCGATCATCTGAATATCCCTTAGGCCACCCGGAGAGCTTTTGATATTCGGCTCAAGGTTGTACACATTATTGTTGTACTTATAGTGACGTGTGATTTGCTCCTGCCATTTGGCTTCGAAGAACTCACTGCTGCTCCACATTTTGTCTGTATCTAAGCGGTGCACCATCTCTACACGCAGGCTATCAGGCCCAATAATGGTGCGGTTTTCCAGCAGGTTGGTTGCGACAGTAATGTCAGCTTTGGCTTCTCGCTCACAGTCACTGAGAGAGCGGACGCTATGGCCGATATCCAGGCTGATATCCCACAGGAAGGTAACAAACTGCTGCAGATTCTCCCGGTAAGGGGTGTCATCATCATCGCGCAGTAAAATCAGCAGGTCGATATCGGAGTGAGGGTGGAGCTCGCCACGGCCATAACCGCCGACCGCCAGTAGACTGACGTTATTGTCTGGCCATTCGTACTGTTCCCAGGCAACGCTGAGCAATTGGTCAATAAACCAGGCGCGCCCATGCACCAGATCCCTGATATCTGCGCCGTCCATAAATCTCTGGTTAAGCTTTCCCTGGGCGGTCTGAATGGCTTGCTTGAATAAAGTAATCGCAGACCGGGCGTTGCTGAGCTCCTGTCTAAAGGCGTGCTTGTTAAACAGTGAAGGATCGGGCTCAAACTCATAGGGTGTTAAAGGCATGGGCAATTAAATCCGTTACAGATCGGTTTCTTCTTGGCGCTTAGTCAAAATTTCACAGCCATCTGCAGTAACCAGAATGGTGTGCTCATACTGGGCTGACAGGCTGCGATCTTTAGTGACCACGGTCCATTCATCTTTCAGGGTTTTGCAGTGACGCTTGCCTGCATTGATCATTGGCTCAATAGTCAGTGTCATGCCTTCTTTTAAAGCAAGACCTGTTCCAGCTTTGCCGTAATGGACAACTTGAGGTTCTTCATGAAAGCCTTTGCCGATACCGTGGCCGCAGTACTCTCGGACCACAGAGAAGCCAAAGGATTCAGCGTGTTGTTGAATCACTGCCCCGATATCTCCCAGAGTGGTGCCTGGACGAACAATTGCCAGAGCTTTATACAGGCATTCCTGGGTCACTTGACACAGACGGCGGGCCTGAACCTTGGGTTCGCCAATGAGAAACATCTTACTGGTATCACCGTGGTAGCCGTCTTTGATTACGGTGATGTCCACATTAATGATATCGCCGTTTTTCAGAATTTTGCTTTCGCTGGGAATGCCGTGGCAAATTACCTGATTGACGGAGGTACAGATAGATTTAGGGAAGCCATGGTAATTCAGTGGCGCAGGAATCGCATTCTGCACATTGACAATATAGTCGTGGCAGATACGGTTTAGCTCTTCAGTGCTGATCCCCGCTTTTACATGGGGCTCTATCATCTCCAGAACCTCGGCGGCCAGCCGGCCTGCCACGCGCATCTTTTCGATCTCTTCGGGTGTTTTGATAATTACAGTCATGTCGTTGGTATCTGAAAATTATTCTTGAGTAACTTTAAGAATCAGTATCAATCAGGTAATGGCTATCGGTCTGTTGTTTAGTCTTGCCACTCGTATGCTGTGCATCGCTGGATGAGTATTTCGGATATCAACAGAACCGGATAGCGCAGGCAGTGTTCAATACTTTGCAAAATAACCCGTGATGTTAACCCTTATTGCTTTGCTGTGGGAGAGGGGAGAGGGGATTAATTAATCAAATGTCGATAATTAGCTGGAGTTTTTTTCATCCTAACAGGGAAAATGGTGCTTATTTTGTCTCTGTCAGGCTCGTTTCTTTATATTATAGTAAATCTATGGTATAAAGCCGCCCGCCTGTGTGATTCAACGAGCTGCTCCGAGCTGGTTTTTACTATCTACGAGTAATCGTGTTTTATTGCAGGTTAATCTTAAATTAAACGACACACATATACCGGCACGTAGTTCTGGGTGCCTGGAGATTCTTTTTTTCTCTGGGTTGGACTATGGGGTGTATGGAGGTTTAACCCTAATTAGGAGTCAAAATGTCTCAAGTTTCTATGCGTGATCTGCTGAAAGCAGGTGCTCACTTTGGTCACCAAACCCGTTACTGGAACCCAAAAATGTCCAAGTTCATTTTTGGTGCTCGTAACAAGATCCATATCATCAACCTGGAGCACACTGTTCCTGCGCTGAATGATGCTCTGAGCTTTGTTGAAAAGCTGTCTGCTGGCAAAAACAAGGTACTGTTTGTTGGTACTAAGCGTGCTGCAAGCAAGGTGATCAAAGAAGAAGCGACTCGCGCTGGCATGCCATACGTTAACCACCGTTGGTTAGGTGGTATGCTGACTAACTACAAGACTATCCGTCAGTCTATCCGTCGCCTGCGCGATCTGGAAGCTATGCAGAACGATGGTACGTTCGACAAGCTGACCAAAAAAGAAGCTCTGATGAACACTCGCGAAATGGCCAAGCTGGAGCGTTCTATCGGTGGTATCAAAGACATGGGTGGTCTGCCAGACGCACTGTTTGTTATCGATGTAGATCACGAGCGTATCGCGATCAACGAAGCAAACAAGCTGGGTATCCCTGTAATTGGTATCGTTGATACTAACAGCAACCCAGATGGTGTTGATTTCGTTGTTCCTGGTAACGACGACGCGATTCGCGCAATCCAGATTTACGCTCAAGGTGTTGCAAACGCATGCCTGCAGGGTAAAGACGGCGCTGTTAGCGAAGACGAATTCGTAGAAGTTAGCGAAGAGTCTGCAGAGTAATATCTGTTGTCATACTCGGCTGTTATTTTAATAACAGCAACAGTTAACTCTGCATAAGGGGGCATTAGCCCCCTTTTGCAAATCCAGTTTATTTATATTCAGATCAAGAGGTTATAGTCATGGCTGCAATCAGCGCATCTATGGTAAAAGAACTGCGTGAGCGTACGGGCCTGGGCATGCTGGAGTGCAAAAGCGCTCTGAGAGAAACAGACGGCGATATCGAACTGGCAATTGAAAACCTGCGTAAGTCCAGCGGTATGAAAGCGGCTAAAAAAGCAAGCCGTGTTGCAGCTGACGGCGCAGTAGCGACTAAAGTAGCTGAAGATGGCAGCTACGGTATCGTTCTGGAAGTGAACTCCGAGACTGATTTTGTTGCTCGTGACGACAACTTCAAAGGTTTCGTTGACGCTGTTGCGACTAAAGTATTCGAAACTAAAGAAACTGACATCGCTAAGCTGATGGAAGGTGAGCTGGAAGCAGCGCGTGAAGCTCTGGTTCAGAAGATCGGTGAAAACATCTCTGTACGTCGTGCAGCAGTTGTTGAAGCTCCGGAAGGTGGTCTGGTAGGTGCATACGTACACGGTGGTCGTATCGGTGTACTGTCTGTTCTGACTGGCGGTAACGACGAAGTGGCTAAAGACGTTGCAATGCATACTGCGGCGGCTAACCCTCGTGTTGCTCTGCCTGCAGATATGCCAGAAGCTGAGCTGCAGAAAGAGAAAGAGATCATCATGGCGCAGCCGGATATGGAAGGCAAGCCAGAAGAGATCAAAGAGAAAATGGCTATGGGTCGTGTGAAGAAATTCCTGGCAGAAAACAGCCTGGTAGAGCAAGCTTTCGTTAAAGATCCTGCTCAAACTGTTGGTGCATACGTTAAAGCTAACGGCGGCGAAGTTGTATCTTTCACTCGTTTTGAAGTGGGTGAAGGTATCGAGAAAATTGAAGAAGACTTTGCTGAGGAAGTACGTAAGCAGGCTGGCCTGGCTTAATTCGTTCTTTCTGAGTGCTGATAATGGCGTGTGTGGCGAAAGTTGCACGCGCCATTATTATGATATACCCCCGCTTTTTTTGACCCCTTTATTTTTGCTTGCCGGAGACCGCGAATATGCCTGCAAATGACAAATCATCTCAATACAAACGTATTCTTTTGAAGCTCAGTGGCGAAGCCCTGATGGGTGAGCAAAACTTTGGTATCGATTCCGCTGTATTGAACCGTATGGCGCTGGAGATCGGTCAGCTGGTGGGGATCGGTGTGCAGGTCGGTCTGGTTATCGGTGGTGGTAACCTGTTCCGTGGTGCAACCCTAGGTGAGGCGGGGCTGGATCGTGTGACTGGCGACCATATGGGCATGCTGGCTACCGTAATGAACGGTCTGGCAATGCGTGATGCACTGGAACGTGCCAATATCCGCACCCGTGTGATGTCAGCGATTCCGATGAGTGGTGTGGTGGAGCATTACGATCGTCGTACCGCAATCCGTTATATGACATCCGGAGATGTGGTAATCTTTAGCGCCGGTACTGGTAATCCGTTCTTTACCACAGACTCTGCCGCCTGTTTGCGTGGCATTGAAGTCAACTCTGATGTGGTGATTAAGGCCACGAAGGTAGACGGGGTTTATGATAAAGATCCGGTTAAATTCGCAGACGCTGTGAAATATGATCGTCTGAGTTATGATAGTGCTCTGGAGCAGAAGCTGGAAGTGATGGATCTGACAGCGATCTGCTTGGTGCGTGATCATAACATGCCGGTGCGCGTATTTGATATGAATAAGCCAGGCGCGTTGCTGAACCTGGTGGTTGGTGGCGACGAAGGCACATTAATTGATAGAGGGTAATTCTGTGATCAATGAGATTCAAAGCGATGCAGAACAACGGATGAAAAAGAGCGTGGAAGCTCTGACTCATGCATTTGCTAAAATCCGTACAGGCCGTGCGCATCCCAGTATTCTGGAAAGTGTAACGATTGATTACTACGGTGCTCAGACGCCTCTGAGCCAGGTAGCCAATATCAACATCGAAGATGCTCGTACCCTGAGTATCCAGCCTTGGGAGCAGCAGTTGGTTCCAGCCATTGAGAAGGCGATTATGAAGTCTGATCTGGGCCTGAATCCAAACTCTGCCGGTACGGTAATTCGCGTTCCTATGCCTCCTCTGACTGAAGAGACCCGTAAAGGTTATATCCGTCAGGCGCGTCAGGAAGCCGAAAACGGTAAGGTTGCAATCCGCAATATCCGTCGTGATGCCAATAGCTCAGTTAAAGATCTGCTGAAAGAGAAGGAGATCACTGAGGATGAAGAGCGTCGCGCTGAGGACACTATCCAGAAACTGACTGACAAATATGTCGCAGAAGTGGGTGTCGTTCTTGCTGCAAAAGAAAAAGACCTGATGCAGGTCTAATGTCTCCCGCGCCCATCCTTTGATGGGCGCCTTTGTGTTGCCTTTTCATGGATTCCAAAAAAATTAAAAATATGCCACGGCATATTGCCATCATTATGGATGGTAATAACCGATGGGCAAAAAAACGTTTTCTTCCAGGTGTTGCAGGCCACAAAGCTGGAGCGGATGCTGTTCGCGCTGTGATCCGTGCCTGTATGCAGCAGGGTGTTGAAGCATTAACCCTATTTGCTTTCAGCAGTGAGAACTGGCAACGACCGGCTCAAGAGGTGAACGCCTTAATGGAGCTGTTTCTGTTGTCCCTGCGTCGGGAGATTAAACAGCTACACAAGCATAATATTCGCTTGCGGATTATTGGCGAAAAGTCAGGCTTTAGCAGTGACATTCAGCAGGCCATCGCTGATGCGGAAACACTGACGCAAGATAATACCGCTTTACAGTTAAATGTTGCTGCCAACTATGGCGGGCGCTGGGATATTGCCCAGGCGGCCCGTCAGTTGGCGCAACAGGTGGCAGAGGGAACACTGCAGCCTGATGACATTACAGAAGAGCAGCTGAGCCGGATGGTTTCACTGCATGATTTACCTGCTCCCGATCTCTGTATCCGTACCGCCGGAGAGCAGAGAATCAGCAATTTCCTGCTTTGGCAGTTTGCCTACACTGAGTTTTATTACAGCGATTTGCTGTGGCCTGATTTTCGTGAACAGGCGTTAGTGGAGGCTATAGAAGATTACAGTGGTCGCCAAAGGCGCTTTGGTAAGACCAGTGAGCAGGTTGAAGGAAAAGTTGATGCTTAAACAAAGAATTATAACTGCGTCTATTTTAGCGCCTTTGGCCCTGTGGGGACTGTTTGGTCTGGCTGATGGTTACTATATTTTATTCGTCTCCCTCATTGTCCTGATAGCTAGCTGGGAATGGGCAAACTTGTCGGGTGCCGATAAAATCGGCTGCCTGCTTTACCCTGCTTCTGTCGGTGTGCTGTTGTTAGGTTTGAATGCTGTCAGAACTGATACGCTGGGCCTTGTTATTCTCTCCATATCAGCTATTGGCTGGCTCTTTGCTTTTCGCTTTGTCAGGCAGTATCCCGATAAAAAACGCTGGGCAGGGGTGATGCGCAGGCTCTTGATGGGCTTGGCTGTACTGGTACCTTGCTGGGTTGCCTTTGTTGAACTGAGAACCAGTGAGTGGCTGGGTAAAGAAGCGCTTCTTTATATCTTGTTGCTGGTATGGTGTGCGGATATTGGGGCTTACTTTGCGGGTAAAAATTTTGGCAAACAGAAGTTGGCACCTAAGGTCAGCCCCGGTAAGACTCGGGAGGGGGTCTATGGCGGCATGCTGGCTACTGGTGTGTTGGCAGTACTGGCGGGATCATATTGGCAGCTTAGTTTCAGCCAGGTTGTTATTCTTGTGCTGGTGACTCTGCTGGTTACTGCTGTATCTGTGCTGGGTGATCTATTGGAAAGTATGGTGAAGCGGTTTAGGGGTATTAAGGACAGCAGTAATTTACTGCCAGGGCATGGTGGGGTGATGGATCGTATTGATAGCCTGACTGCGGCAGCGCCTATTTTTGTTCTAAGTCTGAAATTAACCGGTTTGAGTTTATGAGTGCTGTCAAACAGATCTGCTTGCTTGGCGGTACAGGTTCCATCGGGCAGAGTACCCTGGATATTATCGCTCGCCACCCCGGGCGCTATCAGCTGTTTGCGGTATCTGGTTTTAGCCGTGTGGATCGTTTGGCTGAGATCTGTCAGACCTTTAAACCGGTTTATGCTGTGGTGCCTGACAATAAAGCACGTACTGCTTTAACGGCTAAAATTACGGGCCTGGATACCCAGGTTTTAGTAGGTGCAGAGGCGCTGGAAGAAGTTTCCCGTGCACCAGAGGTGGATACCGTGGTAGCCGCTATTGTTGGTGCGGCAGGTTTATTGCCGGCGTTGGCAGCAGTTAAAGCCGGTAAGCGCATCCTGCTGGCCAACAAAGAAGCTCTGGTGATGTCTGGTCAGTTGTTTATGGATGCGGTAAAGGCCTCTGGTGCCGAGTTGCTGCCTATTGACAGTGAGCACAATGCGATATTTCAGTGTTTACCTGAATTGGGCACTCATTTTGAGGCTGGTAGCCTGCCGGATCGGGGGGTGCGTCAGATTCTTCTGACGGCATCGGGGGGGCCTTTTCGCACTTTCTCTGCTGCTGCGCTTGAGCAGGTCACTCCTGAGCAGGCCGTGGCTCATCCGAACTGGTCCATGGGGCAAAAAATATCTGTTGATTCTGCTACCTTGATGAACAAAGGTCTGGAGTTGATTGAAGCCTGTTGGCTATTTGCGGTACAGCCACAACAGATTCAAGTGGTGGTGCATCCGCAAAGTATTATCCATTCTATGGTCTCCTATAATGATGGCTCTGTGATCGCTCAGATGGGTAACCCTGATATGCGCACACCAATCGCCTATGGCCTGGCCTGGCCGGAACGTATCGATGCCGGGGTTGGGCCGTTGGATCTTTTTCAAGTGGCTCAGCTGGACTTTGAGCCCGCTGACGAGTCCCTGTTTCCCTGTTTGCGTTTGGCAAAAGAGAGTTTCTGTCAGGGGGGGACCGCTCCGGCAATTTTAAATGCGGCTAATGAAATCGCTGTTGAGGCCTTTCTGCTGCGACATATCGGTTTTACCCAGATAGCTCAACTATGTGAACAGGCATTAGAAAGCCTGGAGTCTCATTCAGCGAACTCACTTGAGCAGATTCTTGCGGATGATCGCTGTGCCCGCGACTTTAGTCGGCGTTGGCTGGAACGTTTGCCTGTATCCGGTATCAAAGCGCATTAATAAGAATTTAAGGGCTGCACTATGAGCGTTTTGCATACGGTTCTCTCTCTGATCGTCACGTTGGGCATTCTGGTCACCGTGCATGAATATGGCCATTTTTGGGTGGCGCGTCGCTGTGGTGTCAAGGTGCTGCGCTTTTCCGTGGGCTTTGGCAAACCACTGTTTAGCTGGCGTGACAAACAAGATACGGAATACGCAATTGCCTGGATTCCTTTAGGTGGTTACGTCAGTATGCTTGACGAGCGTGAAGCTCCAGTAGACAGCCGGGATCTGCATCGTGCTTTTAACCGCCAATCTGTGTGGAAGCGCATTGCTATTGTTGCTGCCGGTCCCCTGGCGAATTTTCTGTTAGCGATTGTAACTTACTGGGTGTTATTTGCTTCCGGTACGACTGTACTGGCGCCTGTGATTGGTTCTGTAGAAGAAAACTCTGCTGCGGAACGTGCGGGCCTGCCGTCGCAATATGAAATTATCTCCGTTGATAGTGAGCCTGTACGCAGTTGGCAGGAGGTAGGCTTGGCTATGTTGGCTCGTGTGGGAGATACCGGGGAAGTAACGCTGGGTCTACAGGAGTGGCAAGGCTATCGTCAGGAAGAGGTGAGGATACCCATTGAGCGTTGGCTGACCGGTGAGCAGGAGCCGAATCCGTTATCCGACTTGGGTGTGACACCCTATCGCCCTGCTATACCGGCTGTTATTGGTCGTGTGATTGAGGGTGGTGCTGCCCAAGCCGCAGGTTTGCAGGTTGGCGACAGGATTCTCAGTGCCAATGGCGAAGCGGTAAAAGATTGGCCTCATTGGGTTCAGTTAGTACAAGGTGCGGCAGACAATAAGCTGGAGCTGAATCTGGAGCGTGATGGCAGTCAACAACAGTTGGTGTTAATACCGAAGAGTAGAACTCAAGGTGATGGCCGGGTTATCGGTTATATTGGTGCTGCTGCTCAGCCTGGAGAGTGGCCGGAGGGCATGGTACGTTCAATCAATTATGGGATCATTGAGTCTGTAGGTCAGGCTACGGTGAAAACCTGGGATATGATTGGCTTGACCTTAGACTCAATTCGTAAAATGATTGTTGGCCTTATTTCGGTTGATAATCTGAGCGGCCCTATTACGATTGCCAAGGTGGCCAGTGATTCTGCTAAAAGTGGTCTGGAAAGCTTTTTAATGTTTCTGGCCTATATCAGTATTAGTCTAGGCGTTCTGAATCTTCTGCCTATTCCTATTTTAGATGGCGGACACCTGTTATTTTACCTGGTGGAAGCGGTTACGGGACGTGCTGTACCGGAAAAAGCACAGCAGTTTGGGTTACGCATCGGCATGGTTCTGCTGGGCAGTCTGATGTTAATTGCTTTTTATAACGATTTGATGCGCCTGTAACAGGCGCTTTATGGATAAGTTAGCCATGAAGTCTTGGAAAAAACGATTGTTGCCGGTGTGTATTTCGGCCGTTTTATCAGGCCTGCCGGTATCAGCGTATTCGGCCAATTATGTATTTGATGATCTTCTGGTAGAAGGTTTGCAGCGGGTGACATCGGGCGAGGTATACAGTTCTTTCCCAATCAAACCAAAGGTTACTGTGACTAAAGAGGAGTTAGTTGCGGCAAGTAAGCAGTTGTTTGCTACGGGCTTATTTGACGATGTGAGCCTGGAGCGGGATGGTTCCCTGTTGCTGTTGGTTGTGAAGGAGCGCCCTTCGATTGACAAGATTCATATCAATGGGAATGACAAAATCAAGGATGAACAACTTGAAGCTGGTTTGGCGCAATCCGGTCTGAAAGAGGGGCAGATTTTTCAGCGGGTTGCTCTTGAGCAGGTAGAGTTGGATCTTGAGCGCATGTATCACGCTCAGGGACGCTATAGTGCCAGTATTAACACTGAAGTGGAAACACTGCCGGGTAACAGGGTGGTCCTGAATGTTAATATCAATGAAGGCGATGTTGCGACTATTCGTCATATTAACTTTACCGGTAATGATCGTTTTGACAATGAAGAGTTGATGAAGCGCTTTGAGCTGGAGCCTAAACAGCCCTGGTCACTGTTTTCCTCTGCCAGTCAATATTCCCAACCTAAGTTGCAAGGGGATTTGGAGCGTTTGCGTAATTGGTATCTGGATAGGGGATACCTGAAGTTTAATACTGACTCCACGCAGGTTTCGGTCAGCCCGGATCGTTTGGATATTTATGTCACGGTCAATGTCACCGAGGGTGATGTTTATAATATACGTGAGATCAAACTTGCAGGTGATCTGGTCGTTGATCCTGATGAGATTTTAGACCTGGTAGAGTTGGCACCTGGTGAACCTTTTTCTGGCACCAAGCTGGAAAATACCCGGGAAGCCATTCGTAAACGTTTAGGTAAAGAAGGTTTTACGTTTGCCAATGTTACTTCTATTCCAGAAGAGCATGACGATCAGACGGTCACTCTGACCTTTGCGGTCTCCCCAGGTAAACGAACTTACGTACGTCGTATTAACTTTACTGGCAATGTCACCACTAAAGATGAGGTGCTGCGCCGTGAAATTACTCAGATGGAAGCGGGATCTGCTTCCACCGATGCGATTAAAAATTCCAAGGTGCGCCTGGAACGTTTGGGCTATTTTAAAAACGTTCAGGTGGAAACACCACGGGTACCTGGTGTTGATGACCTGATTGATGTGAACTTCTCTGTAGAAGAACAGCCATCCGGCAGCTTGAACGCATCAGTCGGTTACTCGGAAAACAGCGGTATTATTTTCGGTGCAGGCGTTAAACAGAACAACTTTTTGGGTACCGGTAACAATGTTTCCTTCTCGGTGAATAAGAGTGACTCAGTTCAGAAAATGGATATATCTGTGCTTGATCCTTATTTTACATTGGACGGAGTGAGCCGGGGTATCAGCGTCTTCTATCAGGAAAGCGATCTGGAAGAGGAAGATATCAGCGGCTTCTCCACCGATTCCTTTGGTACCAAAATGACTTTTGGCTACCCGATTTCTGAAACGGCTCGTTTAGGCATGACTGTCGGTGCAGAAAATATCAAGGTGCATACAGGGGATGAACCTGTAGCAGAAGTACTTGATTTTATCGCCACTGAGGGTGATCAGCACACTGCATTTAAGATCGGTGGTTTTATGACCGATAACCGCCTTAACCGGGGGGTGTTAGCCACAGCAGGAAGTTATCAGCGCTTATCGGCTGAAGTGACGATTCCTGGCAGTGATATGAACTTCTATAAGATTGATTATAAAGGGCGTTATCTGCATGCCTTCAATGATGACTTTTCATTGAAATTCCGTACAGATTTAGCTTATGCGAATGCCTTTGGTAATAGCAATCAGCTACCGTTTTATGAGCACTACTTTTCGGGTGGCCTGGGTTCCGTTCGTGGTTTCGAGGCGAACTCTCTGGGGCCGATGAGTACCCCAACGGTTGACGGGGATGACCCCAGTGCATTTGGCGGTAACGTCCTGATCGAAGCGGGCATTGAGCTGATCTATCCATTGTGGTTTATTGAAGATCGCAGCTCGTTACAAACGACAGCCTTTATTGATGCCGGTAATGTTTTTGCCACTAAATGCAGTTCCGTATCTGAAAACTGTACCAAAGGTATTGAGTTGGATG
Organism: Oceanospirillum beijerinckii DSM 7166; assembly: GCF_000422425.1. Lineage (GTDB taxonomy): Bacteria > Pseudomonadota > Gammaproteobacteria > Pseudomonadales > Halomonadaceae > Oceanospirillum > Oceanospirillum beijerinckii. The sequence continues at coordinate 168,330 of NZ_AULT01000006.1, forward strand.
AGTTAAGGATGTCTGTCGGTGTCGGCTTAACCTGGCTTTCCCCAATCGGACCGCTTGATTTTAGTATTGCAAAACCTATAAATGATAAGTCTGGAGATGATACTCAGTTCCTCCAGTTTAGTATCGGGCAAACTTTCTGATAACCAAGGATTAAAATGATGTTTTTAAAGCCTTTTTTAAAACGTTATGTTGGGGTTTTATTGCTGAGTCTGCTGCCAGGGTTTGCTATGGCTGCTGACCAGACAATTGCAGTATTGGATTGGCGTGCTGCACTTCTGGGGACAGAACAGGCTAAAAGTGAGTTTGAAAAAATTCGTAACTCTTTGAGTGGCGATGAAAAAGAGATTCGTGAGCTGGCAGAGCAAGCACGCAAACTGCAGGAACGCCTAAAAAAAGAAGCTGACAAGCTGAGCGATGATGATAAGCGTCAACTGAGTAAAGAGATCCAGGAGAAGGCGGAAGAATATCAGTTCCTGGGGCAGCGCCTGAAAAAAGAACAGCGCCAACAGCAGGAAGCTTATATTCGTAATGCTCGTTTGATGCTGGATGATGCGGTACGTGCAGTCATTGAAAAAGCAAAGATTGATCTGTTACTTGATCGTCAGGCGGTGACTTTTGTTAAACCTGAATTGGATGTAACTCAGGCGGTAATCAAAGAACTGAACGTACTACAGAAAAAGGGTAAGTAAGCGTGCCAAACGCCTATCGCCTGCAAGAACTGGCTGATTTGTTAGATGCCGAGATTTCCGGTGATCCAGATTACCTGATTACAGGTTTGGGGACATTGGAAACAGGTCGGTCAGGGCAGCTGAGTTTTTTAGCCAACAACAACTATCTGAAATATCTGTCGGCGACTCAGGCCGGAGCTGTATTGCTAAAGGCTGAGCTGGCGCAGCAGTGCCCCACTCATTGCCTGTTAGTGGACAATCCTTACGTGGCATTTGCAAGGGTCAGTCAACTGTTTGACCCTATGGCAAATGTAACGGCGGGTATTCATGATTCTGCCGTGATTCATCCTACTGCTCAAATCTCAGATGATGTCACGATTGATGCTGGTGTGGTTATTGATGCCGGTGTTGTACTGGCAAAGGGTTGTGTTATCGGCGCTAATACGGTTATCGGCAGGGATTGTCAATTGGGTGAGGGGTGTCACTTGCATCCCAATGTGACACTTTACCACGGCGTCACTTTAGGTCAGCAGGTCAGGATACACAGCAGCGCTGTTATTGGTGGCGATGGTTTTGGTTTCGCTAATGAAAATGGTAATTGGATCAAGATTGCTCAGCTGGGTGGTGTTATCATAGGCGACCATGTCGAGATAGGTGCAAATACCAATATTGATCGTGGTGCTTTGGATGATACTGTAATCGGCAATCAGGTGATTATCGATAGCCAGGTACAGATTGCCCATAATGTTAAAATAGGTGATGGCACCGCGATTGCCGGTTGTGTTGGTATAGCAGGTAGTTCACGAATAGGACGTTACTGTCTTATTGGTGGAGCGTCTAATATTGCAGGGCATATTAGCATCTGTGATGGCGTGACTATCACTATGGCAACCAGTGTAACAGGCAATATTACCCGTAAAGGTAGTTACTCATCAGGTACTACGGCGGTATCAACTCCGCAATGGCGTAAAAATACGGTGCGTTTTGCTCAACTGGATCAGTTAGCTAAGTCTGTGCGTAAGCTGGAAAAACAGGCTGGATTGAAAAAAGCTTCTGAATAAGCATTTAATAAGAGATTTATATACGCCTGCGACCCGGTATGGTGCGCAGGCTTTTTTGAGGTTGAATCAATGGTAATGGACATTAACGAAATTAAAGAATATCTACCACACCGCTACCCTTTCCTATTGGTGGATCGTGTTGTAGAGCTGGAACTTGGCGAGTCCATTGTCGCCTATAAGAATGTTACCGTTAATGAACCTTTTTTTAATGGCCACTTTCCTCATCATCCGGTCATGCCTGGCGTACTGATTATCGAAGCGATGGCGCAGGCTGCAGGTGTGCTGGGCTTTAAAACTATGGATAAGAAACCTGCAGACGGAAGCATTTATTACTTTGTTGGCAGTGATAAAGTACGCTTTAAGCGTCCTGTAACACCGGGTGACCAGCTGAAGCTGGAGGCCAGTGTGATAGGTAAGCCTCGTCGTGGAATCTGGCGCTTCGAATGCCGTGCTACTGTTGATGGCGAGCTGGCTTGTGAAGGGACAATTTTGTGTGCAGAGAGAGCCCTGTGAGTTTAATTCACCCCACAGCAATCATAGATCCATCGGCGGTAATCGCCGATGGTGTAGAGATTGGGCCCTACTCTATTATTGGGCCCGATGTCGAAATCGGCTCTGGTACCTGGATAGGACCCCATGTGGTGATCGCGCGACTGACCACCATCGGCAAGGGGAATAAGATTTACCAGTTTTCATCAGTAGGTGAAGATTGTCAGGACAAGAAATACGCTGGTGAGCCGACACGTCTGATTATTGGCGACAATAATGTGATTCGTGAAGGTTGTTCCCTGCACCGTGGTACGGTGCAGGATAACGGTATTACAGTGATCGGCAATAATAATTTACTGATGACCTGTGTGCATATCGCTCATGATTGTGTCATTGGGGATAACACCATTATTGCCTCCGACGCGGCCATTGCCGGCCATGTGAAAATTGATGACTGGGCGATTGTGGGAGGCGCTTCTGCAATTCATCAGTTCTGTCATATCGGTGCTCATGCCATGTGTGGTGGCAGCACCTATGTTTCCAAAGATATTCCGGCTTATCTGATGGTTACTGGCAATCCTGCACAAGCTCACGGTATGAATGTTGAGGGCTTAAAGCGCCGTGGTTTTAGCTCAGACAGTATCAGTGATCTGCGTAAAGCCTATAAAATGGTCTACCGACAGGGTTTGCGCTTGGAAACGGCTATTGCTGAGATTGAATCCGGTGATGTATCGTCTGAGCTGCAGGTATTTGTTGACTCTTTAAAAGCATCGACCCGAGGCATTGTTCGTTAAGCCGCTTTATGATGACATCACCTGCCTCCCCTGTTAATCCAGTCTTATCTGTGTCTGATACTCATATACCCGCCTCAGGCAAACCGTTGCGCATTGTTATTGTAGCCGGTGAATTGTCAGGGGATATCCTGGGGGCTGGCTTGATAAAAGCACTCAAACGAAAATACCCGGATGCGGAATTTTTGGGTATCGGCGGTCCTCGCATGCAAGCAGAAGGTTTTGTCAGTCACTGGTCGATGGACCGCCTTTCTGTGATGGGGCTGGTGGAAGTACTGGGGCGACTGCGCGAACTGTTAAGTATTCGTAAAGAAGTACGTGATCTTTGCCTGCGGGAAAAGCCGGATCTGTTTATCGGTATCGATGCACCGGACTTTAACCTGACGCTGGAAGGCTGGGTGCGTGAAGCCGGTATTCCTGTGGTACATTACGTTTCACCTTCTGTGTGGGCTTGGAAGCAGGGGCGATTGAAGAAGATTGCCCGCTGTGTTGACCATATGCTGACACTGCTGCCTTTTGAACCAGATTACTACCATAGATTTAATATCCCCGTGACCTTTGTTGGTCACCCTCTGGCCGATGAAATTTCACTGGATGTTGATCAAAAAACTGCTCGCCAGCAGCTGGGTTTACCTAGTGGTATTCCTGTGCTTGCGCTGTTGCCTGGTAGCCGTAGCAGTGAAGTGAAATACCTGGCTGAGCCTTTTATTCAGGCCGCTCAGCGGTGCTGCCAGCAACTGGATAATCTGCAAGTGGCTGTGCCTTGTGCCAATGCCAGGCGCAGGGAGCAGATTGAACAGCAGCTGGATCAGATACCGGCTGATATCCGTCGTCGTATCCGACTCTATGATGGTCAATCCCGTGAGATAATGGCCGCATCCGACGCCGTACTGTTGGCTTCAGGTACCGCCGCGCTTGAAGCGATGCTAATGAAGAAGCCCGTGGTTGTGGCTTATAAGATGGCGGCACTGAGTCATGCCATTATCAGCCGTATGCTGAAAGTGGATTATGTTTCTCTGCCGAATCTGATTGCCAATGAGGCATTGATTCCTGAATTGATTCAGAGTCAGGTAACATCAGAAAATCTCAGTCGCGAAATGCTGGACAGACTGACGCAGCCGGAAAAATATCAACCGTTGGTGGATCGTTTTTATCAGATGCATCATGATCTGCGCCGGGATGCCAGTGTGAAAGCCGCCGATGCTGTTGAGTCAGTGCTTCTGGGTACTGCAGTTAAAAACCCTACACCGGCAGATTAAGGTATTTGCGTTAACTATTGTTATTTAGGCAAACTCATTTCGTTCACTTCCCAGGCTTAACGGCAGATAAAATCCGCGATGGCAAAGACAAAAGCACAAACTCGCTCCCAGTCAAAAGCAAGCGCTAAATCTAAAACAAGCACCAAGGCAAAAATGGATTTCCCACCTTTGGAAATTCCGTACCAAGGTATTCTTCTGGCCGGTGTCGATGAGGTAGGGCGAGGCCCCTTAGTAGGCTCTGTGGTCACCGCAGCTGTTATCTTAGATCCAGAACAGCCGATTGAAGGTCTGGCCGATTCCAAAAAACTGTCAGAGAAGCGCCGTGAAGTGCTTTTCGATGAGATTCAGCAAAAGGCTTTGGCCTGGTGTATTGCGGAAGGCACGGTGGAAGAGATTGATCAGATTAACATCCTGCATGCCACCATGCTGGCAATGCAACGAGCGGTGGCAGGCCTGAACCCTGCTGCTGAATTTGTGCTGGTCGATGGCAACCGTTGCCCTGAACTGCCGTGTCCTTCGATGCCGGTCGTAAAAGGTGATGCCAGGCATGCAGCCATTAGTGCAGCCTCTATTCTGGCTAAGGTGTATCGTGATCGACAGATGGCCGAGTTGGAAAAAGAATACCCAGGCTATGGCTTTGCTAAGCATAAAGGCTATCCTACTAAGCAGCATTTTACCGCCTTACAGGAGCTTGGGCCAACCCCGCATCATCGTCGCTCCTTTAAACCGGTACAGATGCAGCTGCTTTAATCGCGTGTTTGTTTATTGCTTTTTATGAGCTTTTAGAGCCGCTGCTAAGCTATTTTTACACCCTTTAAAATTGATTTATCACTCCGAGACTAGTCATGGCTCCCTCATTTATTCACCTGCGTGTGCATACCGAATACTCCCTGGTTGATGGCCTGGTACGTATTAAAAAACTACCGGGTAAGCTGGAAACGTTGCAGATGCCTGCGATTGCCATCACCGACGAATCGAATATGTTTGCGTTGGTGAAGTTTTATAAAACCATGCAGGGCAGTGGCATTAAGCCTATTTCGGGGGCCGATATTTGGGTAGAAAACCCGGACGATCCGGTGAAGCCTTATCGCATGACCTTGCTGGCTATGAATGATGAGGGGTATCGCAATCTGACAGAGTTGGTCTCACTGGGCTATCTGAAAGGTCAGCATCAAGGCCGTAATATTATGCAGATGGCCTGGATCGAAGAGAAGGCATCAGGCTTGCTGGCTTTGTCGGGAGCGAAAGAGGGTGAGGTCGGTCGTCAACTGCTGGCAGAACACTATGATCAGGCTAAAGTTGCCCTGGAAAAGTGGATGGGTATTTTTCCTGGTCGTTTCTATCTTGAGTTGCAGCGTACCTTCCGTGCCGGTGATGAAGAGTGTTTGCACGCTTCCGTGCAGTTAGCTGAACAGTTCCAGTGCCCTGTTGTTGCGACTAACGATGTGCGCTTTATCGAAAAAGAGGACTTCTGGACCCATGAAACCCGGGTATGTATCGGTGAAGGTCGGGCGCTGGATGATCCTCATCGTAATAAAAGCTATTCCGAAGAGCAGTATCTGAAGTCAGCTGAAGAGATGGCTGAGTTGTTCTCCGATATCCCTGAAGCGTTACAGAACAGTGTCGAGATTGCCAAACGTTGTACGATCAATGTACAGCTGGGTAAATATTTCCTGCCGGATTATCCGATCCCGGAAGGGATGACCATGGATGAGTTCTTCCGTAAGGTGTCTCACGATGGCCTGACCGAGCGTCTGAAAACCCTGTTTGATGTCAACGCACCGGACTTTCCCGAGAAAGAAAGAATCTACCGGGAGCGGCTGGATTTTGAGCTGGAAACCATTCTGTCCATGGGGTTCCCGGGTTACTTCCTGATCGTAATGGACTTTATTCAGTGGGCGAAAAATAACGGCGTGCCCGTAGGCCCTGGCCGGGGTTCCGGTGCCGGTTCTCTGGTGGCCTACGCCCAGAAGATTACCGATCTTGATCCTCTGGAATATGACCTGCTGTTCGAACGTTTCCTGAACCCGGAACGTGTGTCCATGCCTGATTTCGATATCGACTTCTGTATGGATGGCCGGGATAGGGTGATCGACTATGTGGCAGACCACTATGGTCGTGATGCGGTCTCTCAGATTGCTACCTTCGGTACTATGGCAGCGAAAGCGGTAGTGCGTGATGTGGCCCGTGCTCAGGGCAAGCCTTATGGTCTGGCTGATAAGCTTTCGAAAATGATCCCATTTGAAGTGGGCATGACGTTATCCAAAGCGATTGAGCAGGAAGAGGTCCTGAAAGAGTTTATCGCCAATGATGAAGATGCCGCGGAAATCTGGGAGATGGCACTGCGTCTGGAAGGCACGGTGCGGGGAACCGGTAAACATGCCGGTGGTGTTGTCATTTCACCGACAACCCTGACCGACTTCTCGCCCGTCTTCTGTGAAGAAGGCGGTGGTGGTCTGGTCGCTCAGTTCGATAAGGATGATGTAGAGGCGGCTGGTCTGGTGAAGTTTGACTTCCTGGGGCTGCGAACTCTGACCATCATCGATTGGGCGGTGAAGATGATTCACCAGAAGGAGGGGAATACTGAGTTCAATATCGATTTTATTCCTCTGGATGATAAGCCGACTTTTGATCTGTTGCAGCGGGCAGAAACCACCGCAGTATTCCAGCTGGAATCCCGTGGTATGAAGGATCTGATTAAGCGTCTGCTGCCCAGCTGTTTTGAGGATATCATCGCTTTGGTGGCCCTGTTCCGTCCGGGGCCGCTGCAATCGGGTATGGTGGATGACTTTATCGACCGTAAGCACGGCCGGGCAGAAATGTCTTATCCTCACCCGGATTACCAGCTACCCAGTTTGGAGCCGGTACTGAAACCCACTTACGGCGTTATTCTGTATCAGGAACAGGTGATGCAGATCGCTCAGGTGATGGGGGGGTACAGTCTGGGTGGTGCGGATTTGCTGCGCCGGGCCATGGGTAAGAAAAAGCCTGAAGAGATGGCAAAACAGCGCTCGGTATTTTTAGAGGGCTGTGAAAAAGGCGGTATCGATCTTGATCTGGCAGGCAATATCTTTGATCTGGTAGAAAAGTTCGCGGGTTACGGCTTTAACAAATCCCACTCGGCGGCTTACGCCCTGGTGTCTTACCAGACCGCTTATCTGAAACAGCACTACCCAGCCCCCTTTATGGCCGCCGTACTCTCTACGGAGATGCAGAACACCGATAAGGTGGTAACGCTGGTCGAAGAGTGTCGCAATATGAAGCTGCCATTGACGCCTCCTGATGTGAATGCTGGCGACTTTAAATTCTCGGTTAATGATGACGGTGAGATCGTTTATGGCCTGGGTGCGATTAAAGGTGTGGGTGAGGGCCCGATTGAAGCCATTGTTGAGGCCCGTAGCCAAGGCGGGCCGTTTGTTGATCTGTTTGATTTCTGTGAGCGCACCGACTCCCGTAAGTTGAACAAGCGCACCTTGGAAGCTCTTATTCGCTGCGGTGCACTGGATAAACTGGGACCTGATGTTGAGTCCTGGGGAGCTAAACGGGCCATTATGATGGCCAGTCTGGAAGATGCACTGAAGTCGGCGGTACAAAGCAGTCGTAATGCTGATATTGGCATGATGGATATGTTTGGTGAACTGGAAGCGGAAGTGGATAGCAATCCGTATGCTGATCACCTGAATGTGCGTGAGTGGACCGATAAAGAACGCTTAAAAGGCGAGCGTGATACGCTGGGCCTGTATTTGACCGGTCACCCGTTTGATGAGTATGAAACAGAAGTACGGCGTTTTGCCCGTCAAAAGTTGAGTGAGCTGGCAGCCAGTCGCGAAGTACAGAAACTGGCGGGTCTAGTGATTGATATCCGCACCATGAAGAGTAAAAAGGGTGATACTATCGCTTTCGTCACTCTGGATGACCGATCTGGCCGTACTGAGGTCTCGGTTTTTGGTGAACTTTATGAAGCCAATCGTAACTATCTGCAGAAGGATCAGCTGGTCGTGATCGAAGGCGAAGTCAGCTTTGATGACTATTCTGGCAGTCTGCGTGTGCGTGCAAAGGGTGTGACCGGCCTGTTAGAGTCACGGGTTCGTTACAGTAAAGGGCTGCGCTTAAGCTGGCGTCAGCAGGAGTTGAGCAGTAAGAGTTTAGACTTGCTGAAGAGTAAGCTCCAGCCGTTTACTGTATCGAACCCAGAGCAAGGGGTGCCTGTTGAAATCGACTATTACCGCCCTGATGTTGAGGGGCGGGTAAAACTTTCTCAGCATTGGCATGTCATACCCAGCGATGAGTTGATTTACAGTTTGTACGATGGCTTTGGCTTACAAAATGTCCGTCTGAGCTATGGCGACTGACCACTGTTAAACTGGTAAAGGTAAATAGGCGGATCAGTCGGGCTGTTCCGTCACAGGCAGAGGTTTTTTTTACCCTGTCTTTGCCGTACTATTACCGGCTTAAATATTTCTGGCTCAAAACGGTTTGCTGTTTGAAACGGTGGGCGTTGGAGCCTGATTTTACCTGATTCCATTTGTGGGCGTGGGTGGTATGTATCACACGGTCACAAGATGACATTCGCTGCTGAAGTCGATCTTCAGCAGGTATTGATTAAAAGCGTGGACCTATGAACCCCAATTATCTGGACTTTGAACAGCCAATTGCTGAGCTAGAAGCAAAAATTAATGAACTGCGTCTGGTTGGTGACGATAATCAGCTGAACATTACAGAAGAGATCACCCGTCTGCAGGATAAAAGTATCAAGCTGATGGAAGATATCTTCGCCAAACTGACTCCGGCTCAGGTGGTTCAGCTGTCCCGTCATCCTCTGCGTCCTTATACTCTGGATTATATCGGACACATTTTTACTGATTTTGATGAGCTGCACGGTGATCGTAACTTTGCGGATGATCCGGCAATTGTGGGTGGTATTGCACGCCTGGATGATAAGCCGGTAATGGTGATTGGTCACCAAAAAGGCCGCGATGTAAAAGAGAAGGTACGTCGCAACTTCGGTATGCCACGCCCGGAAGGTTACCGTAAGGCCTGTCGTCTGATGGAGATGGCCGAGCGTTTTAAAATGCCAATCCTAACCTTTATCGATACGCCAGGGGCCTACCCGGGGATCGATGCGGAAGAGCGTGGTCAGAGTGAAGCGATCGCTTACAACCTGGCGGTGATGTCTCGTCTGAAAACACCAATTATCTCTACCGTTATTGGTGAAGGTGGTTCCGGTGGTGCACTGGCAATCGGCGTATGTGACGAGCTGATTATGCTGGAAAACTCCATCTACTCGGTAATCTCTCCTGAAGGCTGTGCGTCTATTCTGTGGAAGAGTGCTGAGCGTGCGGCAGATGCCGCAGAAGCGATGGGTGTAACCGCAGGTCGTCTGCATGAGCTGGGGCTGGTTGACCGTCTGATCAGCGAGCCTCTGGGGGGCGCGCACCGTAACCCGGAAAGCGTAGCTGCAGCGATGAAAAACAACCTGCTGGAAACTCTGGATCGTCTGTCTGGTCTGGACGGAGATCAGCTGGTTGAGCGTCGTTACGAGCGTCTGATGTCTTACTACGCCGGTAACGAAGCGCTGGGGAACAGCTAATTCGTTATTGTGGGTTCTAGCTCCGAAATTCAAGAGCTAGCCAGCTCAGTGCGTATAGAGATCAATAACCCTGAGGGCTTAAGCTTTCGGGGTTATTTTTTATCTGCCGTTCAATAGATACATTTACGAATACAAAGTTTACGCACAGAGGCATGTAGGTCGGAAAAGCCAGAGGCGCCTTCCGACAGCTTGTTTCGTTTGGATTCGATGTCGGATGGCGCTTCGCTTATCCAACCTACTTGAGTTTGACTGTTTTATTGAGAAAGCAGCTTATTTGGATATAACAATGTCTTCCTCTCTTGATACCCATCTTATGCTGGCACCATTACCTCAACACCATCAGCTTTGGCTGGCGCTGAGTGGTGGCTTGGATTCTGTAGTGTTATTGGATCTGGTGGTGCGTTATTGCCAAAGTCACTATCAAGCTTTGGGAGAGACTCAGCGGCAGAGGCAAGCACAGTCGCAAGCATCCGGTTCTAGCTCAAACTTAAAAGTGCCTGCTCTCAAGGTGATCCATATCCATCATGGTCTAAGTCCGAATGCGGATCAGTGGGCGCTGCATTGCCAGCAGCTCTGTCAGGATTATCAACAACGCTTTGATATCGAGATTGAGTGCCAGGTTCATAGGGTTCTGCTGGATAAAAGCGGTAATATTGAAGCTCAGGCTCGTCAGGCCCGCTATCAGGTCTTTAGCGATGCTCTGCAACAGGATGATCTGATACTGATGGCCCATCACAGTGATGATCAGGCGGAAACTTTGTTGCTGCGTTTGATGCGTGGTGCCGGTAGTCAGGGTTTGGCGGGGATGCCTCAGCAAAGACCTTTGGGTAAAGGTCAGCTATTACGTCCCTTATTGAACTACAGCCGTCAGCAGCTGGAAGTATATGCCAATCAGCAGCAGTTAAGATGGGTAGAGGATGAATCCAATGCCAGCCTGGAATTTGAGCGCAATTATTTGCGTCACCAAGTGATGCCGCTGTTAAAGCAACGCTGGCCTTCGACTAATCGAGCGCTGAGTCGTGTCGGGCAGAATCTATCGGACTCAGCAGAACTCAACCGTGATCTGGCCGAGCTTGACTTAGAAAAGGTTCGCCAGGGTGATAATAGCTTGTGCTGTCAGGCTTTGACTGAACTGACCCAGATACGGCAGACCAATCTGCTACGCCATTGGTTACAGCAAGGTGGTATGCCTGAGCTGGAGCAGAAACAGTGGCAAATTGTCTTTGTTGAGGTTATCGCAGCCCGTGAAGACGCGGAGCCCTGTTTTGACTGGGGAGGCTATCAACTCCGACGTTTTCGTAATCGGCTTTATCTATTAAAGCCCTGTAAAGATGATTTATCTCAGGCTCAAACATCTAAGATCTTTAATAACCCGCCAACTTATCATTTGGCTGATCTGCCATTAGGGGCTGAAAAACTACGCTTGATTCTACCCGGTGGAGAGTTTGTACTTTGCTCCATGAAATACCAGCCCGATCAGGAAACCGGTTCAGCTTGTAAGAAACCGGTACTATTGTCCTTGCCAAACGAGGGCTATCTGGAACTGCGCTATCGTCAGGGCGGTGAAAAAATTTGTTTGCTCAAGCGTGGCACCAAGGTATTAAAAAAATTGCTGCAGGAGGCGGATATTCCTCCCTGGCAAAGACAGCATTTGCCGCTGTTATGGTGGTGTAATCCGGCGGGAAAAGAGCGTCTGATTGCTGTCGCAGATCTATGGTTTGAGCAGGACTTTATCTCGTCAGATGGCGCTCAGGGCTGGCGGCTTAACTGGCAGCCGGATTAATCCTTTGATGCCTGAAGCCGGGTGTAACGTTTAATGTTCCGTATTCTTTAGAATATTCCACTTTTCTGCTGGAAAAGTGTGTGCTTGAATTGAGCTGCAGTGAGCCTTCTGGTATCCTGCACTCCCATCTGGTAATACCCCCCTTCTTTTATTTTTTACAGCATAACGTTAACAGGTTCTCCATGACGCGATATATCTTCGTCACAGGCGGTGTTGTTTCTTCCTTAGGTAAAGGCATCGCCTCTGCATCTCTGGCCGCTATTCTTGAAGCTCGTGGCCTGAAGGTCACCATGCTGAAACTGGATCCGTATATCAACGTTGATCCAGGCACTATGAGCCCATTCCAGCACGGTGAAGTATTTGTGACGGAAGATGGCGCTGAAACTGACCTGGATCTGGGTCACTACGAGCGTTTTATCCGTACCAAGATGACTCAACGTAACAACTTCACCACAGGTCGTGTTTACGAACACGTACTGCGTAAAGAGCGCCGTGGTGATTATCTGGGTGGTACTGTTCAGGTTATTCCACATATCACTGATGAGATCAAAACCCGCGTCATAGCCGGTGCTGAAGGCTACGACGTTGCTCTGGTTGAGATCGGTGGTACTGTAGGTGATATCGAATCCCAACCATTCCTGGAAGCTGTACGTCAGCTGAAAGTTGAAGTGGGTTCTGACCGCGCCATGTTTATGCACCTGACGCTGGTGCCTTACATCAAGACGGCGGGTGAGACTAAAACCAAGCCGACTCAGCACTCTGTTAAAGAGCTGCGCTCTATCGGTATTCAGCCTGATATTCTGGTGTGTCGCTCCGAAGTGACCATTGAAGCCAGTGAGCGTCGTAAGATCTCTCTGTTTACCAACGTAGACGAGAAAGCGGTTATCTCTTTGGAAGATGCAGATACCATCTACCGTATTCCTGGCATGCTGCATGAGCAAAATCTGGATGAGATCGTTGTGAAGCGTTTCGGTCTGGATTGCAAACCTGCAGATCTGTCTGAGTGGGTTGCGGTAGCCGATGCTAAACTGAATCCGCTGAAGAGCATCAACATCGCCATGGTCGGTAAATACATGGAACTGTTGGATGCCTATAAGTCTCTGATCGAGGCGATTGATCATGCCGGTATTCAAAACCGTACCAAGGTAAATATCGAATATATCGATTCTGAAGAGATCGAGCGTAACGGCACCGAGCGTCTGAAAGATAAGGACGCCATTCTGGTTCCCGGTGGTTTTGGTGAGCGTGGTGTTGAAGGCAAGATCGCAACCGCTCAGTTTGCCCGTGAAAACAATATTCCTTACCTGGGTATCTGTCTGGGTATGCAGGTTGCGGTGATTGAATACGCGCGTAATGTTGCGGGTATGGTTGATGCACACTCGACCGAATTCACTCACGATACCACTCACCCGGTTATCGGCCTGATTACCGAATGGGTGAATGCCGAAGGCAAGATCGAGCTGCGTGATAAGAGCTCTGACCTGGGCGGCACCATGCGTCTGGGCGGTCAGGACTGTAAACTGAAACGTGGCTCTAAAGCCCGTGAAGTATACGGTAAAGATGTGATCGTTGAGCGTCACCGCCACCGCTTCGAGGTGAACGATCAGTTTGTGAAGGATCTGGAAAAAGCAGGTCTGATCTTCTCTGGTCGTTCCGCTGATAACTCTCTGGTAGAAATGGTTGAGCTGAAAGACCACCCTTGGTTTATCGCCTGCCAGTTCCACCCTGAATTTACTTCGACCCCTCGTGACGGCCACCCGCTGTTCTCAGGTTTTGTTCAGGCTGGTCTGGCACAAAAAGCAGCTAAGTCTGAAGCCTGATAGGCTCGAAGTTATACCAATAATGGCCCGGTTATCCGGGCCATTGTGTCTGTAGTTATAAGTAGTCGTAAATTGTGTCTCTATTGTTATCAATAGAAGCGCTACTGTCATAACCTTCAGGCTCAACCGCCCGATAAAAGTCTTATGACAGCCATCATTGAATAGCCTGCCGATCAAAAAAGGCAGGCGTATGCAGGACAGTAGGAATATGCAGGATAAAGTGATTGAGGTTGCCGGCCGTAAACTGGGCAACTCACTGCCTTTCGTATTATTGGGTGGTATGAATGTACTGGAATCCCGTGATCTGGCGATGGAAATCGCTGAGCATTATGTGGAAGTCACCTCCCGCCTGAATATCCCTTACGTATTTAAAGCGTCTTTTGATAAAGCCAATCGCTCTTCTATCCACTCCTTCCGTGGCCCAGGCCTGGAAGAGGGCCTGAAGATTCTGGCGGAAGTGAAAGAGCAATTTAATGTGCCTGTGATCACCGATCTGCATGAGCCATACCAAGCTCAACCTGTTTCTGAAGTGGCGGATATTATCCAGCTACCGGCATTTCTGGCGCGTCAAACCGATCTGGTGCAGGCGATGGCTCAGACCGGTGCGGTCATTAATATCAAGAAACCTCAGTTCACCAGCCCGGCTCAGATGGGCAATATGGTCGAGAAATTTGCCGAGTGTGGTAACGAGCAGGTGATGGTGTGTGAGCGCGGCAGCTGCTTTGGTTATGACAACCTGGTGGTGGATATGCTGGGCTTTGAGGTGATGAAAAAAGCTTGTAACGGTGCCCCGGTGATTTTTGATGTTACCCATGCGCTGCAATGCCGTGATCCTATGGGCGCAGCGTCCGGTGGCCGTCGTAGTCAGGTGGCTCAACTGGGTCGTGCCGGTATGACTCAGCGTTTGGCCGGTCTGTTCCTGGAAGCTCATCCAAACCCTGATCAAGCCAAGTGCGATGGCCCTTCAGCCCTGCCACTGGCGATGCTGGAGCCTTTCCTGCAGCAGATGAAAGCGGTTGACGATGTAGTGAAAAGTTTTGCTGAGCTGGATATTGCTTAATTGACGAATGAATAGATCCGTCAATTTATCCGATATCTGCTAGAATAGCGCTCCCGCCAGCGAGCATCAGCCAGAAATGACCCGATACCAACCTGAGGGGGGCGGTATTTGAGAGATCAGCGCTGAGCCCTGGCGAGAGCTGACAAGATTACACTGTAACTGAAAGACGGCTGTGTGCAGCCTAACCTTCTGGAGTAAAACCCAAATGACAGCAATTGTTGATATCAAGGCACTTGAAGTACTTGATTCCCGTGGTAACCCAACCGTTCAAGCAGAAGTTATTCTGGAATCCGGTGTTCGTGCCAGCGCATGTGCGCCTTCCGGTGCATCTACAGGTTCCCGTGAAGCACTGGAACTGCGTGACGGTGACAAAGGTCGTTACCTGGGTAAAGGTGTCCTGAAAGCAGTTGAAGCGGTTAACACTTCTATCCGTGCTGCTCTGGTAGGTATGGATGCAGCAGACCAGCGTGCTCTGGATAACAAGATGCTGGAACTGGACGGTACTGAAAACAAAGCAAACCTGGGTGCTAACGCGATCCTGGCGGTATCTCTGGCTGCAGCTAAAGCGGCGGCGGCGGATAAAGGCCTGCCTCTGTACGCACACATCGCTGAAATCAACGGTACTGCGGGTCAGTTCTCTATGCCTGTGCCTATGATGAACATCATCAACGGTGGTGAGCACGCAGATAACAACGTTGATATCCAGGAGTTTATGGTTCAGCCAGTAAACTTTACTTCTTTCGCTGAAGCGCTGCGTTGTGGCGCAGAGATCTTTCACGCACTGAAAGCGGTACTGAAAGGCAAAGGCCTGAACACGGCTGTGGGTGACGAAGGTGGTTTCGCGCCTAACCTGGCGTCTAACGAAGAAGCCCTGGTTGTAATCAAAGAAGCGGTAGAAAAAGCGGGTTACGAGCTGGGTAAAGACGTGACTCTGGCACTGGACTGTGCGTCTTCCGAGTTCTACAAAGATGGCAAATATGATCTGGCGGGTGAAGGTCAGGTGTTTGATGCAGAAGGCTTTGGTGATTACCTGGCTAAGCTGACTGAAACTTACCCTATCGTATCGATCGAAGACGGTATGGATGAATCCGATTGGGACGGCTGGGCAAGCCTGACTAAGAAGATTGGTGACAAGGTTCAGCTGGTTGGTGATGACCTGTTCGTAACCAACACCAAGATCCTGTCTCGTGGTATCGAAGAGAGCATCGGTAACTCTATCCTGATCAAATTCAACCAGATCGGTTCTCTGTCCGAAACTCTGGACGCGATCAAGATGGCGAAAGACGCGGGCTTCACTGCTGTGATCTCTCACCGCTCCGGTGAAACTGAAGACACTACGATTGCTGATCTGGCAGTAGGTACTGCTGCAGGTCAGATCAAGACCGGTTCTCTGTGCCGCTCTGACCGTGTTGCTAAGTACAACCGCCTGCTGGAAATCGCAGCAGAGCTGGGTGACAAAGCCGTTTACAACGGTCTGAAAGAGATCAAAGGTCAGGCGTAAGATTAAAATCCAGGTGATTTAATCGCGCAAAGATCGTAAAAGGGGAGCTACTTAGCTCCCCTTTTTTGTTAGACTCCCATCATTTTGCGGCTTGGGCTAAACAGGGCACACGATGTTTCGTTTTCTAAATCTCGTTTTGGTGTTGATCATTACTCTGTTACAGATCCGTCTCTGGACCGGAGAGGGCAGCCTGCCCGAGAACTGGCAGCTGGAAAGCCAGATTAAACAGCAAAAAGAGGTCACCGAAGAGTTGGCGGCCCGTAATGCTCTACTGGCCGCAGAGGTAAAAGATCTTCGCAGCGGTCTGGATACGATCGAAGAGCGTGCCCGTTATGAACTGGGTATGGTACGCAAAAATGAAACCTTCTTTCTGCTGATCGATCCGAATAAGCCGAATCCAACCTCTGGTGGAGCGACCTCTATCCACTCCGGATCTGTGCCGGGTAACACTCAGACCGTTCAATAAATCAAATCACTTCTGTTTTCTATTATCACAGTATGTTAGCACTGCATCTCAGGTAAACGCGCGTCATGAATAAAATCTGGTTATTAGTGCCTGCCGCCGGTGTGGGTTCTCGCATGCAGGCTGATCGTCCGAAGCAATATCTTTCTCTGTTAGGTCAGCCGATTATTCAGCATACGCTAGAGCGTTTGCAGCAGGCTTTGCCTCAGGCAAAAATTGTTTTGTGCTTAAACCCTGATGATCCCTATTGGCCCGAGTATTGTGATCAGATTTCAGGTCATCAGGCATTTATTTTTGCAGAGGGCGGCAAAGAACGCTGTGATACGGTGTTAAACGGTTTAGCGGCCATTGCTGAGCAGGCAGACGATAATGACTGGGTACTGGTGCATGATGTGGCCCGTCCCTGTGTTCGGGCTGAAGATATCCAAAAGTTGGTCAGTGAGCTGAGTGATGATGACGTGGGCGGTATTTTAGCCCTGCCGGTTGCGGATACCATGAAACGGGCGCAGCCTACATCTGATGATAGTAATCTAAGCCGGATTTCTGAGACGGTGGATCGTAATCGTCTGTGGCATGCGTTAACGCCTCAGATGTTCCGTTACGTTTTATTGCGCCAGAGCTTAAATCAGGCTCTGGAACAAGGTGCAGTGGTTACCGATGAGGCCTCGGCTATTGAATGGGCGGGGTATCAACCGGCACTGGTCGCTGGGCAACGAGATAATATTAAAGTCACTCACCCTGATGATCTTTATTTTGCTGAGCTGTTTTTAACCGCTCAGGGTATTTATACAAGCTAACGTTTCGAACGATCCCGATATAGGAAAAAAGAATGCGAATTGGCCACGGTTTTGACGTGCATAAATTTGGCCCCGGCGATCACATCGTTATTGGTGGGGTGACTATCCCTTATGAGCAGGGACTGGTGGCTCATTCCGACGGCGATGTGCTGATCCATGCTCTGTGTGATGCTCTATTAGGTGCGGCAGGTCTGGGAGATATTGGTAAACATTTCCCGGATACTGATCCTGAATACGCCGGTGCCGATAGTCGGGCTCTGCTGCGTCATGTGGTCAACCTGTTGAGTCAACAGGGTTGGCAGGTAGCTAATATCGACAGCACCATTGTGGCTCAAGCGCCTAAGATGGCACCCCATATTGACCAGATGCGTGATCTGCTGGCGCAGGATCTCCGGGTTGAAGTCGGCGCGGTTAATGTGAAAGCCACCACAACAGAAAAGCTGGGCTATACCGGACGTAAAGAAGGTATCGCAGCCCATGCGGTGGCTTTATTGCTAGCAAAGAGTTAATCAGGATGATTAGCAAAGTGCTAAAGCGTGCGATCTGTTACCTCTAAGCTAGTGATTACTTGAAGCCAAGACTTTATATACTTTTACCCCAAACCATTTTGGAAAATTGAATGAACCACACTGATATTGATCAAGTTTGCCCGCTTTCTCTGGATTTTCCTTATGCCTGGGGTGGCCCCCTGGCTGAAGCGGGTCTGCGCACCGAACCTGAAGATTTTCTGGTTGAGGAGTTGATGGGGTTTGAGCCGGAAGGTGAAGGCGAACACCACTTTTTATGGGTGCGTAAACGCGGCAATAATACGGATTGGGTCGCACGTCAGTTGGCACGTTTTGCCAATGTCAGTTACTCTGCCGTGTCCTACTCGGGTCTAAAAGACCGTCATGCGGTGACGTTGCAGTGGTTCAGTGTCCATATTCCGGGTTTGGATTCTCCTGATTGGAATAGCTTCTGTGTTGAAGGTGTGGAGATCCTGAAGGCCGTACGCCATCGCAAAAAGTTAAAGCGTGGTGTTCATCGTGCCAATAAATTCACCATTCGCCTGCGTAACTATCAGGCCGATCATGCCGAAGCCGAGCAGCGCCTGGAGAAAATAGCCACTCAAGGTGTGCCAAACTATTTTGGTGAACAGCGTTTTGGCCGTAATGGTAATAACCTGACCAAAGCAGTTGCCCGGGTTGAAGCGGGTCAAAGTCTGAAACTCAGTAAACGGGATAAAGACAATAAAGCGATGCTGCTCTCTTCGCTACGCAGCTGGGTGTTTAATCAGGTGTTGGCAGAGCGTGTGCATCAGGGCAGTTGGCAGCAGTGGTTAAGTGGTGATATAGCGACCTTTTCCGGTAGTCGCAGCCAGTTTGCCATTGAGCTGGAGGATGAAGATATTCACAGCCGTTTAGCTGAAGGTGTGATTCATCCGACCGGCCCTATGTGGGGTGACGGTGACTATCCTCTGTCCGGTGATGTGGCGGAGCTGGAGCAAAAGGTTACAGCAGAATTCCCACAAGTGATTACTGGTATCGCCAGTGCTGGTCTACGCCATGAGCGCCGGGCCCTGCGATTGATCCCGCAAAACCTGAATTGGGATTGGCAGGATAATGATCTGGTGGTGTCTTTTGCATTACCGGTGGGCACCTTTGCCACCTCTATTCTACGTGAACTGGCCAACTGGCAGTCACCGACATCCGATATGATCGAATAAAAATCCGTAGCAATCTCTGTAGCAAAAATGGTAGCTACAGGGCCAGGCTCTCTCTGGAAAGCCGATACAGAGCGTAGTCGATAACAGGAAAAATGATGAAACTTCTATTATCTAACGATGATGGCGTCCGTGCCGAAGGCCTTAAGGTACTGGCGGAGCGTTTAAGACAGGTAGCAGATAAGGTAACGGTCGTTGCTCCAGACCGGGATTGCAGTGGTGCCAGCAACTCATTAACTCTGAAACGTCCTTTGTGCCCTGAAACGATGGACAATGGTTTTATCAGTATCGATGGTACGCCGACCGACTGTGTCTATATGGGATTATCTTCTCTGTTTAACGCTGAAGCTGAGCTGGTGATCTCTGGTATCAACCATGGTGCTAATCTGGGTGATGATGTGCTCTATTCGGGTACAGTCGCTGCAGCAACTGAAGGACGCTTCTTGGGTGTGCCTTCAATTGCTGTATCTTTGGTGGGTAAGCAGCACTTTGCTTCTGCGGCAGAATTTATCGCTCGTTTGATACCGGCCTTTAAACAATTGTCACTACCGCCAGGCAGTATTATCAATATCAATGTACCTGATCTGCCCTATGACGAAATCAAGGGCATTCGCCTGACCCGTTTGGGACACCGGCATCAGGCTGGAGAACCTGTGGCAACGATTGACCCCAGAGGGAAGCAGCGTTATTGGATTCCCCGGGTGGGGCCCACAAAAGATGCCGGTCCTGATACCGATTTCCATGCGGTTGAGCAGGGCTATATCAGTATTACCCCTTTGCATGTGGATATGACCCAGCACTCTGCGTTAGCCGATTTACAGGTATGGCTTGCAGGCTTGGAGGGGCTACTGGAGTCGGACCGTGACTGAGCGTTGGAATTTGCAGGGGATCGGCATGACCTCTCAACGGACCCGGACCCGCATGGTGCAGCGCTTGAGAGATCAAGGGATTCGAAATGAGGAGTTACTTGAAAAGATGGCTGCTCTGCCTCGGCATATCTTTGTTGATGATGCGCTGGCGCATCGGGTTTATGACGACATTGCTTTACCGATCGGCTTTAGTCAGACCATCTCTCAGCCCATGATGGCGGCGATGATGACGGAGCGCTTGCTTGCACTGCCTGAGCGGCCCAAAAAAGTATTGGAGATAGGGACTGGTTCGGGCTATCAAACGGCACTGTTAGCCCAGTTATTTGATCAGGTCTTTACGATTGAGCGCATAGGCTCCTTTCAGCTACGGGTGCGCGAGCGCTTTGATGCTTTGAAGCTGGGTAATATTCAGTTGCATCATGGTGATGGCTTTCTGGGCTGGCCGGAACAGGCTCCCTTTGATGCGATTCTGGTCACTGCGGCTCCGGTGACAGTTCCCAGGGCTTTAATTGAACAACTTAAGCCTGACGGCTGTCTGATATTGCCTGTAGGTGAAGAGGGCAAACAGCAATTGCTGCAGGTGAAGAATACAGTTCAAGGCCTGCAAACTGAAGTATTGGCTGATGTACGTTTTGTGCCCTTATTGGAAGGAAAAGTCTGACTATGAAGAGCCAGAAACATCTGGAAATTTTTTTAAAAGGTATGGCCATGGGAGCGGCAGACGCGGTTCCGGGTGTTTCCGGTGGTACCGTCGCTTTTATTACAGGTATCTATGAACGTCTTTTGGGGGCTATTCGCAGTATCAATCCCACTTTGTTTGGGCTGTGGCGTCAGCAGGGTATAAAAGTGGTTTGGCAAAAAATTGATGCGGGTTTTCTGCTCACCTTGCTAAGCGGTATCCTCAGCAGCTTACTGTTGCTGGCTCACCTGATCAGCTATTTGCTGGAGTATCATCCAATCCTGTTATCTGCTTTTTTCTTTGGCTTGATTAGTGCGTCAGTATTGGTCATCTATCGGCAGATTGAAGGGCGTACTCTAGCGACTTCATTTGGCTTATTGCTGGGTATGATTCTGATGAGTGTGATTAATCAGGTTGTCCCAAGTTTAAGTATTGAGAGCCCAATGCAGGTGTTTATCGCTGGAGCCATTGCTATCTGTGCCATGATTCTACCCGGAGTGTCCGGTAGCTTTTTGCTGCTGGTGATGGGAATTTATGGGGGCGTTATTCAGGCGGTAAAAGGACTGGAGTTGATTACGCTCTCTTGGTTTGCTCTGGGTTGTGGTGCAGGCCTGTTAAGCTTCTCTCATGTACTGGGTTGGTTGTTCAGTCGCTTTCGCTCCATGACTTTGGCAGTTTTGACCGGTGTATTAGTCGGCTCCTTACAGCAGATCTGGCCTTGGAAGCAGCTGGTAGCTTACAAGCTGGACAGTCATGGTAAGTCAGTGCCTATCAGTCAGGAGAATTTACTGCCTTCAGAGTATGAGGTGATGACAGGTGTCGATCCCCAGTTAGTGCCTGTTGTCGTACTTGCTGTTATGGGGTTTTTACTGGTGGTCTTTTTTGACTCTCAGGGTAAAAATAAAAATTAATCAAAAGATTTATTTTTATTTCAATCTATCTCTATGATTACTAAGGCTGTTTTTTCATTTTGTGCTAAGCAGCCTTCTTTCTTGAATACTTTTCAATTATGTCTTTCTAATGAATTTTTAAAAAAAAGGTTGCACTTGGCCATACCAAAGTTGTGGCTTGTTAGTACGGAAGACGTACCGGTCACGGATTAGCGGCTTACGTGTTGTGAAGTGTCTATAACAATCCTTTGATAAAAACATAATAAAATCAATTGATTGGGGCTTTCTTCGCAAAAGACCTAGATGTAAATGTGTATGCGGAATAACTTAGAAATGAATCACAAACCAGTAAGGCCAATACCTTGGTCGTTGTGATCTGAAGCACTACATGGGATGTAAGCGTTCACAACACCCCAACGCAAGGC
This sequence comes from Oceanospirillum beijerinckii DSM 7166, assembly GCF_000422425.1. Lineage (GTDB taxonomy): Bacteria > Pseudomonadota > Gammaproteobacteria > Pseudomonadales > Halomonadaceae > Oceanospirillum > Oceanospirillum beijerinckii. The sequence goes on from NZ_AULT01000006.1 coordinate 190,177, forward strand.
CTGTATTAATAAAAATAATGAGCTCTATGTTATGCACAAAACATGTGAGCGCAGGACAATGGGAATGCTGTTATGACGACTTTACAACGCGAGTATGATAATGACTTTGATGTTGATTTCAACGATACCCCTGAAAGCAACTCAGTTTCCGAAACCGATAGCGTAGACTCTGATTTTGAGCGTGCTCTGGCCCGTGAAGATAAATCAGAAAAAAGTTTGGATGCCACTCAACTGTATCTGAATGAGATCGGTTTTTCCCCTCTATTGAGCCCCGAAGAAGAAGTTTACTATGGCCGTTTAGCCCGTAAGGGTGATGAAGCGGGCCGTCGACGTATGATTGAAAGTAACCTTCGTCTGGTGGTTAAAATTTCCCGCCGCTATCTGAATCGTGGTTTAACCCTGCTGGACCTTATTGAAGAAGGTAATCTGGGCTTAATTCGCGCGGTAGAGAAGTTTGATCCTGAGCGTGGCTTTCGTTTCTCAACTTATGCCACTTGGTGGATCCGTCAGACGATTGAACGGGCTTTGATGAATCAGACGCGTACTATACGCCTGCCTATTCATGTAGTGAAAGAGCTGAATGTCTATCTGCGTGCGGCTCGTGAGCTGACTCAGAAGCTGGATCATGAAGCTACACCGGAGGAGATTGCCGAGGCACTGGATCGTCCGGTTGAAACCGTCGAAAAGATGTTAGGTTTGAATGAGCGTGTGACCTCCATGGATTATCCCGTGGGTGGCGATATGGATAAGCCTCTGATTGATACTATCGCTGATGCAGAAGAGATGGATCCGGCACAAACGCTGCAGAAAAATGATTTTAGTGCCCATATTGATTTATGGCTGGAGGAGCTGACCGAGAAGCAATCTGAAGTAGTCGTTCGTCGCTTTGGTTTGCACGGTTACGAGCCTTCTACTCTGGAGCAAGTGGGCGAAGAGATTGGTCTGACCCGAGAGCGTGTACGCCAAATTCAGGTTGAGGCGCTACGTCGCCTGCGCCGCATTATGGAGAAGCAGGGGCTGTCTATGGAGTCGATCTTTGATGAATAGTGCTCTGCATAAGCATTTCTCATAGCAACTAAGCCTGGATATATAAGCTTGGATATAAAGTTCAGGTTTGAATAACCATACCGCTAGAATGCAAGCCGATTTGCTAATTTCACAGACACAGAAAAAGCCGCATATGAGAATATGCGGCTTTTTTTATTATTTTTTTCAGAATTTTTAACAAGTTAGAGCAAATAGTCTCTTTAGTTTGAAAGAAGAGGTGTCGTAAATGGCTGCATGGTTTGTAGGATATATCTTACAAAGGTATAGGATATATAGCTTATATCTAGCAAGCAATTGGGCGTTAAAAGCGAAGACGTTGGAAAAAAACCATATATATCATAATGTTAAAAAATTGGTTCTGATGAGGCTTTTCCTTATAACCAGTTGAGTGACTTTTTTCTTGTCAGGGATTTGCTAAAGTTAAGTTGTGGTTAGGGACAAGCCATACAGCAATCAAACAAGGATAAGCATGGATTGAGCAGTTTGGTTGTAGGGACGCGTTAGGAACGCACAGACAAGGTGTCTGACAGGAGTTTAGGAGCTTACTGGATGGATCCGGTAATTCAGAGGGAAGTGTAACAGGAAGTTCATAGGGAGCCTATAGGATTTGGGCATAACAGGACGTAATGCTGAACAGGGAGTTTGGCGGACAGGATGTCAAAGGATTTGGAGAGGATGAAGTGGCAGACAGGAAAGGCATGAAGCCAGAGTCAGGATAAGCCACAAGGATGACTTAGGATTGAGTCGGTAGTCGAAGGATATGACAGCAAGAGGGACTAAGGGCGGCCAGGCCGCCCTTCTCTTTTTCCAGCGAAAAATCTCTACAGTAGATTTACCCACCGCAAATTTTCACCGCACTTTCCATTATTTTAATTTTCAGTCTTATCGTAGATACGCCTTAAGCAATACTTATACTAGGTCTGATAAGTTGTTGTAGATACCATCTCTCCAAATCACCTTCAACAGCTCTTTTAGGCTGATTGAGGGTGATATTCGCTTTGATGCTTTACAACACCAAAACAAATTTGAACAAGCTTGCGCATACCTGCGCACAGGGCCTGCATTTTACTTTTACCCTTCTCTACTAAACGCTTAAATTGATGTCGAATATCTGGGTTATGTTGTAAACAACTGACTGCTGCCATATAGAGCTTTGCTCTTATTTTGGCTGGCCCCTGCTTACTTAAACGGCTTCTTCCTTTCCATTGCCCTGATTGCTGGATACGAGGCACTAAACCCAAATAGGCCGCTACT
>NZ_AULT01000007.1 GCF_000422425.1 Oceanospirillum beijerinckii DSM 7166
GAAAGGTAGCGAAGGTGATGCAATAAACCTGTTAATGGCGGCTTGTGCCTGGAATTTGAGGAAATGGATGAGCCTTTTCTTTTTGTTTGAATACCAGGGTGTCATTCAGGCTTTGGTTGTCATACAAACTGCAGGTGGAGAGCAGAAGTCGGTTGACTTTATTTCTTGAAGCAATAAAGCCAACGGATATTCAGTTAGGTAGAAACCTGACTTTTTCAGGGCTGACTAATTATTCGCTTTCAAAAGCATGAAGTTACTCTTCTAATTGTCTGATCTTTTGCTTTAGACCTCCGCATTGAATACGGTTTACCACTCCCTAATTGTTGTATACGTCTGCTTTATTCAGTCTTGATCAGGGCATGTCAGATATCTCTTTGAGTGATAATCACAGAAAGTAGGATGGGTAACTCGAAAGCCTTGTATTATAATGAGTTACTTATGTACTGCTGTTTACTCAGTAGCCATCATATTTGGTGATAACAAAGTATTTAGCAATGGGCTAGCGCCGCTGAATGGGCGTGAACTAACCAGTAAAGATAATCGACTTGAAGGCTTAAGGTATGAAAAGACTCAAGAACCCTATGGGTTTTATTCGATATCTGAATCGGCGTATTGTATCGGCTGGACTGTTGCTGTCGCTGATTTCGTTGCTGAGTTTTGCTACATTGGCCTACCATACTCAGATCGCAAAAAACGATACCTTACGAGTTAATATCGCCGGTAAGCAGCGCATGCTACTGGAACAGAGCCTTATGTATGCTTATCGGGCAGTCTCTCTGGATACTGTTTCTGATGTCCGGCAAGCTCAGCGGTTGTTGTCCAACAACTTGTCGCAACTGATGGCCAGTCATCAGATACTGTTAGAAGGTGGCCCAAATAATAAGCCTAATAAGGTGACGAACAGGCGTTTACAAGCTCTGTTCTATGCAGTTGGTGTAGATGCTTTTGATGGTACTCAAAGGACTGGTCGCGTAGAAGGCAATAAAGGGGCTGAAGCTGGGCAAGGTATTGATCAGGCTTTACGACAATTTGTCGAACGATTAACAGTTATAGCCCTTGCTAACCCTGCTCAACTGCCAAATGCCGATGCTATTTATCAGCTTGATCTCTCAGTCAATCCAGGTTTGCTTAATAAGCTGGATCAGGCTGTAAAAGAGTATGAGTATATCGGTGAAGAGCATACTCGGCAGATCTGGTTAGTGTCTTCATTAAGTACACTAGTCTCTTTGTTGGTGCTATTGCTGGTGCATCGTTTGCTGCTGCGCCCTTATTTACAGCAATTTCAGAATAGTCTACAGAGTCATGAGGTGATGCTAGAGAATAGTCGTGATCTGGTATTGGTGTGTAATCTGGCAGGTGAAGTAATTGACTTTAATAACAATGCCAGACAAGAACTTGATATTAAAGATGGTGAGCGCTACGGGATTCAACAATGGGGGATACCTTTACCGGAAAGAGAACTCGAAGACGAAGATGTCAGCCGTGACCCAATACGCAAGACTCTGCATCTAAAAAGTAATACCGCTTGTGAGTGTGAAATCCGTTTCTCGTTAGTGCCCTTGTATAAAACCAACTACTTAGCGATTTTTATCACGGATATCAGCCATCATGTTCGTCAACAGAATGAGTTGCTTCTTGAGCGAGAGTTGGCTCAGGCTTCTCAGCAAAAGGCAGAGTTGGCCAATCGCGCTAAGGCTGACTTTTTAGCCTCAGTAAGTCATGAATTCCGGACACCTCTAAATATTATTATGGGGTTTGCTGAGTTGATGAATGAGGATGTGTCGCTGCCAGATGAATATCAAATGTTCGCACAGGAAATTATGCAAAGTGGTCAACACTTGATTCAATTAGTCAATAATGTGCTTGAGTATGGCCAGATAGAATCCGGTAAACTGGAGTGCAATATCAGTACAGAGCCTCTTTACCCCTTGATCAAACAAGTGACAGATCTCATGTCTCGCGAAGCTCACAAGCTGAATGTGACTTTAGATAATTGCTGTTCAGAAGATCTGCCCTCGATACAGGTCGATGCTGTTTTTATTAAACAGGTTTTTGTGAATCTGTTATCAAATGCCATTAAATATAATCGTCCTGATGGCTGGATTCGCTTATCCGCAGACGTCAGTGAGGGTTGGGTGACCTGCTATGTAAAAGATAGTGGTTTTGGTGTTCAGTGTGGGCCTGATCAGGATATCTTCCAGATATTTGTTCGTGGTAAAAATGCTAATAGCAATCTGAGTGGTTCTGGCTTGGGTCTGAGTATCTGCAAGCATATGATAAATCAAATGGGTGGCGAGATAGGATATAGCTCTGAGCCAGGTAAAGGTAGTTGTTTCTGGTTTCGTTTACCTATGACTTAACTGTACTTTCAAAGCCTATTTCTACCTCTTTCTACTATTCCTTCAAGCTCTCTTGACTTCTTAATGCGACTGTCAGTCACAAGTTTCCTGTCTTTAGTCTCTTCCACTTTAATTTTTGGCGCCAATTGTACCACCTCTGATTGACCGAGAGGGTTGATAGTCTGTAATCTCCATCTTACTGTTGTTCCTTACCCCCATGTTCCAAAAGGAGAATCTTGATGTCGGTTAAATCCTCTGCTCAGGTAAGGATAGAGCAGCTCGCGAACTTGCTTCAGCATGAAATTATGACAAATCGCTGGGATATGGGGGTTTTTCTGCGACAAAATGAGCTGGAAAGTCTGCTGGATGTGAACCGGTTTACCGTACGTCAGGTGTTAGAAGAGCTGACAAAACGAGGTGTTTTGGAGCATGTGCCTTATAAGGGACACAAAGTTAAAGAGCACAGCCCAAAAGAGCGTGAGCAGATCACAGAAACTCGGCTACTGTTGGAATTAGGGGCGTGCAAAAAGGTGATGCAGCATATGACTGATGCTGGTCTGGAGCAGTTAGAGCAGCAGGCTATTGCCTTTAAAGACTCTTTACTGACTGGGGATTCTAATCTGCAGATAGAGAGCAACTTCATGTTTCATAAAGTCTTTTATGATTTTTGTGGTAATGCTTTTTTAGCTGATGAGATTCGTTCGTTGAGGGAGAAGGGGCTCAGGATCAGTAAACCTGGTTGGCATCAACCCGGTGATTCAGAGAGAGCCTGTCAGGAGCACTTGGCAATGATTGAAGCTCTGAGAAATAAAGATCTATTGCGCTTGGAACATCTGATTTACTTGCACTTGACCGGTTGGAAGCGTACCGGTGAGATCGAATATCAGGCGATCAACAGAGAGCCGTAGCGCCGTATAATTTACTAAATAAGAAGTGTTATCAATTGCGTTTACAGATTGGCGCCAATTATGTATGATGCCGAAAAATCAATATTTGATAGGTATCTACGAGGTGTATGCAATGAGCACTTTCTCTATAAGAACGCCCCATAAAACAGCCGCTTTAACTTTCTCTCCCTTGACAATTGCAATCGCTTGTGCGCTCAGTGGCCAGGCGATCGCCGATGATCAATCCGATCTGGAAAAAGTCACTATTACTGCCCAGCAAGATAGCTATTCCGGCAATAAAACGGGGTTGAAAATCCCTCTGCAGTGGAAAGACACACCACAAGCGGTATCTGTCGTGACTGAACAAGAACTAGAAGAGCGTGGCGTCCAGTTTCTTTCTGAGGCGGTGCGTCATGTGCCTGGTGTGTCTTTGACACTAGGCGAAGGCTCCCGTGATCAGTTCACGATTCGTGGTTTTGAGGCCATGTACGATATCTACCGAAATGGTCTGCGTGATGCCGGTGGTAATCAGGGTTTCCGCAGCATGGCCAATATTGAGCGGGTTGAGGTAGTTAAAGGTGTTGCAGGCGCACTATACGGCCGTGGGTCAGCAGGTGGCTTGGTCAATCTGGTGACTAAAAAAGCTGATGGTAGCGATGTCACTGATTTGACACTCTCTGCCGGGAGCTTCGGTCATGCCGGAATCAGTGCGGACCTGGGTTCTCAGCTGTCAGATAGCGTCAATGGCCGGATCAATCTGGAGCATAAACAGCAAGATTCTTTTGTTGATCATATTGATGGCAATACGCTGTTTATTGCGCCCAGTCTGCGTTGGAGCGTTAATGCTGATCATCAAATTGATGTAGATTTAGAGTATCTGGATCAGGACCAGGTGCCCTACCGAGGTATTCCTTCACTTGATGGCAAGCCAATAGATACGGCCCGCAGCCAGTTTTATGGCAGTGAAAGTGATCGTCAAAATAATAAGACATTGCGTGCTGCGGTCGAATCCCAGTCTCGACTAAATGATGAAATTACTCTGAGTAACAAACTCTATTACAGCACTGTTGATATTACTCAATCAGGTACGCGTATTAGTAGTACCGACGGTGAACAGGTTGAACGTTTTATTCGTACTTTCCATTATGACTCTCAACAGGATTATGGTTTTCAAAGTGAACTATCAGGTAAGCACGGGGAGCATCAATGGTTAGCTGGGGCTGAAATTGGCACTATGAAGCGTACTTTTGCCATGGGGAATCTGACATTGGAAGCGACCAGTCTCAGTAATCCGGATACCCGTGCTCAAATCAATCCGGACATTGACCCATCAACCAGCAGCGATAACAAAGTTCAAAGCCGTTCTCTGTATATTCAGGATGTTTATCGGTTCAGCCCATCGATTCAATTAGTGGGAGGTTTGCGTTACGACCATCTGGAAACCACGCGCACAGCGGGCGGTGCAACGACTGATTTTGAACAATCTGAAGTCAGCCCGAGAGTCGCAGCGGTTTATCAGGCAAGCGATGAAGTCAGTTTGTATGCTACTTGGGGACGTTCTTACCAGGTGCCTTGGGCAGGAATCTATACCTCTCCTTCTAAGCTGGCGCTGCAGGAAAGTGAGCTTAAAGAAGCCGGTTTTAAAGCTGAATTATTAGATGGCCGTGTACAGCTGAGTTCAGCACTGTTCCGTATTGATAAGGAAACACCAAGCACGGATGTCGATGGCTTTGTGACCGATGTAAACAAGCAGCGTCATCAAGGTATAGAAGTAGAGGTACGTGGTCAGATCACGCCTCATTGGCAGATTACAACCGGTCTAAGCGTACTGGATGCAGAAGACTTGGATACAGGTTTAAGACCTAACGATGTACCAGAAAAAACCTTTTCCTTGTGGAGCAGCTTTTCACCTGATCTGAATTGGACTTTTGGTGGCGGCGCACGTTACGTCTCTGATCGTACTATATCTAATGAAGGGGCTACACTGCAGGCATACACGGTTGTCGACCTGATGGCTGCTTGGCAAACCGGTGTTCATAAAGTGCAGCTTAATCTGAATAATGTATTGGACGAGAACTATTTTGTTGGAGCCACTGGTGGCGGTACTGGCAAAAACAACATCGGTTATGGCAAGCCCGCTAATGTCATGCTGACCTACAGTGTGAGCCTATAAATTGTGATTTAAAGTTGTGACTTGACCTTGTGATCACACCCCAGTCTATTTTTCCTTTCGGTAGACTGGGGCTTTTAAATCTGTGTCTATCCTTACTCGCAGTCTCGCACGTACATTTTATCCATATAGGCAATGATATCGTCTAAGGTACCTTCAAAACGATCTGAGTCCATGTCGTTATAGGCGGAAGTGAAACGATCCACATGGCGATAAAACCGGTCAGTGTTTTCAGCATCGGCAATAATTTGCAACGCATCTACCAACTGCCCAAGAACTTGGTCTAGCTCATCATCTTCATGAATGACTTCAACCTGGGTCAGTGCTTCTGCAATCTGGTCGAGATCTGTCGCCATTTCAGATAAGTCATCGCAGCTAACATTGGCATAACTGTTCAGACTTGCACTCAATAGTAAGCAGGAAAGAGCATATTTAATGGTTTTCATAATAAGCGGGCCTTGTACATGAATCCAAGCTGAGTTATTTTTAATTTCACGCTGTTATATAGTTTAGGTGATTTTGTGCAATGAATCTTGTGATGGATTACATAAATCAACAAATCCCGCGGCGCTTTGTCGTTTTCCTGTCTCTAGCAGCTAAACGTCAATTTCCTTTAATAAAAATAACTAAAATTTAGCTTGCTATATGTCAATTCTATCTATAAATTATGCTGACTGGCTCAATTGAGCCAAAGATATTATGCCTGCTTCACGATAGATCCTTTCCCGTTTCGTCTCGTAATCTCCATAATTTCACAATTCATTCCCTACTGGTTGGTTTTGCAACCTGTGTCTCCTCGTTTGGAATGTGTACAGATCCATTATCTGTACGTGTGATGATTACAGAACACTGGTCCCGATTACTGAGCAAAAGTTGGTCTTGGGTGTGTATGACCGCTTTAAACCAAGTCGTAACGACAGGCGTATAAGATGCTTATTAAGAAGGTTTGCTTGGGCTGAATATTTAGAGAAAAGGGTTTGCTCATGGAGAGTCAGACTCATGATGTTCGATTCAGCTCAATAGTCGCTTGTCCGCTTATGCCGGCCGCCTATGCAATCTTCTTGTTATACCAAGACTTTAGTGAGTGTCTGATCCCATACGGTCAAAAGATGATTTGATATTTATCGATGTGAAAGGGATGAGGCACGAAGGAATTGTAAATATGTTAATTAATATCAGTAACGCCCTGAGCGTTAAGAAACACTACGCAAACGGCTATACCCAGTGGGTTGGCTTCACTTCCGATTCAAGTAATCAAAATAAGAAGCGTCCGTTGTGGAAGAAAGCGACTGGCTTGATGTCCTCTGCGGATATTATGAGCTGGATGCAGTCAGAGTATCCCGATAGTGGTATGTCTGAGAGCTTTTCTGAAAAGACGCTGTCTGCTTAAGTGTTATTCGGATTGCTCGGTATGATGCAAACTGAGTAACACCCTCTGGTCTGGCCTTGCTCACAAAGGGCCAGACTCAATAAAACTTCTATTCGTTTAGCCGAATCCCTCCTCCTTTCTGCCCTAAGCCGTTTATAGCCTATACACGGCGTTGTTCATTTTTTACACTAAGTCCGTCAATTGGCTATGCGTCAAAAAAATCAACACGGGTTGCTCGCATGAAAAAAATAAGATCGTTTGCTGTTACCGCTTCTTTGTTGTTGCTGACAGGGTGCTCAAGCATGAATAAAGAAGAGTGCTTAAGCGCAGATTGGATAATGATTGGCCTAAAAGATGGTGAGCAGGGCAGGCTTTTATCTCAGGTTGGTGAGTATGGCAAGCAATGTGGCGAGTATGGCGTAACACCGGATCAGGAACGTTATGCTTCAGGGCGTGAGGAAGGCCTTAAGGTATACTGTACGGAGGCTTCAGGCTTTAATCAGGGGAAGCGAGGATACGAATATAAAGGCGTGTGTTCTCCAGAAAACCGTGATGAATTTATGTCTGGCTATAAGATCGGGCAAAAATACTATGAGACACAGTCAGAAATCTCCACTCTGGAATCACAGATCAGCAGTAATGATTCAGATATTGAACGTGACGCTGAAAGAATCCAGAAGCTGAGCCTTCAGGTTCAGCAGGGCAGTGATTCTGCTCAGGTAAAGCAGGATATGATGACAAAGATATTAAACTTAAACAGTAAAAATACTCAACGGGAAACAGAAAATATCCGTTTGCGTGAGCAGTTAGCGGTGAAGAAATATCAATATCAGCAATTGAAGGTTGAATACGGTTATCAGTGATTGCTACCGGGAATTCCATTGTTTGAGCTTTAGGTGCTTATACGTCATTAGCATAAATATATGAATATTCATTGATTCTGCTTCCTTCTAATAGTTTAATGCGCACCGCAAGAGGTAGTAAGAGTAAATTGATTTAATTAGAGTCATTGCTCTTTGGTCGTGACTCTTTGATCCTGCGCTATAAGAGCGTCCAGCTCTTGTCGAACCTACCTCCTTGACTATGTACCAAACGGATTTGTTACTCACGAGTCAGTTAATACCGGGTAACAATATGAGAGGTTGCTTTGAAGCCAAAATCGATCCAGCCAACTGATGTTGAGCGGAAAATGCGTGCGGAAGACTTTATTGTCTCCAAAACTGATGCTAAAGGCAGGATTATCTACTGCAATCCTATCTTTATTGAGTTTTCAGGTTATACAGAACAAGAATTGTTGCGTAAACAGCATAATATCGTGCGTCACCCTGATATGCCTCGTACGGCATTTAAGCTGGCCTGGGATACGATTCAGGCTGGTAATGATTTCTTCGCCTATGTGAAAAATATGAGCAAAGATGGCAGCTATTATTGGGTGTTCGCGCATATGTCGCCGGATATTGGTGCCAATGGCCAACCAGTAGGCTATACCTCGGTACGTCGTTGCCCTCAGGATCATGCGTTGGATTATATCAAGCCTTTATATGCGCAGATTCTGGCAGCGGAGCGTGCCGCAGGTGGTCGTAATGCTTTAGAGGCTGGATTTCAGGTTTTACAAGATCATTTAGCTAAGGAGGGGAAGAGTTATGAAGAACTGGTTCTCACTATCTAGTCAATTTTTAATCCCTTCACTGGTGTTGTTGATCGGTTGCATTGCCTCAATCTGGCTGCCTGTTGCTCCATTGGTAGGTAGTATAATTGGTTTAGTCTGGTTGCTGGCGCAGGCGTTTATACCTCGTAAAAATCCGGAAGTCCTTGCGCTTAGAGAGCTGTTTGAAAAAGTGGCTAAGGGGCAGCTTGAGCAGCGTTTGCCCGAAACCATGAAAGATCCTGAACTAAATCAGTTACGTATTCAGATTAACTCTTCGCTGGATCAGACAGAAACCGCATTTCGGGAAATTTTGGGTACGGTTCAAGCTTCCAGTCATGGGCAGTATTATAGAAAGCTGCAAGTGATTGGTCTTAACGGTACTTTTCGCAGTGTCCTGGAGAGAATTCAGGTAGTACTGGATGATGTCAGGGCGAGTCAGGAAATTGTGGACCGCGAGTCTCTGCTTTCTCGTATTTTTCTGCGTTCTGAGCGTGGTATGTCATCCGCTATGAGTACCACAAATGCCACTTTGGATAATGTTAATCGCCAGGCTGATGCGATTGCTGACTTTTCTGGCAGCTTCTCGGAAACAGCACAATCAATGGTGCAGGCATCTGCCAGTATGTCTGATGCTTTAATGGAAGCTGGTCAGTCAGCAGAGTCCAGTTTTTCAGCCTTAAACAATCTGACAGAAGCTGCGGGAGAGATTCAGAACAGAAGCTCTCAAATTGATGATTTAGCAGGACAAACAAACCTGTTGGCGCTAAATGCAGCTATCGAGGCTTCTCGTGCAGGTGAAGCTGGTCGTGGTTTTGCTGTGGTTGCCGACGAGGTGCGCAACCTAGCGGATCAGTCCCGAAATACAGCCCAGGAGATTTCGACTTCCATTAAGACAATGATGGATACACTGACCTCAATGTCGACTCAGTTTAATACGCTACGCCAGTCTGTTGATGATGCTCGTGATACGTCTAGCGTATTTGGTGAGACATTAAGGGAGTCGGCTAGCTCCGCGCGTACCGTGAATGAGCAGGCGAATGAGATCAGCCAACTGAGCCATGTGATGGGTGACTCCATGAAGCTGTTGAGAAATGCGCAGATGGCACGGGAAGATGTAAACTCAATCCTTAATGGCAAGCCAATCGAAATCCGGAACCTGTCTGATATTGAACAGAAGGCTGTTGATCTGGCTGAGCAAGGGCGCTGGGCGAAAGATGGCAGTGACCGTGAAGCGCTGATTCAGATTTATGATCAGGTTTTCTCAGATATCGAGCGCCAGTTGGAAGGCCTGCGTTAATAGCAGCAGGCTCAAGGGAGAGCGGTGACTCTCCCTGCATGACTTTTTTCCTGCAAATAAGCCATTGTAACCTGTTGATATTCCAGAGAAAGAGATGGTATTGCGAGTGCTTCATGAAGACGATTTTATAAAGGTTTAGTCAGATAGTAACGGGCTCCTGAAATAGGGTAAGGGGCCAGCACCATCTGAACCTGATAACCTTGCTTCTCATAGAATGGCTTGGCTTGAAAATCATAAGTATCAAGAAATACGGAATGACACTCCTGCTGTTTGGCAAACTCTTCTGCCTCGGCCAGTAACTTTCGACCGAGCCCCTTGCCTTTGGCGTTCGGTTCAACCCATAGATATTTGACCAGTAGCCACTCACCCCATAGTTCTGCGTATAACCCACCCTCTTTGTCGCCAGCATCGGTAAAAGCAAAACAGGTAAACTCCTGGCTTTTGATTGATTCCAAATATGGGGCATTATGCTGATTGACCCCTTCAATAATTGCTTGAATGTCTTCAGGCGTAGGGGTTGAATCAACTTGGATAGCCATTCATGTCTCCAGTATCAGTGGTGCAATGAGTTGTCGCTATTAAACCCTGGGCTGAAATTAGTGACTATATCGCCAAATAGGTATTGTTGCGTGAAATAGGTGGTTTTTTGAACCTTCTTCTTTTAGTTCGCCCACACTGGCGGAAAGTTACATTTCTATCGTTCAGTGGCTCCTTTATAATATTCTGCTTTATTTTTTAAAAACGGGACGGTTTTACTCTGTCTCACTGATACAGAGGATCTCATTTGCCTAATAATGGTCGCCGTTTTTTTATATTTCTGATTGCGTTGCTGGTGACCGGTTTTCTGTCCGTGAGCCTGCTGAGCTATTTTTCTGCACGACAGTCTTTGTCTGATCAAGTGGTGTCGGAAATTTTGCCACTTACCAGTGTGAGTGTGTACTCCAAAATTAAGCAGGATCTGTTGCACCCCATCTCTATTGCATCGCTTATGGCTCATGACACTTTCGTTCGCGACTGGGTAATGGAGGGGGAGGTTGAGCCCGAGCGAATGACGCGCTATCTCAAAGAGATTCAGGGCAAATATCAAGCGACCACTAGTTTTTTTGTTTCGGATTCCAGTCGTAAGTACTATCACTCATCGGGTGTATTAAGAGAGGTAGATCTGACTGATTCTAAAGACGCTTGGTATCAGCGTGTCAGCCAGATGTCTAAGGACTATGAGATCAATATTGATATTGAGTCCCGTGCACTGAATCAGCTAACCGTATTTATCAACTACCGCGTTTATGATTATCAGGGTAATTATATCGGTGTGACTGGTGTGGGTCTGGGTGTGAATTCCATGCAGGAGATGATCGAGAGTTATCGCTCTTCTTTGAATCTGGATATCTTTTTTACCGATTATCAAGGCAATATTCTGCTTTATGGGCCTTCGTTTATGCCAGATGGAGAAAGCTATAATAACTTACGTGATATTCCCGGTCTGGAGCAGGTTTCGCAAACGTTGCTGACGGAGAGAAGTAGTGAATTGAGTTACTACAAGCAAGGAGCGAGAGTTCACCTGAATAGCCGTTTAATTGAGGAGTTCAATTGGCATCTGTTTGTAGAGCGGCAGGATGATCCTTGGGATAAACGAATCTGGTGGCCTTTGCTGATCAATTTGGCAATTGGTTGTTTAGTGTCTCTGCTGATTATTATCCTGGTTGTCATGGTTATTCATCGTTACCAGAAACAACTAAAAGATCTGGCGGAGACTGATAAGTTAACCGGTGTTCGTAATCGCCGTGGCTTTGAACAGATTTGGCAGTTATTGAGTCAAAGCTCCAAGAAAAGAGCTGAAAACGATGGGCTGGGTATTGTGTTGTTGGATATCGATCACTTCAAACGAGTGAATGATCAATACGGTCATCTGATTGGCGATAAAGTGATTGAGCAGACTGCTCGCTGTATCAAGCAGCAACTTAAGCCGGATAATGATTATATTGTCCGCTGGGGTGGCGAAGAGTTCCTGTTGTTGCTTGAAGGGGCAGATGCTGAATTTGTGCAGCAAAAAGCCGAGCAAATCCGTGAGGCTGTTGCAAATAATAAAGTGGAAACAGATAGCGGTTTGTTTTCAATCACTGTGAGTATCGGTTGCACTCTGTGGGATGGCAGAGAGGGTGCTGATCACGTGATTCATCGTGCCGATGAGGCTATGTATTTGGCTAAAACTGCGGGGCGTAATCAGGTGTGCTCAGATCTGCCGGGGACTCAGGAGTTTACTGCAGTTACAATAGATTGAGTTATCTTAAGTTGCAGGTTGGTGTTTTTTTACTGACGGAAAACTTGCCGTAATAGGCTAAGCTGTGTCTGAATAAGCAAGTCAGTAGGTGTTTTGGAGTCGAGATGTATATTTTCGGTTACGGTAGTTTAATTAATCAGGCGTCTCGTCAGCGTACGGGGCAAACCGGTAAGGCTGTTGCCGCAGTGGCAACAGGATTTGATCGTAGCTGGGGTAAAATTGATGGCAGTTATCAGATGTCCCCGCTGGTAGTGCAGCCTGGCAATGGACGCTGTAATGGTGTGGTCGTTGAGATTCCTCAGAGTGAGCTGGTGGAATTTGATCGTCGCGAGCGCGGCTATCGCAGAATAGAGGTTGATCCGGCAAGTCTTGAACTGGCAGAGGCGATTGATGATGATAAGCCAGTTTGGATCTACATTAAAGAAAATGCAGATCACCCCTGTCAGGATAAACCTATTTTGCAAACCTACGTGGATACTGTTTTAGCGGGTTGTTTGTCTATCTCTACAGAGTTTGCTGAGCACTTTGTTGAGCAAACAGCGGGTTGGCATCACCCATTGGAAGATGATCGCCATCTGCCGAGATACGGTAATATGGCAAGAGTAATGCCGGGGCATCGCGATTATATTGACCAGTTACTGAGCCGAGTCCGTTAAGGCGAAAAGCACTCGCAGCTTATCTTTCTGAAACCCTCCTTGTGAGGGTTTTTTGTTATCTGGGTAAATGAAATGCCGTATTCGGGTAATTTAATTAGGATAAAAAAGGTTATATCTCTATACATTATGAGCTAACATGTCGATGAAAATATTGAGCTATTACTACTTTTGGCTAATCAAGTCTTGTTTGTAAAGCTATATCTACTCTGATTTTGTGTGGCTGCATGAGGCTTCTCATTGTGGTCGGTTGGTTTTGATTCGGTTGTCTAACTAATTTGTGGTAAGTCGTTACTCAATACGATCAATATAATAAGAACAGGAAGTAATAATGAGAAAAACACTGGTTTCCTTGGGCCTGTCTACGACACTAGGCTTGACTGCAACCTCTGCTCTGGCTGAGTGTGGAGAAGTCACTATTTCGGATATGAACTGGACCTCGGCGTCCTTCCTGGCCAATCTCGATAAATTCATCCTCGAAGAAGGCTTTGGTTGTAGTGCTTCCCTTATCCCTGGCGACACTGTGCCAACCAGCACCTCAATGATTGAGAAAGGGGAGCCGGATATTGCCCCTGAAATGTGGACGAACTCGGTTAAAGAGTCCATCGATAACGCAGTTAAAGGCGGTGATCTGCACTATGCTGGTCAGTCGCTGTCGGACGGAGGGGAGGAAGGCTTCTGGGTGCCTAAGTATTTGGTAGACCAATATCCAGAGCTGGCGACCATCGAAGGTGTGAAGAAGCACGCTAAACTGTTTGAGCACCCTGAAGACCCTGAAAAATCAATGTTTATGGGTTGTCCGGCAGGTTGGGCTTGTCAGATCTCATCCGCTAACCTTTATCAGGCGCTTGGTCTGAAAGACGCTGGTTTTACACTGGTTGATCCGGGTTCCAGCGCGGGTCTGACCGGTTCCATTGCGAAGTCTTATGAGCGTAAAGAAGGTTGGTTTGGTTACTATTGGGCGCCGACTGCGGTAATGGGCCGTTACCCTATGGTGAAAGTAGACTTTGGCTCCGGTGTTCAGCTGGATCATTTTATGTCTTGTATCACTCAGAAAGAGTGTACTGATCCAAAGCCTTCTATGTTCCCACCGTCACCGGTTTGGACGGTCACCACCACATCTTTCAAACAGAAAGCTCCTGAAGCCTTTGCTTATCTGAACTCCCGCTCTATGAGTAATGCTCAAATGAATGAACTGTTGGCCTGGATGGAAGAAAATCAGGCAGACGGTGAGTATGCTGCCTACCATTTCCTGACTGAATACGAGTCAATCTGGAGTGACTGGGTACCGGCTGATGTGGCTAAGAAGATTAAAAAAGCCCTCTAATTTCGGTGCGTAGTATTTTGCAGGGTAGCTCAACAGGCTACCCTTTTTGTTTGATGATTTAGGTGGTATTTATGTCCTGGCTGACAGAATTTCCCGAATTGAGTCGCGGAGATTTGATGGCTCTGCGCAAAACGTTAGATGGTGCTTACCGTGAGTTTTCCCGTGAATATGGTGAGACTATCGAATCCCTCTTTGACCCTTTGCTGACTTTCCTGATCTGGTTTGAAAAGCTGTTAATTGCCACTCCCTGGTGGTTGATGATCGGTATATTGTTAGTTATCACTCATCTGGCAGCTCGTTCAATCAAGCTCACCATCGGTGTCGGGGTGAGCCTGTTTTTGGTGGGCTATCTGGGTATGTGGGAAGATACTATGAGTACGCTCAGTATCATTACTGTATGTACCTTGCTCTCCATTGTTCTGGGTATCCCTATCGGTATCGCTATGGCGCGTTCTGATCGTGTACAGGCGGTGGTGACGCCGATACTGGATATTATGCAGACGATGCCTGCTTTCGTGTACCTGATCCCTGTGGTGATGCTACTGGGAATCGGCAAGATTCCAGGCCTGATTGCGGTGGTGATCTATGCTATCCCTCCGGTGATACGTCTAACCAACCTGGGTATCAGGCTGGTTGATAAAGAGGTGCTTGAAGCGGCGGATGCCTATGGCGCATCTCCATGGCAACGTCTGCTCAATGTTGAGCTACCTCTGGCAATGCCTAATATTATGGCGGGTATCAACCAGACCATTATGATGGCGCTGGCGATGGTGGTTATTGCTTCAATGATTGGTGTGGCGGGACTAGGGCAGCCGGTGCTGAAATCCATTACCAACCAGTACTTTACTCTGGGCTTGCTCAATGGTGGTGCCATCGTGGTTCTGGCTATTATTTTTGATCGGGTGTCTCAGGCTTATGCCAAGCGTGCCCAGCGTCATATGGGAGATCAGCACTCATGAGTCAGCCATTAATTAAAATTGCAGGTCTTTATAAGCTGTTTGGTAATAAGCCTAAGCGGCATATGGAATTGGTGCATAGCGGCAAAACCAAGGATGAGATCCTGACGGAAACAGGTCATACCCTGGGTTTAAGAGAGATCAATCTCGACATCCAGCGCGGAGAAATCTTCGTCATTATGGGGCTGTCCGGCTCCGGCAAATCGACACTGATTCGTCACTTTAATCGCTTGATCGATCCTACCGAGGGACGCGTTGAGGTTGAAGGTGAGGATATTATGACCTACGACGAGAAAACCCTCAGAGAATTCCGTCGTAAGAAGATGTCTATGGTATTCCAGCGTTTTGGTCTTTTGCCTCATTACAGTGTATTGGATAACGTCGCCTATGGCTTAAAAAATCAGGGGGTAGCAAAAGCGGAGCGTGATAAGCATGCTAAACGCTGGTTAGAGGATGTTGGTCTAGCGGGCTATGAACAGCAGTATCCGGCGCAACTCTCCGGTGGTCAGCAGCAGCGCGTGGGTTTGGCCCGTGCTTTGTGTACCGATGCTGAGATTCTGCTGATGGATGAAGCGTTTTCTGCTCTTGATCCGCTGATTCGTAGCGAAATGCAGGACCAGCTGGTTCAGCTGCAAAGTAAGCTGCATAAAACCATTGTTTTTATTACCCACGACCTGGATGAAGCGCTGCGCATTGGTGATCGTATTGCCATTTTACGTGATGGTGAACTGATTCAGGTAGGAAAACCAGCTGAGATTCTATTGGAACCGGCAGATGATTACGTTGAGAAGTTTGTGCGTGATGTCAATCGTGCCCGGGCTCTGACGGTTGAAACAGTGATGCAGCCTGCATTATGCCGTATCTCATCAGATAATATCGATGAAGCGGTGAAGCAGATGCGTGAGCAGAAGTCTGATTACGGTTTCTATGTGGCTGATGATGGCTTTAAAGGTGCATTTACTCTTGGTCAGCTGACAGATCTGGCAGAAGAGAAAGGGGTTCAGTCGCTTGATGATGCCGCTTCTGAAGGTGCGCCGGTGATCTCGCCGGATAGCCCCCTGGAAGATATTATTCCACAGACATTGAATCATGAATGTCCACTCCCCGTAGTGAATGAATCTGGTGAATTAACGGGCCAGCTGAGCCGGGAAAGCCTAATGCAGGTATTGACAGGATCACCAGGAAGATGAGATGGAAGGCGATTACAGACGCTTGAGCTAAGAGCTAACTGGCCTGATGTGCATCGTTGGTTATCGTTCCCCTGGGCCCGATACTCTATCGGGCTTTTTTATGCTCTTGTTAAAATAAAGGATCAATGGCTTGTTATAGCTTCAGCAAGCTTTTTAACTCTGTGCCCTGTTGAATAATATAATCCGCTTGCCATAGGTTAATATCATCACCCTCTTCAATATAGCCATAAGCTGCGGCTATGGTTTTCATCCCTGCAGCTCTACCGGCCTGAATATCGCGAATATGATCGCCAACATAAACAGCCTGAAGCGCATCAACTGACACCTGTTCGCAGGCGTGCAGCAGAGGGCGAGGATCAGGCTTGGAAATATTCAGATCATCGGGACAAACGACCACATCTACATGGCGGTCAATCTCCATGGCATTCAGTAATAGATCGGTATAGAGGCGGGGCTTGTTGGTGACGATACCCCAAGGAATACCCGCTTGTTTTAGTTCTACGGTAAATTGCTCTAATCCATCAAACCAGCGGCTATGGTGGGCAATATTGTTTTCGTAGTGCACTAACAGGCGCTGTCGCAATTGCTGTGCTCGTTCGTCCTGTAGCTGGCCAAAACCCAAGCGGATCATGGCATTGGCGCCGTTTGAGACCTGCTTACGAATGACGCCGTGAGGCAAAGTCTCCAGACCTTCTTCCGCTAAGAGAATATTTAAACATGCCGATAAATCATCGGCGGTATCAATCAGGGTGCCATCCAGATCAAACAGTACAGCGGAAGGGGATGAAGATGACATAGCGATGGGCTCTTGGGTTGGTTAAACAAAGCGCCTCGGCAATAAGATGAGTTGAGGCGCTATTTTTATACTGCTGCAGCTCTATTAAAGATTGAGCGCGAGGCCTCAGGCTTCCGGTTTACGACATTGCAGTAAGTAGTTTACCTGAACATCATTTTTGTCCAGTTTGTACTGTTTGGTCAACGGATTGTAGGTCATGCCAGTAATATCACCCAATTCCAGGCCTGCTGCGCGACACCAGCTGCCCAGCTCAGATGGGCGGATAAATTTGCTGAAATCGTGAGTGCCTTTTGGCAGCATGTTTAGTACATATTCCGCACCAATAATGGCAAACAGATAGGCTTTAGGGTTGCGGTTGATAGTAGAGAAAAACACCTGGCCGCCTGGTTTAACCAGTCTGGCGCAGGCTTCAATGACATTGGCAGGCTCAGGTACGTGTTCCAGCATCTCCAGACAGGTTACTACGTCGTACTGTTCCGGCTCCTGCTCAGCCAGCTCTTCTGCTGTCATGCGACGGTAGTTGATCTCCAGGCCGCTTTCCAGCTGGTGTAGTTTGGCTACGGACAGTGGTGCTTCGCCCATATCAATACCAGACACATCAGCACCACGCAGAGCCATGCTTTCACTTAGGATGCCACCACCACAGCCTACATCCAGCACTTTTTTTTCTGCCAGATTGGCGCGTTCATCAATAAAATTCAGACGCAGTGGATTGATATCATGCAGGGGTTTGAATTCACTTTCACGATCCCACCAGCGAGTAGCCAGGGCTTCAAACTTGGCCACTTCAGAAAAGTCAACGTTACGGGTGGTTTGGGTGTCAGTCATTTCGTTCTCCTGCAAGGATCTTTGCTCCCCATTCACGGGCTTTCTGTTTGAGCTGATCCGTATCAAACTGTGTCAGTTGTTTATCTTTTACCAGTTGTTCGCCATTGACCCAAACATGCTGAACCTTATCGGCCATGCGCGTATAAACCAGTTGAGAAACGGGATTATACACAGGTAGTGCTGTCAGTTGATCCAAATCCAGCGCAATAATATCGGCGGCTTTGCCAATTTCAAGACTTCCGGTTACATCATCAATGCCTAAAGCCCTGGCGCCATTAATGGTCGCCATGGCAATTGCTTCATAGGCGGGTAGGGCTGCGGCATTACCAGAAACGGCTTTGGCTAATTGAGCGGCATTTTGCATCTCACCGAACATATCCAGGTCGTTATTACTTGCTGCGCCATCGGTGCCAAGCGCTACGTTGATACCGGCTTGTTGTAGCTCATGTACCGGGCAAAAACCGCTGGCCAGCTTTAAGTTGGACTCTGGGCAATGCACAACGTTCACTTGGTACTTGGCCAGAATCTTGCGATCTTCATCATTTACCTGAGTGACATGTACCGCCTGAAAGTCTGGGCCCAGTAAACCCAGTTGTTCTAGGCGAGCAATAGGGCGAGGGCCATTTTTCTCTGCTTCAGTCACTTCAAAAGCGGTTTCATGCACATGCATCTGTACTGGTATTTGTAGTTCTTCCCGGTAACTGGCGATCTTTTTCAGCGGCTCATCTGAGACAGTGTAAGGTGCATGAGGGCCAAAAGCGATATTAATCAGCGGGTTATGACGGAAGTCGGCATGTACTTCTATCGCTTTGTGAATACCTTCTTCGGCATTGCTGGCCCAAGGTGTAGGGAAGTCCAGAATTGGGCAGCATACCTGAGCGCGCACTTTGTGTTCGCTCGCGACTTCAGCACAAACATCCGGGTAAAAATACATATCGCTAAAGCAGGTGGTGCCTGATTGCAGCATCTCGGCAATCGCCAGGCGGGTGCCATCACGGACAAAATCAGGGCTGACCCATTGACCTTCGGCAGGCCAAATATGTTTTTCCAGCCAGGTCATTAAGGGTAGATCATCTGCCAGGCCTCGGAACAGGCTCATTGCTGCATGACCATGAGCGTTAATCAGACCTGGCATCAGGGCGTGGTTATCCAGCTCCAGTTCCTGGTGCCCCTGGTAGGTTTGCTTGGCTTGGTCAGACGGCATGATAGCAATAATCTTGCCCTGATTAATCGCGACACTGTGATGCTCAAGAATAGAGCGCTCCAGATCCACTGGAATGACCCAGCGGGCATGCAACAGGGTATCCACTTGTGTTGGCATGGCAAAAATCCCGATAAATAACAAAAACTTCCGTACAGTATATGCACTTTTTGTCTTGCTGGCACTGTCGATTTTGACTGTCATAGCTATAATAGCCGCCTTTAGTTTATTTCTTTGTAGTTTTTGCTTGGAGTCGTCGATGAACGCCCCTGATTCAAAAGGTGTAGAAGCCATTATCTGGCAGAATGATTGTCTGGAATTACTGGATCAGCGCATCCTGCCAGAGCAAGAAACTTATCTTGTCTATGAAACGGCAGAGGCAGTGGCTGATGCTATCAGGGATATGGTAGTCCGTGGCGCCCCTGCAATTGGCATTACAGCTGCGTACGGTGTCGTTCTTGCGGCTCGTGCCTGTTTTGCCCGTGATAGCTTTATGTGGAAAGAGAGTATTAAAAAGTCCATTAAGGTTTTGGCAGAATCCCGTCCTACTGCAGTGAATCTGTTTTGGGCGTTGGATCGTATGGAAAAACGCATCAAGCTACTAGCAGATGATCTGGATCCGGAGCAGTCCCTGCTAAAAGAAGCTATTCAGATTCATGAGTCTGACCTGGCTGCTAACCGCACTATGGGGGAATTTGGTGCAGATATTATTGCGGCTTCACAAGATGATGGCCGTGGTGTCATGACTCATTGCAATACAGGCTCTCTGGCAACCGGTGGCATGGGGACGGCGCTGGGTGTGATTCGTACCGCATACAAAAAAGGCATTATTGACCATGTTTATGCGGATGAGACCCGTCCGTGGTTCCAGGGGTCTCGTTTGACTGCCTGGGAGTTGATGAAAGATGATATTCCTGTTTCCCTTAACGTTGAAGGTGCAGCGGCCCATATCATGAAAACTCATGATATTTCCTGGGTAATTGTCGGAGCAGACCGCATTACTGCTAATGGCGATGTGGCTAATAAGATCGGTACATACAGCCTGGCAGTGTTAGCGATGCATCATGGTGTGCGTTTTATGGTGGTTGCGCCTTCCAGTACTATCGATATGGCACTGGAGAGTGGTGAGGATATTCCCATTGAAGAGCGCGGGGCTGATGAGGTTGTTTCTGTGAAAGGGCAGCAGCTTGCTCCAGAAGGGGTTGAAGTAATCAATCCTGTATTCGATGTGACGCCTGCTGATCTGATTGATGTGATTGTGACAGAGAAAGGTGTGGTTGAACGGCCAAATCGAGAAAAGATGGAGCTGCTGATGAGTAATGATCGCTTGCACTAATCTGATTATTAAATGCTTTAATTCTCTGACTTAAAAATAACAAAAGCCGTAATATACGGCTTTTGTTTTAAACCAGCTAAATACTGCAGCATAAATGTCTTCGCCATCTCCGGCCAGTGACCGGAGATAATAAGGATATGAATGTCGAGAAAACGTCTGCTTAGGTACTTGCTGCTGACTCTATGAGTGATAGATGCTTAGTCTGTTTCACCATTTAGTAGTTTCAGTACAGCACTGGCTAATTCATTGGCGTCAAATTTAGGCAGGAAATTATCCGCGCCTACTTTTTCAACCATCGCTTTGTTAAATACGCCGCTCAAAGAGGTGTGTAATAGTACATACAGGGCTTTCATGTCCGGGTTTTCTTTAACTCGACGAGTCAGGGTATAACCGTCCATCTCTGGCATTTCGATATCTGAGATCATCATCAGATATTCATCGGTTGGGTTTCGGCCTTCCATGGTCATGTTTTCCAGGAATTGATAAGCCTCTAAACCATTTTTCAGCAGGGTACAGGTAAAACCGGCAGCCTCCAAGCAGCGTTTGATCTGATTCCGGGCTACAACCGAGTCATCAACAACTAGAACATTTTTGCTTTTTTTAGCTTGAGCTTCATCCGCGCCTGCTTCTTGCGCTTTTTGGTTCAGAGCAGTATCCAGGGCTTCCGATAGTGGTGCGTCCATCTGCTCGTTGAACGGCATGATTTCAGCGATGATTTTTTCTACATCGATGATCTCAATAATTTCATCCTGATGCTTGGAAATTGCCGTCAGGTAATGTTCTCGGCCTACACCACGTGGTGGTGGGTGAATATCACTCCACTCGATATTGATAATATGTTCAACACGATCGACCAAGAAGCCCTGCATCTTACGGTTGTATTCAGCAACGATAACACTCTTGCCACGAACTTGCTCAGAATTACCATGACCAATGGCTAATTTCAGATCCAGGATAGGCAGCGGCCCATCCATAGTGTTCGCAACGCCCAGAGCAATAGGATGACGATGTGGCATCGCCGTCAGATCCGGGCAAGTGATGATCTTTTTCACTTTGAAAACATTAATGCCGTAAAGCTGTTTGTCTTCCAAGCGAAATAAAAGCAGCTCCAGGCGGTTTTCACCTGCCAGCTGTGTTCTTTGGTTTACGCTGTGAAGAAGCTTACTCATTTCTTCAACACTCCTGTGAATCCGCCATTGCCATTAAGCTTTGTTGTAGCGCGGTTGCCCATCGGCTAGCTTCCAAATATGCCGAGTGAGCTAGATCCTTGTTAAACTGGCTGTCCACGATTTTTTGCCAGTCTACGTTTTCATAGTACATTGCACACTGCAAGGCCGCGCCTGTGCGTCCTTCCGAGTGCAGTACCGCATTCTTGATCTCGGTACTTAAAGGTAACTCTGAAAGTATCATGGCCATGGGGATGTCCAGTAATACGTCCAATAAAGATATCAAGCCTGCATTAAAGAATATTGACTCGTTGGACCAGCCGCTTGATTCTGCCAGAATTTCACACATCTTTGCCCGGTTCAGGGCCAGATAGAATAAATCTGGTGAGCGATTGGTAGACTCCGACAGGGCAATCACCAAGGTGATGCTACGCAAAGTATTCAAGCCAAGATAGATCAGTGCTTCTTTGATATTGTTGATTTTACGATTAAAACCATAATACGCAGAATTGATGAATCTTAACAGTTTATAATACAGCTGTAAGTCCTGAACGATAAGTTTTTCTAATTCTTCGAAGGAAACATTGATGTCGCCAACGAGGTTCAGAATCTCTAATGCAATCAATTTGTTACTTGGAAACCGTTTAAGTTCCGTTGTTTGAGGTCGCGGTAGATAGAGCCCTTGGGTACCTTTAATATCTAGTAGCTGTAGCTGTTGAAACAAACTGATATTATCAACACCGGAGGCTATCTTCAGCCACGTATCTCTTGGTAGTGCGTTGGATTGACTGTTTTGATAATAAGTGATTGGGGCACGGAAAAAAGAGATTTCGTCTGCCAGATAGTCGTCAAGCGGGGGAAGCTTTCCCTGATTCAGGCTGATGCCAAGCTTAGCCCCCCGCTGCTTTAAGCCACAGACTAAATTCCTGTTCATAGCGGAGATTCGATTGCTGTCACACATAAACCAGAACTGATTCAGTGGGAAGCTCAGGTCATAATACAGTTGCTGCAGGGTTTCCGCACAGGTGTGAATCATTGCAGGGCGATTGTTAAGCAGGTCGTGAATTCTTGGATCAGTCAGGGCTGATGAAACTATTTCAGGTACAGCAGGCTTAACCGAGCCCTCTTCACAGCTGACCAGTTCATAAGCCAGCACGTTAAACTGACTGTCGCATACAGGGATGCGAACAAAATGGATCAGGGGTGTATCATCTGGGTGTTGTTCCATAGCCGTCATCAAGTGTCATATCCATGTAGAGTCATCATACTCTTATTCTAGTGAAACTTATTGTTTTCAATGCAAAAAAAACTAAAAAAAGTAGTTGACCTTCAGGGATATCGGTATAAAATATGCGCCATCTATTAAATAGATCCCTGATAGCTCAGTTGGTAGAGCAGTAGACTGTTAATCTATTGGTCGCAGGTTCGAGTCCTGCTCGGGGAGCCAAATTCGAAAAGCCAGCTTTTTAGCTGGCTTTTTTTATGCCCGTAACCCAAATATAGCGCTTGTTTACAGGTTCTACCTAAGAAGGCGCAATAAAAAAGGCCTGATTACTCAGACCTCTTGGATAACCTGCTGCTTGAACAGCCCTTTATCTCTTTAATTGCAGCTTTCTGGCAGCACCTTTAACTAAAGAGTAATCGGCTCAAAATCTACCAGGGGGCTAACATCCGCGTCGTAATCAACGCCTTCAATGCCAAAACCAAAGAGCTTCAGGAACTCATCTTTGTAGAGCTGGTAATCCGTCACATCAAACAGGTTTTCTGACGTTACAGTTGGCCACAACTCACGGCAAGCTTGTTGAACATCATCACGCAGCTCCCAGTCATCCAAGCGAAGACGGTTGGTGTCATCTAACTCTGGAGCACCTTGATCATCTTTATACAGCTGGTTGCTGAACATGCGATGAATTTGCTGCATACAACCTTCATGCAGCTCTTTCTCACGCATAATTTTAAAGACCATAGCAAGGTACAGAGGCATGACAGGAATTGCGGAGCTTGCCTGAGTCACAACCGATTTCAGCACAGCAACGTTAGCACTGCCGCCCTTTTCTGATAGTTTACCGTTCAACTCGCTTGCTGCTCGATCCAAATCTTCTTTGGCTTTGCCTAATGCACCATGCCAGTAGATCGGCCAGGTGATATCGGTGCCTATGTAGGAGTAAGCAACAGTTTTGCAGTCTTCGGACAGTACGCCTGCATCAGACAGCGCATTGATCCACAGCTCCCAGTCCTCGCCGCCCATAACCGTAATGGTATCCTGAACCTCCTGCTCGGTAGCCGGTTCAATCTCAGCTTCGATGATGACATCTTTGTTGGTGTCGATAGCAGTAGAGCGATACGGTTCGCCGATTGGTTTCAGGCTGGAGCGAATCACTTCGCCGCTGTCTGGTAGCTTACGCACAGGAGAGGCCAGGGAGTAAACAACCATGTCCACAGAGCCTAAGTCCTGCTTGATTAGCTCAATCACTTTAGCCCGGGCTTCGTGAGAAAACGCATCACCATTGATGCTTTTGGCATATAAGCCTGCTTCATTGGCCAGTTTGTCGAATGCTGCAGCATTGTACCAACCTGCAGTACCGGTTTTCTTCTCTGTGCCCGGCTTTTCAAAAAACACACCCAGGGTGGCTGCCTCAGAGCCAAAAGCGGCAGCAATACGGGAAGACAAGCCATAACCACTGGAAGAGCCAATTACCAAAACTCGTTTGGGACCATTTTTAATAGGGCCTTGTGCTTTGGTGAACTCAATTTGTTCACGCACATTAGCTTCACAGCCAGCTGGGTGAGTGGTGGTACAAATAAAGCCGCGAATCTTTGGTTTAATAATCATAATTCGTCTGTGTCGTTGTCACTTTAAGTGGAGAAAAGTGCCAGGCCAGAATTTAGCTGGCGTCCATTTTGTTGGCGCTAATCATACCTTACTCTATGGCGAAGGTCTTGTGATGACAACGAATTAACTGTTTGATTAAGCTGCTTTAAGTTGACGGCTTCTCTTTTGTTGGGCTGTCGTACAACTACGGCAGTGTTTCAGGTAAACCCGTTCCAATGGTAAGTAAAACTCGGAACGAGGCAGTTTGCGAAAACAATATTCACAGGTGAAACCAGAAAAGTGCCCTGGATAACGGGTATTGCGCATGATTCAATGCTCCTGTTCTTTGTATATCGCCTCACTTTGACCTTATAAGATGACGTCTGTGTGAATTATTGTTATCAAAATGATTACAACGCAAGATTGAGCGAGTGCAGCAAATAACTGGTCCTACCAGTAGGTGTTTTGCCTTAAAGCCAATTTCTATTATTTTTTCTCCATGGTTCAATAGCGCGCTTTGATGATTTAAATGCTGAGTTATCGTTATGCTATTTGGTTTTTTAGTTCTTCTGGTCTGCCAATTTTGTGGTGAGATTATTGTGCGTTATCTGGATCTACCTTTCCCCAGCCCCGTGGTGGGGATGGTCATTTTGTTAGCGGGATTAATCATGCATGGGGAGGTGCCAAAAGGCATTCGTCAGGCCAGTGAGGGGCTTTTGTCATATCTTGCTCTTCTATTTGTTCCCGCAGGGGTGGGATTGATGGTGCATTATCAGTTGATTGCTGCAGATGGTCTAACCATCCTTACCGCTTTGATTTTGAGCACTGCAATTACCTTGCTGGTAACCGGTGTGATCCTGGATAGGCTGGCCAAAAATAAAATTACACAGGAGCAGTAAAATGGACGAGCTCAATACATTATGGGTATATCTTTCTGCCAGCCCCTTGCTCAGTATTATGGTAACGATCATCGGTTTTCTGATTGCCAGTCATATTAACCGCATGGCTGGTGGTAGTGCTTTTTTACACCCGGTAATTGTGGCAATTGCTTTGATTGTTGCTTTTTTAACCCTGGTGGGCACCAGTTATGAGCAGTACTTTGAGGGTGCGCAGTTTATCCACTTTCTACTCGGTCCTGCGACGGTTGCGCTCGCAATTCCTCTGTTTGATCATCTGGAGCGAGTAAAGCAGATGTTCTGGCCGCTGATTATCGCTTGTATTTCAGGAATCTTTACTGCAGCGTTATCCACTATTGCCATTGTGATTGCTATGGGCGGCAGTCGTGAAACGGTGCTGTCCCTGACACCAAAATCCGTTACATCACCGATTGCTATGGGTATCGCAGAAAAGATAGGGGGTTATCCGTCATTAACGGCGGGACTAGTATTGGTGACAGGTGCTATCGGTTGTGTGATCGGGCCAATCATGTTCCGTTGGTTAAAAATTGAAGACCATAGTGTGCAGGGCTTTACCATGGGTTTGGCGGCACACGGTTTTGGTACGGCTCAGAGTTTTACGGTGAGCTCTATCGCAGGTGCTTTTGCGGGTTTGGCTATGGGGTTAACGGGCATGTTGAGTGCCTTTATCTTACCGTTGTTAGTACGCTTTTTAGGTATTTGAGAGGCTGATTTCTAACGTGCTAAGTAGGCATACCGCACTTTTCCCACTAAAGCCCGTATTTTCCGGACGAAGCGAGGTTGTCGCAAAAGGGCTGGCAACGTTGATATTACAGTATTGTCAGCCTGCTACAGAGTTTACCCCTGATGGCACATCAAAAAGCACAAGTTGACCGAGATAATCAGTTTGATTTATTCGGTGCCCCTATGCCTTCCGAGCAATCAAAATGCTACACCTCTTCTTCATCGGGGCGCCAATTTATATCGCCCCCTCACCAATGCATCGCTCAAAAAAGTTTAAAAAAATGTGCTACGAGTGGGTCAATCAGCGGGTTTACATAATCTTTCTCCCGACTTACTCGCCAGAACTGAACTCAATAGAATTGCTTTGGAAAAAAATAAAGTATGAGTGGCTACCGATCTCAACAAATTTAAGCTTTAAAGACCTCTGCCAGTCAGTGAATGACATCCTAACCGACTACAGAGAGAAATATCGCATTTATCACCTATTAGTTATTATTTATCTTTATATTTTTTCAGACCTATAGTGTCGCATTAGTTTTTTATTTATTTCCGTCCTTCAACAAATTTATCTATTTTAGCGATCGGATTTAATTTTTATTTAGTGACCAACCCTATTGATATTAAATCATAAACCGAATGATATTATTGACAATTCTTTCTTGATCGGTTTGAATTCCTGGGCTTAAATTTATATATTTGTTTAAGGCCTGTTTTTGCTAAAAATACGCAGTTTAATCACTAAGGAAAGATAAATGACACTGCAACCTGCGGAAGTGAAATGTGATAATAATGGTCATTGGCAGCACCCGGATTTACCCTATTGGGAAGGAGACATTTCCAGCGTTGTTATGGAAGATTGGCTTGCGCAGTACCGACTTAGGTCAAAGGTGCTTCACTTAGATCAGGCCGAGGCTGAGCAAATTTTTAGCTCAGGCCACATTATCCGGACAAATGCCCGATATAACAGGCACAGCCTGGATCTCTATTTGGAAAAAGGATATATCATATTATCCGTTCATCGCTCTGATGAAGGTACTTTTATTTGGCTAGGGGCTAGAAAGTATTAGGTTTTAGATAGGCTTATAGCGACTTGTTTTCTGATTTTTTAATATGCAATTCAAATGACCGTTAACTGGAGGGATAGTCCGCATCAAACGCAGAAAATATGAGAAGGTGCTAGTTGATTGAAGCAAGCCTTTACCTGCAGAACAGGCAAAGGCATTAAAATAAAAGGGGCAGGTCACATACCATTAGCCCGTAAAATACGTTGTTCGATACCCTGCCTTAGTACCCCACTGTTTTTATAAACCAATGTAAATTTATCCTTGGCACGAGTAATTCCGGTATAGATCAGTTCCTTGCTTAGTACTGGTGAGTTATGTTCCGGTAGTACCAAAACAGTGTGATTAAACTCTGAACCCTGGGATTTATGCACGGTCATGGCAAACACTGTTTCAACGGCTTGTAAACGGCTAGGCAGAATCCAGCGGATACGCTCAGAGCCATCGCCCATGGGGAAAGCAACTCGCAGCATAAGCTTAAAAGAACCATCATTCTGTTTTACGGGAACTTGCAGAGTGATGCCGATATCACCGTTCATCAGTTTCAGGCTGTAATCGTTGCTGGTGACCAGTACGGGGCGACCGGAATACCAGATTTGGCTCTCACCTTTCAACTTATGACGTAAGATCTCGCGAATACGGATATTCAGCCCTTCGATACCCCAGTCGCCACGGCGCAGTGCGGCGAGTAGCTGAAAGCGGGAGTATTGTTTAATTACGCTGGCCGCCCACTGATCCAGTATGGCTTGCCGCTCGTTATCCTGTTCCGGTGCCAGAAGCGATGGCTGCTCTGTCTTTGCTCTATCTGAATTCGTGCCCTCTGAATGTGCACTTTTGTTATAAGTATCAAATGAGAGTGATAACGGTGAAGAGTTCACCATATCCAAATAAGGGCCATAACCATGACGAACCAGTTGCTCAAAGCTTCTGTCTTGCTGATCTTGAATAACCAACTGATCGATATCCGTTTGCCCTGACTTCAGTGTTTTGATTGCCTGTGAGCTTTGACACTGGTTAACGGCATCCGCCAGCTGCTTAATACCGCTGTCGTCAGAAAAGCGGTAACTCTTACGCAGCATTGCTACGGCCTGGTCCAGTTTTTTCCCCTGAATATCCTCAAATTGATCGCAGATCTGTTCTCCCGTTACCCGCTGTAGCCATTGCAGGGTTTCGGGCTGATAGTGGCCTTGATCCGCGCGTTCACACAGGCTACCCAAAACAGAACCTGCCTCTACCGAGGCCAGCTGATCTTTATCACCCAGTAGGATCAGCCGGGCTTTGGGTTTAAGCGCATCCATCAAGCGGGACATCATTTCCACATCAATCATGGAAGCTTCATCGACTACCACAATATCTGCCGTAAGTGGGTTGTGTTTATGATGGCGGAAGTGACGGCTATCAGGACGCGCGCCTAAAAGGCGATGCAGTGTAGTTACCTCGGTTGGGATATGGGCTCTAACGACTTCATCCATACCAGATCGATTATCATCGTTGAGACCTTGCAGATCCAGACTGGCGATACGACCACTGAGGGATTCATTCAGTCGGGCAGCGGCTTTACCGGTGGGAGCGGCGAGGGCGATCTGTAGACCTTGGCCGGATTGTTTCAGTGCGACAAACTGCAATAGGGCCAGCAGGTTGATAACTGTGGTCGTTTTACCCGTACCTGGGCCGCCGGTAATAATGGCAAAAGCGCTCTTGGCCGCGAGAGCACAAGCTACTTTTTGCCAGTTGGTATCCGTGGATATATCCGCGTTACCTTTCGGCTTAAACAGGTAGCTTAAGGCTTGCTGGCTATCTTGTTCTGGTAACGTAACGGACAACGATAATAAACGCTCCAGATGACTCAGAATCTCTTGCTCGTACTGCCAATAGCGGCGCAGATAGAGCAGTGGGCGAATAACCGTTTTCTCTTTTTTACCTTTGGCCGTGGCTGAAAACTCAGGCCTTAAAAACAGTACCAGAGGCGCCTGTGCTGAGTTGAGTTCTCTTTCTGTGTCCACCAGTAGATTGTTCTGCTGTAGTGTGACTTGCCATTGGGCAAGCGTTACCTGTTCCAGCAATTGATCCGGTGTCAGTACGGCTTCGGCCAGTTCTGGTAGATCTTCTGGTGGCATAGAGAGTACAAAGTTGGGGCGTTGCAGACACTGAGCCAGATCCAGACAGACATGGCCGCGACCCGTTTGATGGCTGGCCAGAGCTGCGGTCAGCAGTACCAGGGCATCCATCTCCTGGGCTTGATCTTGCAGAAAACGGGCGCAGGCCAGATCCAAGGCTCTTAACCAACCCTTGTCGACCCATTGCTGTAACAGCATCAGCATCACTTGCGGCTGCTGTAAAGCGGACTCTGCAGTGATCACAGGAGTTTTGGTCTCAGCGTTTAGCCAAGGCATTTGTATAGATTGAGAAAACATCAGCACACCTCCTGGCTGA
Organism: Oceanospirillum beijerinckii DSM 7166; assembly: GCF_000422425.1. Taxonomy (GTDB): domain Bacteria; phylum Pseudomonadota; class Gammaproteobacteria; order Pseudomonadales; family Halomonadaceae; genus Oceanospirillum; species Oceanospirillum beijerinckii. The sequence goes on from NZ_AULT01000007.1 coordinate 29,391, forward strand.
TACCGGCAAACAGCTGATCCAGTTGTTCAATTAATATTTTTGCGGGTCTATCGGCAAATACGCCCTGGCTATCGCTATGGCTACCGCGTAGGAACAGATACAGGGCTCCGCCGATATGCTGATCATAATCGTAGTTCGGTAATCGGGATTTCAGGTGTCGGTGCAACGCCAGAATATAAAGCAGATACTGCATGTCGTAACGCTTTTTCAGGATCACTTCCAGCATACTGGTGTAGTGATAGTCACTATTCTCCGGGCCGATATAGTTGGATTTCCAGTCGATCACATAATAACGGCCATCGTGTTGTACCACCAAATCGATAAAGCCTTTTAACATGCCATTGAGCTCATTGGCTAAGATCTCGGGCCGTGGTTGGCTATTTAAACTGTATTGGCGTACCAGTTGATCCATGGTTTGGGTTTTAACGTGGTGGGCTTCAAACCAGAACTCCATCTCAGCCTGGTAGATTTCAAGGGCTGAGAGTTGTAATGGTGAGCGTCTCAGTTCTGCTTGTGCAGATTGCTGAGAGATCTCGGTACAAGCACTGGCAAAAGCTTGCTCAAGGTCCCAAGGCGTTGATAAGAAATCTTCCAGCCAGAGGTTGAGCGGATTGATCCACTGTTGCCATCCCCGCAGCTGACAGCGTCGGCTGAGCATATCCAAACGGGCTATTTTATCACTTACGGCCTGATCAAAGCCTTCTTCTGCAGCCCATTCCAACAAACCGTGCAGGAAGGTACCGGCATTAGCGCCACGGGGGAATAGATGTAATTCACGTAGCTGCTGTTCGGACTCTGCATCCAGTGCAGCGGCACTGAGTTGAATATCACCAATCTGATCGGACTCTTCTTCTGCTGTGGCTTGCAGAGCGGTATCAGGCGCATCCGGCAATGATGGCGCTTCTGTTTCACTCGGCTCAAACTCATTTAAGGTGTTGAGAGAGGCAGAGCGCTCTATAGCATCACCACCTGTCACCGCACCAGTTTGTAAGCTGGAATAACTGGCGATCCACCAAGGATCTCTGGGCCGGACCTGACTAATTTGCGCATGTCCCAGAGTTTGCTGATTGATCTCTGCAAAACAAAATTCGGTCGCTTCCGGCAGCTTGCCCAGTTGGATATAGGAGGATTTTTCTGTCAGCTCAGCCAATGTCAGGTAGAGGCTTTCAGCAGTAAACTCTGCACCGCCATTCAGCAGATAACCCAGCGCCCCTTTTTCCAGTTGTGGCTTTTTGCTATTACCTACCGCCAGTGGAGCAACGCCTAACCAAGTGGCATATTTTGCGCGGGTGAGGGCAACATACAGTAGACGCAGATCTTCACTTAAACGCTCGGCATCGGCCATTAGCCAGCTTTCCGATGCGCCTTTTTTACCGGCCAGTTCCATAATGCGTTCGCCGTTATCCGGCTGATAACTGAACAGATCACTGGAGGCTTCTTTCCAGCTGGCGATAAATGGCAGAAATACCAGCGGGTACTCCAATCCTTTGGATTTATGAATGGTGACCACTTTCACCAGATCATCGTCACTTTCCAGGCGCAGGATAAACTCATCGGCGCTTTCACCAATATGTTCGGCCAGGAAGCGAATCAGGGCGAAATCACCCTCGATGGTGCTGGCGCACTCCTGTAGCCATTCCGCCAGATGCAATACGTTGGTCAGACGGCGTTCACCACCGGGTTGAGCCAGCAATCGGGCAGGAAGTTCAAAGTCGTGCAGCAAACGATGACACATCGCCAGTACACCCTGTTGCCACCACAGACGACGATATAGGCTGAACTGTTCAACCTTGCTTTCCCATGCTAATTCGTCGTGATTCAATTGGTCTAAGGCTTTAATAGGTAGGTCCAATGTACTGGTCGCCAGTGCATTTCTGAGCAGTGTATCCCGGTTGGGTTCGGCGCAGGCTTTTAGCCAGGTCAGTAGATCTTCCGCTTCCTGGGTGGCAAATACCGAATCCCGATCTGATAGATAAACACTGTTTACACTGCGGTGAGCCAAAGCCGTTTGAATAGCATCCGCTTCGGTTTTATTACGTACCAGAATAGCGATATCGCTGGGTTTGATACCTTTAATATCAAGAACTTCTGTGTCTGAGGTTTGTTGATTGGAAACAGAACTAAAACCGGCTTGGTTTTGCTGGCCCAGATTAAGCAAACGTACAATTTCGCTGGCACTGCTTTCGGCCATAGCAGTACGGTAGAGGGTACTGCCAACCTTCTCTGCGCCTTCTTCCGGCAGCAGATACCATAGCTGCATGGCTGGAGCCGTCTGACCCTGAACGATAAAGCTATCACCTTTGCCTTGAGCATCTACGGCTTCAAACGGTAGCTCATCCCCCTGAAAGCGGAAAGGGCCAAAGGCATAGTTTTTTGCTTGCTCAAACAGCGTATTGGTGGCCTCAACCACGCCCTGTGTAGAGCGGAAGTTTTTCTTGAGCGTATGGTGACGGCCTTCAGTCGCAGACTTTGCCTGTAGATAGGTATAGATGTCCGCTCCCCGAAAGGCGTAAATCGCCTGCTTGGGGTCACCAATCAGTATTAGGCCATTATCGGGATTGTTCTCTTCCAGTTTGTAGGCCGTATTAAAAATACGGTATTGAATCGGATCGGTATCCTGAAACTCATCAATCAGGGCGACAGGGAACTGTTGGCGAATACTCGCTGCCAAGGCTTCACCCTGATCACCTTGCAGTGCCTGATCCAGTTGGCTGAGCAGATCACCAAAGCCCATTTGTGCTTTGGCTTGTTGGCGCTGGTTAAAGGTGTTTTGACACCAGAGGGCGGCATGGATTAACAGCTCTTGTTTTAAGCTGCTGCCGTCGGTTTCTTCGCTCAGGGCATCCTGCCACTGTTTAATGGCGGTAAATACCGGGAAATCCGGTTCAGGTTGATCCTTGCCTTTTTTATAGGCAAAACGACCACTGGCAAAGTTAACCAGTTTGGATGGGGCTTTTTGGCCCTGTGACCAATCCGCAATCTCCGCTAAAAAGGCGTTAAATTTATCCGGTTTGCTGGAGTTATGTTTGGTGCCATTTAAGCTGGGTTGCAGCTCAGTCAGGGCTTGCTCAATACCTGCTTTATCTTTTAACCATAGGCTTCTGGCGTTGTTTTCCAGCTCAATCAGCTGGTTTTGATGGGTGAGTTCCTGCAATAGCCTGTCTGTAACATTAAACTCACCGTTAAGCTCATGGCCCTGATAGTAAATCCGGCCCGAACTGATCTTTAACAAGGGGAGTAAAGCGTGTTTAAGCGCATCGGGGCTCGGAAAATTCTGCAACACCAGCAGGGCTGCTTCAGGTCTTAGAGAATAGAAGTGACTGCGCCAGTAATCCTGTACCACCTGTTCCAGTAGCTCTGATTGATCGGTAACCAGTTCCTGATCAAACAGGCTGCCACTGTGAAACGCATGCTCGTGCAGCATACGATGACACCAACCGTGGATGGTGGAGATAGACGACTCATCCATCCATTCAGCGGCTTGAATCAGCTGGCGTGTGCACTGGCTGTACTGTTCCGGTTCGATATCCTGACGTAGATGGACCAGAGGATTACCGCTGTCATCCTCTTTCAAATCATCAAACTCGCTTTCAGTTAACGCAAAGATATCTGCCGCTTCAACCAGCTTGGCGCGGATACGGTCTCTTAGTTCCTGAGTGGCAGCATCGGTAAAGGTTACCACCAGAATTTCGGGTGGCATCAATGGTCGTTGATAGCCATTTTCGCCGCCATGGCCCAGTACCAGACGAGTGTATAAGTGAGCCAGGGTAAAGGTTTTACCGGTACCGGCACTGGCCTCAATCAGCTGACTGCCTTTTAGGGGAAAGCGAATCAGATCCAGTTGCTGGCTCATAGGTTATCCTCTGGGTCGTTAATGCGAATATCGTGGCCTATTAAAGGGCCGTAAATCGTGTCGGCAAGACTCTCAATCTGCGCATGCTGTAGCGCTAAGAAATCTGGCCAAAAGCGGGCAAAGGCGCTATGACTGTTGATCTCACCTTCACGCATATAGTTACCTTCATACATTTCCTGAGGTTTAGCGCCTTCAAACAGAGTGGCAATGGCGGTTTTGCACGGCAATGGCAGTGGTTGATTTAAGCCGATCGTCAGCTGAGCCATAATACGCTTTAGCTGTAGTGCTGCTTGTTCACCGTTCATGGGTTGTAAGCTCAGATCACCGGTCACCGAGATAATACGGGTTTCTGTTGGTGCGGCTAACTGAGCCGCCAGATGCAGAACCCAGTAACGTAACAGCACGTGCCAGCGGAAGCGGGTTTTAGCATCGGGCAGGGTGCTGGTTTCCATCAATAACTGTACCCGGCTACCGTTTTCTCTGAGTAACAGGCCACTGACCTGATCATTCAGGGTGATTGACTCACTGGCCGTTTTTTTCTTATTAACAGTATCTGTGTTCACATCTGTATTTGCTGGATCATTTTCACAGACATTTGTTGAGCCATTTACGGAGCTTCGGCCATTATTGAACTCACCACTATCGATACCGCTAAGAGCCACAAGCTCATCTGATTGAATCGTTAGATGTATATTTTCTACTGCGTCCAGTTGCAACAGAGGCAAACGGGCTTGCTGATAGCTTTGTAGTGCCGGTAACAGCTCATTAAACAGATGCTTTTTAACCACTTCGGCAAATGGCCCCATAGGCAGCTGGCCGCTTCGTTCTGCTTTGACAAATAACTGCTGTAATAGATGGTCGCAGTTCAGCCTTGGCGCTTGATAAAGCTGTTGAGTTAACTCACTGATCATCTGATGGGTGAGCTGCCACTGTTCCAGTGCATTAAAACCAAAACGTTCTTCGTCCGCTGAGGTTAGATCTTCAGCAAAGAAATTGACTTTGAGTCTATGGTGATAGAAGAACTTCACTGGATTTTTCAGAAAATCACTCAGCTGTTTCAGGTTCAGTCCGCCTTCCGGTAACACAAAAGGTAGTGCTGCGGTCTGAGCTTGCAGGGATAGCTCTTGTTGAGCAGATTCCTGTGGGTTATGCATCTGTCGCCATTCACTGGCATAGGTGAATAGCCGTGGGTCACGATTATCCGCAAAGTAGTTTTTACTGAAGGGTTGTAACGGGTGCTCTGTCGTCAGGGCATCCAATAGGCGCTCACCGCTTTCACGACGTTCATTTAAACGCTCAGGTTTGACTTCTCCCGCCAGGTGCCAACCTGCAGCAATATGATCTCTCAACTGACCAACTAACACAGAAGGTGGGCGCTCGGTATTATCGCGAATACTGCGACCGACCCAGCTGATATAAAGTTTTTCCCGTGCGGATAACATCGCTTCCAGGAACAGGTAGCGGTCATCTTCCCGGCGGGAGCGGTCACCGGGGCGATAATCACTGGCCATAAGGTCAAAATCAGTAGGTTTGCGACTTCTCGGGTAGTCACCGTCGTTCATACCGAGCAGATAGACCTGTTTAAACGGGATGGCACGCATCGGCATCAGGGTGGCAAAGTTCACTGAACCACCAAGGAATTTCTGTGTTAGAGAAGGTTGGTCGATACCGGTTAACAGAGATTCCCGTACTGCGAAGAGCGGTAGGGTTTGTTCCAATGCGGCCAGTTCACAAGCGGCCAGCCAGTTTTCCAGAGCCAGGGTAAAATTAGTCAGCAGGGTTGTATCCTGGGCGTTACTGGCCTGGAAGAAATCCGCAATCATCTGCTGAATCAGCTGTGCCCAGATTTTAGGCGGGTGATCTTTGCTTAACAGACGATTATAGTGATCCAGCAGTTGAATCAGTTGGGCCAGAGGGCCAATTAGGGCCGCTTCCAAGCCGCCAATTTCGGAGTAGGGCTCAATCTCATGCCACTCGGTGGTGCCGTTCATATAACCCAGCAACATACGCTTCAGGCCAAAGTACCAGCTGTTTTGGGTTAGAGCTTCAGGGATACCAAAGGGTGCTCTATGCTGATGATCCAAGCCCCAGCGAATATTTGCCCCTTCAACCCACTGCTTGAGTTTGGGTAGATCATTCTGGTTAATGCCCAAACGGTTCGCCAGTGCAGGCACTTCCAGTAGGGTTAAAACATCGCTGACATTGATACGGGACTCCGGTAACCGGAACAGAGTTTCCAGGCCCGCCATCATAGGGTTGCTATGGCGCTGGCCTTGATCCGAAATAGCAAAGGGAATAAAACGATTTTTATCGTCCGGTGAGATACGGCCAAACACAGCTTTAATATGGGGCGCATAGCGATTGATATCCGGCACCATGACCAGAATATCTCTGGGTTTTAATTCCGGCTTCGCATCAAGGCCTAAACCACCATTGGCACGATTAAACTCGGCCAGTAGCTGATCATACAGAATCTCCACTTCCCGCAGTGGGCTATGGGCGATATGAAAGACCAGACTGGTATCCTGCGCCGGTTGTAGCTCACAAGCGAGTGATCGACGTTCACTGATTGGGCGCAGTTCAAAGATGTCATCCTGAATCTGTTGCAGCAGTCCCGGTTCAGACTGATCGGGTAGCGATTCAACGGGTGACTCAAACAGATCGATTTTCAGATTGGCCTGATTGAAATGGGTTTCGTACTGGCTACGCTCATCCCGTTCATCCAATAGACGGATATAGTCCCGGCCCTGTTTACCCCAGGCTGCTAACAAAGGGTGGCCATAGAGATGCATATCTTCCTCAGAAACTCCTTTTGGCGGCTCCTTTGACTGCATCCTTTTATAGTTTTGCCGAAACAGCTCTTTACCTTCAATCAGATCACCCCAGAAATGCTGACAAGGGTTATGCACGCAGAGCACTACCTGGGTGAGATGAGAGATCGCTTCTAATGCTTCAAGCATCTGTTGAGGTAAGGACGAGATACCAAAAACAATAACCCGTCTGGGTAGTTTCTTTGGTCTTTGTTTAATAAATAATTGTTTAGCTCTTACTATAAAAGCTTGATGTATATTGGATCGACTTAATAGCTCTTTATTGATTAATGAATTATTAATAATACCACCTGATAACTCATCTTGTTTTGATATTAAATACTGTGTTTCCCACAGTTCAATTTGTTGTTCAATATCTTGTATCAATTGACGCCATAATGCCGGCTGCCACTCTTGCCCCTGAGGGATTTCACGGATCAGATCTCTCAGACCGTCTGGTAACTCATCACGATTCTCTGACCAGGCTGACAGCCAGTCTGAGCGATAAACCTGATATTGGTCAAACAGATCAGATAACTGTGCGGCAAGTTGATAAAGACGTCTCTGGTCTTGATCTTCTGCCATAAATTGGCGTAAAGGTTGATACAGTTCGTATTGTGCGTCTGTTTCAGGCAGCTGATTAATCTGATGCAGAATACGCATCAATCTCCACGTTAATGGGGCTTTGTCAAAAGGAGAAGCTGAGGGCAGATTTTCTAATATAGCTTGGTAACAACGCCATAAAAAACGTGCAGGCAAGGTGACATCTAGAGCCGCAGAGATTCCGATTCCAGAATCAATATCGCTACTGGCATTATTAGAGTCTTTAGCAAGGGCCAGTTTTAACCATTGCGCGATACCGTTACTCTGAACAAGGATAACTTCATTTTCGAGAGGGGCAAGAGGGGTTTGATTGCACCAATCGACGATTAATTGACGCAGTTGTTCCAGCTGGTTTCCCTGAATCACCATAAACCCGGGTTGAATAAAGGATGAGGAATCTTGATTTTGAGTGATCTCAGGCATAAATTTTTTCCTGCTCTGGCCGATATTGAGTTAAGCCGCTGTTTAGCACGCAATTCTATCGAACTGTTGTATCTGTTTCCTGTGAAAATTGTTCTCTTATATGGGCAAGAGTTCAGACTGAGCCTTTATTCATTTTATTACTTTCGACCTATCATTTACCTGCATGTTTGTCTATCCCGGGCTTATAAGTGATCCGAAGTGTAACAAAATGTAAAAACTGATACTAATAACTTTAAAAATATCAGGATTTACTAGGGTTTTTACCAGTATAATATCTGTGTTTTTAATACTACTATAAATGGAATTAATCTAACCCATTAAGAGACAGAAAAGGACTGACTATCATGGCCGATACATCTTTGCGTTACCTTATTCTGCTGGGGTTGTTGCCAAAACAGCGTCCTGGTATTGGGACCTATGAGATTCAACAGCAACTAAAGAAAAAAGGTTATGAAGTAACTCAGCGTACCATTCAAAGAGACCTGGAAAAGCTGAGTAGTGACTTCCCAATCAAAGCGGATCCAAAAGGTAATAAAAACTTATGGCGCTTTGCTGATAATGCCAAGCCTGTAGTATTACCGAATATCGACTTGCAAGGGGCGATTACTTTAAAACTGGCACAGCATGAACTGAGCAGTGAAGTGCCCCATAGTGTACACAGTTTCTTACAGCCTTATTTTCCTCTGGCTGATAAAATTTTAAAACAGGATAAAGGCAAGGGAGCTATATCGGAAAAAATAGCAGTGTTACCCAGTGGCTATGCGCTGCCGAAACCTGTGATAAAACCGTCAATCTCTGAAGAGATGACCCAAGCTGTAATGGATGAGCTTCAATGTGAGATTCGTTATCAGTCTGATATGAATCAGTCCAGTAAAAAACTGCTGGTCCATCCGTTGGCAATCGTGGTTAAAGAACCCGTGACGTATCTGCTGGCTGTGATTGACGGTCACAACGAAGTCAGTCAATTACCAATCCACCGTATTACTTCTGTGAAGGTTCAGGCACGGGTAGTTGAAGAGCCGGAAGATTTCTCTCTGCAGGATTATATCCAACAAGGTCACTTTGGTGTGGTGACGGATAAAGAGAGCATTAATCTGCATTTGAAAGCAGGTCCTGCTCTGGGGCAGATCCTGAAAGACAGCCCGCTGAGTGCTGATCAGGTCATTGACTCTGCAGATGATTATAGCTGTGAGATCAAGGCAAGCGTTGATAACAGCGAAGAGCTGAAGCGTTGGTTGATCGGCTGGGGAGAAGAGGTTGAAGTGTTGGCCCCGCAGTCTCTGCGTCAGGCTATTACTGAAACCACCCGCAACCTGATGGCACGTTATCTTACCGAAAGTAATCTGCCAGAGCCTGCATAAACACTCTGTTCTGTTTACCAATGATTGAGAGATAAGGGCCCACTCTGTTAATAGTGGGCCCTTTTGGTTGATAGAGCCCCTTTTAGTTGAGCGTTCTGTCAGCACATCATAACCCTCAGAAAAACTAAACCTTTTGCAGATCAACAGGCAAAAAGCGTAAAGCTGTGCAATGATAAAAAGGTGATGGGACGAGGAGAAACCTATGCTGCCGGATCATTGGAGTACAGAAGGACGCATTGCTGGACTAAAGCAACTGGATCAGTATGACTGGGATATTGTTATTATCGGCGGAGGAATATCCGGTGCCGGGCTACTGTTTGAGGCCAGCCGCAGAGGCTACAAAGCCCTGCTATTAGAGAAAGACGATTTTGCTTCCGGCTCATCCAGCCAATCCAGTAAACTGGTGCACGGTGGCATCCGCTATCTCACATCCGGTCAGTTTACCCTCACCAGAGAAGCCGTTAAGGCACGCGAAAGACTGTGTCAGCAGTTACCGGGCTTAGTCAACCATCTACCCATGATTATGCCGCACTACCATGAACGCCCACCCCGTCGCGCCAGCTTCCGTTTATTGATGTGGTGTTACGATGCCTTAGCCGGAAAGAAGCTGCATCGCAATCTATCGACTGAAGAGATGCAACAAAATGCGCCACTACTAAGAAACCAAGGTTGCTATGCAGCGACCGAGTTTAAAGATGCCCTGACCGATGATGCCCGCCTGACCCTACGCGTCCTGCTGGAGGCCAATCAACTAGGTGGCACCGCCTATAACTACAGCAAAGTGGAACGGGTAGAGAATACCGGCAAGGATTATCAGGTCTATATACAAGCCGAACACTTTGGTGCACTGCATGTTAATTGCCGCCAAGTGATCCATGCCACCGGAGCCTGGACGCAAACTCCGGGAGACGAATTAGTCCCCTATCAGGTCCGACCACTCAGAGGGAGTCATTTGCTCTTCTCAGCAGAAAAGTTACCCTTAGAAAAAGGCGTCTGCCTGTTCCATCCCAGCGATCAACGTCTGATGTTTGCCCTCCCCTGGATGGGTTACACACTTGTTGGCACCACAGATCTGGATCATATGGAATCACTGGATAACGACGTACGTATCCAACCGGATGAGCAAGCCTATATCTACAAAGCCCTACATCACTATTTCCCCGGCGCATCTCTGACTTACGACGATTGTATCAGCGCCTGGTCCGGTGTAAGACCCGTACTCAGTGATCCATCAGATGATGGACTTCGCCCTTCAGATGTCGCCAGAGAGCATAAAATCTGGCGCTATCAGGGACAGCTCTACCTATGCGGTGGCAAACTCACCACCTTTCAGGTTATGGCCAAAGACGCTATCGATCAGTTGGACTTCCAACCGCTAAATAGCATCCCAAAACCCTGGCCAGAGCTGGGGGCCAATACTCGCAACCAAGGCAGCCTACCCGTCCCCGAAGCCCTGATTCAACTATATGGCGCCGATGCAGACCAACTTAATGAAGCAGAACCTGCCCTCGAAAAAATCCCAGAAACTCCACACTACTGGGCCGAACTGCACTGGGCACTCAGATATCTGGCTATCAGCCACCTTGATGATCTCTTGATCAGACGCACCCGTATCGGACTGTTTTTCTCCGATGGCGGCGAACACCTGATACCTGAACTGAAAACACTATGCGAAGAATATCTCAATTGGACAGAACAGCAGTTTGAAAAAGAATGGGACCGATATCAGACACTGCATAAGCGCTTTTATCAGCCTTATAGATAAGCACAACCTCTAACTAGCGCTATAGAGTGACTCAATTCTCCTGTTTACCCTAAAGAGCTGTGTCGCAATTATGTTGACATATGCCGATCACTAACCGGGCAGACTTAACAACCAAACCATGATGTTAATGGTTAGAAATGAGAACAGAGTAGCCGGCAGCAGCACTGCAGCACATAGGCTGCCCATATTGTAGCGCTGGCCGATCACGGCAAAGATGCTGAACATTGGCATACAAGCCAGTACCAGAGCCACACCTTGGAAGACCGGGTCCATCGGTGGCATCAGTAACATCATCAGGAAGATACACGCCGGGTGCAGGATCAGTTTAGCGGCGACGAGAATACCGATATCCTGCATCATACCTCTGACTTTAATACCCACCAAAATACCACCGATAGTAAACAGGGCGACGCCTCCTACGGTGACGGCAAACATATCAACCACTTTAGTGACTACTGGTGGTAACTGGATCGATAGCAAGGAGCATAAAACCCCCAGCGCGATAGCGATAATAATAGGATTTTTCAGCAACTGAGGCAGTGATTGCAGCAGGGCTTTAACAAAACGCTCATCTTTTTTACCGCCGGTATCCGCCAGCGCCAATGCTAACGGCATCAAAAAGAAGTTTTCGACAATTAACGTCAGGGCAAAGGGCACCAGAGCGGCTGGGCCAAATAGCTGGAAAATAATGGGATAGCCGACCATCAGGCTGTTTGAAAAGCTGGAACCCATGCCAAACATAGCGCTTTCGGTAAGGGATTTCCTACGATAGACCTTGGCGTACATCAAGATCAGACTAAAGGCCAATAAAGACCCCAGACCATAAGTCAGCAGGTAATCTAAGTGCAGAATATCCTGGAAAGATCTTTCACTTAACGCCTTAAAGATCGCTGCTGGCAGACCAAAATTAACGACAAAGGCTCCTAAGGTGCGCATCCCCTCTTTTTGAAGAATGCCGTAGCGTACTGCGCCATAACCGATCAGGATCAGGATAAAGATTGGACTGGTGATGGAGAGCACATATAAAAAGCCGTTTTGATCAAGCATAGCCAGTGTCGTATTAGTGAGTGTGCACGAAGGCTACTGCAAAAGCATAAATTAGTAAACATGTTAAGTATTTCTCTGGCAGGCCCACAAAAAAAGTCAGAACAGCGCAGACGAAAAAAAAGGGAAGCAAATGCTTCCCCAAAGGTTGATGAGTGTGACGATAGTCCCGTCAGATCAATTTGCATTACGCAAGATTGGCACTTATTAAGAGTCTGTCCTCAGACAAAAGTTTCAATCTTTTTCTCTTTTCTTTTATATCGATATTATCTAATAAAAATAAGCTCTCTCTCAGCCTTGCAACTCAAGACCTCACCTGTTTTTCAGGCTGAACTATACTGAAGAAACACCAGTTTCTGTCGATTGGAGGTTTCCCATGCACGTTGACCATTTTTTCCAACAACTCTGGTTTGATTATATGCATGTCACTCCGCAGGCTCAGGTGATTGAGAACGCCTTTGAGATGGCTGGAGAAACTCTGATTAAGGATCATGTTGCATTTCGTACCTTTAATCTGGCCCCGATAAATATTGTTATGCTGGAGCAGCATCTGTTGAATCTGGGTTACAGGCACTTCGCCCCTTACACTCTGCCGGACAAACACCTGAAGGCCTGGAGCTACCTACCTCCGGATGAGCATCTACCCCGAATCGTATTTACCGAGCTGATGACGGAGCATCTGTCCTATAAAGCGCAACAGATAATCCACCGCTTGATTGATGAGGTACCTTTAGAAGTGATCAAACGACCGCAGGTGTTCTGGTCTGGTCGACTGTGGTCTATGCCCACCTGGCAGGAGTATGAGCTGTTATTGTCAGAAAGTGAGTATGCCGCTTGGTTATCGGTAATGGGCATTCGTGCCAATCATTTTGCCATCAGCGTCAATCATCTCAGCCATACACCCGATATTGCTCAGGCATTAAATAGAATGGAAGCTCTGGGCTTTTGCCTGAATCAGGATGGAGGGGTGATTAAAGGCTCACGCCTGGATCTGCTGGAACAGGGAGCAATACTGCCCGATCAAACGATGCGGCTGTTTTCCGATGGCTCAGAGCACCCAGTGCCCACTTGTCACTTTGAGTTTGTTAAGCGCTACCCAGACCATCCTGGCCACTTGTACGATGGCTTTGTGCCTTCTGGAGTTGATTCAACCCTGAACCAACAGCACCATTAATGACCTCTTATAAGATAAGACGACTAAAAAATCAGTCCTTGGTTAAAAACGGGGGACTGAAAAAGTGGGCGCAGTAAAAGCATGAATGGCAAAAAAAGAGACCAGAAAAACAAGGGTAATCAAAGGGAGATGACTGACACAGTGCAAAGAATTTAAAAAACTTAACGAAAAATCTTTCCATCACTCGGTTTTCATATGCAACAAGAATCGTTACATTACAACAGACAGAGCAACTATTTATCCCCAGAAAATGCTTGACAGTCTGACTCTTATCAAGAAATTCAATATTTATGACAATTTGCCACAATTAATAAGACATGGGGCTTGATTTCCACTCAGACCTAAGGTATTAAAAGCATAGCAATAAACACATAAGCTATTGTTTTTATTGAAAATACCAAGTTATCACCCAACAAAAAAATAACAATGATCAAAATTGACTAAAAGAGCAGTTACCCACAAAAGCTGTGGATAATTCCTTGGATAAGCTGAGGAAAATTGTCTCAAGGAAACAAATTCAGCCCTTCCTTCTTAGATTGTTTATTTTTTGATCAGTATAATTTTGCACGCTGCAACGCTATAGAAATAGCGTATGCAGCTCATACCAAAGTCGCATAAAAGCACCTCTCTCACCTGGCGTCAGCTACTGACTATTTTTACTGACTAGGCTAATATTGCCTGTTCAGTTTTAAGGGGAACTATAGTGAACATTCTGGCCAACCGTGAAGCCATTTTGAGCGCTATAGATAGCGTTATTGTGCAGGATCGGCACCACGTTATTTTTTCCTGCACAGGCTAAACCGTTAATAAAAGAAGATGCTAAACAAAAACTTAGCTGCAAGAAACAACTCTATTCTCTCGCCCCCGGCCAGGGAATAGCGCAATCATTTTGTTTAGCAGACAACACCCCGCACAGTATGACATTGTTGCGTTTTTATCAGGACAGGCACCCTACCGGCATGATTAAACAACTGGCTGAAAACAACCTGACTCAGACAGGCACGTTAAAGCAAGAGTATCTTGATTTTATCGACACCCTCAAAACCCAGGGTTTTAAGGGCGATCTTAACCCTGACTACGCCAATCGCGTGGTACTCTCCACCGATAACTCCATCTATCAGATACTGCCGCAAGGGGTTCTGTATCCACGTAACATCGACGATCTGGTACTGATCGCCAAGCTGAGTAACGAAAGCCAGTTTAAGGATATCGTCTTAAGCCCTCGAGGTGGTGGTACCGGCACGAACGGCCAGTCTCTGACCGATGGCTTGGTGGTGGATATCTCCCGTCATATGAATACTATTCTGGAGATCAATGAGGAAGAGCGCTGGGTTCGTGTACAGACGGGTGTAGTTAAGGATCAGCTGAACAAGGCACTGAAGCCCTACGGCCTGTTTTTTGCCCCTGAGCTGTCCACCAGTAACCGCGCCACTATTGGCGGTATGATCAATACCGACGCCAGTGGTCAGGGTTCCGTGCTATACGGGAAGACCCGTGATCACGTTTTAGAACTGAATAGTGTTTTCCTGGATGGTACTGAGTGGCTGTCCAAGCCGATCTCTGATGATGAGTTGGCGCAGATCAAACAGCGTGACGACAGAGTGGGTGAAGCTCACCGTATCGCCGACCAGATCTTTAACGAACAGCAGGCGCTGATCGAAGCCAAGTTTCCGAAACTGAACCGCTGTCTGACCGGTTACGATCTGGCTCACATCCGCGACGATAATGGTCAGTTCAACCTAAATTCGATTCTGTGTGGTGCGGAAGGTAGTCTGGCCTTTATTACCGAAGCCAAGCTAAACGTACTGCCAATTCCTAAGTTCTCTGCCCTGGTCAATATCCAGTATGGCAGCTTTAATGATGCCCTGCGTGATGCCAAGGATCTGATGGATTGGAACCCAACTTCCATTGAGACGGTGGATTCCAAGGTACTGAACCTGGCCATGAACGACATCATCTGGGATACCGTAGCAACGTACTACCCCAAAACCACAGGGCCAGAAGGCGAAGAGCAGCAGATCGCCGGTATCAACCTGGTGGAATACACCGGCGATGATGAAGCGGAACTGGATGCCAAACTGACCAAGCTGACCGCTCATCTGGACAGCATCTCTGGCAGCGAAGGCAAAAGTTTTGCTTATACTATTGCCAAGGGTGCCGGAGAGATCGGTAAGATCTGGACCATGCGTAAAAAAGCCGTTGGCCTACTGGGTAACGCTCAGGGCGAAAAACGTCCGATTCCTTTTGTGGAAGATACTGCGGTACCACCTGAGAACCTGGCCGACTTTATTATGGAGTTCCGTGAACTGCTGGATAGCCATAACCTGGCTTACGGTATGTTTGGTCATGTGGATGCCGGTGTACTGCACGTGCGTCCGGCGATCGATATGAAGGACCCAAGTCAGGAAACTATGATCCGCACCATCACCGATGGTGTCGTGGCTCTGACGCAAAAATATAAGGGCCTGCTATGGGGCGAACACGGTAAAGGTGTGCGTTCCGAATATGCGCCCGAGTTCTTTGGTGAGCTTTATGCCTATCTGCAAGAGATCAAAGCGACCTTTGACCCGCGCAATCAGCTGAATCCGGGTAAGATCGCCACACCTGCCAAGTCTGGTGCCGAACTGTTGAAGATTGATAACGTGCCAACCCGTGGTGAATATGATCGCCAGATTCCTGGTGCGGTACGCGATACTTTTAATGCCGCTATGTACTGTAACGGCAACGGTGCCTGTTATAACTTTGACCCGAACGATGCCATGTGCCCGTCCTGGAAAGCAACCCGTGAGCGTACGCAATCACCGAAAGGTCGTTCCTCTCTGATTCGTGAATGGCTGCGGCTACAGGAAAAAGCCGGGGTTGATCTGAATAAAGAGATCGAAGAGACCCGTAACAGTGGTTTTGTGGGCACCTTTATCCCTCGCCTACAGAACACCCTGAGTAAACGAAAAGGTGAGTACGACTTTAACCATGAGGTTTACGATGCCATGGCAGGTTGTCTGGCGTGTAAATCCTGTGTCGGCCAGTGTCCTATTAAAGTCAATGTGCCAGAGTTCCGCTCCAAGTTCCTGGAACTGTATTACGGTCGATACCTGCGTCCGCTGAAAGACTACTTTATCGGTACACTGGAATACGTCATTCCAACCATGTCTAAAGTACCGGCACTGTATAACGCACCGATGCAGGTGGGTTTTGTTCAAAAGCTGATGGCGAAATACGCTGGCATGGTGGATAGCCCGCTGCTGTGTAAAGAGAGTATTGCCAAGGAACTGTCTAATTATGGTGTTGCCTGGGCCACGCCGGAAGCACTGAACCGCCTGCCAGAGGAGCAGAAAACCAAAAGCGTGGTGATCGTACAGGATGCTTTCACCAGCTTCTTCGAGTCCCGCCTGGTACTGGATATTATGGATCTTTTAACCCGTTTGGGTTATCGCGTTTTCCTGGCTCCATTCAAACCAAACGGTAAGCCTCTGCATGTCCACGGCATGATGAATGCCTTTGAAAAAGCGGCAGCAGAGAACGCAAAAATGTTGTGCCAGCTGGATCAAACCGGTGTTGCTTTGGTAGGGATCGACCCATCCATGACGCTAACTTATCGTCAGGAGTACGCAAAATCGCTGCCTGAGGATCAACTGCCCAATGTACAGCTGATTCAGGAGTGGCTGGGTACTCAGACAGAACAGATCAAGGCGCTGAATCTATCCCTACAAGATACTGAAAAAGAGATTTTCATGTTGGCGCACTGCACTGAGAAAACCAATGCAGCACCGTCGATGAAACAGTGGCAACAGGTGTTTGACGCCTTTGGCTTAACCCTGACTCTGCAGGCTACCGGTTGCTGCGGTATGTCTGGTACTTTTGGTCATGAAAGCGCGAATGTGGATACATCCAAGCTGATCTACAGCCAGAGCTGGTCTGCGGTGATCAATGATAACGACAAAAAAGGTCGTATTGTTGCCACCGGCTACTCCTGTCGTAGCCAGGTAAAACGGATTGATCAGAAGCAAATTCCTCATCCACTGCAACTGCTGCTGGCCAAACTGTAAACACAGGGTTTTAAGTCCGCCAGCGTAAATATCTCTATCCTCTAAGGCCAAAGACCAGAGAGGATCAATATATAAATTTGTGCGGCTGCTCATCAGGGGCTAACACCATTATACTCGCTATTTTCCCGTATAGTTACAGGGGGAATAGCGAGTTAATGCCTGCCTGATACCTACCTAAGCTTGTCCTCACCGATCATGCCTGAAATGGCCTTTTCCATAATATGCACTAAAGTATCATGTTATAAGCTTGATAAATCAGCACAATGCCTTGTTTTATATAAACTTTATGGCATATAGTGCGAATAATACGATGGAATTTCAGCTTATACACCTGAAATGAATAGTAGAGCAGGGTTCAGATCTCCCTCAACATAGACATTTGCACAGAAAGCATTTCTATATTTTTTGCCAACAACTGAAGAGTGATGCTATTTGATAAAAAACTTTCGTGTGAGTGTCTGGCAGATAGTATGGACTTTCACTTTTTAGACTATAGCCTCACCCTGGATGGCCTCTTATCTATCCAGCGCTTTAAACTTAACGCCTACCTTAGGTAGAATCGGCCCAATTTTCTATCAGACGAGGGAGTGGATCCTTGCTTCGCAAGCACCTTAACCAAGTGAGTCTTGTTGTGCTGCTATTGACTCAGTCACTGGCAGCCCTGGCACAAACCTCGACCCTGAATGTCGGCATCTTGGAATCAGCCAACATGGGATTCCTGGATCAGTTTCAACAGCCAACAGGCTTTGAGGTTGAGTTAGCTCAGGGAATCTGCCTGCGCCTTAAGCGTAACTGCGAGATAAAGCTACAGTCGTTCAGCCAAAATTTGCAGGATATTCAGGATGAAAAAGTCGACTTTGCGCTCTCTTCAATCATGGTGACAGAAGAGCGTAGCAAGCATCTTCTTTTTTCCGATCATTATATGAGTTCCTTCTCAATTTTTGTCGGATTACCTGAGCAGCCCAAATACCGGCAGGTGAAAGTGGCCGTTGTTAAAGGCTCCGTTCAGGAAAAATACCTTCGCCAGCACAAAGCCGACACCATGGTCGCAATCAGCTATGCCCATTTAAATGAGACTTATCAGGCCTTGCTCGGGCAAGAGGTGGATCAAGTGCTCGGCCCGGCTATTTTACAACTGGGTTTTCTGTCGCAGCACCCCGATAAGGAATATGAACTGCTGGGCGAGCCCATTAGACAATTTAATCTGGGTGGCAAAGTAGCGGTCGCTCTTCCACTGAAGCAGTTTGAGTTACAACAACAGATCAACGATATTCTGTCTGAGATGCTCACGGATGGTAGCTACAACCAACTGAATAAAAAATATTTCCCCTTTAGCGTTTATTAGGACTTATATGAATTATCTGAAACAAATGCTATGTGGCCTGCTGATTCTGGCGAGCTCTGCTGAAAGTTACGCCCAGCCTCACTACAAGATAGGTATCTCAGACTCCTTTCAACCCTTTAACTACAGAGATGCCGGTGGAGAGCTGAAAGGATTCAATGTTGATATTGCACGGGCTCTATGCAAAGAGATGCAGGCACGTTGTGACTTTGTAGTCACGCCCTTTTCTAAGGTTATTCCGGCTCTGGAAGAAGGTCTGATTGATTTTGCCACCAGCAATTTTCTAATCACACCGGAACGTGCCAAACGAATTAATTTCAGTGCAAAGTATTACCGCTCGACGACCAGTTTGATCGGCTCACTGGATAGTTCTCACCAAAGTCCAATGGCAATACTGAGCGACAAAAATGCAGTGATAGCCACACAACAAAGCTCAGCCCAGGCCAATTACCTTAAAGCCAACAGCCAGGTACAGATTAAAGAGATCAGCTCGATTGGTGCTGGCTTGGAGCTACTGCGCCAGAAAAAGGTGGACTATCTGATAGCCCCGACCCTGTTTGCATTAAACTTTCTGCAGAAAAGCGAAAATGTCAACTTGGACTTTATAGGCAACCCTATTGACCACCCTGACCTTTCCGGCAGCGTCCATATTGGTATTAGCAAGCACCACCCCCAACTAAAAGAAAAGATGGACCATGCCCTGAACGCCATGCTGGTCAACGGCCAGCTAAGAGCCATCATCAACCAATACTTCCCGTTTGATGTTTACTGACTCCATGACTGATCGTAAGCCCAGACTTAGACAGCTTATAGGGCGATTAGCACTATTGTTGATCGTTTCTTTCTGCATGCTGATCGCCAGTATTCTGGGGCTAAGTCACTCCGCCTCACAACTGGCCCAGGAGAGTCAGAAACATTTGCTGCCCAAGATTCATGAACACCAGCGGGCAGCACTAAACCTTGAACGCCTTGAACATATGGGCGATCTCGTTGCTTACGGCGGCAATATCAGCCTAATACGGAAAAATGCGCTGGCAGCTCAAGTATTGGCTTATCAGCCCTCTTTTGAATTGAATGAGAGCACTCAAAAAATCGTAAGAACCACTTTTGATCAAATCAAACAGATACGTACTGTTCGCCAGAAACTACTCATCCTGCAGGGTAAACCAAACAATGAAGGCACCCAACTGAACACTTTGCTCAGACAAGAAGAGCAGCTAAGGGCTTTATGGGCAGAACAGAAACTGGACCTGTTTGAGTTGCAGAATAGAATTATCAGCACAGCAACCCAAATGCAAACTCATACCATGCAACAGATTAGTTTGACACACCAGAAAATCCTGCTGGTAGGTGGCAGCGGTATTACAATTTTGCTACTGGTACTCGCCGCGATCAGCTACCAGTTACTCAAGCACCTGGTTAAGCCTGTACAAAAAGCCAGCAATGCACTTTTATCCATTGAGCGTGGTGAAGATTACCACTTAAAACCCGCACGCTATGAAGAAACCAGTACCATTTATCATGCTGTTGACCGCTTAGCTGTCAACTTAAAAACATTGCATGATATGGCAACCACAGACTCACTGACCTCTTGTTTAAATCGTCGCTATTTTGTTGAACAGGCCGAGCTGGCTCTTCAGCAAGCCAAGCAAGACAACCAATCTCTGGCTCTTGTGATGCTGGATATCGATCACTTCAAAAAGGTTAATGACACCCACGGCCATGCGACAGGTGATATGACACTGAAGCACTTCTCACAGTGGGTAAAACAAAATTTACCCCAAGGCGGTCGTTTAGGGCGTTTAGGCGGTGAAGAGTTTGCCATGCTGCTACCTTCATACGATGAAGCCCAGGCGATGATGCTTGCAGATCACATCAGATCAGAGATTGCAGAGTACTCTGCCAATACAGAAGAAATTCCGGCAATAACAGTAAGCATGGGAGTGAGATCACTCACTGCGGTTACAGATAAACTGGATCGCTTGCTTTCTCAGGCAGATAAGGCACTTTATCATGCGAAAGCCCAGGGAAGGAACAGAGTCGTCTCTTACTCAGGGTTTATCAACTCTGCTTCTACAGGTTCTGGCTCTTCAAGCCCTCAGAAGAAGAGTTTGCCACCTCTGAACAGGGAAAGGCCTTAAGACCTCTCCGCCGAAGGTCAACTACTCTGACCGGAAAGCATAAAAGCATATTTTATGCGCAATAGGGTATAGCCTGAGACAATACGGTTATTCGACAGGCAACGGAACAACAGGCGAGCGGTTCAGTCCTGCAACGGGCACAGCCGCTTCAGCCTCACTTAAGCGGCAAATTCCTCCTTTACGGAGTTATCCTCCTGGTTCAGTCTCTCAGCCTGTTTAGAGCGTTTCGACATCTGGTTAACATCAGGCAAACTCTGATAAAGCTCTCGGACATGGCTCGCATTCACCAACGCGTCCACCACACAATCCAGCGGATTAGGCCAAATACCCAGAGTGTCGCCCCCATTAGGGTATGTCAAAATCTCATTCGGCGGATCAAAATGGGTGTTAACCCCCTCTTTGCTGCCCCGGGCATCGACCCGAAACCAACCGTGATGAGCCAGATAGACTGCATTGATGCCATGTAAACGATACGGCGTAGCCCCCCACTCATTATCCACACGCTGATAACTGAAGCCCGCAGGTATACCATTGGCTCTCAGTAAGGCGGCCAATAAATGGCTTTTAGCGAAACAACACCCATGTTTGTTTTTCAACACATCAGACGCTTTTAGTACAACACTCTCTTTCTGGTATTCCCAGCTGTGCTCTATCTGATCACGCACCCAGTTAAAACTGCGTTGAATCAACTCGACAGGATGATCGCCACCTTTAGCCAGATAACTGGCTAAAGCCAACACTTCGGGGTGATCCCAGTTGACTATCAATGAAGATCGTAGAAAAGGACTCATAAGGCACTCTCATCATATCCGTTAAATACAGAAACAAAGCTTTTGCGGAAATTCGTTAAGCATTTCCGCCACTCATAGGCAATCGAGAGGCTTTTATTTCACTATATATTTGCAGAGTGCCTGAGCCAGATGACAGAGAATTGAACTAAAAATGAAGGCTTGATGAAACGCAGTCATTGCGTTTCTTTAATTATAATTTCTTAATGTACGGCAACTAAGCAAAAAACCTCACTGCATGCCACTCCTACCGTTGCGTCTATTTTTGATTTTTTAATGCAGAAAATACAGAAGCAGCAGTGAGTTACCATATTACCGGCCCAGTGGAAGTATTTATCGTGGCACAGCACACTCAGAGATCCACTAGCTGAATGCTACGGTATCCCGATCAGCAACTACCACACAGTTACGCCCCATCGATTTCGCTTGATAAAGAGCATTGTCCGCACGATGTACCAGATAATTCGGCGCTTCTTCCAATAGAGCTTCGGCTAAACCAACACTGATTGTGATGTGCTCAACTTCAGGGAAAAGAGTTTGTTCCACTTGCTGACGGAAATCTTCCGCAAAGATTTGCGCCATGTGACGATTATAACCGGGCAGCAAAACAAGGAACTCTTCTCCCCCCCAGCGACCAGCAATGTGCTGAGGTTTTAGACTTTGTTTCAGTAACGTAGAGAACTGCACCAGCACATCATCACCTACACCGTGACCATACCTGTCATTCACTTGCTTAAAGTGATCCAGATCTAACAGCAGGATTGAAAAAGCCTGCCGCTTAACCGTGGCCGTGAGCAGATTGTTCTCCAGTGAACTTTCTACATAATAGCGATTACGCAGGCCAGTCAGAGAGTCAGTCGTCGAAAGCTCATGCAAACGCTGGTTTTTATACTCCAGCTGAAGATTAAGCTCCTTCAGCTTCCACTCCATCCTGGCGCGCTCTTCAACCTCACGGGTCAACTCTTCATTGACACATTTCAACTTCCGGTTAGCGACCAGAACTACAGAAACAATCACCACTGCAATGAAGGATAGCTGCCACAGTAAGGTGTAGTTCAAACGCGGTTCAGCAGTAATGCCAACCCAACGCTGAAAGATCCCTTGCAGATCCGTTGGTCGTAAAGCATTGACAGATTTTTCCAGTGCAGTCAGCAGCTGAGGCCAATCATTTCTGGCGGCTACGGCTAATTGAATATTCTTGGGGAAGTACCCAGCGATATGCAGGTTAGTCAAGCCCTTTTGCTGGATATAGTAACCTGTGCTGGCAATTGCACCGACAAAGGCATCCAATTGTCCCTTTGACACCAATTCCAATCCCTGAGCAACATTATTGACTGGTATAGCATTAATGTTCGGAAAATCAGATTGCAATACACTGGCCTGATAATAGTCCTTAACAACGCCTACTTGCTTTCCGTTTAACTCAGAAATGTGATTGATAAAACTATGCTGCTTACGGGTGATAATAACGTTTGGGAAGCTGAGATAGTTCTTAGTGAAGTTTAAAAACTGCCGACGCTCCTGAATGTTAGCCGCAGCAGATAGAATATCGCAACGACGCTCTTTCACGGCCTGCAGGCTTTCTGACCAGTTAGCTGTTCTTATCAGCTTAAAAGGTTTACCCAGAGAAGCTGACAACAGGTCCATGACTTCCGCTGCGATACCAATATGATGGCCTTTATCATCAATGCCTTCATAGGGCATCCAATGAGGTGTTACACACATACGGATCATGGGCAGACTATTGAGAAAATTCTTTTCTTCCACAGAAAAATTCAGGGTCTGCTGATGAAGATAGCCGGATTTATGTGCATTCAATGCTTCCCGCCAGATATAGGGTGACAAATCAGGGGTTGAGGTTAATTGCCCTATCTCACGATAAACATTGAGTAAACGCTGAATACGATTTAAATCTATACTCCCCAGAGGATAGACATCTGCGGCTACCAGCTTACTAATCTCCCGGGCCTCAAACAGTAAGGCTGCCCGAGACTTATTAGATGGATATTTAGTCTGAATTATTTCCACCATTTCATGGGGGTGGTCCAGCGCATAACGCCAACCTCTTATTGATGCACGACGGAAGGCCTCAACACGCTCGGGGTTGTTCTGTGCTTCAAGCGCATGGGTAAATAGAGTATTGCTGTAAAAATCTGCCCCGTAGTTAGCTGGATCAATGACCACATAATCAACCCCTTGCTCTTGTAGCTGAAAGGGTTGGTTGGTGATATAAGCAGTCATGGCATCGACATGACCCAAAAGCAGATCCTTGACTTCATAGTTATGTTCATAACGATATATCTTGCCCAGATCAACACTTTCGGACGCCAGCATGTAACTGATTTCGGCACTATGGAGATCCAGTTCACTGGTCATCAGGCGCTTTTGATGCAAGTCCTTAGGATGACGTATAGCAGAATCCCGCCGGGCTAACACCACCAAAGGCGAATGCTTAAACAGATTTGCCAATAGCGATACTGGCTGGCCCTGGCTTAAAGCCAGAATAACCTCACTATTACTCACACCAAAATCAGCCCGCCCTGAAACCACTTCTTCTACCGGGTTCATTCCAGGCACCAAGGGTTTCAACAGAACTTCAAAGCCTTCCTCCCGATAAAAGCCCAGCTCTTGAGCCGCATAAAAACCAGCAAACTCAAATTGATGGGTCCATAGGAGCTGCAAAGTCACTTTTTCTAAACGATCATTGGCAGAGTTAGCGGCAGTAAAGGTCAAGGACTGATCTGCATTTGATGCTGATGCTGATGCTGATGCTGATGCTTCGCCAGTATTCGCCTCTGCTGCCGATACGGTTAAAAACAGAGCTAAACAACACGTTAGACACAGAGTTAGAGCAAAATATAGCGGAGGCACTAGCGACAGTCTAAGCCCAAGCTGCAGCATATATTTTTCGCGGGTCTTGTTCTCAGAGCATTCTACAAACAAAGGGGGAAAATCCACTGCAATCCATTAGAGAAGACCACAATAGGCTGATTCAGTTTAAAAATCGACTGGGGTTTTCCCTAGGTTTATCTCATAAACCCCAAAATGATGATTTATCGCGACAAAATTAAAATAGCTTCACGTTTGTTCATTCCGACCAACCAGACCTTCAGGTCAGCATACTGGCCATCATCATTCTCAGTTTTAACGGTTTTACCGGTTTATTAATTAAGCGATATTGAATGGCTTCAATCAAAGCATTTAACTCTTTCGAGTAATTTGCAGTAATCATCAGCACAGGGACCGATTGTGGCAAGGCTTCATTAATCAGCTGTGCCGCATTAATACCGGTTTCCCCATTATCCAAATGATAATCCACTAACATTAAGTCAGGCAGAAAACCATCACTCACCAGTTCCAGCGCTTCTTCAGCGCTCATGGCGGTCATTACATCCATCTCCCAACCATCCAACAGATGCTCCATTCCGGCACAGATCGCTGGATCATTATCAATCACCAATACGGGACGGTTAGCCAAAGGATCTGCTCCCTCCGGATCAACCACAGCCTGAACCTCTGGTACAGGCAGATACTCCGACAGCGGCACTTCTACCGTAAAAACGGAACCTTTGCCCGGTACCGAGCGCACATGAATGGCATGATTAAGTACTCTGGAAATCTTATCCACAATGGCCAGGCCTAAGCCTAAGCCCCGATCATTGGGTGATGGGTTACGCTTTAAGCGGCTAAATTCACGAAAGATCTCCGTTAACTTTTCCCGTTCAATGCCTTCACCGGTGTCCCAAACCTCAATACTTAACTGGTCACCTCGTTTACGGGTTGCCAATAAGATCTGACCACCGGGTTCGGTATAGCGACAGGCGTTGGTCAGAAAGTTACGTAGTATACGTGCCAATAATTGGGAATCAGAACGCACACCATAAGAAGATACCCGCGCTCTGAATCTTTGATGTTGGCTATGACACACCTCGCGGTACTCATTAACCAGATTACTCAACAGACTATCGATGGAAAACACACTCACCTCCGGCTCCACCACACCGGCATCCAGCTTGGAAATATCCACCAGCGCCCCCAGTAAGGCTTCAACATCGTTTAATGATGAAGCAGTAGAGGTCACCAATTGGCGAGCGGACTTATCCAGCGGATACTCGGCTAATGCACTGTTGAACAAACGTGCTGCATTCATGGGTTGCAACAGATCATGACTGATTGCCGCCAAAAACTTAGTTTTCGATAGATTGGCCTCTTCTGCCTGCTTTTTTGCTTCCAGTAAACGATCCTGAATACTGCGTCGCTCCAGAATCTCTTGTTTCAGCTGTTCGTTTAGTGTTGTTAACTCTGCGGTGCGCTCTTCAACTCTCTGTTCTAACAGCGCATTAGCGTTTCGAAGGGCTTCTGCTGTCAAGCGACGTTCAGTGATATCCTGAGTCAGAACAAAAAAGCCCGTAGTCTGTCCCTTGGAATCGACACGAGGAACATAGGACTTATGAACATAACGGGCTTCACCTTCATGATTGGCCTCTTCCAGTTCAAAACTGACAGTATCACCATCCAGCACCTGCTCAATATAACTTCTCAGTCTCATCAACTGCTGATGAGAGTAAACCTCTTTTATCGAGCACCCCTGTAACTCATCACGATCCATTCCCACCCATTGCTGGTATGCACGATTGGTAAATTCAAACTCCAGATCCGCATTAACAAAACCGATCATAGCCGGAAGAGCATCTGTGATCAGGCGCATTTTCTGCTCACTTTCCCGCAGCGCACGAGCATAAAGGCCACGCTCGGTAATGTCCGTCAGAGTAATAACGCACCCCCCTTCCTGACGGGCTTTCTGCCGTAATTCCAGGACCCGGCCATCGGGCAGGGTGATCTCATAATTACCGGCCAGATTGGACTGCGGGCAAGAGGTCAGCGGCCGATGGGCTAGACCAAAGCTCTGCTGCAACAGCTCAAAAAAATCATTACTATGCTCAACCGCCCCGGCACTTAAGCCCGTCAGCTGACATAAACGGCTGTTCCACACTTCAGGAATACCGTGATCGCTGACCAGCACCACCCCCTGTGACAAGTTCTCTAATGTACTGAGCAAAATACGGGATTTTTCCGCCAGAGCAGCTTCCCGGCGCTCCGTTTCATAGGCTTTCAGCTCAGTGATATCCGTGTAAAGTATTGTCAGATCACCGCTCTCTGTTTCCCTTTCGTTTACCTGCACCCAACGACCATCTTTCAGCCGTATCACCTGACCATAAGTTTTTTGATACAGTGCCAGATCATCGTGGGCGGCCAACTCATCCAGTACAGACATACGGGCAAAGGTATTAATATCCCGCTGGCTCATACCCGACTGCACGATATAACCGTATTTGTGCAAAATCTCGCGATAGCGACTGTTACTCAATACCAACCGACGCTGACGATCAAACATCACAAAGGCATCATTCATTCCCTCAATCGCATCAACCAGCCGATGATGCAGGGTTTCAATCTCAATATGGGCCTGTTTCAGCGCCTGGTTACTGTCTCTTAACTCCGCCAGAGCCTGATTCAGCGCTGCGGTTCTCTCTCTTACCTGTTCTGCCAATAAAGCTGAGTTTTCAAAAGCAGCGTAAGCCCGCCCGCCTACATCCGGTGCCGCTTCCACCCGATCAATCAAAGCACTGTTAATCTTTTTCAGACGCTGATTTTCCAGCTCCAGCGCCTCAATTTTCTGCTGCAACACGAGTTTATTATCGGTAACAGAGTTCATAATCACCCCAGTGATTGATTTGATCGAATTGTCTTGCTGCTATCAAAGCTAAAACACCACGCAAAGACCACATCGCTACGCAAAAGCCAAAATACCTGGCGAAAAGAAAATACCGGGTAAAAAACTAGCGCCGTCTTTGACCTATGGCAACACCAGTAAAAGTGGCATTAAGATGGATACCATTGATATGCTCACCGTAGGTATTAAAACCTACCAAGGGATAGCCAGCCAACATATCAGAGACATTGCCCAATTGCTGACAGGCATTGCTTTCCAGCAGACGGAAGATACAGTCAAACCCCAGAATTAGCTGCTGATCGCCCAACTCATATTCGATCTGGTCCAATAGTTTTTTCAGCTCTTCGCCAATATCCAGATGGCGGTTCTTGCGTAACACTATGCCGCGCTCTACCGCACAGTAGAAGGTTAAACTGCCATCTTCATTTGCCCGCTGTACAGCCCGAACAAAACCTTCACCCGCAATTCTGACACTCAGGGTATGTTGAGCGCACAGTGAAGGAGTAAGCTGGTCTGGCCGACAACCGATGGCTCTGGCATATACTTCTGCAGCGGGTTCAGCATTCAATTCATAAACCCTGCGATGCTCGCTATCCACCTCAGTGGCGACAAATACCTCATCGCTCTCTTCTACGTGTTTTTGTGAAAACACCATAAAGGGGAAGACTGTATTAACCATCATCAATACGGCAGCATTGGGATAACATCGTCCTTCATAAACCACCTGGGTATTGGCAAAATCTAAGTCATCACCCGCAGAGCCTCCCAACAAAGGAATACTGCCAAAAGCTGCATTTAGAGTATTAAGTACAATCTCTTCATGCTCAGACATCCCATCCAGCAGCGCCAGCACAAAAGTATGGCCTTTCATCGGGGCTTTTTGATGCTGCTGACAGCGCTGCATCATACTGTTCATCAACTGTTGTGCCGAATTGAAGCTAAAGCTATCCAGGTCTTCAATCAACGCTGTTTCCACGGCAAAACCGGAGCGGGTAAAACCCACGGCACAGACACTGCCCTGCAGATAACCCAAAGGGGAAATCTCACCAGCAGTAGTACAACCGACAATATCCTGATCTGGCAGTTGCTGCTCCAAAGCTTGAGCAAAGCGATTAATATCCTGCTGAGCAGAACAGAAGAACAGTACCCAACCGAGATCATCATGACGTAACTGATCTGCCAGCTCCTGAGCACAGGCCTCAGCATCTTTTAACTGAGAGACAGCAGTCAATACAGCAGCATTATTGTCAACACAATTATTGACCGCATTGCTGCTGTCAGAAGATAGATCCGTAAGATCTGAAAGGGCGGCTTGCGCCTGAAACATGGTAGCTCCTTGCCCGCTTACTGGCTCCAGTCCAACAATGTTTGGTCGTTCAGTGCCACCGGTTAGCGGATGTGCATAGTCGAAAACAGAGTCTGGATTGGTTACTGCTGCGGAATGGCCATACAGAGCTGTTTTTATAGTCTTTGTCACGCTCGGTCACCATTGTTCAAAAAGTGCAATTCATTACCTCCCTATGATGCAGTTTTAGCGACAAAATTCGATACACCTTTTTACTACGACCATAAGTGGTTAGATATAGTCCCGAAGTACTATATTGGCACACCACCTCTGCTGCCTACCATTGTTAATGCCTGAGAGGCGATTAACAACCTCTTCCGGGCCATTAACAACAACAATGTAAATCCGGTTATTTTACCTGCCGGATACAACTCGAGGTACCGACTATGTGGAAGAAACCAAGCTATAAAGATCTGCGCATTGGCTTTGAAGTAACTATGTACTTCAGCCACCGCTAAGCCCGGAATTCTCTGACGATCAGAGGTTTTCAAGAAGCGTCTGATCCGTCAGGCGCTTTTGCGTTTCAGACCAGATCATTCTTATACAACGATCACCTATACACTTTCTCGGGGCCTCACCATGCATATTCGAGTTTTAGGTTCAGCAGCCGGTGGCGGCTTTCCACAATGGAACTGTAACTGCCCAAACTGCACCGGTTTACGTCAGGGTACCATTAATGCGACAGCCCGTACCCAATCTTCAATCGCCATCAGTGCTGATGGAGAAAACTGGCTGCTGTTTAACGCTTCTCCAGATATTCGTGCTCAACTGGATTCTTTTGGCCCTTTGCAACCTAATCGTAAAGTCAGAGACACCGGCGTATCAGCGGTGCTGCCGATCGATAGCCAAATCGACCACACCACAGGCCTGCTAATGCTGCGGGAAGGTTGTCCGCACACGGTTTATTGCACCGATATGGTGTTTCAGGATCTGACCAAAGGTTTCCCTATCTTCCCCATGCTGGAAGCCTGGAATGGCGGCCTGCAGCGTCGTCCTATTCCTCTCTACGGCGAACACTTCTATGTCCCTGAAGTACCGGGCATTCGCCTGCAGGCAGTGTCTCTGAGTAGTAAAGCACCACCTTATTCACCGCACCGTCATGATCCTCACCCAGGTGACAATATTGGCGTACTAATCACAGATACCAATACCGGTGGCAAGCTGTTTTATGCCCCAGGTCTGGGAGAGATCGAAGAGCACTTATTGCCACTGATTGATCAAGCCGATTGCTTACTGGTCGATGGCACCCTATGGCAGGATGATGAACTGATCGAACTGATGGGTGCAGATAAGCGTGGTAGCGATATCGGTCACCTGCCACAGATGGGCGATCCGGAAAACGGCGTACCTGGCATGATCGATTTCCTGTCTCAGTACCCGGAAAAACGCCGCGTACTGATCCATATCAACAACACCAATCCAATTCTGGTTGAGGACTCACCGGAACGGGGCCAGCTGGATGCCGCCGGTATCGAAGTCGCCTTCGATGGTATGGATATACATCTATAAGAGCATCTCCAATATAGGAGTATCGCTAAGCGCTGCGACTATAAGAGCGGCGTCTGAAAATAACAGCTCGATTGGCAGAGCTCTATTTACAGAACTAAAAGCACTGATTTATCGACAGTGTCCGCTTCTGGAGGGGATCGGGTTCTGTCGAAAGCTCCTGACTAGAAACACTATTCAGGATAGCGCTCAACATCAGCTACAAACTACTTTCGGTCCGCTAACGACCATTCGCTTACAAAAACAATAATGGAGCCCGATTATGAGCCACCAACAAGCCACTGAAGTTATGCCTTGGAGTCGTGAAGAGTTCGAACAGCGCCTGCGCGCCAAAGGCGATCTGTACCATATTCATCACCCTTACCATATTGCCATGCATAAGGGTGAATGCACGCCAGAGCAGATCCGCGCCTGGGTTGCCAACCGCTTCTACTATCAGGTCAGTATTCCGGTAAAAGATGCTGCTATTATGGCCAATTGTCATGATCAGGAAGTACGTCGCCACTGGATTCAGCGCATTATCGACCATGATGGCCGTGAGGGCTCAGAAGGTGGCATCGAGGCCTGGCTACGCCTGGGCGAAGCTGTGGGCCTGACTCGTGAAGAGCTACTGGATCACCGCCATGTACTGCCAACGGTACGTTTTGCCGTAGATGCCTATGTCAACTTTGCCCGCAAAGCCACCTGGCAGGAAGCCGCGTGTTCTTCTCTGACAGAGATGTTTGCTCCGACTATTCACCAGTCCCGGCTGGATACCTGGCCAGAGAACTATCCGTGGATTGAGCAGGAAGGCCTGCAGTATTTCCACAACCGTCTAAGTGAAGCCCGTCGTGACGTTGTACACGGCATCCAGATCACACTGGAGCACTTTACCACCCGCGCGGAACAGGAGAGAGCCCTGAATATCCTACAATTTAAACTGGATGTGCTTTGGAGTTTACTGGATGGCCTGTCTATGGCCCATGAGCTGAATCGACCTCCATTCCATACTGTGACCGACCAGCCGACTTATCACCGCCGCCTGGTTTAACAAAACAGGTTTAATAAAACCGATTTAACACAGCGGTCAGTGAAAGGTATTCCGACATAAGGATGCCTTTCACCGTCCAAGGTAAATCAATCTCTCTGGCCATATCTCCTACATCCAAGAAGCATGGGCCAAGGGAAACCCGTTAAGAGGTCACTATGAAAACCGTCGTTACAGAAACTCCTGAAAACCAGACCAGAGATAAAGTTGAAGAGCCGCTGCTCCAGCAAGTGCCTGAGATCAATCGCCTGTTTCGCTTTCAATGGGAAGCCAGCTCCAACAATCATGTACTGCTTTATCCTGAAGGCATGGTGCAACTGAATGAGAGTGCTGGTGCGATTCTCACCCATGTGGATGGCACTAAAACCATCGCTGAGATTATCAGCCAACTGAAACAACAATTTCCTGAAGCAGACGCTAGCCTGGACCAGGATGTGATCGACTTTTTTACCGAGGCTCACCATGAACTGCATTGGATCGAATTTGCCTGAAGGCATCGGCCAGCCGTTATGGTTGCTGGCTGAACTCACCTACCGTTGCCCCCTGCAATGCCCCTACTGCTCTAATCCCCTGAACTATGATCAGCAAAAAGATGAGCTGACCACCGAGCAGTGGATCGAAGTGTTCCGCCAATCCCGCGCCTTAGGTGCTGCTCAACTGGGCTTCTCCGGTGGTGAACCGCTATTGCGCGATGATCTGGAAGAACTGATCAAAGCCGCACGGGAGATGGGCTATTACACCAACCTGATCACCTCCGGTATGGGCCTGACCTTTGAACGTATGCAGGCCTTCAAAGAAGCTGGACTGGATCATATTCAGGTCAGCTTTCAGGCCAGTGACGCTGAGATGAATGACTATCTGTCGGGCAACAAGCGCTCCTTCAAAGAAAAACTGGAAGTCGCCCGTACCGTGAAACAGCTGGGTTATCCCATGGTGTTTAACTGTGTCATTCATCGGGAAAATATCGACCAGATCGATAAGATTATCGAGCTATCTATTGAGCTGGAGTCTGATTATGTCGAGCTGGCTACTTCTCAATATTACGGCTGGGCATTAAAAAACCGTGATCACCTGCTGCCATCGAAGGCACAGCTCGTAGAGGCTGAGTCCATCACCAATCGCTACCGGGAACAGATCAAGGGTAAAATCCGCACCAAGCTGATCTTTGTGGTGCCCGATTACTACGAAGAGCGCCCTAAGGGCTGCATGAACGGTTGGGGCAATCTGTTTTTGACGATTACACCGGATGGCACCGCTCTACCGTGCCATAGCGCCCGTGAGCTACCTATCGAATTTCCCAACGTAGTTGATGAGACCATAGAGACTATCTGGTATCGCTCAAACGGTTTTAACCACTTCCGTGGCTACGAGTGGATGACGGAACCCTGCCGTTCCTGCGATGAGAAAGAGAAAGACTTTGGCGGCTGTCGTTGTCAGGCCTTCCTGTTGACCGGTGATGCTAATAATGCTGATCCAGTGTGTGCCAAGTCACCTCATCATCATCTGATTACCGATGCCCGTGACAATGCCAACACCGCTCAACCGGCGAAAGAGCCTATGATCTATCGCAACCGTAAAAACTCTCAAAAGCTGATTGCTGTCGGTTAGTCACGAGCCGACCGCAATAGTGAACAATGAGCGCGATCTACTCATGATAAAAACAGAAGCCGAACGATGCGTAGATGAGTTGACTCAAGCTCAGTCGCTAGAATCTCAGACGCTAAAAAATCGGACAATACAAACGTCCCAGCGCTTGAAACCCGAACAAGTGGTACAGGCCCAAGCCCAGGTCAGCTTCCCCCGCAGTCATCTGCGGGGCAGCTTCTGGCTCAAACATGACCCGGAAAAGAATCCACTGACCCAGCTGTTAACCCGTCAAAATGGTGTCATCAGGTCACTGCTACCCAGTGATATGGGAGTACGATCCAAGGTTCATGAGTACGGTGGCGTGCCTTATACGGTAACGGATTCCGGTATCTACTGGGTGGATGAAAATAGCCAGCAGCTGCAGTTTGCCCCTTGGCTACAAGACTCCCTGTTACAAAAAACGAAGTCACAAGACTCAAATATCAAGACACCAGCTACCCAGCTGGATCTTAACCAGCTGCAACAGATCAGTGACAGAAACCACTGCCGATACGGCGAACCGGTACAACACCCAAACCGGCCTTATCTTGTTGCCATCGAAGAGGAACATCCGGCACACCATCCCTCTAAAGCTCATCAGGTCATTAATCGTTTAGTGGCTTTTAATCTGATTGATCAACAAAGGTATGTGCTGGCAGAAGGCGCTGATTTTTATTCCAGCCCCTGTTTTGATCAAACTGGGCAGCAAATCGCCTGGATCGAGTGGAGCCACCCGGATCAACCCTGGACCAGTACTCGGTTAAAACAAGCGCAATGGCCTGGATCATCCCGATTACACCAACAGGAAAAACAGCCCGAACAAAAAGCCTGTGAATCGGCCTATGATGCAGCTGCGATACGACTGAATAGCCAGCAGGTCTTTCCCAAATTTAAAACCCATATTGCCTCAGTTCAGCAACCGAGCTTTGATGCTTTGGGGCGACTTTTGTTTATCAGCGATCACCAAGGCTACTGGAATTTATACCAGGCTGATCACACGCATAGAATCAGCTGCCTGTATGAGATACAAGCAGACTGCGGCTCCGCTCCCTGGCAGCTTGGCAATCAACACTATCAGTACCGCATTCTAAAAGATAACAGACAGTGGTTGAGTATCTGCGTCAGCCAAAAAGGTCGCTGGCAGTTACATCATTTATCGGCTGCAGAGGGGGAAGTGCTAGCGCCGTGCAATAAGCAGGTCCTAAACGGTTTTTCAGATTACTGCCACTTTTCACAGCTAAACCTCATCCCGACTCCAGGCAGTGACGAATACCAACTATTGGTACAAGTGGCCTCAGAGCAGCAAGCTCTTTCGATTGTAGAAGCCCGCTTTAATCCTGAGCGTCCAACAGAAAGCGTGTTATTTCAGTATCTGGATAATGGGTACCGTATTGCCGAGGCTGTCACAGCGGAAGCCATTCACCTGAAACTTCCTGAGCATGATGTTCATGGCTTGTTTTATCCCAACCCTGAAATAGCTGCTGCCCCCCTGTTCATTAATGTTCATGGTGGCCCAACGTCCTGTGCTTTCCCTGGTTTACAGTTACCTATTCAGTTCTGGATACAGCAAGGTTTCAGCGTATTGGATCTTAACCATAGAGGAAGCACCGGCTATGGACGCCGTTACCGGGCAGCGTTGTTTCGACAGTGGGGTGAAGCTGACCTGGAAGATGCCCGTCTAATGGTACACTGGCTGGATAAAAACAGCCGTATTGATGCCGACAAAGTCGTTATCAGAGGGCAAAGCGCAGGAGGATACAGTGCCTTGCGGGCCGCGTCCCTGGGCTATTTCACCGCAGCAGTCAGCTTATATGGTATCAGTGATCTGCAACGTCTCGCCAACAGCACTCACAAGTTTGAATCCCATTATCTGAACTGGTTGATTGGCGACCCTAATAGTGATGCCATGACCTATCAGCTGCGTTCACCCTTGTTCAGTTTAAGTAAACGAGATCATCTACCCGACCTATTACTCTTTCAGGGGGCTAAAGACCCCATAGTGCCTGCCGATCAAATGAAACACTTTGCGAAACACTACCGCAGTCTGGGCCATCACTGTGAAAGTGTTATTTATGATGATGAAGCCCATGGTTTCAGGCAGTACAACAACCGTTTACACCAACTCGAAACTGAACTGGCATTTTATCGCAGCCAAGGAATTTTATCTGATGTTGAGACATGAATACCGGGATCATACCAAACTCTCACTTCCGATCAGGCTTGATAACAGCGATGATGGACGCTGCCGGATTGTCGCAACAGTGGCTTGCGGCAGTGCCCATGAGCCAGAAAGCTGGCCTGGCCTCGCTCACCTACTGGAACATAGCTTGTTCCTTGGTAGTCAATCCCATCATCACACATATGAAGCAGGAGAGATCCAGGCCCAACTGCTGAAGATGGGGGGTATAATCAACGCCAGCACTCAGTTGTTTCATACCAGCTATATGCTGGAATGTCCTGAAGAGCAGCTATCGCTCTGTATCGAGTTACTGAGTCAGTTGCTGTTCTGCCCTAGCTTTAAAGCAGATAAAGTTATTGGTGAACTGGATATCATCGAGGCGGAATATCTCGCCCGCTGTGGTGATGGCGAACAGCAGATACAGGCGGTGCTTCAGACGCTCAGCACTTCGGGCCACCCTTATCATCGCTTCTGCGCCGGTAACAAAAACACCTTGGCTCATAATGACCCTGAGCTGCTATGTATTCTGCACCGTTTTTATCAGCATTATTATGCCCCGGAAAATATAACGCTTTGGGTTGAAGCTCCTAAAGCGCTACACAACCTGATTGAAAATAGCCTGCCGCTGTCTATGCTTGAGCATTATCAGGAAACCAAGGCCCTTCATCTTGAATCTATTTTGCCTTGTGACCGCTCTATTCAGTTCAATATGCCGGACATTCCTGATCCAACTCTATCCTGGCCTGATAGAGATCAACGGCTTGCCATCAATACCGCCCCTGCCGGATATGAGTGGTGTTGGCACCTACCCAGCTTGCTGCTACCCGCTATTAATCAGCTCTGCCTGCCGACAGGTTTCCATCAGCGCTTACGCATGCTGGACCCCGAACAGCTGATTCTGTCCATTCATTACAGTGTTGATCAGCAGCTCAGTGAGCGGGATATGCAGGAACAACTGAGTTATCTGTGCCAAACACTGGCATGTAATCCGGAAAATACCGATTCGCCTCTACAACAAGGCGTACAGAAAGCCCTCTACCATCATTACAGACTGCCTATTGTAGCAGGCGATATTCTAAGCCACTCTTTATTGAAACAGCTCAAGCGCACGCCTGGATTAAGTGTGATAAAACACCCGGGGCTAGCTGATCCCAAGAGCCAGAAAACTGAGTTTTTCCCCACACACTACCAGACCGGCTTTTCTTTTACCCAGACACTCAAAGTCGACCAAGAATCAGCGCTTATGCCTTACCGTCAGCTGCATATGGCACTGATGGCTATGGATAAACACTCGCTACAGCAAAGCTCAGAAAACGGGCCCATTGCGGTTGATAACAATGACCCCTTTAATCAAAGCGCCCTTATCTGGTTACCTGCCAAGGCTCTGTCTGCACAACAGACGACCCCCTTGATCGAAAAACAGCTGTGCCATAGCTATATCTGGCAACTACAACAGCATGCTTATCAGAGTCTGCGCCTTGAAAAGAAAATGGGCTATATCGTTCATCTGGGCTATCAGGAAGTGCAGCACCAACCCGGCGTTCTCTTGCTGATACAAGGTGAACGTCGATTCAATGGGCAGGTATTATTACAGGCCCTGAATACGTTCCTCACGACACACCTTAGCCAGACAATTGCTCTGCCCGATAGCAATAACCCACTATGGCAGAGCTACTGCCAATATCACGACATTGCATCTGATCTTTCACTTTTACCCGAAAGACACTACCAGCCCGACTGGAATATAGAGCTCTATAGTCGCTAAACACACCTGCTATAACAGCAGAGAACCGCCTACCGATTCCTTACCTCCTATCTGCAACAGCTGCTGTCGTAGTCTTTTTATCTTTACCTCTTGACTAAACGGCAGCATCTGGCAGGCACCCCTTGCTATACCGGAAAAATTTTGCCTTCAAAGCGG
This sequence comes from Oceanospirillum beijerinckii DSM 7166, assembly GCF_000422425.1. Lineage (GTDB taxonomy): Bacteria > Pseudomonadota > Gammaproteobacteria > Pseudomonadales > Halomonadaceae > Oceanospirillum > Oceanospirillum beijerinckii. Next base: position 66,079 of record NZ_AULT01000007.1, read on the forward strand.
CACTCACCTGCCGCCATAAACATAAGAAAATGACTAATTAACAACAAGTTAGATGTATTTTCAAGTGCTTTGTAAAGATCCTGTAAAGAGGATGAAAATACAGAGTAAAGGCTCTGTAAAGCGACTCATAAAGGAATAAGCTTTGCTCTGAGAGATGTGCTTACGCTGTTTTTATACATTACCAAACAGCCTATTTCGGCACGGATTACAGCCACTTTTATGTCGCCGTAAAACCGATGCAAAACAGCGCTGTTTGGGGATTTAATAACGAAAAGGAGTTACACAATGAATATCTCTGGAGTACAGCAATCCAGTTTTCAGTCTGGTCAAATGAGAATGCCAGGACCACCACCCAGCGCAGAGGATCGCGTTGATCGTATCATGCAGGGAATTGAGGACGGTGAAATCGATGTCAGCGAACTGCAGGAACGACTGACTCATGACTTCGGCGATGCAGCAGAAGGCATTATCTCAGAGGATGGCACTGTTGATACCGAAGCACTCACTGAACTGTTTGCTAACAACCAGCCTCAAGGTGGGCCGCCACCACAGGGCGAAGGTGGTATGCCACCACCTCCACCACCAAGCGATGAACAGAAAGCCAACTTTGAAGCCAATCTGGTCGATCTGCTGGGCGAAGATACCGTGTCTGAGCTAAAAGATAATGAAGGACGCATCGATTTTTCAGCCCTGATCGAGACACTACAGGACTATCAGATGGATAGCCCTGTCGGTAGCTTGTTCAGCGCAGAAGCCTGAGTCAGCTTCCTATGGTGTAGTTCATAACACCAAATAACGATCAGTCTGTGTTTGAACTGCTCTGGGCACAGACTGATCTCTAACGGCTTACCATTAATTACCCTGTCGCTTTCTCAATTGAAAAACAGTATAGTGCCGTTAATACTGAATCAATCAGTACTCACTCACACATAACCAGAAGAGGAATTTTGATGATAGTTGCAAAGTATAGTCAGGCAGGCTGTAAGTCACAGAACGGTTCTATTATCTAACCGCTTTAGCCAGATTGAGCTAAACCAGCCACACGTTCTTACGACTTTCGTTACATCCTGCCCGGCCCGTTATCAGCCGGGATTTTGGTATGCCTATCAAAAATCCCACTTAGCAGATACTTCCTGCATTTCTTTAGTTAATCCGCTAGAGAGGCGCTACTGAAGTATCGATACGACATGCTTTGCTTTTGGGATCATTACAATGTCTTCTTTTTCTCTTCAATCTCTGGGTTGGAACCACTTTTTTCAGCAACAACTGAGCTTTGAGCAACTGGAACAGTACCTACCTTTTCGGGTCAGCCAGGTCCATCGTAGCCAACTGGAATGTTTAGGTTTTGGCTTAGAAGGCCTGCAAAAACTGGAACTACCACTGTACTTTTGGCGCGATGAAATGCCAGAACAACGCCCTACCGTTGGAGACTGGTTACTGATTAATCGGCACTCATTAAGCGAGAAACAGGTTTCGCAGTTACTCCTACAGCCCATTCAGCGATTAGAGCGTAAAAGCCTGATTAAACGGATGCGGGCTGGCATTAGCTCTGAGATTCAACTGATTGCCGCTAATATCGATACACTTTTGATTGTTACCTCCTGTAATGAAGAGTTCAGCATCAATAGAGTTGAGCGCTATTTGGCCTTAGCCGCTGAAGCAGAGATACACCCCGTTGTCATACTGACCAAAGCTGATCTCACTGATCAAGCCGAGGAGTTTCGCCAACAGCTGTATCACAGCCATCCTCATCTTATAGTTGAAACAGTCAATGCAACGGACCCGGCACAACTCGACGCCCTGCGTCTGTGGTGTGGCAACGGCCAAAGTCTGGCGCTAGTTGGCTCCTCCGGGGTAGGCAAGTCCACGCTGACGAATAGCCTTATGGGACAACAAGATCAGTTAACTCAAGGGATTCGGGAAGCTGATAGCAAGGGACGCCATACCACGACCAGTCGTTCACTACACTGGTTGGCTGACGGCGGTGTTTTACTGGATACACCAGGCATGCGTGAGCTACAACTGGTGGATAGTGAAACAGGTATCAGGCAAACCTTCTCTGAAATTGAACAACGGGCTAAACAGTGCCGTTTTCAGGATTGCCAGCACCAGGGGGAACCCTGCTGTAAGGTCATTGAAGCGGTTGAGCAAGGAATACTGGACAGCCGTCAACTGGAGAACTATCACAAGCTAATGACAGAACAAGCTAGAAACAGTGAAAGCCTGACAGAAAAACGCAGCAAAGACAGAGCGCTGGGTCGCTTTTATCAAAGTGCTAAGAAAAGCTCGCGCTTGCACAAAAAGGGCTTTTAGATAATAACCTTTAGAAGGATGACTTATCTAAAATAGACCCGAAAGAGAAAGCCTCCGGTTTCCTGGAAACGGGAGGCTTTTCCACATTTGAAACAGCACTTAACATCAAAACGACTGCAATTCAGAGCTTATTTCTTCCAATTGCCCCAAGGATCCGAAGCCCCTGTACGATCGGACGTGTTTGGCGATTCAGAGTTTTCACCTGATGGAGCCCTATTATCAGATCCAGAGTCTTTCCTGGTCGCCTGTTCCCATGGACTGGTTGGTTTTGTAGATGACGACTTTGCCGTATCAGTTGATCGCTTAGACCAAATGCCCTGCCCCCCACTGCCACCATCATGGCTTACGTGGCGACTACGACGATTTCGAGAATAACTACCGCTTCGCTGATCATTACCACGATCGGAGCTGGCACGACGTCCACCGCTTTTATCAAACTCTACGGCTCTCTTTTCACGCTCTTTACGCAAGTGCTCTGCGTCTTCAAGGCTTAACCTGGCCGGTTCACCCGGAATCTGGCCATCGGGCACAATACGGTCTCTTGGCGGTAGCACCTGCTGTGATGGAGATGCTTTAGGTAGGTTTTTAAACTTGTACATATAGAAGGCTTCAACCTTCTCACGGGCCCAGTCCGTTTTCTTCAGAAACTTCACACTGGATTCAATGCTCGGTTTGGTTTTAAAACAGTTGATGTTCAGATAGGCATATAGAATGTCAAAGCCATAATGATCCACCATTTCGATCAACAAGTCTTTTAAGCCAACGCCGTGCAGAGGGTTATTCTTGTAGTTGATCTCATCATTCATGATCATATCCTGGCAAAGTGGAGAAATGAGCATTATACCTGTCAATACGACATGAGATAGCCTTAATCTCTCGTCACCCTAACAGCCACTGAAAATCTAAAAAGTCATAACAGCCTCCTGAGCGCTCAGCACTGCTAATGTTGCTTCGCTTAGAGCCAGTTTCATCAAAGCAGTCCAATTTCCGCCCTCACCTTACAATCAGCAATATTTCGTCGAGTTTCTCAGCTAATTCGCTACACGATATCAACCAAATGCTCACAATTGCCTCAAATTCTGCAGTCATGATGAATCTCATATGACCCGTCGATTAATAAAAGTACAAAGACAGTCTGCTCAAGACCTGGATCATATGCAGTGAAACAAAGCTATTTCCACTCATTAAGAGGCGATGTTTTAACTGCTTAACCATCTATCCGTTGAGAGTGTTTGAAAGGTGATCCTATGATTTCACAGAACATGTTTAAAGCAGTAAAAGCCTGCGCTTTTGCCAGCTTACTCCCCAGCCTGTTGTTATCCAGCACTCAGGTTCAGGCCCAGCTCGGTGAAGCGCCTAAACGCCTGATCGCAATAACTCATTCAGCTACCGAAGTACGCCTATCCTGGCTCGCGCCGGAAGAGAGTTCAGACATTAAGGGTTATCAAATCTTCCGAGATGGCCAACCTCTGGCTCAGACCAGCGAAACCTTCTTTATTGACGCCTCGGCCCAGCCCAACACACGTCACAATTACTCAGTTCAGGCATTTGATCAGGATAATAACACCGGTGAAATCTCCAATACTGACAGCGTCAGAACACTGAGCAATAACAACAACGATGGTATGCGCAACGGTTCCGCTTCTACCGGTGGTCAAATCAGCCTGCAAGAAACATGTGGCTCCCGCTCCATTGATAATGTTTTGGTCGATAACCTTGATGGCTGTCTGAGTGCGGTCATCGAACAGCGTTCCTTGCAGAGCAGTTTAGGTGACACTCGCGCCTACGTCGCTCGTCTACGTCGACAAGAAGATACTGCGATGATCAATCTGGGTATGAAACTGTTCCACAGTAAATCCCTGAGCCAGAATGACGACACATCCTGCTCCTCCTGCCACCATCCGGCACTGAGTTGTGGTGGTGATGATCTGTCCATGCCTATTGGCGTCAATGCCAGTATTCCTGATCTGCTAGGCCTGGGTCGTACTGATGGTAATACCATGCCTTTAGTCGGTCGCCATGCACCCCATATCTGTAACTCAGCACTCTGGACCAATAGTATGTTCTGGGATCAGAGAATCCGCCTGAGACAAGATAACCGGAATATCCCTCAAGGTCAGGTGACTACGGCGGATATCAGAACCCCTGAAAGGGATGTGACCCGTATCGTCAATCAGGACATTAATAGTACGGATCCACTTCGCTTACTGATTGCTCAGGCTCACTTCCCGGTTACAGCCACAGCAGAGATGGGTGACAGTAGTGACTTTGCCAGCAATCAGGAATATCGCGAGCATATTGCCAGTAAACTGCAACCGCTCTGGGGAGATGAGTTTGCGGCAGCCTTTGGCTCGGATGAGGTGAACTTTACCCGTATAGCCCAAGCAATTGCTGCCTATGAAGCCTCTTTCCTGTTTATCAATAATCCATTCTTTGATTATATCGACGGTAATAGCAATAGCCTGACAAATGACGCAAAGCGTGGTGCAGTGTTGTTTTATACTCAAGCGGGTTGTTCAGGGTGTCACTCTGGCACCTTCTTCTCTCAGGAAAGAGTCCGTGGACCTCTGTATCCACAGATCGGAGTTAATGGTGCTAACGATGGTAATGAGCAAGGTCACTTTCGAATTCCAAGTCTGTTAAATGTAGAAATTACAGCGCCATATGGCGATAAGGGTGTATTCCAAACCCTGGAACGCGTTATTCAACACTACTCTGATGTCAATCAGTCCCTGTCAGATTTCTATGCTAATAACGAAACCTGCAGCCTGCCTCAATTCCAACATCTGACCGAGGAAGAGTGTCGCGACATTGCCCGTGACGGTGAAGCCCGTGTACTGGCATTGCTATCCCAGCAGCAGCCACTACAACCTGGTGAAAACCGTAGAAGACCTGTGCCGCCTCAGGGTAACGACGGCCCTCGTGGTCAGGGTAACCCCGATGACCAGAATCCACCGCAAGGTCCTGATGGTCAACCAGGTCCTGACAGTCTGGACCCACAACTTGCTGACCAAGATGGACAAAGAGATCAGAATATTCGCCGTCGCTTCAGCCAACAGGAGATCTCTTATCTGGCCGCCTTCCTACGTAGCCTGACCGACAAGGAAGCTAAAGCAGGGTCGAATGAGATTCAGGCACTGACGCCGGTAAGGGATGGCGGCCCGGATGGTAACCAGCTGGATGCTATTGACCGAGATGGTAACGCCCTGTAGCCCATCAGATACACCATCTTAAAAGTATATGTAGTACCTTTTTAAAGGTACGACCAAGCCCCTCCCAATAAGTCGATCTATGATTGAGTTGTTGGGAGGTTTTGTCCTGTGTAATTCTCTGTAAAAACAAGACATCTAGAGCCCGATACCTCTAACATGCCCCCTTGATGAAAACTAATCTGGTTCCGGGTTGATCAGGCTCAATTCATTGAGATATCCAGATAATGTCTGAAATGTTTTTTTGTGATACCGTCAGTCAAGAAAAGTAACAAGTACTTGTCGAACGCCGGGGGTCACAATGGGAAATATTCATCTGTCTGCATTCTGTATGGCGGCATCAGTCCTGCTCTCCTTCCCCCTGAAAAGCCTCGCATCCTCACATGCCAGCGCATCTAATCAGTGCCAGGTGTTATCAGCAAGTGGTAATGCAGAGTATCCACCGTATCTATGGCGCGCACCGGATAACCCAAAGCAGCTGGTTGGTGCTATAGCCTTTATGATTGATGATATTGCTGAAGAGATCGGCATCCCTATCGAGCTAATTTATAGCGGCCCCTGGGGGCGGGTACAAAAAGAGGTTGCTGCTGGTCGCGTTGATATGATCGCCGGTGCTTTTTTTACTGAGGCCAGAACCGATTACATGAATTATATCTATCCCGAATTTCAAGGTACTGAAACAGCTGTGTGGTATAACCTGAACAACCCTTTCAACTATTCACTATGGTCAGACCTAAAACCTTTACGGGGCGTAACGGTGATCAATAACAGCTTTGGTCAGGATTTTGACCAATATGCAGCTCAGGAGCTGAATATCAGGCAGGTATCAAGCCTGGAACAGGGGTTGAAAATGCTCAGTGCAGGCCGGGTCGATTACCTGATTTATGAAAAAGAGCCAGCCATGGCTTATGTCCACCAGCTGTCAATTTCAGGCATTCAGTCCCATACAAAAGCAGTGACCCAGCAAAATCTTTATTTGACTGTCTCCCAAGCCTCTAAATGCAATACACCAGAACTTAAGAAAAAGCTGGAAACAGTGGTGACTTTATTTGACACCCAAAGCCGGATGCAAGGCTATCTGGAAAAGGCCCATCGGCTATGGACTGAGCAACAGCAATAAGCACTGCCTACCCGCAGTACAACGTGTTATCTCAAACGGAACAACACCCAGGCCATATAAAAAAGCGTCACTAAACTGATCGCAAACCAGACAAAAATCCACACACCCATAGGAATACCGGTTAGTTGCCATAGCGCATGGTGATCCCCTTTATCAGAGTAATCGAACAGATAGCTGGCCTTGGCAAAAACATCCACCATCATAAAGACGCCAATAAACTTCAAAAACAGATAGCCGTATCGGGGCCAATACAAAGCAGCAGCGATTGTGGCCATTAAGCCCGCTAAAATCAGCAACGTCACCAGATCCCGAATATGAAAAATGCCAACAGAAAACATCGTTCCTAACACACCGACTGCCAGCCAATATTTGATCCGACTATTTCGATCACGCACACCCAGCCCCAGCATAAAAATCAAAGCACCAAAGATCGGTGTTAACGCATAGCCCGCCAGAGCGGGTAAAACATGAGAGCTGGCCCAGTAATAACACGCCCCTGAACCATCCAAATTGAGTTCAATACGATCAATTTCACCACCCACTAACACAGCAACCAAACCATGGCCCAGTTCATGAAAATAGGTCGTAAAATAGCTAAAAGGAATCCCCAAGACAGACAGCTTAAGAGCGATAGCAAAACCTGCCATAATCAGCATCCAGCTTAAGCCCGATAGCTTACTGGAGGATGTTTGTGATTGTGCCTGTTTTTTTGCCTGTATTTGCGGCGAGATTCGTGAACGATAACGACCTGTCATAATAAATTCCTGCTCACAACATGCACCAATAGATGACAGCTAGTATCGGTTTAGAACTCGCCCTTTAGCCAGCGTTCACTGCCTTCGCTGATAAAATCCAGCACCGCACGGATCGCTGGCAGATGACGGTTATCTTTATGGCTGGCAATCCAGAGCGAAACCTCACGATGGTGGGGTAACTGGATCATTTTTAACCCTGGTATACGCTGACCAAACTGCTGTTGTAAGCTTAAAACCCCCAACCCCTGCAAACAGGCGTCAATCAGAAAGTCTGCATGATTACTGCGCAGTACCACCTGATTATTATCAATATCGATCAACTGCTGGGGATTGTAACGATAGGCCTTATGCTCAAACTTCAATAAGCGGTGCCCTGTCAGTGATTGGCTCTCATCCACAGGGAAACGTTGCAAATAGGCCTCACTGGCATAGTAGTAGTATTGAAAAGTCAGAAGTTTTTTCTGAGCGATATCCTGCTGTTCGGAACTGATATAACGCAGGGCTATATCAGCCTCCATATGTGCCAGACTCACCAGCTTATCATTTGTCAGTAGTACCAGCTCTATTTTGGGATATCGACGCTGAAACTCAGCCATCATAGGTGATAGCATATACTTCAGCACCATATCCGTTGAGCTGACGATCACCTGCCCTTGCGGTTCTGTCCGTTGTTGATTTGCCTGAGCACGGGCGATTTCGAGCACATGCTGCTCCATCTTACGCGCCTGTTCAATCAGTACCAGTGCTTCATCTGTGAAACAGTAACCCTGACGCTGACGTTGCAACAGAGGCCGACCATACCCTTGCTCCAGCTGACGTAAGCGACGGGAAATGGTGGTTTGATTGATATGAAGCTGACTGGCCGCTGCAGACTGGCTACCCGTATCGGACACAGCCAATAGAATGCGTAGATCATCCCAGTTTAGATTATGCATATTTGCAGCCTTTTCCTGCTTTTGCTCGGCTAGAAATGCGAATCCGCATAAAGTACATTTCCCCCTATCAAAGAGCAAGCGCGCCTGCTCCTGAAAGTACACTTTATTGCTTCAGGAGAATCATCATGCTGATAAGACTATGGCATTGGCTAAATAGAAAAAAACCTCAGGATTGGCAAGATCTATCAGACTATATGAAAAGAGACTGCTGGCCCGATAGGTAGGTTTATTCAGGAAAGGTCATCTAACAACATGATTCGCTCAAAGGTTAAGTGACAAGGTCACTCAACCTTTGATCGTTTAGCCACAAAGTTTCTATTGCATTAAGGAGTCAAGCCTAAAAACCTTCAAGAACAATTTTGCCAATGGTACGACCACTTTCCAGATCACCATGGGCACGCTTTAGATTAGTGGCATTAATGGTGCCGTAGTTTTCCCCTAAAGTTGTCTTCAGAGTTCCCGCATCGATCAACTCTGAAATCTCATTGAGCAGATCACGCTGTTTCGCCATATCCTCAGTTTGATACATCGATCGGGTATACATAAACTCCCAGTGAATAGAGACCGATTTGGTTTTAAGTTGCGCAATATCCAGTGGCTCACTGGGATCATCAATCAAAGCAAACCGACCTTGTGGGGCGATCACCTGAGCAATTTCACTAAAGTGCTGCTCAGTCGCGTTCAGGCTGATCACATGAGACACATGCTCAACGCCAATGCGCTTAAGTTCACTGCTTAAGGGTTTACGGTGATCGATCACATAGTCTGCCCCCAGGTCAGTCACCCATTGCTGGCTTTCCGGGCGGGAAGCTGTACCTATCACCAGAGCATCCGTCAATCTAGAGGCCAACTGAACCAGGATCGAACCAACACCACCCGCCGCGCCAACGATCAGAATGTGTTGTTTATGACTCTTTTCGGAATTGTCAGAACCAGCCGAAGCATAGCTCTTTTCTATACCCAAACGATCAAACAACACCTCCCAGGCAGTAATGGCCGTTAACGGAACTGCGGCCGCCTGAGCATTAGTCAAACGAGCAGGCTTACGGCCAACAATACGTTCATCAACCAGATGATATTCTGCATTGGTACCCTGACGGGTCAAATCACCCGCGTACCAGACGATATCTCCTGCCTTATAAAAAGTCACTTCATCGCCAACCGCCACGACCTCACCTACAGCATCCCAACCCAACACCTTATATTCACCGTCTTCAGGCTGCGCACGCATACGCACCTTAGTATCCACTGGGTTAACAGAGACTGCGGCAATCTTAACCAGCAGATCACGCCCTCTGGCAACTGGCATGGGTAGTTCAATATCCTGCAATGCATGTGTTTGAGTAATGTCCAGGCATTGCTGATAGCCTATGGCTCTCATGATGTATCTCCTATTTGGATTCAAGTAATAAGCTCGGATTAATTCTCAAGCTTGTATCTTTTTGGCCTGAGCAAGAGGGCTTAAGTAAGAGCTTATAGGCTTGCTCATTTCAATGGAGACATAATGCCGAGAGTTTAATAAACTAAAAACAGGGAAATCATTAATTCAATTTCAAATATTTTTTGATAAATGAACACTACAGACTTGGAACTCTTCGTCCGCACAGCGGATACAGGCAGTATTACCGCCTCTGCCAATCAATTGGGCATTACACCTGCTGCTGCCAGTGCCGCACTGAAGCGGTTAGAAAAACAGTTAGAAACGCAACTATTTATACGCTCTACCCGTCAGTTAAGAATCACTGCTGAGGGAGAACGTTTTCTGGTTTACTGCCGGCAGGCTCTGAGCAACCTGGATGAAGGTAAAGCGTCGCTGGCTGCAATGCGGGGGCAGATTGGAGGGGAGCTTAGAATGTCAGTGCCGTCAGATCTGGGCCGTAATATTATCCTGCCCTGGTTGGATGAAGTGATGGAGCAACATCCAGATCTCTCTGTACAACTGAGCATTGGCGATGCCTTATCAGACTTTTATCTGGATCGGGTGGATGTAGCGCTGCGTTATGGCGAGCTGGAAGATTCCAGTGCAGTGGCTTTTCAGATTGCACAGATCCATCGGATCGTATTTGCCTCACCGGATTATATTGCTCAGCATGGTGCGCCAGAGACACCAGAAGCACTTAGGCAGCATAACTGCCTGCTATATCGCTTAGGCAACCGGGTATTTAATCAGTGGCAACTGTGTCAGCAGGAGCAAAAACATCAAGTGCTGGTACAAGGAGACAGAAAAAGTAATGACGCCGAAGTGGTACGGCGTTGGGCCTTAGCAGGTAAGGGCATCGGTTTTAAATCCAATTTAGATCTCTACCAGGATCTAGAAAGCGGACATCTGATCCGCTTACTACCAGACTATCAATCCGAGCCGGTAGGCCTGTGGTTAATCTGCCCCAGTCGCAAACAGGTCACACCTGCCGTATTAATGCTGAGGGATCAGCTAAGGCAGCGTTGCGGGCAAGCGCTTAGACACTACCAGGATAGAATAGAGCCTGAATAAAACGCTGAAAAAAGGTTGAGCCCATCCACTATTCTTTTCTACGGTGAATTAAGCGCAGGTCAATGCGCTCCATTTTGCCATAGCGATATAGAAAAAACAGAGCATAAATCATCAATCGATTGAACCTCACTACCGCTATACTGTCCGATGGTGTAATGATTTAGTTGGAGCTTTTATGTCCTTTACTTCTTTTCGTTCGGCTACAATAACGACGCTACTCGGCACCAGCCTACTGTTATCCGGTTGTAATCTGATGCAGACACAAGCAAACAGTCCAATCAATGAACCCTTACAGAATACCTATTGGAAACTGACTAGCCTCAACGGTCAATATATCACGGTGCAGGAGGGGCAACGTGAGCCTCATATGATTCTGAAACAGGAGAACCGGGTACAAGGTTATTCAGGCTGCAACATGTTCCGGGGTAAGTTTGAGTTGAAAAAAGAACAGATTGAGTTTCAACCACTACTAATGACCCGACGAGCTTGTATCGGCGATAACGGCGTTGAATACAATTTGATGCACCTACTGCAAGGTGATGTTAAATGGTCTATTCAGGGGCAACAACTCAAACTGAATCATACCGAAAGTGAGAGTCATGCCACCTTCCAGGCGGTTCATCTGCAATAGTTCAGTTAGGGTTGGCATAATAAGTGCGATCCAAATTATTGATCCAATGATGATTCCAGCCGGACCTCAATGCGATAACGGCCAGGTGTTGTGTCAGTAATTTTTTTAAACAAGCGAATAAAAAAGCTCTGATTTTCATAACCCACGGAATAAGCGATTTCACGCACACTCATTGCGGTGGACAAAAGCAGCTTCTTCGCTTTTTCCACCCTTACCGCCTGCAGATACTCGGTAAAAGAGAGACCCGTGGCTTTTTTCAGACGTCGTTTCAATCCACTTTCACTAAGGCCAAACTGCTCTGCTACAGCTTCAAGCGATAATGCCTCCTGATGGTGCTCTTCCAGCCAATCTTGCACCTTAGCAATCGCCATATCCATATGATTTCTGCGCCCCGGTAATATAGGCGTAATATGCTCCGGTGAAGCCACCAAGCCATGAGCGGCACACAAGTGAGCAAACTTATCATCCCTATAGCGCCCCAGATGATACAAAATCGCTTCAATACCGCCCATTAGACTCCCGGTCGTAAACAAACCATCTGATTCAATAAAGGCGCTATGAGACGTAAATTGACTCTTAGGGAATAACTGCCGGAAACGAGCCAGAAAGGCCCAATGAGTCGCGATAATCTGTTGATCCAACAACCCGGCTTTACCCAGTAATAAAACACCGGTACTTGAGGCTAGTATAGGGACGCTTTGGGCTCTTTGTTGTTTTAACCAGTGTAATAACCTGTCTTCGTCGGGGATGGTCAACCCCAGTCCACTGCCTTCGATAGCCGGAATCACAATCAGGTCTGTATGCTGTAAATTTTCCAGGGAACAATCAGAATTAATCAGGGAACCGCTGGCCGTAGTAACCGTTTGACCATCGACAGTCACAATGGAGCATTTAAGATACTCTTCACGATAAATCTTCTTCTCCAAAATAGAAGCAATATGAACGAAATCCTTAATCGTCATGACATTCATCGCCCAACAGCGTTCATAAGCAAGAATGCTAATATGCATTTTTTATCCTTTTGGCCTAATCAGACTATATATTGACCTAAAGCGCTATCGCTTGACCAGCATTCGCTTCTTTATGCTATATCTGATCTCAGCGACAATGCATAACAACAATATGAAAAATATCACTATTTCCGAGCAATATCTGGATCTCTCTCAGGGTAAGATTTTTGTACGTCAATGGAGGCCAGATAACAGCGCACACCATGACCCAATCGTGCTATTACACGACTCCTTAGGCAGTGTTGATCTCTGGCGGGATCTGCCTCAGCAACTGGCAGCCCTGCTTAATCGACCGGTTATCGCTTATGACCGTTTGGGCTTTGGCAAATCCTCAGCACGTACAGAGTTACCTTCGGTCAGATTTGTTGCCGAGGAAGCTGAACTCTATTTCCCTCAGGTCTGTCAGGCATTAAATATCACCCGTTTTTACCTATTTGGTCACAGTGTCGGTGGTGGTATGGCACTGTTGATCGCAGCCAATAATGCCCATTGTAAAGGTGTAATTTCAGTCGCCACCCAGGCTTTCGTTGAAGAACGTACAAAAGAAGGTATCAGGGTTGCGCAGAAAGCCTTTCAAGACCCAATGCAGCTGGAACGCTTGAAAAAATGGCACGGAGAGAAGGCACAATGGGTGCTCTCTGCCTGGACTGATGTTTGGCTATCCGAAGATTTTTCAGACTGGAACCTGATACAGGAGATCAAGCATATTACCTGTCCAGCGCTGGTCATTCATGGTGAGGATGACGAGTATGGCTCCCGGGCCTTCCCTGAAACGATTAGGGATAATGTCAGTGGCCCAGTTCAAATGGAAGTTCTGTCCAATTGTGCTCATATGCCCCATAAAGAGCAAACGGAACAGGTGTTAGCACTCATTGAAGCATTTTTTGCTTAAACGAATGCTCTAATTGACCTCCCTGTCATTTTCTTGTGGGAAATAACTGGCGAGTTCACTCAGATGCTGCTCAATAAAGTCCGCAAAGACACGACTTCGCAGCGTCTGACGTTCTTTTTTAGGCAGAACTAAATAACTGTCAATACCCATCTCAATGCCTTTACTGTTAAGTAATACCAGCTGACCTGAGGCCACATCTGAGGCTACCTCATAATACTCAGCCAAGGCGACACCCTGCCCCATCCGTGCCGCCATCAGTGATTGGTAGTTATCACTATAGAAAATATTGGCAGCACAGCCTTTTACCTCGCCACTGGCAAACTGATTAAACCAATGAGTCCAGCCCCTGGCCCTATCATGCAGTAAAGGATAATTCAGCAACTCATTTTCATGTTCCAGAAGAGGGCGGTTGAGCATTAAAGCTGGAGAAGCAACAGGATATAAGCGGGTAGTATGCAACCTCTTAGTCTCTAAATGAGCGGTGTCATCTGGCAGACCAAAGCAAACACAGACATCAAACTCTTCAGGCAGTAGCGGGGTATTCGGCACAATCTGGCTCAAACGTATCGTCACTTCCGGGTAAGCCCGATTGAAACGCCCAATCACAGGCATCAGTAAGTTATTAGTGATTGAAGGAGTCGAGCAGAGAATCAACTCCCCGGTCATCGCCTGACTATCAGTGTCAAGCTGAATAATTCCCTGTGTAATTCTCTCAAGGCCTTCACTGACCGCAGCAAGTAAGCGCTGACCCGCTGGGCTCAAATAGAGTCGCTTATGTTTTCGAACAAATAGCTCCTGACCAAGCTGTGCTTCCAGACTTCTAATCTGCTGGCTTACCGCCCCCTGAGTCACGCCTAACTGTTCGGAAGCTTTGCCCAGATGACAATAGTTTGCTGCGGCTTCAAAAGCTCGTAGCGCATTAAGAGGGAGCTGGCGCCGGTCTACTTTCTTCATTTTAATAAACAGCACTTTTTGTTTAGATAAACTATATAGGAATATAAGTATTTATCGTTTTTTAACAGAAAAATTACTTGATAGCATCTCCTTCATCAAAATATCCGGTTTAAAACGATCGACTACTGCAGGAGCTATTCGCCACTGTAGCGTTATGAATCGTGCCGGAGGCCATCTGTATTTCACTCTCTATCGCTTTGTGCTGTCCTTAGAATATGCCAACCTGGGCCTGCGCACCGGAGAGTTATTGTTGAGAAAAGTGCTAATGAGTTTGTTTTCTTTGCGTCATAACCTGAATAAGCTAACCCGTATAGACTCTGTTTCAAGTGAACAAAGCGGCCTCTGGATTATGATTCTGGCCATGATGATCATCCCCTCAGTGGACGTTCTGGCCAAGCTCTTATCACCAGAGTTATCACCTGTACAGATCAGCTTTCTACGCGTAGCGGTACAAGCTATTTTTCTGTTATTGGCATTAAGAAAGCTACCCAAGCTGCTACACCCTATCACTCTAACCAGTCGACTATGGTTATCCAGTATATTGGTTAATATGGCGGTGACTTTTATGGTGTGGTCCTTAGTTTCTCTGCCAGTTGCCAACGCCGTAGCCCTGTTCTTTATCGAACCTCTATTGGTGATGCTGCTGTCATCTCTGTTATTGCAGGAACGCTCTACTGGGCTTAAATATTTTTTAGCTTTTATTGGCCTGACCGGCGCCTTGGTCGTTATTCGCCCTAACTTCCAGCTCTATGGCTGGTCATCGGTACTGCCTATGCTGGCAGCTCTGTTTTACGCCTTGTACCTGATCAGTGTACGAACCATTCGTAATCAGATCTCTACTGCAGAGATGCAGGCTTATATCAGCCTGGCAGGCATTTTTTTGCTGGGCAGCGCTTTATTGCTCAGCCAAAACAGCGGGATGGCATTACTGAACTGGTCACCGATTCAGGATAAGCACTTGCCTTTGCTAGCCATGCTGGGCTTTTTCTCCGCCTTGACTCACTTTATGATCAGCAAAGCCTTTACCCTGAGCAAAGCCAGTAATCTGGCACCGTTTCGCTATCTGGAAATTATTGGTGCAACAGCATTAGGTTATCTGATTTTTGGCGACTACCCAGACATGATGACCTGGTTGGGTACAGGTATTATTCTGGGTTCAGGTTTATCACTGATTTATCTGGATAAAAAAGAAGCGAGGGTAAGCGGTGCATAACCCAAAACCAAGACCCGCAATACCACTTGTATCTATCCAGGCAAGAAAGATAGGTAGATAGGTAGGTAAACAGTAAGTATTGCATCTATAACAAGGGCAAAATGAAGATAGACGCGCAGCAAAACAGCCTAATATACAAAACCCCTGTAAAAAAACAGGGGTTTAAATCTATTCTTGGATTAAAACGTCGGAACCAGTATCAAAACAGTTCTATATCCTCGCCCATACGCGGTTTTTCACGCTCTTTTGTACTCCAGTCACTGTCAGTGACCTTAAAGGTGCTGATCAGGTCTTGCAGCTTGGCACTCAGACTCTTCAGGTCATCGCCAAAGCTAATGGTCAGCTGACCCGATTTCAGTGTTTCACGGAAATACTCGTCCATTAGCTCAAAGTTGCTTTCTACTCTGGTGAAGTTCTCACCCTGCAGGCTGATTGCTTCCAGAATCTCCTCAGAACAGCTGCGGATATGCATAATAGCGCCATTAATCTCATCCAGACTACCGCGACTGGCTTCTACCAACGCCTGGCTGGCACGTGCCTCTTCAGCACTCTCCTGCATAATACCTATAACTTCCTGAGTTTCCTTACGAATGGACTCCACCATCGCCTGAACCTCAGCGGTAGACTCATGAGTTTTACCCGCCAGACTTCTCACTTCATCCGCCACAACCGCAAAACCACGACCGGCTTCTCCGGCGCGAGCCGCTTCAATTGCCGCATTCAGTGCCAGCAGATTAGTCTGTTCAGCAATATTACTGATCACATCAATCACACCTTCAATACGTTCACCACTCTCACGCAGACGCTTGATGGTTTCCTCTGAACTACCTACCCGAGATGCCAGCTGATCCATGGTATGACTGGATTTCACAACAATTTCAACACCGTGTTGAACACGTTCATAACCCTGAGTACTGGCCGAAGAGATACGCTCTACCGCACTGGCTACAGAGTCAGCTGCGGCGCGGGTCGTATCCATACATGCATGAACCTTCTGACTCTGCTCATTTTGCTTCATTATGCGGTCTTGTACATGGTTGTTATTGGATTCAAGCTCATTAGCCATAGGGATCAGACGCACGACGGACTTCATCACACCTGCAACAGTATTGTCCGTTTTCGCCAGAAAATGGTTAAAAGAAATCGCCAGATCACCAATTTCATCCTTCTTGTTCTCTGGTAAACGCTTAGACAAATCACCATCACCTTTGCCCAACTCTTCAACCAGGTCATGCATACGCACGATAGGCTTCAAGACAAAGAAATGCAGACCACTGATCAGCAATAGCATCAAAATAGCCAGTAAGGCGGTAAAAAGCATGCTGCTGTTCTGGGCGTTTTTACCGCTTGCAATTGCCGCTTTCAGTGCGGCCTGAGTATTCGCAGTATGTTTAGCCATGAGCTCATCAATACGACCGTAAATCGCCTCGGCTGCAGTATCAAAGTCGGCCATCATCAGATTGCCTGTAGCAGGGCCACCAGCAACATAGCCTTCAGCCATAACCTGGCCTGCCAGATAATATTCTTCAAATACAGGCAACAGCTCTTTATAAAAGCTTGCATTGACAGGGTCCAATTGGATCAACTCTTGTGAGCGCTTGCGAAACAGATCAGCATTTTCCGCTGCGACATCAAAGCCATCGTTCAAACCATCAAGGCCACGGGTCGCACTAATATCTGTCAGCCACTGCTGCACCTGAATAACAGCAACCTTCATATCATGGGCTTTTTCAAGCTGAGGCAGACGCTCATTAGCCAGACCTTCTACACTACTGATGACAGAAGAAGTATCCTGACGCAGAAAGATCATCTGAGCCACCAGAAATATAATACTGACAGTCGCAAAAGCGACCGTTTTGCTTTTGAGGGTCATTAGCACAATGAATTCACCTTGTTGTTTGCTCTGCCAGCGATTTTACACAAATAGATAAAACCACACAAAAATATCGCATATAAAATACACATTAAAAAAGACAATATAATCTTATAGTTATCGGCTATATCACCCCTTAAACTAGAGTAAAATCCTAAATTTACAAAACGCCAGTCACCTGTCTACCCGTTAACAGCCAGTGAGGCCTGCTTCCTGCATTTGGCATATATCACTATCTGTCGCCTCATGCTATGGCAATACTATTCAGTCCACTCTACAAAAATAGAGGAAGATGCACCGTTTCAATTCAGGTTTGAAGATTGCCAGGCAAAAAGCTATTTACCAAAATTTCCTTAAATATATAGACTTTTTGCAAGATAGTGTTTTCCTTAAAGATAAGTGTACATTAACAGGCTATAATTACCCAGCCTGCCCCCGACAAGCATGACTTATAATTACAGAAAAACTAGATAAATTAGCAGGATGGAGTTTACTTGATGACGGATCTGAAATCCTCTGGGACAGATGTCCTGCAAGAAGGTTACTGCCTGGCCCGCCAGCCTATCTGTACTGCGACATCAGACCTGGCCGCTTATGAACTGCTGTATCGTAATAATACTCAAACGACCCAGGCTTACGTAAATTGCCCCAATGAAGCTACCGCTCGAGTGCTGACACTGGCTTTTATGGATATTGGTATAGATAAGCTTGCTGGGTGTTTGCCGGTCTTCGTCAATATGACCGTTGAACTACTACTTAAAGAAGATCTGTTACCAGAACCCGCTGACAGAATTGTACTGGAAGTTCTGGAAGATATTGAGCCTACTCCCGATGTTCTGAATGCTCTGAAAAGATGGCGCGCCAAGGGCTATAAAATCGCTCTGGATGATTTTGTTCTCACTCAGAAAACCAAAGCCTTCCTGCCTTATGCTGATATTATCAAGCTGGATATTATGTCCTGCTCTCAAGCAACCCTTGAGAAGCGAATGGAGATTCTTAAGCGCTTGCCAAATGTGACTTTTCTGGCTGAGAAGGTGGAAACCTGGGAAGAGTTTGAGTACTGCAAATCACTGGGTTTCGATCTTTTTCAGGGTTACTTTCTGTCAAAGCCCGAAACATTGGATAACCATTCCAAGTCCGATAATGAAATAGTAAAAACCCAGCTACTGGGTGAGATTTATCGGGAAGAGCCCGATATTGAAGCACTGGAGAAATTGATCTCTCAAGACCCTCAACTATATTATCGCATCTTGAAATATGTGAACTCGGCCCGTTACTCCCTACCCAATCAGATTGAAAGTCTTAAGCATGCGTTAACTTTACTGGGTCTTCAGCAGCTACGAGCCATTATCAGCATGATTTCACTGGCAGGTTCCAGTAAAAAAGGTCCAACACTGTTGTCCATTGCACTGCTACGTGCGCGCATGTGCCAGTATATTGCCCAAAAACGTGGAGCAAATGATATCGATCACTTCTTCACCATAGGTCTACTGTCCATGCTTGATGCTTTTTTCCAGCGCCCTCTGGATGCTATCATCGGCGAGCTGCCACTACACACCAAGATTAAAGATGCCTTACTGAATAATGAGGGCATGGGCGGCGAGGTCTTGAGTGCCATTAAGGCTTACGAAAAGGGTAACTGGGATTATCTCGATGACACGGATTTTGATCGAACGTTAATGGCCAGAGCTTACCTGGATGCCATGATCTGGGCGGAAGAGCTTTCCTCTTTTGCATAAAGCAACCAGGCTGGAATAATTCTCTTCTGTCACTACTTTCTATATTTAACCCTCCTCTGTATCGACAACAACCCTGGCTGCGTATGCCGTAACCGGGGTTTAATCCATCGCCACGTAGGATTTTATGAGTCTCTGGGCTAAGCCTGCCAAATATACTGGTGACAAATGTACCCACCAATAATCCTGCAAAGTAGTTCTGCACACACTTCCAATGCTGCACCAATACTAACAGACCAAAGAAACCAAACACCGATTAAATTTGCAAATAGAAATTATTATTATTTGCTGTTATCTTGTCACTGATCGCCTGATACGAAAATAGCAACGTCATGCAAGATACAGCTTTTCAACGAATCCAACGCAGCCTTGACCATATTCATAACCACCTTGACGAGACACTGACTGTCGAATCTTTAGCTGAGAAGAGCTGCTGGTCACGCTGGCAGTTCCAACGGGTATTCAACCACTTTACCGGTTTGACGGTGGCGCAATATATCCGCGAATTGCGCCTGAGCAAGGCTGCAGAGTTTCTATTGACCAGCAAGCAAAAACAGCTGGATATTGCTTTGATATGCGGTTTTGATTCTGAGGTCAGCTTTAGCCGTAGCTTCCGACAGATGTTTGGCTGCACACCAGGCCACTATCGTCGACGAGGAAAACGTATTGGTCTGAAAACACCAATGGTGCCACTTCAATGGGGGGTGTCATTGCGTGGATCGTTAGCTCTTGCTCAAGAGGCGCTAACCCCGACGGGTTTGGCTTATTCACCGGATCAAGTACAGCGTCAAAGTTCAACCTTTGTCCAAGACTCTATTTTGCCTAAAGAACTGGAGCATAAATTGTTGCAGATCCGGGTGGAAAGCCAGCCAGAAATGCAAGTTCTGGGCGTAACCGATCAGATTCAGGGTATTTTTGCCGACAAGCCTGACTTTTCCTCCAAAGTACCTGAGATCTGGCGTCACCTGCAGGAACAGCTGTCATGCAGAGAAACGGATCTTAAAAGCTATAAGCACCAGGGTATTGGCGTATTAGACACCAGAGCTTTGGACGATGGCGATACCTTTATTAACTATTGGGCCTGTATTGATAGCACAGGTTTTGATCACTCCCCTCTTGATAAAACTCATGGTCAGCAGCAGCCCTTATTACAACAACTGACCATTCCCGCTCAGGAATATGCAGTGATCCCTTTTTCTGGTCCAGCTCATCTAATGGATGACACCTTAGCTTGGTTTATCTACCACTGGCTGCCTGGCTCAGGTTATAGCGGTATCAATCAGTTTGATCTGGAGATCTACCCCAGGGGTTTTGTCTCTGATGGGCAGCATCTGGAACTGGAATACTGGGTACCAGTAACCGCTCAGTAGCCCTTCTGTGGCCGTTTGCACCAAATGGTTAAGTCTGATATCAATGAAAAAACTATTATTGAGAATAATTCACATTTAGATATTAACTCACTTTTATATCAGAGCTTTTCAATAATTGTTTTGTTCGGAGACCCCCATGAATACACCAACTTCAACACATTGTCTGGATTGGTCATCAAAACCAAGCTTTAAGCCTCGCATACTGGCTTTAGCCATTGCTACGGCCTTTGCTTCAGAGTTAATGGCTGCACAGGATAGTACGACAGCGGATAAAACAAACGTGCAGGATGATCTGGTGATTTATGGTGGTACCTATCGTAATACCGCAACCAAAACGGCATTAAGCGCCGAAGAAACGCCACAGGGCTACTCGGTGATTGATCAGGAAGAACTGACTATGCGTAATGCCGATTCAGTCGCCACAGCTCTGCGCTATAGCACAGGTGTTAATACAGAACTGCGTGGTGGAGCCGTTACTCGTCTGGATCTGTTTACTATTCGTGGTTTTATCAATTACCAGAACTCCTACGATGGCCTGCAGCTTCTGTTTAACGACTGGAACCTGCAGCCTCAGATCGACGCCAAAGCCCTTGAACAGGTTGAGGTGTTTAAAGGCCCGACCTCGACCCTTTATGGCAGTATGCCGCCGGGTGGTATGGTCAACCTGATCAGTAAAAAGCCACAACAAGACGCGACTCACAGTATTGAACTGGCCACCGGTAGCCACAGTAAAAAAGAAGCCAGCTTTGATTCCACAGGTCAGATTGGTGATTCCGACGTTTCTTATCGTGTGATTGGTTTAGCCCGTGAACAGGATTCCCAGGCCGATACCGCAGGTGATAAACGTACTCTGATCGCGCCATCCATTGATTGGCAGGTGTCTGACAAAACGCTGATCAACTTCAACCTGTACTATCAGGATGACCCTGAGATGGGTATCTACAGCACCTTGCCTGCAGCGGGTATGTTCCGTGATAACCCCAATGGACGCTTTGATCAGAATAGCTTTTCCGGTGATAAAAACTGGAATGCCTACGAGCGGGAGGTCACCCTACTGGGCTATAAGGTTAACCATCAGTTTAACGATAACTGGACCTTGTTACATAACGCTCGTTATATGGATGCCACTGCATATCAGGAAAACACCTACACGTCCTATCTTGATACCGATATGCGCACCCTGCATCGTCGCGCCTATCTGACCAATGAAACCAGCGAAACGATCACCATCGACAATCAGCTGTCTGGCGTGATCCAGACCGGCGCTATCGAACATAACCTACTGCTGGGAATGGATTACCAGAAACTGACCTCCGATATCCGTTACGAAGACAACGCCATTGCTGCTTTAGATCTATTCAAGCGCAATAACAGTCTGGTAGATCGCAACACACTGGATATGACCGACACTATCTATAGCAGCGACTTCACCAAGAAGTTTGAGCAAACCGGTGTTTATCTACAGGACCAGATGAAAATCGATCAACTGGTGTTGATTGCAGGTGTCCGTTACGACGACTACAAAGGCTCAGAAAGCGGGAAGAAATACGGCGTCAGCACCGATACAGAACTCACCGAGGAGCATGTTTCTGGTCGTATCGGCGCCCTGTATCAACTGGATAGCGGCTTTGCCCCTTTTGTTAGCTACGCCGAAAGCTATCAGCCTGAAACCGGTGTGACCCGCAATAACGAAGAGTTTGAGCCTTCCACCGGTAAACAGTGGGAAGCGGGTGTGAAATACAGCGCTCAGGATGGCCGCCTGTCCGGCTCCTTGGTGGCGTATCAGATCACTAAGGACAATGTGCCTACTCGTGATCCTAATGGTTCGCCCTATGATCTGATTCAAGCCGGTGAAGTGGAGTCCAAAGGTATCGAGCTGGAACTGAACGCTCAGATCTCCAACAACCTGATGCTGTCGGCCTTCTATTCTCGTCAGGATGTTGAAGTAACCAAAGACAACAACGGGCTGCAAGGTAAAACACCAGTATGGACACCTGAGCAGACACTGTCTATTTGGGCCAACTACGATATCTACACAGGCACTTTAGCCGGTACAACGCTGGGTTACGGTATTCGCCATATTGGTAAAGCCCAAATGGATGCTATGAATACCGATACAGTTCCCTCTGCCACTCTGATGGATCTGTCAGTAGGGTATGACCTGGCAGGCTTAAGCACAGCAGCTTCCGGTGCCAGCGTCCGTCTAAGCGTTAACAACCTGTTCGATAAAGAGTCCTACTCCTGCTATGACAGCAATAATTGCTGGTTTGGTGCCGAACGTACCGTGGAAGCCAGCCTGAAGTATGACTTCTAGCACTTAATAAACCACTAAGGACAAATTAGGCACTGATGCCCAATCTACACGCAACACAAAACCAAATCCTGTTTGCTCTGGCCCGACACGTGTCTCCAGCACTGTCTGGTCAGTCTTTTGATCCTCAGTATTCTGAGGATCAAAGTCGTGACGGCCAGATTAAAAACGATCAAAACCGCTTTGATAACAATCCTGAGAACAGCAATCAGGGCTTGTTACAAACCGGACAGGACAATACTCAGGTGCTGCAGGACTTTTACCAAAGTCTTCAGCAGCTTTACCCGTTGCCTGGTAAACCTTATTGGCAAGCCAGAGGTTGGACTCTGCTGACCTGGCAACCGCTCTACCTTTCTTTTCTCACTCTTTATGGCCTGGGATCTGTGCCTTCGGCATTGGGACAAGTGTCTCAACAAACATCCGAAGGTATGGTCTCAGGCTACTTTTTACCCCAAGGCCCTTGGTATTCCCTGAAGAATAACGCTTGCACTGTACCTGAATTGATCGCATTCACCTGTGAGAAACTACGCCCGATGATCAGTCAGCTACAGCAAGAGTTTGAAGCCGTCAGTGGCTTTAATCAGGCTAAAAGTCAAAGAGCACTAGCCGATCAACTACTGATCATTCTGCTACGTTTAGCGGATGCTGCCACGGAACTCTTTCCCCGGTTTGTTGCTTCACTGCCTGAAGAACAGCATACGCTATGGGGCTGTTCGGATATGCCTTGGTTACATCAGAGATTACGCCACAAAGAGACTGTCATTGCGGACGCTGCCTTGTGGTTAAAAGAGCTGGATCTCCCGGTTGAGCACTATCAACGCATTCAAGACAGGTCGTTGTTAAACGACCAGGCGGCTCAAACCTTACAAGCAGCTCAAGCCTTACAAGGGGCTCAAGCCTTACAAACTGCAGCCGGCCCAGGGCTTTATCTCGAACGCCTGACCTGCTGTATGCATTATCGTCGTGAAGATGGCGAACTGTGTGATAACTGCCCTCGACTCAAAAATCGTCGCTCTGCTTCTAAAAGCGATCAGACCTGTCCTAAAAATAGCCGCCCATGCAACGGCAAAAGAAACGTATCAAGCCCCTTAAAGTCGCCTAAGGCTGAGCACTCTCTATGTTTGAACTGAATAATATTCGTATTGAAAGAAACCAAAGAACTATCTTACAGCTGGATCAGCTCAGCATTGACGATAAGGCTTTTACGGTCATTTTGGGCCATAACGGTTCCGGGAAATCAACGCTAATGAATTTGTTAGCCCGGCAGCTAATAGCAGATCAAGGTGATATTCACTTTCAAGGACAAGCACTATCCGCTTTATCGCAAAAGATGCTGGCACGACAGATCGCGTTTCTCCCCCAACGCCTACCTGAAGTCGCAGGGTTAACGGTTCGAGAACTGGTACGTCAGGGACGCTTTCCCTGGCGTGGCACCTTGGGACGCTGGCAGAAAGAAGATCAACAGATCATCCAGCATGCCATGCAACAAACTCAGGTCACGGACTATGCGGATACTCTGGCCGACCATCTATCCGGCGGCGAACGTCAAAGGGCCTGGATCGCTATGCTGCTGGCCCAACAATCACCGGTGCTGCTATTGGATGAACCCACTTCCGCGTTGGATCTAAGCCATCAATACGAGCTGATGGCGCTACTGAAACAGCTCAATCAGCAAACAGGAAAAGGGGTGATTGTGATCCTACATGACCTCAATCTGGTCTCCCGCTTTGCCGATCAGGTAATAGCGCTTAAAGCTGGCCGCTTGTTCTATCAAGGTCCGGTAAACGGTCGCAATGACGAAGATAGCTTTCTTAACTCTGAACGTTTAACTGAGCTTTATCAGATTCCTGTCCAGTTAATGGAGCACCCTGAGAGCCTGCATAAGGTGGCAGTGGTATGTTAACCACATCTGAAAAGAAGCTTAGCCAACACTCCAACAGTAATAGTAGAAATAGCGGAAATATCAGCTCGGCATCCCAGCCAAACCTGGCGGCTCGTATTACCAATCGCATTCCTATGGGCCTGCCCTACGGTTTATTTTCAGGCTTGATCTGCTGGTTTGCTCTGTTTTTAGTTCTATTTTCAACCGAAGCTAAAGCTCAGCCGGATCAAAAGGTCACTGCCAATATAACAGCGGCTCATATAGCGTCGTTCGATAAAGCACCGTTCGATAAAATGTCGTCTGATAAAGCGACATCCCATATAGAAACCAGCAGCAGTTTAACGGGTTACACTATTCAGGACTCTGAAAAACAGGTCTACTTTGAGCGACCGCCGCAACGTATCGCTGTATTGAGTTGGGATCTGGCTGAGCAACTTTTAGAGCTGGATGTCATACCCGTTGCCATGCCGGAGATCCGCGCTTATCACGATTGGGTAGTACGTCCGCAAGTACCGGAATCAGTACAAGAGCTGGGTTTAAGAAGTGAACCGAATCTGGAACGCCTAGCGGCTGTAAAGCCTGATCTTATTATTCTGGCTAACCGTCAGAAAGATGTGCAGCACCGTTTTTCCCGTATTGCACCTGTGCTTTATTTTGAGACTTATAGCAAACAGCATAATAACGCTGAAGCCGCCATCACTATTTTCCGAACCTTGGCCAAACTGGTCCAAAAAGAAGATTTAGCTGAGCAAAAGCTGACACAGATGCAAGCTGACATAGAAGCGATGAAAAGCCAGTTAGTGCAAGCCTATCAGGGGCAGCTCCCTGATGTCAGTACAGTGCGTTTTGCCAGCTTAACCTCAGTGTTTATCTATGGTGATAACTCCATTGCCCACTACGCGCTTAAGCAATTAGGCATCTCACCGGCTTTGCCTTCTCTCCCAAGCCTTCAGGCACGTACTCAATGGGGGATCACTCAAACCCGCCTATTAAATCTCAGAGAGATTGAACAAGGCAGCGTGTTGTACTTTACCCCTTTTGAGCATGAGAAAAAGCTGAAAACCTCACCGATCTGGCAAGCGATGCCTTTTGTTCGTGCCGGGCGCAGCAATCGTATTAAACCGACCTGGACTTATGGCGGCGCGATGTCGATTAAGTATATGGCACAAGCCTTGACAGAAAGCCTGTTAGCTATTGCACCAGCGCCGTCGTTAAGTAAAAGCATCAGCCAGGAAAGAGCTCTGTATCAAAGCCAAAACACTGACCTAAAGACGGATCTAAAAGCAGATCCAAAAGCAGCTCTGAAAACTGATCTACAAGCTAATTTACAAACCGAGCTTCAAATTGACCGACAAACGGGTTTGCAAGCCGATTTAAAAATAAACAGCGTTTCGGTTAATCAGTAAGGATACTTGTCTTGAGTCACACATCATCATTACCAGGCGACGCTATCACGCTGAGTCAATTCTCTCTGTCTAGGCTATCTCTGCTATTAACCGCAAGTATTCTGGCCCTTGGTTTGATCTATTTACAGATAGGTATCGAAATCTCACCGGCCAGACAGTGGCAACTGATGTCCGGTTTATCATCCGATAGTTTTGATGATTTTGAATTTACCTATGCCCGCTTGCCACGGCTGGCGATGGTTTTGCTGGTTGGTTTAGTGATGGGCTTAACCGGTAGCTTGATCCAACAACTAACCCGTAACCCCCTGCTCTCTCCCATGACCTTAGGCACCGCCAGTGGTGCCTGGTTAGCACTGATTATTGTGAATATATGGTGGCCGACACTGATCGAAGATTACGGTGCATTATTTGCCATGACAGGCGCCCTGCTCTCTATGGCTCTGGTGATTATGATCGCCGGTTGGCAAAACCTCAGCGGTCTACCTGTGGTGCTGGCTGGGATGTCGGTCAATATTCTGTTAGGCGCATTAACCAGCGCCATTATCCTGATGAATGACCAATACGCCCGTAATCTCTTTATCTGGGGTGCGGGTGATCTGGCGCAAAATGGCTGGGATTCTGTGCTATGGCTACTGCCAAGACTCGCCGTTGTGGTGATTATTTTCGCTATTGCACCAAGAATCCTAACGCTGCTGCGTTTGGGGCAGGAAGGCGCTGCTGCTCGGGGAATGAATGTCGCTGGCCTGTTTTTGCTATTAATGGTCTGTGGCATCTGGCTTGTATCCTCAGCCCTGACTATTGTCGGTGTGATTGGCTTTATCGGCCTGATTGCACCTAATATTGCCCGCTCTTTAGGTGCGATAACCGCCAGAGACGAGTTATGGATCAGTACTCTACTTGGTATGTTATTGCTGTTATTAACGGATGGTTTAGCGCTCTATCTTAGTCAATTTACCCCAGACCTGATTCCTACTGGCATCACCTCTGCTTTGATTGGTGCTCCCGCGTTGATCTGGTTTACTCATCGTCGCTTGTCCGCTCAGGATCAGCTGTTTTTCCGGATGCCCCAAGGGGCTGAACAGCTTTCCCGAGTAACGATCACTCTACTGGCAGCGGCTTTTACATTGGTACTGGCACTCAGCTGTTTGGTTCAGCTACTTAATCAGGGCTGGTTAATGACTATTCCCGATAGTTTTATCTGGTCCCTGCGTTGGCCCAGAATTACCACGGCTATTGCCGCAGGAGCGGGTATGGCGATCGCCGGTGTGATTATGCAGCGCCTGATTCATAACCCACTGGCCAGTCCTGATCTGTTGGGCATGTCAGCAGGTGCCGTGTTTGCTATCGTAGTGACAGGCATGGTGATGGGTCAGTTTGATTCTTCTTTTGGGGCTTTTTCAGGGCCAATCATCGCCTTTAGTGGCAGTATGCTGACTTTGGGAGTCTTGCTGATACTGGGGAAACGTAAATCCTACGCCCCATCTGTCGTTATTATGACAGGTATCGCTTTAGCCGCCTTAATCGAGACGCTGGTGCAGTTTGTACTGATTAAGGGCACCGATGACGTTTACTCAATTCTACGTTGGCTATCTGGCTCAACTTACCGAGTGGAAAGTTCCGAAGCCCTGCTTCTGGTCTCAGGCACACTTGTACTCACCGGTTTGGCTTTTATCTGCCATCGTTGGTTAACGCTGATCTCTGCAGGTCGCAATGTGGCGTTGGCTCGCGGGCTTGATGTGAACCGTGCTTTTGTTCTGCTCTTAATCATCTCTGCTGCGCTATGCGCTCTTACCACCGCCATCATGGGGCCTGTGGCCTTTGTCGGACTATTAGCCCCTCATATGGCTGCAATGCTGGGCGCAAGAGCTGTTATCCCACAATTGATAATCGCTGCTGTGCTGGGGTCTACGTTCCTGTTGTTAGCCGATTGGTTGGGACAGATTGTTATTTATCCGGCCCAGCTGGCAGCAGGCACGATGGTGTCTTTAATCGGTGGCAGCTACTTTGTTTTTCTACTGCTGAAAGGGCGCATGGCTGGCAGCTCAACAAGTTAGCGCCTTCCTATTGATACAGTTGATACAATCTCGAACAACTAAACGGGTACATTGCATCGCATTTCTGGAGCAGCGGGTTGAAAAAGAATAGCAGGAAAACAGAGAAAAAGGGTAAAACAACTCAATTACCCCACACCCAAGATACAGGTAAAATACCACCTTCATCAATTACAGGTAGGTTGTAATGCTTTCAGTTCTGGTTATCGGTTATGTCTGGCCTGAGCCTAATTCATCAGCCGCAGGCAGTCATATGTTGTCACTGTTGCGGTTATATAAACAACAAGGCTGGCAGGTCACTTTTGCCAGTCCTGCACAAACAACTGAGCATATGGTAAACCTGGCGGATGAGGGCATAGACAGCACAGCTATAGAATTGAACAACAGCAGTTTTGACCAATACATTCAGCAGCTACAGCCCGATATTGTGATGTTTGACCGCTTTATGATGGAAGAGCAGTTTGGCTGGCGTGTTGAGAAAAACTGCCCTGATGCTCTGCGTATTCTGGATACGGAAGACCTACAATGTCTGCGTAATGCTCGCCATCATGCGCTGAAACAGAATAGGGATATGATACTGAGCGATCTCTATTCAGACCTTGCTAAACGTGAGATTGCCGCTATCTACCGTTGCGATCTATCACTGATTATCTCCAGCCATGAGATACAGTTACTACAAAAACAGTTTCAAATACCTGCTCAACAACTCCACTATCTGCCCTTTATGTTGGATCTGGATAACCTGTCAAGCAGCAACCCTGAAAGGTACTCTCCTTACGAAGCCCGCCAGCACCTGCTGATGATTGGTAATTTCCGCCATGCACCTAACTGGGATTCCGTGCTATATATGCAGAATCTATGGCCTCAACTGCGAGAACAGCTAAAGAAGGAAGGTCACCCCCATGTAGAGCTGCATATCTACGGTTCTTACCCTCCACCCAAGGCCACTGCGCTTAACAACCCCAAAACCGGTTTTCTGGTTAAAGGTTGGGCTGAAGATGCTTATCAAGTGATGACTCAGGCTCGATTATGCCTGGCTCCATTACGCTTTGGCGCCGGTATTAAAGGTAAGCTGCTTGATGCCATGGTATGCGGGACGCCCAGCATCACGACACCGATAGGTGCGGAAGGAATGCTCCCCAATGATAAGGTCGCTGAAGAAGCAACTGTACAAAGTAAATTAAACTGGCCGGGCATTATCGCCGATGATGATCAGGCCTTTATTGATGGTGTTGTCGAACTTTATAGCCAACCTGATAGCTGGCAACAAAAACAGCAAAATGCTCCGGCATTGTTAGCAGGTCTGTACGATGGCTCAAAAACGGGTCCACTGCTAATCCAGCGTATACTTGAGCTAAAAGAAAATCTGGCACAATACAGATTGCAGAACTTTACGGGGGCGATGCTCAATCATCACAGTATGAAGAGCACACAGTATATGTCGCAGTGGATAGAAGCTAAAAACCGACATTTATCTCATTAACCAAATTAACCATAAGCGGCGTTCAGTTAGCACTAGACGCCGCTTTCATGTATTGGCTCAGAAGAAATATGATATTAAACAGTTCTGAAAAAGGCGCTTTCAGACTGTGGCCTACAGGCTAATATAACCTACAGCGCATCACTCTCTTGCGCTGCTTCCTCCTTTGGAGGCTGGGCATTATACTTCTGACCATTAACATGTTTACTGTCGGGGCCCATCAGATAGAGATAGGTCGGCATAATATCAGCCGGTGTTCTCAAATGAGCTGGATTTTCACCAGGATAGGCCAACTGACGCATCGCTGTACGGGTCGCACCTGGGTTAATACTGTTAACACGCACGTTTGACAGGTTTTCCTGCTCATCTGCCAGAATCTCTACCAAGCCCTCTGTGGCAAACTTGGAGATGCTGTAAGCTCCCCAGAATGCACGCCCTTTGCGACCGACACTGGAAGAAGTAAACAGCAGGCTGGCATCCTTGGAGTTTTGCAGCAATGATAGCATCGCCTGAGTCATCAGCAGTGCAGAGTTAAAATTAACCTGCATCACCTGCTCCCAAACTTGTGGGTTGTAGGCCTCAACTGGTGTTATAGAGCCCAAAATACCCGCATTGTGCAAAATACCGTCCAAGCGGCCAAACTCTTTTTCCAGAAGTTCTGCCATCTCGCCATAATCTTTGTAGGTCGCGGTTTCGAAGTTCATTGGAATGATTGCTGGCTGGGCTCCGCCTGCTTCTTCAATCTCATCGTAAACTTCTTCCAGCTTTTTGATGGTTCGACCTACCAGAATCACAGTCGCGCCGTGAGCTGCAAATGTTTTGGCTGCAGTACGGCCAATACCATCACCCGCGCCGGTTACCAGAATAATGCGATCTTTTAACAGATCCCCCGGAGCCTGATAGTCAATTTCGCACAACATGATTATCCCCTTAATTCCCTTCTGCACCTCCTTCAGTGTAGGTGCCCTTATATCTATTAATCAGCTTCTTTACGACTCAGGTACTCTTTACTGATCTGACTCTGGTAGCGTGTTGGATCAGCCACACCGGCATCTTCAAAGCCTTTGGCACGCAAGCGACAGCTATCGCACTTACCGCAGGCACGGCCATCATCATCGGCTTGGTAGCAAGATACTGTCAGACTATAATCAACTCCAACAGCGGTACCCAAATTAATAATTTCAGCCTTAGTCAGTGACATTAATGGTGTCTTAATACTGAGCTTTTGACCTTCGACACCGGCCTTAGTTGCCAGGTTAGCCATTTTTTCATAGGCATCAATAAACTCTGGGCGGCAATCAGGATAGCCAGAATAGTCCACAGCATTCACACCGATAAAGATCTCATTAGCACCCAGCACTTCAGCCCAGCCCAGGGCCAAAGATAAAAAAACAGTATTGCGCGCAGGCACATAAGTTACCGGAATCCCTTCAGTCCCTTCTTCCGGTACATCAATGGAATCATCCGTCAGTGCTGAACCACCAAAATCATTCAGACTAAGACGTACCACCTTATGGTCAATGGCACCGTGTGCCTCTGCCACAGCGCGGGCGGCATTCAGCTCAGAGATCTGACGCTGACCATAATCAAAACTCAGGGCGTAACAGTCATAACCCTGATCGTTAGCTGTAGCCAGAACAGTTGCTGAATCTAAACCACCGGAAACGAGAACAACGGCTTTCTTTTTATCTGTCATCTTTCTATATCGTGTTTTTAATCTGTCATTCCCACCTAAACACGGTATTACTCAGTCACTCTGAAATTTGGTTTAGATGGAATATTTTCTATCGTGTTCTTCTACTATTTTTCGCTGTTCCTACGCCATCAACAGCTGCTGATGCCTTAACGCCCCTGAGCGTCATCCCACAGTATTTTATGCAGCTGTAGCTGGAAACGAACCTGGAGCTTGTCCCGCAGAATCCATTCCGCCAGCTCTCTGGCATCTAACTGACCATGGATTGGTGAAAACAGAATTTCATCCACTCTATCGTGCAATGCCAACTCTTCTATCTTCATCCGTGACCATTCATAATCCTGACGATCGCAGATCACAAACTTAACCTGATCATTCGCTTTTAAATATTCAATATTTTCCCAGCGATTTTTAGCTAGTTCTCCCGAAGCAGGCGTTTTAATATCCAACACCATACAAGCTCTGGGATCAGCACAGGAAATATCCATTGCGCCACCAGTTTCGACCGATACCTCATACCCTTCATCACATAAGCGCGTTAAAAGCTCAAAGCAACGCTTTTGTGCTAAAGGCTCGCCTCCTGTGACTGTAACGTGTTTGGCACCATAACCAGCCGTTTGAGCCATAATATCGTCAATTTTAACCGTCTCGCCACCGTAAAAAGAATAACTGGTGTCACAATAGACACAGCGCATAGGGCAACCGGTTAAACGGATAAATACAGTCGGCAAACCCACTGTGCGGGTCTCGCCCTGCAAAGAGCAGAAAATTTCAGTAATACGAAGGGTAGATTCTGACATTACGACACATCTGTAGAAAAACAAACGGCGCATTGTAACGGAAAGCGTCGTTTATCCCTAGCCTGAAATCATATTTAGAGTAAATTGATTCGGTCAACGGCTAGCCCAAGTATGTAAAACATACTGCTGTTCAGGCTATGGCTAAAACGCGCTAAATATTAGCGCGTTATAAATCCAAAGAGGGTGACAGTCTATTGTGTCAGCTTTTCAAGAAAGCGGTCTGCCAGCTTTGCTGCAGTGCTGTTTGGATACTTCTGTTTTACCAGCTGCATCTGCTGCTTAGCTTTATCCTGATTACCATTACGGGAATAGATCTGGCCCAGTTTGTAGCTCGCATCTGCGGTTTTACGGCTTTGCGGATATTGCTCAACCACCACAGTAAACACCCTCTCAGCTTCCTGAAAGTTGTTTTTTACCATGTGTAGCTCACCCAGCCAATAAAATGCATTCGGCAGCAAAGAGGAGTCAGGGTAATTCTTGATAAATGTCTGATACGCGGCTATTGCTTGATCATATTTCTTCGCTTTAATCAGCGCATAAGCATCTTGATAGGCATCTTTGGCTGAGCCGGAAACGCTCGGCACGGGGGCAGCTGACCCAGTAGAACTACCTGTAGAAGAAGTGCTGGTAACAGGGGCAGCAACACTTTTGACCATGCCACCTTTTTTAAGATTGGCAATATCGCTATTCAAATCGCTGATACGACGATCAACATCAATATAACGATCACGCCCATCTTGTTGCAATGTGTTGATCAACTGAGATTGGCTCTCAACCTGCCCTCTTAACATCTGAACTTCTTGACGCAATTGCTGCAACTGAAAAAGCAACTCGGTTGTACCTGAGGGCTCTTCTGTCTGTACAGCGGAAGAGCCCAGTGTGTTAGCCCCCAGAGGAGCCACACTTTGGTCAGCGAGGTCCGTTGCTAAAATAGGCGCAGATGCTGCCATCAAAGGCAGCATCCAGGCCATCAGACGGAGTGGGATACGCATCCTGCCTCCAGTCTGTTTTAGTATTTAACTTCTACGCGACGGTTTTTAGCCCATACAGCTTTGCTATGACCCATAACTGCTGGACGCTCTTCACCGTAGCTCATTACTTCAATACGGCTTGCACTAATGCCTTTCAGCTGCAGGTAGCTCTTAACTGAATTACCACGACGCTCACCCAGAGCCTGGTTATATTCACGAGTACCACGCTCGTCCGCATGGCCTTCCAGAACGATAGAAACAGAAGGATTAGCCATCAGGTATTCAGCGTGCATATCCAGAATTTCACGGGAATCTGAACGAATATCAGACTGATCAAAGTCGAAGTAAATAGTGTTCACTTCAGGCATAGCCGCTGCAGCATCACGTGCTTCCTGAGCGGCACGCTCAGCAGCTAACTGCTCACTGCTTACGGCGCTATCACCGGCTGCACCACTGCTAGACGCACCATCGTTGGTCAGAACAGGCTGAACATCACCGTTAGATGAATCTTGGTCCATAGTTGCAGCGTTACCACCACAACCGGCCAGAACTGCCAGTGTCGCACCAAAGAATAGAGTCTTGCTGTATTTTTTTAATTCCATATCAGGCTCCTGAAGCTTTCGGGACTCATTAAATAGTTATTAGTTTAAAAATGGTGACCATGCCGGTTCACGTACATCACCTAGTTGCGAAGGCAAGCGGTAGCGAATATTACCATCTATGGAAACTGCGCCGAGATACCCTCTCTGACCTTCTTGTGTTGCATAAATTAACATACTTCCATTAGGAGAAACACTAGGAGACTCATCTAAAGGTGTTTGAGTGAGTACTCTCAGGCGATTTTCGCTAAGTTCTTGTGCTGCAATGTGAAAAATACCATCTTTCTGATGAACAAAATAGATTTCAGTACCATCAGGGGAGTATCTGGCACGCGCATTATAACCACCTTCGAAAGTGAGTCGGGTCGTTTCACCTGACGCTAAATCCATCTGATAAATTTGCGGGCCACCGCTTCGGCTTGAGGTAAAAATCAGCTTCTTACCATCTGGTGACCACTCCGCCTCAGTATCAATACCGTAGTGACGGGTCAAACGACGAACCTTATAGGTTTTCAGATCGATCTCGTATAGCTCGGGATTACCATCCTTCGACAATGTCACCGCTAGTTTACTGCCATCCGGTGACCAGGTCGGAGCCCCATTCAGCCCCTTAAATGCTGTCAACTGACGACGCTTACCACTGAACACGTTCTGCAGATAGATCCCTGGACGACCTGTTTCAAAGGATACATAAGCCAGGTATTGAGCATCCGGGGACCAGGATGGAGACAGCAGAGGCTCATAAGACTGCAGAATGATTTGCTCACGACGACCATCGGCGTCAGCCACTTTCAATTCATACTTTGTCCGGGTATTGCTTTCACGTTTTGCAGTGATATAAGCAATTTTAGTTGAGAACGCCCCTCTTAGCCCGGTTAACTCTTCAAAAACTTTATCGCTGATGTAGTGTGCTCTGGAGCGTAACTCGTTCTGTGACCCTGAAATCACTTCACCCAATACCCGCTTCTGACGTACGACATCATATAGCTCGTAACGGATCGATAACTTGCCCGCATCACCTTTTGGCGTAATCTGGCCAATCAGCAGATACTCCTGCTTCAACAGAGACCAATCACGAAAGAAAATCTCCTTCGGTTCACTGGGCAAGCTCAACATCTCTGTTCGTGGCAGAGGTTTGATCAAGCCACTGCGCTCAAGGTCATCAGATACGATCTGAGCGATATCTTCACTTAAAGCTGAATTCCCCTTCCAGGCAAAAGGCACTATCGCTACTGGTGTTGCCTTGTCATTGCCCTGGGTAATTTCAATGGTCAGATCTGCTACAGCCTGCTGCGCAACCACCAGCAACCCGCAGACAAATACTGTCATCCATTTTTTTACACTCATGCTCTAAATATCCTCGGGTTTAAACACCATGTTAAATTCTTTGAACGCATCACGCTGATGAGGCTTCAGATCAGTCAACTCTCTGAAAGGTCCTGCCTTATGCACCGCCTGTTGAGCAGAGCGATCAAAGGCCGCATTACCACTAGACTGGACGATTTTAACGTCTCTTACTTCTCCTGTAGGTAACAGGGAAATTCTTAACAACGCCTGCATACCCGAACGGGTTGTTGGCGGACGGGACCAGTTTTGCTCGACGTAAGCCTTAATCAAAGCCTGCATACCGCTGAGCTTCTCCTGATCTTCCAGCTGCTGTAGGAAAGCTTCTTCCTGGGCTAAAGCATCTTCAAACGCCGCTTTCTCTGCCGCTAATTCAGCTTGGCGTTGGCGCTCAGCTTCTGCCTTGGCCGCTTTTTCCGCTGCCAGCTTAGCTTCCCGTTTGCGCTGCTCCTCTTCCTGACGTTTTTTCTCCGCTAACTCTTTAGCGGCTTTTTCTTTTGCCGCTTTCTCACGGACGGCCTGTTCTTGCTCAGCTTTTTCCCTGGCGGCTTTTTCTTTTGCCGCTTTTTCACGGGCAGCCTGTTCTTTAGCCGCCTGCTCTTTCTTCTTCGCTTCTTCCGCTTTGAGTAACGCCTGCTTCTTCAGCTCAGCTTCGCGCTTAGCCTTGGCCTCTGCCGCTTCCTGCTGTTTACGGGCTTCTTCTTTCTTACGGGCAGCTTCACGTTGACGCTCTTGCTCACGCTGCTTGGCCTCTTCACGCTTACGGGCCTCTTCTTTCTTACGCGCCTCTTCCTGGCGCTGGCGAATTAATGCCTGCTGACGAGCTTCTTCTTTCTTTGCTTCAGCACGTTTACGTGCTTCTTCCGCAGCCCTTTTCTTTGCCAGCTCCTCTTGTTGCTGCTTTCTCAGCGCAGCAATGGGGTCGTGATTGACAGCTTGTGCTGTAATCACTTCACCGGGTTTGATCAAAGCCACACGTTTTTGTGATATTTCGCTTGATTGCTGCCAACCCCACAATAGCAACACCGCCAAGGCAGCATGGCAAACTAGGGCTACGACAAATGGCAGAAAAAGCCCTCTTCCACGAGTTGATGACATAACCGTTCTTATTCCTCAGGAGGCTGGGACAGTAGGCCAATATTACGAGCACCGGCCTGCTGTAGAACGCCCATCAACTCAACCACAGCACCATAATTCACATTTCTATCACCACGAACCAAAACCTGTACCTGGGGATTTTGTCCGGTTATCTTGGCCACCTGAGCTTCAAGCTCAGCTACAGCTATCGGCTGCTCTTTATCCGGCCCTAACTCCAGAAAGTATTCACCGGTTTTTTTCACCGAAACAATTAAAGGGAGATCATCTTCCTTAACTTCAATCGGTGCAGAAACCACTTCTGGAAGCTCAACCTTAACTCCTTGCGTCAAGATAGGTGCAGTTACCATAAAGATAATCAGCAATACCAACATTACGTCGATATAGGGTACTACATTGATTTCAGCCACCAGGTTTTTGGGTTTTCGGTAACGGTATCCAGACATAGATCAGCTCACTTCCTTGCTGTGAACACTGCGGTGCAGAATACTTGAGAACTCGTCCGCAAAGGTCTCATAACGCACCATCAGAAGCTCTGTTCTTGAGGAGTAACGGTTATAAGCAATAACGGCAGGAATTGCAGCAAACAGCCCCATGGCCGTGGCAATCAATGCCTCTGAAATCGACGGAGCAACGACTGCAAGAGTCGCCTGCTGAACCTGAGCCAAGTCACGAAAGGAGTTCATAATGCCCCATACCGTACCAAATAGACCGATATAAGGACTGGTTGAACCGATGGTTGCCAACAATGGTAGGTTTTCAGTCAGGCGTTCTTCCTCACGAGCCAAGGCTACACGCATAGCCCGTTGAACACCTTCCATAACGGCATCAGATTCAATACTGCCTCTCTGACGTAAACGGGAAAACTCCTTAAAGCCTGCTCGGAAGATATTCTCAGCACCTTCGCCACTACCTTCAGTGGATAGTTCCTGATACAAGTGACTCAGATCCATACCTGACCAGAAACGATCTTCAAAGCTTTCCAGGTTTCTGCGAGCCTGACCTACCACGGCAGCTCTCTGCATAATGAACATCCAGGATATAATTGAAGCCAGTACCAAAGATGCCATTACCAACTGCACAACCAGACTGGCATGTACAATCAGTCCTAGCAGTGAGAGTTTATCGTCCACAGGAGCCCCTTAAATTTCCATCAAAATAGCCAAAGCTATTGTTATATATAAAATTTTTACCAAGTTGCAAGTACTAAGCACCTAAATGATAAAAATTATCAAATTCTCTTGTCTCAGGCCGGAGAAAAAGAAATATTCTCTACTTAGGTGGATAAGACCTCAGGCTGAGAAAAAGTTTCCCCTCGCTTTCTTTGTTTCAAGCAGTCAGGCGAGTTGAGACAGCTTTTCTCTTAATTGTACCGGAATAGCCACTGGTTTCATCTCATCAGCGCTGACACAAGCCACTTTCACTTCAGCCGTGCCTAACACCTGATCAGCGCAAATGATCTGTTGCTGGAACACAATATAACTTCGTGCCATTTTGTCCAGTCTCAGCTGTACAATTAATTCATCGTCCAATTTGGCCGGGCGACGATAATTGACATTGATATTACCGACAACAAAGACCGTATTGGACTCAGTGCGCATCTCTTCCTGTGAAAAGCCGATGGATCGGACCGCTTCAGTGCGGGCACGCTCATAGAATTTCAGGTAGTTAGCGTAATACACCACGCCACCGGCATCGGTATCTTCGTAATAGACACGCACCGGCCACTCAAACGTATATTCTTCAGACATTACTTTTAATCCGACACTGCCGTTTTAACTGTTTATATTTTGTCGTCTTTGATTTTTTCAATGCATATACTCTCAGCACATACTCTATCTACTCTTGTGCGCGTAATACTTAACAAACCTACATCTCAGGCATGGTCATGCCGAAGTGCAGGTAAGCCTGCTCGGTCACTACACGGCCTCTTGGTGTACGCATAATAAAGCCCTGCTGAATCAGATAAGGTTCCAACACATCTTCAATAGTATCGCGCTCTTCACCAATCGCTGCCGACAGGTTATCAACCCCCACCGGGCCACCGCCAAATTTTTCGATCATCGCCAGCAGTAAACGTCTGTCGTTATGGTCAAAACCGTGGGCGTCCACATTAAGCATATTCAGTGCCTGATCAGCCACATCACCACAAACAACACCATCTGCCTTCACTTGTGCATAATCGCGCACACGACGCAACAGTCTATTAGCAATACGGGGAGTACCACGGGAACGCTTAGCGATTTCCAACGCACCTTCGGGCTCGATATCAACACCAAGCAAACGCGCTGAACGGGAGGTAATAAAACTCAGATCATCAACACTGTAAAACTCGAGCCGTTGGACTATACCAAAACGATCCCGTAAAGGGGAGGTCAGCAGACCGGCACGTGTTGTCGCACCCACCAAAGTAAAAGGCGGCAGATCAATCTTGATGGAGCGCGCAGCCGGACCTTCGCCGATCATAATATCCAGCTGATAATCTTCCATAGCCGGATAGAGCACCTCTTCCACCGCAGCGCTCATACGATGAATCTCATCAATAAAGAGCACATCGCCCTCTTCCAGATTGGTCAGCAGAGCCGCCACATCACCGGCTTTTTCCAGCACAGGCCCCGACGTACTTTTAATCGCCACGCCCATCTCACTGGCTATAATATTGGCCAGAGTGGTTTTACCCAAACCCGGCGGACCAAAGACCAGGGTATGATCAAGGGCATCGCCACGATTACGGGCTGCAGAGATAAAGATCTCCATCTGCTTACGCACTTCCGGCTGCCCGACGTAATCCGTCAGATACTCGGGGCGCATGGCTCTGTCGTGGCTCTCTTCCCGCGTTTTTGTTTGTGCGGATACCAAACGATCGGCTTCTATCATTGCATAGCTCTATCAGTTAGCTTTTCACTTAATACTGTATATTAAACCATGCCTTTCAATGCATGACGAATCAGATCTTCCGTGCTCATACCCGATTCATAAACAGCATTGATCGCTTTACTGGCCTGAGCCGGTTTATAACCCAGTGCAATCAGCGCCTGCTCCGCTTCTTCCAGGCTGTTATCGGTTTGATTAGCCGCTGGCATAGGCGCATCAGAATCACTCATCACCAGTGAAAAATCTTCCGGTGCGTTATTCCAATCTTTCAGTCGATCCTTCATCTCAACCAACAGACGCTCTGCAGTTTTCTTACCGACACCCGGCAGCTTAACCAATGCATTGGTATCGCCATCATGCACACAGCGCACAAACTGAGTCGCCTCAATACCTGATAGTATGGTCAATGCCAGCTTAGGCCCTACACCATTCACCTTGATCAGATCACGAAACAGGCGACGCTCATTACGATCCGCAAAACCATACAACAACTGAGCATCTTCACGCACCACAAAATGGGTAAACAGCATCACTTCTTCACCCAGATGAGGCAGCTTGTAAAAGGTGGTCATTGGCGCTTCTACTTCATAACCGACCCCGTTCACATCCACCACCAGCTGAGGCGGCATTTTTTCGATTACGACACCACGCAGTCGACCGATCATAGTATTTCCCTGTTTTTAAATTATTGCACGGCCTGGCTGATGAATTGACAGTCACTTTTACAGCCAAACCGGATTATTATTTTTCCGAAAAGCACCTTGCGGCTTTTCCGGCCTGCAACTACTTATCTGGCTTTGGTATTACCCCTGCTACTCTTTATCAGGGCGTTTGCTAAGCAGAAATACCGGCAACTGCAATTCCCAGCGAATCGCGGCAATACGAATCACAATCACAAATGACATCGCCATGACAGCATTAAACGACGCCGAGCTTTGCGGCACAAACCAACTGAGATTGACAAATACCAGCGCCCCTACAAGGGCCGCAGTGGCGTAGATCTCTTTCTGAAAAATCACCGGTATCTCATTGGTCAGCACATCCCGGATTACACCACCAAACACCCCCGTCATCATCCCCATCGTGATCGCAATGACCGGAGGATGATCCAGATTCAACGCAACCTGAGCGCCAATCACCGTAAACACCCCCAAACCCACCGCATCGGAAAACAGCAGTGCTCGCCGGGGAAAGGTATAGAAACGCGCAACAATAAAGGTCAGGACGCAAGTAATCACTATGATCCAGATATAGCAGGGCTCTACAATCCAGAATACCGGCGCCCGCCCTAAGATCAAATCCCGGATGGTACCACCACCGATAGAGGTCACCACCCCCACAACAATCATACCAAACAGATCCAAACGCTTTTCACTGGCCGCCAACACTCCGGTAATCGCAAACACGATTGTGCCGAAGATATCCAGGTAATAGATAAAGGGGATTTCAAACAGTGCCACAGATGCCACTCTCTTTATGACAAAGAAATAAACGACTCATACGATATTCACCGACCGGGTTGCCAGCTGCGCCAACTGCTGCTTCGACGGCCACTGGCACGGCCGGACATCGCCACCAAACCTAAACTGGAATTTGCATGGGTAATTGCAATCGCTAAGGCATCCGCCGCATCGGACTGAGGCAGATCATTAAGCTTAAGGATCGACGCCACCATATGCTGGATCTGCACTTTATCCGCCGAGCCTTTACCCGCGACCGCCTGCTTCACCAAACGCGCCGCATACTCGCTCACCGGCAAACCATGATTCGCCGCCGCAACAATCGCCACGCCACGCGCCTGCCCCAGCTTTAAGGCCGAGTCCGCATTTTTCGACATAAACACCTGCTCAATGGCAAACTGCTCGGGGCGATACTGAGCGATCACTTCGCTCACCCCGGCATACACCTGCTGCAGTTTATCCGCCAGAGTATCCCCGGTGATACGGATAAAACCGCTGGCGATATAGTGGATCTTATGTCCTTCCAGTCGAATCACCCCATAACCGGTTTTACGGCTGCCAGGGTCGATACCTAAAATAATGGCCATTTAGCCCTTCTATTTCATGCCTAACCGCATCAGGTAATGAGTATTCTTCACTAAAGCTGCGCAGCTGATAACCAATAACAAGCACATCAAGTATGCGGATATAACAAGCGCCTAAAACGACACAGGCAGAGCCAAATGACTCTGCCTGCCTTTACCCTTTATCTGCTTGATATTTATTCAATTCAAATAACCTAGTACAGATGCATTCCATTTTTAGCTCTCAGCTATAACCTGCTATTTAATATAAAGAGTCTGATATAAAACCATATCAAACAGGTCACAGATGAGAGATAAAAATATGGCATCAGAGCTTCCCCTGATGCCATCTTATAGAATCCTAAGATTCCACAGTTAGCCACAGAACTGTTTAGCTCTGCGACCAACTCAGAAGAAATTAATCTTCAGATTCAGTCGGCGCGATCTTCTGACGCAGACGAATGTTCAGCTCTTTCAGCTGCTCAGCGCTTACTTCACCTGGAGCCGCAGTCATCACACAACCTGCACTCTGAGTTTTAGGGAAAGCAATCACTTCACGGATAGACTGGGAATCTGTCATCAGCATCACCAGACGATCCAGACCGAATGCCAGACCACCGTGCGGTGGCGCACCGAACTTCAGAGCATCCAGCAGGAAGCCGAACTTCTCTTGCTGCTCCTCTTCGCTGATGTTCAATGTGCGGAATACCGCTTGCTGCATTTTCTGATCGTGGATACGGATAGAACCACCGCCCAGCTCGGTACCGTTCAGAACGATATCGTAAGCAACAGACAGAGCTGCTTCTGGGTTAGCTTCCAGCTCTTCAGCACTGCATGCTGGAGAAGTGAATGGGTGGTGCAGTGCAGTCAGACTACCGTCGCTGTTCTCTTCGAACATTGGGAAGTCAACAACCCACAGCGGAGCCCACTCACAAGTGTACAGATTCAGATCTTCACCCAGCTTGCAACGCAGTGCACCCAGCGCTTCGTTAACCACTTTAGTGCTATCTGCGCCGAAGAAGATGATGTCGCCGTCTTGAGCGTCAACACGATCCAGAACGTCGTCGATCACATTTTCCATAAACTTAACGATTGGTGACTGCAGACCGTCCAGACCCGCAGAACGATCGTTAACTTTAATCCATGCCAGACCTTTCGCACCGTAGATACCAACGAACTTGGTGTACTCATCGATCTGCTTACGGGACAGAGCAGCGCCGCCAGGTACACGCAGCGCAGCAACACGGCCTTTAGGATCAGTCGCAGGACCAGAGAAGACTTTAAAGTCTACCTGTGCCATCAGATCCCCCATATCTACCATTTCCAGAGGAATACGCAGATCAGGCTTATCGCTACCGAAGCGGCTCATCGCTTCAGCGTAAGGCATGTGCGGGAAGTCACCCAGATCAACGTCCAGAACTTCCTTGAACAGTTTCTTGGTCATGCCTTCTGCCAGGCCCATGATCTCTTTATCGGTCACGAAAGACGCTTCGATATCGATCTGGGTAAACTCAGGCTGACGGTCTGCACGCAGATCTTCGTCACGGAAACACTTAGCGATCTGGTAGTAACGATCCATACCCGACACCATCAGCAGCTGCTTGAACAGCTGTGGTGACTGAGGCAGTGCGAAGAAGCTGCCTGCGTGAGTACGACTAGGTACCAGATAGTCACGGGCACCTTCTGGCGTTGCACGGGTCAGAATCGGCGTTTCGATATCCAGGAAACCCTGCTCATCCAGGTAGTTACGGATGGTGTGAGTCATGCGGGAACGGAAACGCAGTTTTTCCAGCATCTCAGGACGACGCAGGTCAACGTAGCGGTATTTCAGACGTACGTCTTCACCCACTTTAACGTGCTCATCCAGAGGGAATGGAGGGGTTTCAGAAGCGTTCAGTACCGTTACTTCTTTACCCAGCACCTCGATCATACCCGTTGGCATGTTCGCATTAGTCGTACCCTCAGGACGTGGACGCACCAGACCTTTAATTTGCAGCACATATTCGCTACGGCTTTTGTCCGCAGTGGCAAACGCTTCTTCGGTATCCGGGTCAACAACAACCTGAGTCAGACCATCACGGTCACGCAGATCGATAAAAATAACCCCACCGTGGTCACGACGACGGTGTACCCATCCACACAGCGTCACTTCCTGCCCAATGTGGGCCTCATTCAGTTCGCCGCAATAATGGCTGCGCATAATCTATTCCTGTTATATCAATTATCTATTCGAGCTCAAGTATGAAACGCAGTCATACTCATGATTCAATTCACGGCCAGGCCGTATTACCTACTGGCACGGCTGTCCGGGCTGGTGCCAGTGCTGAGAGTATTACACCCTCAAAGGCAAATATTCTCTTTTAATGGGAAATCAACCAGTTAGCTAAAGCAATCTGATTAACACCCTATATGGGCGGTTGACAAAAGCTCAAGCCCCGAGTCAGCTATCGGCCCCGATAACAAAGCCAGCCATTATATACCTGAGACTCCCGCAACTCCACCACCTGACTTTACTCAATAGCGCTCAGTAAAAAGGGCCAGGCACTTAGAGTTAGAAGCCAAGCAACAAACTCCGCAGTAAACGCCTACCCAGGAGAAGGTCAGAAACGAAGGAATATGTAAATCACCAATCTCCTCACTGCCTCCAGCCACCCTGCTAACCATAACGCTCAGTCAGCAGCTGCCAGATCTGCTCCACCATTGGCTTATCAACCTTGGCAGAGCGATAAACATGAATCTCCAGAGGAACGACCCACTGCTCAGAACCGCATTGAACAATCTGATGGCTTTCCAACTCACGCTTTATCGTCACATCAGGTAGCCAGGCAACACCCTCACCCGCCATCACCATCTCTTTTAAGCCCTGAGCCATCGCTGTCTCATAGACCTTATGCAACTGGACTTCAGCTTGCTGTGTACGCAAGCGCTCACGCACCGCCTGCCCCAGCATAGCCTCCGAAGTGTAAGCCAGATAAGGCACCTCCTGATCGATATCCAGACGATAAATAGCCTGACCATGACGGGTCGCTTTACAGACAGGAATCAGCTTAGTCCACCCCAACTGACAACTGGGGAAAAGACTATCATCCAACCGAATCCAGGATTGGGGATCATGAAACGCCAGCAGAAAATCACACTCGCCTTTGCGCAACGCACTTAAACCTGCCTCCACATTAGCCGCCTCGGTACGGGCCATAAAACCCGGCTCCTGCTGACGCATCCATTGCACCAACTCAGGCATCAAAGTAAAGGAAAGAGAGTGTGCCGCATAGAAATTAACCCGGGGTAGGTACTCACCAGCATGCGACAACTGTTTGACCGACCCCTGAAGTTGCGTCAGAACCTTACGCGCCACAGGCAAAAACTGACGCCCGGCCTCACTTAAACGCACAGGCTGGGCCTCACGATCAAACAGCTGAGCACCCACAGCTTGCTCCAGCGTCTTAATACGACGACTAAAGGCCG
The DNA here is from genome assembly GCF_000422425.1 of Oceanospirillum beijerinckii DSM 7166. Classification (GTDB taxonomy): domain Bacteria; phylum Pseudomonadota; class Gammaproteobacteria; order Pseudomonadales; family Halomonadaceae; genus Oceanospirillum; species Oceanospirillum beijerinckii. Next base: position 110,575 of record NZ_AULT01000007.1, read on the forward strand.
GTTGCGTCACATGACGTTGTTGTGCAGCACGGGAAAAACTCTGGCTTTGCGCCAAAGCGATAAAATCTTCCAGCCACTTGGTTTCGATATTTTGCATCACCCCTCCATCCAAGCCCGCTATTGGATGCAGTTTTGCGCAAAAATTCAACCTTTAAACATCAACAATGGCTAAATTGAACAGTTATATGTTAATACCAAGTTTATGCTTCAGGGATTTAAACCCTTTTAAAGGATGCGACCCTTTTAATAAAAAAGCGAAAGAGCCAAGCCCATTCGCTTTTTTGAATTAAAATTGAGCATCAAATTATCAGAATAGATCTGGGCTATACTGAACCGTCACATCCGCATGAGCAGCCAATATTTCTGCAGTCAGAGGCTCTGGTACATCCCCATTTTGGTAGTAATCAATCCCCTCATCACCATCCAACATAAACAACTGCCCTTCACCCGGCCCTAAATCACGATTGTGATTATTACCCGCTTTAATTGAAGCTGCCAGCCACTCATAGCTGCCGTAGTTATCCGCCAGGAAGGCATTTACATCGACATTGTCTAAATCAGTTTCGCCACCATCCCAGCTGTCAATTTTCACCTTTAAAAAGCCATCATCATTCTGAAGATACAGAACAACATTAGAAATCGCTTTCTCAGCATTTCCTTTTTTATTCAGGAAGGTACCAAAATGATTTCCTGTATCACCTTGAGAATTATCGTCTCCAGATGGATCATCACTACCCGATGAGTCATCTTCTGTCGAACCTGTACCGGTAATAGTGATTGTCAGATCTGCAGTAGCGGTTGCACCATGATTATCCACAATCTCATAACTAATCACTTCTGTCGCGGTTTCCCCATCGTTTAAGTAGTCATAAACACCATTGGGATCGAAATCATAAGAGCCGTCGGCATAAAATGAAATTAAGGCCCCCGAAGCCAGTGATATTGGGTCACCATCAACGATGCCATTGATACTAATCATATCCAGGCGATCAATATCGTGATCATTTGGTAAAACAGTGCCAGAGACAACGGTGCTCTCATCTGTTTGATTAAAATCATCCACGGCTGTCGGAGCATCGTTTACCCCCAAAACAGTGATAGTCACGTCGGCAGCATCAGAGCCACCATTATTGTCATCAACCGTGTATGAGGCTGAGAAAGTCAGAATCTCGCCTTCGGACAGATAATCCGCGTGCTCGGCATCAACTACAATTTCACCATTCTCATTCAGGGTGTAACTGATCCCATCCGCAAGAGTAATTGCAGTACCTACCAAACCGCTATCACCATTGACAGCTGTAACCGTGAGACCATCAGGAATCGAATCACCATCGATATTTCCAGCATCTTCATCAATATCGTTGGCAAGAAGATTAACGGTATTATGTGCGTCCTCACTAACTTGGACATCATCATTCATAGCATCAACCGGGAACGGCGAAGTACCCCATAGTTTATCTGACCCAGAACGATCCCCCCCTTCTTCACCCACAGAGGTTTGACGTACAGTAAAGCTTTGTAACGCAATATCATCCAAGGTTAGAGCACGCAGAGATGATGTTAGGATAAAACTTGTTTGCTGCAGATCATCCGTAGCCTGACCGGAAGTACCAATTTCCACCCCAACTTCATAAGGGCTGTCCGGCACACCTGATGAAGTGGCACCACCGCCCAGATTGCTGACAGATCCAGACTGCTGGACTTCTGTCACATCGGAGCCTACCGCCGATAAACTACCTAACAAGCTGTCATCTTCCACATCAAAGAATACAGCACGAATATCTCCAATCATGGAATCATTATCTAGATTATTTGAGATAAAGAAATCTAAACCACCTAACCCATCTTCAGTGATGGTCAAAGTTGCAGGAGCGACGGCATCATCGCCAGTTTGAACATATAGGGTAAAGGTCAGGGTGCGCATATGTATGTCCTCGTAGAAACGAAAGTCTGCAAAAATAATTCACTAAACAGCTATAACCGAAAGAGCAGACCTTCTGGCTTACAAATCTCGGGAGTAGTTCTTATGTTAGTCAGAGGATAAATATTCCACACAAAAAGATACAAAGCAATTACACTTTACTACATAAAGACTATTCACCATCCCGGGCACAGCAACCTTCAAACAGACAACTTCTTATTTTTCAAACAAAAATAAGAAGCTTCACTCACTCTCTCTCCTCTGTTCGGGCTTTATCCAAAGCACTCTCAACCCCAGGCACGAAGAACTTTTCATACCACTGTGCCAGATTTTCCACTTCTGCCGCCAGTGTCGTTGAACTATCAGGACGATAAGGATCAAGCCCTTTGAGTGGAGTATGTAACTGCTCAGCCCCCACCAGTTCCGCCGCCAGCATTCCCATCTGCTGCAGCACCCGGCTCACCGGTTGAACAAAAGGCGTAGCATCATCCAACTGACCACGGCCACGAATCACTGAATAACGCAGATTTTCAGGGGCAATATAAGCGCTTTGCAGGCAATCCCATACCGTAGGCCCCTGCTCATCTGCAATATCACCCATCAGAACAGCCCGCTCCTGATCACAAATATTCATCCGATCAATCGCTTCACAGGCATCAAGCGTGGAATTCACAAGCTTACGGATTAACTGCCAGTCCGTGGACATAAAACACTCCTGCATTTGAGGTAGCAAGTCTTGATTAAAAGCAAAATTAGATCTGCATTAAGAATACAACATTGGCGCTTTCGGTCACTCACCTTATACTGAACTTAGCTCAGCTATCGGGTTTAATCTGTTATGTCATATCCAAAGCGATCCGTTTTAGCGTTAATCTTCTGTGTATTTTGTATCGCTCCTACGGGATATGCGAGCCAACACATCAATGTAGGCCTGACTTCTGTTCAGCCTCCTTTTGTGATCAACCCAGATACAGAGCAAGGCTTGGTCTACGACTTCGTCGGTTTTTTGAATAAAAAACAGGATAAATATCACTTCTCCGCCCGGTTAATACCGGTTAAGCGGCTTTTGGCAACCGATAAATACATGCCACCTGATCTGATCGCTTTTAGTAATATTGGCTGGGGCTGGACTAAACGAGGGGGACTGGGCAGCCTGACACTTACTGAAGGGCGAGACCTGTTTTTCAGCTTAACTGAAAGTACAAATCCTGAAAACAAGGGCTCTCTCGCTGCGGTGAGAGGCTTCCACTACGCCTTTGCTAGTTTTAGCTCTAAAAACCTGGCAAAGATAGCTCATGTACGCTTGGTAACAGATGAACTGGCCGTGCTACGTTTGGTTGAGCATGGCCGTACAGAACAAGGCATTGCCAGCGAGTCCCTGCTCAACTGGATTGCAGCCTCGGAGCCTGAACGCTACAAACAATTCAGTATCAACCCGAAGGAAGATCACAGTTACAACCGTCAGTTTATTGTCTTACCAGAATCCCCTATCAGCATCGATGAATTCAACGCACTACTACTAAAACTTAAAGGGCCGGAAATGGATCAACTGTTTGCCCACTATGGTCTGCAATCACCGCCATTAACGCCCTATCCCTGACAGAAAAAATCAGCCCGAATGACTATGAGATCGATCTAAGTTTAACGGCCTACTTGACAAGCCATCATATTCTGCTCGATCTTTTCCCAGTTCAATTCACGGGGGCTAATAATTTCTATGCGCGAATCGCGACGATAAGCCACCTTATCAAAATCATGCTCATCCAAAACCCGATTGAATAACACCCAATCACGACCAATACGGATCACACCTTTAATGCGATTAATCCCTTCAAGGCCATTAAGGATCTCTTCCAACTCCCAATAATCGAAGCAATCATCCCGGTGGAAAACCCAGCCACAGCTAAAAAAGCCACTACCATGACCCGTTTTTCGAATCGGTCGGCCCGGCTCTGGCTGACGCTCTATGCCAGTTTCTTGATGAGCGTGCCCATGACTTTGGAGATCATGCTGATGGCTGTGCTCATACTGATGACTGTGGCCATTCAAATGGTTGTGATCATGCCCGTGATCGTGTTTGTGTCCATGATCATGCTTATGAGCCTCAGGAAATTGAGCGCTTAACTGACCATTACGGACAAAATCCAGCATGGCGGGATCAATCACAGCCTGAGTAGTACGGCCAACATATTGCTTCGGTGGGAACATATTGCCCAGACTGGCTTCAGCTAACTCCACCAGAGCCTCATCTGCCAGGTCGCATTTATTGATCAATACCACATCTGACAAACTTAACTGATCCTGAAAGGTCGCATTATCCACCACCTCTTGCCGTTCAAGCAGACGTGGATCAAGCAAACATAGGGTCGCCCTTAGATCAAGTACATCCTTAAAAGAAGGGCCCATTAACGTATCAATAATCCCCTCCGGATGACCAAGTCCCGTAGGTTCAATAATCAGACGATCAGGCTTTGCCCGCTCTATAAGCAAAGCCAGTGTTTGCGTTAAAGAAGCGCCCACGGCACAGCACATGCAGCCACCAGTCAGCTCCTTTACATGCAGGCCATCCTGATCCGGCAACATCTCCTGATCAATACCCACCTGACCAAACTCATTGACGAGAATAGCCCAGGTCTCACCTTCAGGCTTATTAGCCAGCAAGCCATTGATGGCCGTGGTTTTCCCGACACCAAGGAAACCGGTAATAATATTGGTCGGGATAGATCGGGTTTGCTCGTTCATAGTGTCTCTTTGCTCTATCTAGTTGTTATAAAATCCAGCTGCGATAAAAAAACCCGCCGCAGCGGGTTAAAGCGAGTAATTGATCACCCAGGACCTGATAAATAGGCGAAACCTAATACAGCCAGAAGCTTAGTTTCGATTTACACAAATCGCTTAGCCGTATCAGACCCCGTTTATTAAGCATCAGCCTTTCAGGAATTCCGCATGGAAATCCAGATGCTGTTCAATAAAGCTGGCGATAAAGTAGTAGCTGTGGTCATAGCCTTTATGACGGTGCAGCTCCAGCGGATAATCCGCCTGTTCCGCCGCTGCGACCAGGTTTTCCGGCTTCAGCTCAGACTGCAGGAAGCTATCATCTTCACCTTGATCCACACGGATGGGCAGTTTATTCACAGACTCTTGGTTAGCGGTCGCTTTTAACAGCTCACAGCTATCATATTGACGCCAGCTTTCAAGATCTTCGCCCAAATAAGCGGTAAACGCTTTCTGGCCCCAAGGGCAGTTGATCGGATTAGTAATCGGACTAAACGCAGAAACAGAACGGTAACGCTCAGCGTTTTTCAGCGCGATCGTTAATGCACCGTGACCACCCATAGAGTGACCGGCAATTGCACGCTGATCAGACACAGGGAAAGTGGCTTCGATCAGTTCCGGCAGCTCATGCACGATATAGTCATACATCTGATAATGAGCTTTCCAAGGCTCCTGAGTGGCATTCAGGTAGAAACCCGCACCCTGGCCCAGATCGTAACCTTCATCATTACCGACACCTTCACCGCGCGGGCTGGTATCCGGTGCCACAATCGCAATACCCAGTTCAGCGGCACGGCGCTGCGCACCCGCTTTTTGCATAAAGTTCTCATCGGTACAGGTTAAACCAGATAACCAGTACAGTACAGGCACCTTCTGCCCCTGAGATGCTTGCGGTGGCAGATAGATGGCAAAACGCATGGCGCAGTTCAACACCTTGGAATCATGGGTGTACTGCTTATGCCAACCACCAAAGCTTTTATTACAGCTGATATTTTCCAGATTCATAACGACTCCTGGCAGCCCTGCCTGAGTAAGCAGGACTACAGGTTAAAAGCGAACAAAGATAAAGGCTCTGTGATTACGCTCTTTCCGATTAAGGCTCCCGAGATTTAAATTCTAAGCAGATTAAAACTCAAAAAGCCTTAAGCTCAAAAAAGAAGGATTACATGTCGTAGTGAACAACACTACGGATACTCTTACCTTCATGCATCAGATCAAAAGCTTCGTTGATCTTTTCCAGGCTCATGGTGTGAGTGATAAAGTCGTCCAGTGCGAACTTACCTGCCATGTAGTCTTCAACAATGCCTGGCAGCTCAGAACGGCCTTTAACACCACCAAATGCCGTACCACGCCATACACGACCAGTAACCAACTGGAATGGACGGGTTGAGATTTCCTGACCTGCACCGGCAACACCGATGATCACAGACTCACCCCAACCTTTGTGACAGCACTCCAGTGCGGAACGCATCACATCAACGTTACCGATACATTCGAAGGAGTAATCCACACCACCGTCGGTCATTTCAACAATCACTTCCTGAATCGGCTTGTCGAAGTTACGAGGGTTGATGCAATCAGTCGCGCCCAGTTTTGTCGCCAGTTCATACTTGGATTCGTTAATATCAATACCGATGATACGGCTGGCACCGGCCATTTTTGCACCAATAATCGCCGCCAGGCCAATACCACCCAGACCGAAGATAGCCACAGTGTCGCCTTCTTGAACCTTAGCGGTATTGGTTACTGCGCCCATACCTGTGGTGACACCACAACCCAGCAGACACACTTCTTCCAGTGGTGCTTCAGGGCTTACTTTCGCCAGGGATATCTCTGGCAGCACCGTGTACTCAGAGAAAGTAGAACAACCCATGTAATGGAAGATGGTTTCGCCATTACAAGTGAAACGGCTGGTACCATCTGGCATCAAGCCCTGGCCCTGAGTAGCACGTACCGCCTGACACAGATTGGTTTTACCGGACTTACAGAACTTACACTCACCGCACTCAGCGGTGTACAGAGGGATTACGTGGTCGCCTACTTTCAGGCTGGTAACACCTTCGCCCACAGACTCAACGATGCCGCCGCCTTCGTGACCCAGAATCGATGGAAAGATACCTTCAGGGTCTTCGCCAGACAGAGTGAATGCATCCGTATGACAAACACCGGTCGCGACAATACGAACACGAACTTCACCGGCCTTAGGCGGCGCTACTTCGACTTCTTCAATTTTCAGCGGCTCATTTGGGCCCCAGGCAACCGCAGCACGGCATTTAATTACTTCAGCAGTCATAATGAACTCCTTCAAACAATCACGATAAAAGACACGGTTACATGTCCAAGTGCTTGCACGAAATGTCCAAGCGCTTGCACAAAAATAGTTACCTATAAACAGTGGTTACCTACAAACAGAGTCTTCTGATTTTCTCTTTAGATCAGCGATGTCTTGTTTTATCTATCGCCGTATAATCAACTAGTGTAGTTATTTCTTCAGAAATGATAATAGCTTGATTTTACAAATTACTTTTACATATATGTAATAATAAAACCCTAAAAAGGTACTGTTAAAGAGAGATGAGTCCATCATGGCCCAATGGGAAGGTGTGAATGAGTTTGTTGCCGTGGTTGAAAGCGGCAGTTTTACCCAAGCCTCAAAACGCGTAGGTATCTCTACTGCCCAAGTCAGCCGTTTGATCAGCCAACTGGAAAAACGCCTGGCAACTAAGCTGCTTTATCGCACCACGCGTAAGGTTTCGGTGACTGAGGCCGGTCAGGTTTATTATCAGCATTGTCGTCAGGTGTTGGACGGCCTGGAAGAAGCGGAGCGTACCCTCACTCAACTGCACGGGACACCCAGAGGAAAGCTACGTATCACAGCTCCTATTACCTATGGTGAAAGTGTGGTTGCTCCGTTACTCAACGACTTTGTGCTGCAGTACCCTGAACTGGAAGTACAGCTGCAATTAAGCAACCAGAAACTGGACCTGGTTGAGGAAAGCTTTGATCTGGCCATTCGCCTGGGCAAGCTGGACAACTCCAGCATGATGGCAAAACGCTTGGCGAGCCGGAAACTGTTTCTATGTGCCTCACCTGGTTATATCCAAACCTACGGTATGCCTCATACATTATCCGAACTCAATAGACATAATTGCTTACTGGGTACACTGGATTTCTGGCGTTTTAAACAAGATGGCAAAGAGCGCAGCCTTCGGGTCAGTGGTAGTCTAAGATATAACAGTGGTAATGCGTTACTGGATGCCGTCTTAAAGGGGTTAGGTTTGGTACAGCTACCCGATTTTTATGTACAGAGCCATCTGGAAAGCGGGGAACTGCTTGAGCTATTGCCCGAGTTTCAACCGGATGATGAGGGTATATGGGCGCTATATCCCCATAATCGTCATCTTTCTCCTAAGGTACGCATGCTGGTGGGCTTCCTGCAAACACAGCTTTAATAACAAAGAATATCGCGACAAAATATATCACAAAGCCATAAATGGACTCTGGCGACCAATTTCACCGACACCATCGACTCGGGGTATCCAGATATGAGATCTATTTTTATGCCTAAACAGCGTAACATCTCTTTTCTTCCGTCCAGGCTGCCAAAATCTTTATTAATCGCCCGGATAATGCCTCACATCTTGCCCTCTTCTTCACAAGCAAGTCGATACCTGAGTTCTTTGATGCTTTTCTCGCTTTTGTTTCTTTCTTTACCCGGATTTACACATAGCGGCCTCCATGATCCCAAACAGTTAGATCCCAAACAGCTATGCCCCAGAGCTCTTACTATGGCCCACTCAGGGGACTATGCTCCTTATCAGCATACGGATAATGAAGGTCATTTGATCGGCTTGGACGTTGAGCTGGCACTACTGATCACCGCTCGTATGGGTTGCGATCTAAAAGTGATCATGCTGCCACCTAAACGTGCGCAGAAAATGCTATCAGAGGGTAAAATTGACCTCATGGCAGCAGCCTCTATCACCCCGGAGCGCCAACAGTACGCCCACTTTTCGCCCCCTTATCGTGGTGAAACCAGTGTGATGTTTATCCGCCGGGCCGATGTTACCGAGCTTGCTCACCTGTCTTTAACCGATATGCTGCAACGCGGACTTAGATTTACCACTGGGCTGGGAGGCTGGTACGGCCAGGAATGGCAAGATGCCAAACATCTATTGAAAGAACAGCAACTGGCATTAACAAACAGCACCCACGGACAGATCAGAATGTTACTGATGGAGCGGGCGGATATCGCAATTGTCGATCGCTATGTCGGTTTCTATCATGCCCGTAATCTGGGTTATTCCGGCCATATCAGTGAGCACCCTCAGGTGCTAAGCGATGATCCTGCGCACTTTATGATCAGCAAAGCTTCCATGACTCAAGGGCAGGTTGAGGCATTTAATCTGGCCGTTCAGTGGTTAGTAGAAACAGAAGTGTATAAAGAAACACTGAAGAAATATCTGTCCCAGTAGCTTTTAACTGAACCCCAATAGTTTTATCCGAAATCGAGTTTTCTCTCGTACAGAATCACACAGGCCGAGTCTGTGTGAGAACCTCTGTTTAAAAGCCTCTGTGTAATAGCCTCTGCAACGATATCCTATCACCTATTATTGCGAGCTATTGCGAAAAAGGCAGCACTACACCTAATGCCATAAACAATACACCACAGCAGCGATTAAAACCTTTCCCCTTCCGTATTAACCAGGGCCGGGCTTTAACGGCCAAAGCAGCCAACAGGTACTCCACTGCAAATTCGGTCACGGCAAAAGTCAATGCCATCAACATAAACTGAGGTATCAAAGGGCGCTCGGTGTCGATAAACATTGCCAGAAAAACGCCCAGAAAAAGAATCACTTTCGGGTTTGACAGTGCCACTAACATCCCCTGTCGAAACAAACGATAAGCACTTAAATTACCACTCTGCTCCACCATATCCAGCTTCAGTGCTGGTGCCTGCCAGAGCTGAACACCCAACCAAATTAAATAGAATGCGCCTATGACTTTTAGCAGTGTTAACGCGGTAGGAGAGGCCTGCAACATCACGCCTAAACCTGCCACCGTAACGGCAAACAACATCATAAATCCCAGTACACCGCCGGAAATCGTGAACAGTGCCAGCCTTTTACCATGCATCGCACCGTGAGTCAGTGCTAACAAGCCATTTGGGCCCGGTGTAACCGATAACCCCAATGCAGCCGCCGCAAAAGTTAGCCATATAAACGGGTCCATACCTACTCCTGATTCTTTTATCAATGGCTGCAGTGTATGTTGAATTCTGGTTGACCTATAAGCAATATATAGACACTTATTACGATAATTTAGACAAAATAATGACCTCATCTCTGCAGAACCCTGTTTCTTTTCTTCTCTTCTCTTGCCTTTACCGGAGTTTACCTTGCTGCCCTTTGCAGGCTTTCTGGATAAGCTCAGGTTTTCAGTCGATGATGCAGATTACAGCCAATAGAGATATTGTCGCTGGCAGCTGACATGCCTTGCCCCCCTTTCAGATGGAATGCAGAAAGAGAAACACACATTAGTACATTCCAGATGTGGAGTTCAGGTGGCCGTCAATCACACCACAATCTGGCAACACTCTCCGCAGAGATCGGTTTAAAAGATGCCAGTTATCTCAGTAAATTGATTAAAAAGCGTTTTGGCTACAGCCCTTATGAAATCAGACGGTTAAGCTAATCCCAGTTATTTGGCACCATCATTAAAGCGCCTCCATTGATAACCACTAATCATCGATATTAATGGGGCGTTCTGTAAGTGTTCTGGGACGAATACTTTCACTCTCCGCATCCACCACTTGATTACGCCCCCGCTGTTTTGCCAAGGCTAAAGCCTGATCGACCATATCCAGCATCTGTTCATGATGCATACTGTTCTCAGGGATTAATGAGCATACACCAACACTCACCGTCACTACTTCGGCTATAGTAGAGCGGCGATGAGGTAACGCAATTGACTCCACTAATTGCCGACACTGTTCGCCTACAACCCTAGCACCCGAGCTGGGCGTATTAGGCAACAGCAACACAAAACGCTGGCCGTCAAAGCGGGCAAAAAGGTCACCGGGACGGTGGATGGTCGTTTTCACCAATTCGGCAATATTACGTAAACACTCGTCTCCTCTTAAACGACCATTCACTTCATTAAAATGCTGGAAACAATCCAGGTCAAACATCACAAGAGCAATAGGCTGGCGCTCCCTACGGGTTCGTTTCCACTCCAGATCAAAGCATTCTTCAAAATAGTGGCGGTTAGAGATACCGGTCAGACCATCGGTTTGATTCAGCTGTTCCAGATGTTTATGGCTGAGCTGAATCTCATGGTTTTTTTCCTTGATGGCAATCATCTGCTGTTGATTTCTCCGAGCCATCATGCGCAGATAAGCAGTTAGAAAACCAGTAATGATAATACCCAGCAGCATCACGATATAAGCCACAGAGCTTTTACGCTCATGGATAAAGCCTTCCGAAGGTGCCACTATCAACTGCCAATTATGGCCTCCCAGGTTATTTAACATAAACCGCTGAGCCATATCGTCTACCGCAGGGGATGCAGGCATTTGTGAAAAAAGCACCGAAGCATCAAAGCCATGTTGCTGCTGAGCGGTTAAATCGAACAGGGTGACGTGTAGGCCTGCCAGATGCGAGGTAGTCAGCGCATCCCGTACCAACGTCCAAATAGTAAACTGCCCAACCAAAACCCCTCTTAAGTCATCAATCTGGTTGTGTGGTGAGTTGCGTTCTCTGAATACAGGCAGTATGGCCAGAAAATTCCGTTGTGTATTCTGTAGATCAGCCTTGCTACCTGGCTGAGCCAAAGGATCACTGATTGTCATCTCGCCCGATTGCAAGGCCTGTCGAATAGCAGCTAAAGGGACACTTTGCCCCGCCAAGTCTATGCCCAATTGATCACCCGTAGGTCGCGACAGTGCAATAGGGAAGTGCACCGCCCGGTTGCGTGCCGGTATACGGCTATTATCGGTTGTAGGCTCTAAGATCTGGTAATCACTGAAGGTCTGCCGCATCTGTTGCTCAAAAGCCGCACGTTGAGCAGACATTACTCTAGGAGCCCATTGAACACCACGCAAATGGCGATGGCGGGAGATAGTCTGCTCTGCCAGTTGATCAAATGTCACCTGAGTGACAGACGTACTGGAGGCTAAAAGCCCCTGAACAGTATATAGCCCCTCAAAATTGATGGCTAAATCATGAGCAACCAACAAAGAAAGCTCCTTCATCTCTGACTTGATCTGCTCACGTAACGTTTCATTTTTCAGACTGGCCATCTGATAAGCTAAAACAGCTGACAGGGTAAAACCGATAACCATGATGATATAGCTTAACCGGTTAGAGTGATCTTTCATCCTACCCGCTCCTGATGATCTGGCTAAGTGATCGATGATGATGAGAAGCCGACTCAATATTTGCCGCTATATTCAGTATATGCACAGAGCACCACCTTGTGCCTGAATAATACACCTCCCACTGCCATCGTAAAATTTTCTTTACACAACCCGGCTTTTATCAGGAAGTAACTGTTGCATCAAAGCCTGATAAGCCGTGATCCTTAGCGAATATTGCCTGTCATCTGGCAAGAAAACTATCCAGTTCTACAAGTTGAATATTAAGCAGACACCGATAGAACAGTTTTACTGAATTAAAAGATATTGACAGTTGATACATCTATATGAGTCTTTTTTTCAGAACAATTCACTAAAGATCATTTGGTAACATAGCCGTGTACTCTGGTAACACCAAAGTCTGATAACCGATTGGCATATGCTATGCTTACCACAAGCAATACCAGTATATGTCATTGTTTTAATTTGATTTCTTTATTGTTGGCATACAATGTGTAATTCACCACTCCAACTGTGTGTTTAGGCCTGCTGTCCGTGTCACCCACAAAACAGCGGCTTGCCAATTAGGCTGTTACAAACCATACCTAATAAAACAGATGCACCGTTCACACAGAACAGGGGACTGTGGCCGCCACAAGCGGTCCTGCGAATAAAGGCCAAAAGCCGATAATAAAAAGGAGTACGCCATGAACGTATTTAGCCATCCCGATTTTGACGAGCACGAGAAGGTGCTGTTCGGCCACGACGCCGAATCCGGACTCTCCGCCATCATTGCGGTTCACAACACCAACCTTGGCCCAGCACTGGGCGGCTGCCGTATGTGGCCCTACGAAAATGATGACGAAGCGTTACGCGATGTCCTGAGACTGTCCCGTGGTATGACGTACAAATCTGCCCTGGCCAACCTGCCTTTAGGTGGTGGCAAGGCAGTCATTATTGGCAACCCCCGCGAACACAAAACACCTGAACTCCTGAGAGCAATGGGCCGCTTAATCGAGTCCGCCTGCGGTCACTACATCACCGCAGAAGACTCCGGTACCAGTGTTCCCGATCTGAAAATCATGGCAGAGGAAACCAGCTTTGTAGCGGGTATCCACGAGAAACACTGCCTGGATGGCCAAACCCGCAGTGGTGACCCTTCCCCTTCCACCGCCTATGGCGTATTTGTTGGTCTGAAAGCGGCTGTACAGCACCGCTTAGGCCGTACCGACCTGACAGGCCTGAAAGTGGCTATTCAAGGTGTCGGTAACGTTGGTTTCCGTTTGGCCAAACATCTGAAAGATGCTGGTGCCGAGCTTTGGGTGACCGATATCTACGACGATATGGTTCAACGTTGTGTTAATGAATTAGGTGCAGCCGCCGTTACCGCCGAAGAGATCTTTGGCTTAGACGTGGACGTATTTGCCCCATGTGCTCTGGGTTCTGTATTGAACGACGACACCATTGCCCAACTGAAGGCCACTGTTGTTGCAGGTGCGGCAAACAACCAGCTGGAAAACGACGATCGCCACGGCGAACAACTGCGCCAGCGTGGAATCCTGTATGCCCCAGATTACGCCATCAACTCCGGTGGCATTATCGATGTGTGTTACGAACGTTTAGGTAACGACGATCCGGACGCCCTGAACCGCCATATCGAAACAATTCACGATACCTTGATGGAAATCTTCACCCGTTCCGAGCAAGAGCAACAACCCACTCATGTTGTCGCGGACGCGGTGGCTAAAGAGCGGTTTACCAACCCGGAAAAGATTCATCAAGCAGCTTAACCTTTAACCCAGTTTCATCGACTGGAGCCCGGCTATCCGCTGGGTTCCAGGTGTGAACATATGCGTCAAATTCGAGGAGAAACTCGTGTCAAATACAACGACAACAACGACTGCCGCCGGGCATCAGGGCCTACACTGGTCCTCTCGCTGGGCGTTTATTATGGCTGCCACCGGTTCAGCGGTTGGCCTGGGCAACATCTGGAAACTCCCTTACATCACGGGTGAAAATGGTGGTGGTGCCTTTGTACTGGTCTACCTGGCGTGTATCGCCGTGGTCGGTCTGCCGATTCTGATTGCAGAAGTGATGCTGGGGCGTAAAGGCCGCAAGAGTCCGATCGCCAGTATGCGTGAACTGATTCGCGAACATAACGCCAACGCCGGCTGGGTCTCCATTGGTACTCTGGGTACTATCGCAGCCTTCCTGATTCTCTCCTTCTACAGCGTGATTGGCGGCTGGGCCATCAACTACGTAGGCTATACCATCAGCGGTGACTTCGTGGGTCAAACCAGCGATGCCGTAGGCGGTATCTTCGGCGCCATGCTGGGCGATCCTTCTACCCTACTTTTCTGGCACAGTGTCTTTATGGCGTGTGTACTGTTTATCGTAGCCCGCGGGGTTAAAGGCGGTCTGGAAAAAGCAGTCACCTACCTGATGCCAGCCCTGTTTGTACTGATGGTTGTCATGGTCGTTTACGCCATGACCACAAGTGGTTTTGCTCAAGGTGTAAACTTCCTGTTTAACCCTGATTTTTCCAAATTGACTGGCGAAGGTGTTCTGAAGGCACTGGGTCATGCGTTTTTCACCCTGAGTCTGGGTACTGGCGTAATGATGGCGTACGGTTCTTACCTGGATCAGAAAACCTCTATCGCTAAAACCTCGATCACTGTTGGCCTGATGGATACCGTTGTGGCACTGGTTGCCGGTATGGCGATCTTCCCAATCGTATTTGCGAACGGTATGGAGCCAAGCGCGGGCCCTGGTCTGATCTTCGTATCTCTGCCAATGGCGTTTGGTAGCATGTCCATGGGCACCCTGATCGGTACACTGTTCTTCGTACTGCTGGTATTCGCAGCCCTGACTTCTGCCATCTCGCTGCTGGAGCCTTCTGTAGAATGGCTGGAAGAGCGCAGTGGCTTCAACCGTATGACTGCAACGCTGGTTGCGGGTGGCGCGGTTTGGTTCCTGGGTATCGCAACTGTACTGTCTCTGAACGTATGGTCTGATGTGCACCCACTGGGTATGTTCGCAGCCTTCGAAGGTAAGACTATCTTTGATCTGCTGGACTACATCACTGCTAACATCATGCTGCCTCTGGCAGGTCTGCTGGCCGCTCTGTACGTAGGCTGGGTAATGAAGAAAGAAGACGTTGCGGCTGAGCTGAACATGTCTAACGGCGCAATGACCCTGTTCTGGAACATCACTCGCTACGTGACTCCACTGGCAGTCATCATCGTGATGTACCAATCTATCATGGGCTAAGGCCTTGGATAACGGTGGGTTAACAGATCAATCCTGATTAACCCACCACTCTGAGTTGTAACGGTTTAGCAACTAAAAAGCCCCAGCCAAAAACCGGGGCTTACACTCCTGAAAAGCCCTGGCATTATCCCACAAGGAAGCGCCGGGGCTTTTTGGCTCTGCCAATGGCTTGTGTGATTATGAGGAAATTTTTCTAGCCTGCTTACACAAATACATAGCCTGATCAGCCTGACGCACCCAAACGTCCAACGGCTGGGCCAAGTCTTCAATGGCTACAACACCATAGCTCAAACCAAGCCCCAGATTGGATAGATCGGCTTTTATACTCCCCTCTAACAATGCTTTAAAGTCGAGCTCAATTCGTTCACACACGCTTTCCATCTGATTAAGATTAGCTGTTTCTGCCAGAATCAGAAATTCATCACCACCGAGGCGGGCACACACATCACTGCCACGGATATTGTTACGAATGCAATGCCCCACACCAGCAAGGGCTAAGTCACCCGCTTCATGACCTATTCTATCGTTCAATCCTTTCAAACCATCCATATCGAGATAGATCAGTGCTAAATCACTGCCATTGCGCCGGGCCAGCTGAACACGCTGCTCAGCAACCGTTAGTAAGCCACGACGGTTAAACAAACCGGTCAGCTCATCCATCAAAGCCAACTCCCGAATTTGCTCGAACTGTTCTACCAGTAATAAGTCAGTTTGAACGAGATCACGAAATTGCTTAATTAGCTGAACATAGGTTTCATCGTAATGAGTCACCTCGAAATCCATCACACAGATAGTGCCAAAAGGTTTGCCGCTGGGCCAAAAAATAGGAAAACCAAGGTAAGAATTAAAACCGTCATTAGTGACTTCGGGGTTTGTCTGCCACTCATCATCCTGCGTTGCATGATTCACATACAACTCTTGCTGAGTTTCAACAATTTTACGACAGAAGATATTAGTATCGGGGGGGATGATTGCACCAGCACCGTAAGGATTTTCATCCTGTTCACTGGCAATGGTTACCCGGTAGCCTTCCGGTTGATATTGCACAATAAAGCCCGCAGGAGCCCTAAATAAAGAGGCCATCAGGTTGACCGTGTTTTGCCAACGGGTTAGTGGCACCAGCTCTTGATTGTCAGTCGTTAACCATTCTTCTTTATATGACATGGCTGCGCTCCGTTATTATTATATTCAGTATAATACCAGAGCGTAACAGAGCGTAACAAAGATAGATATATAACGAATGCTGCTATATTAGAAACTATCATACCGACAATATAAAGGCTGACTATCAGTTAACTGAGTCACTTATCTGAGCCCTGGCTCAGATAGCAAAGCAAAAGTTTCTACCTTGTCAGCCCTTAGAACCAGAAAATGCTATATGTCCAACAAGCGGACCATTCCAAGCACCTAAATATCCGGCTACTCTTGCTTCGCTATCTCTCTAGACCTTCAGATCAATCTGCTGAACAGTGCCGACGCCACCATCTTCCTTCAAGAAAACACCGCTGCTACGCAGTAAGCCCAACTGTTCATTATCACTGCTACGATTCAGTGAGAACTTGGTATCCGCATTACCCAGATAAATAGCACCAACGTTTTTATCCAGTAAAGCGTAAAGTTGCCCATTACCCTCTGCATCAGGCACCCAGATTCTTAACTGGCTAAAAGCAGCATCATCCTCATCCAGAAAGCCATCGCCATCTTCATCATAGGCACGAAGATCAGCAAAACCATTGCCACTTTGAGCACCAAATAGCTCGGTACCATTATTAATTTTGCCGTCACCGTCTTTATCCAACGCCAGGAAACCTGAACCTGCTGTCAGTTGGGACAGGTCTTCAACCTTGCCGTCCGCATCAATATCAAAACGGAAAGTTTCATGATCTTTCAGACCAACACTGGACGAATCAAAGTTAATCACCAAAGGGTCTTTCAATGTTCCCGATACAACACTCATCACCTCTTTGGACTGAAAAGAGCGACTTAAACCCAGCTCCAGCTGCAGATCAATTTTACGACCATCTGCTGTGGTCACATGACCTGATGCGGCAAACCGCGTGAACTCCTCTTCATGGTAAGTTTGCTCAGAATGATAATCCATCCGCCAACCATATTGAGGCTGCTCGTCTCCCGGAGTCGCATTTGGCGAACCGACATACCCCTCCATCTTATCGGCGATCTCATTCAATTCCTTTGCATTCTCATCGATCTTTTGTAGCTCGTCACTGTCTATTAGCTTGAAATGTCCACCAAAAACCTGCTCCATCAAGTGCACTAAAGTACGTAGCTTCAACTCTTCTATGTTGTCGGGGAAGTCATCTTCACTTTCTTCGACTTCAGAAGCTTTGACAACACTGTCAGCATCACGATCAAATTTATCCTGACCGTTCGCCGGAGCAAATGACAAGCCTAATCCTAACCCTTTACCATTACGTCCAGGCAAGTTTGGTAACGTTTCCTCTCCTGCTGCGACTCCGTGCATACCCAAAGCCACATGAGCAGAAACAGAGCGGGATTCCATCTCCAATGTACGCTCCCCTTCTGGGGTGCGTTCAAAGTATCTTATTTTTTCTTCTTTCTCTGTGTAAGCCCGGGACTCATGAGCAGAAATAAAAGAAATTTGTCCTTGTTGAATTCTCATGACACCACCTGTCATTAATGGATGAACCTTATTCGGTTATCGGCGGCAAAGACTCAATATTGAATGAGCGCTTTTCACAAAAAATCGAGAAAAAGAGACTAAAAATACTGTTATCTTCTTAGAAATATACCCGAAGGAACAACCCGAGAAAGCTAGAAAGCTATATTGTTATTAATGATACGGTAGCGGATAAAAATTCGAACTTGGATTTAAGCAGTTAGTAGTGGTACCAGTAAAACGACTTCAGTTACCTCCCCAGTCCCTAAATTTCCTTAAGTAACCTACAAGCGGATCTGAGAGGGCATGGTTACAAATCAGCCCAGCTTTTTAACAAAGTTTCCAATCAACTTAGCAGCCATCGAAGAACGTTCTTTAATGGGTAATTCATCACCATTAAGCAGGTCTAAAAAACCTTCCAGATTTTCTGCTTCATGATCATCAACTTTTTTAAATGCCATGGACCAGTCTGGAAAATCTCTTTTCCCGATAACTTGATCAGTCAACATAACCATTCCCGTCACACGGGGATCATTACTGATGGCGTTATACAGGTGATGCAGCTCATGCGCCTCTCCTTCCAGAACTTGCAAAAAGGTAGCCTGGTAGTACAACAGGATGCCTGTGATATGGCGCTCTACATTACGCCCTTTTGCATCTGCCAGCAGTTCGATCAGATCATCTTCACTCAGTGGCCGAGTGGCGGAACAAATGTAGATCAATTGGTGTAAGTGGTTCATTATTTTTATCCTATCCTGCAACTTGTCACCCTTGTCAGTGTATGACGAATCTCTATTAACTGCCTCTTTTCCTATCGATATAAAGCCTTGCATGATATCAAAAGTGTATTCTATTGACGGGCACCTTTACCTATAGCGGAAGTCTCAGATCCAGGCATCTCATATACAACCGGTTACCGTATTTTTGGACTGTTTATTGATTAGCTCACCCTGCCCTCCAAGCCAAAACAGAGCCTTCTATACCAAAGATTGGACAAAGTAACTGAAGGCATCGTAGAAAATATCAACTCTCAGTCACGGACTCTGCAGGTTAAATTATTCAGGATCTGTACAGGTGATACGCCTGCCACAATAAAACTACGGCTAAGGTTAGTTTAAACACCAGTGTTGCTTGCAGGTAAGGGTAAGGAATAACTATCAACAGGCCCAGCACTAAGCCAATGGCAGACAACGCCAGTCGGCGCTGAGTTTGTTTAGGAATACTGCCCCTATAGCTTCTCATCTTTCCTGTCAACCAGGCATAACCCAGATAACCGGTGATCCAGCCGATAGCTCCTCCAAGAAAAATATCCAGCGGCCAGTGCACGCCGATAGCAATTCTTGATAGCCCTACCAGAAAAGCACCGGCTACTAGTAATAAACAAACACCAAATCTGTCCCGATAGAGATAAAACAAGCTTCCGGCGATAAACGCCCCCGTAGCGGTATGACCTGATGGGCGGGCCGGACTGTTTTTATCAGTCTGGATAAAATGAAAGCTATCTTGTGCCAGCACAAGATGGGGACGAGTGACATCCAGAAATTGCTTGAGACCATAAACCAGAAGAAGGCAGACCAGGCCGGAAACGAGAAGGTGTAGCATTATGCCCGGTTTCTGACGTACCAAGAGCAATAAAATAACCGCAGCGCTGAGTGTTTCACCAAAGTGAGTAGTGATCTGCCAGAAAATATCAGGCAGAAAACTCAGAAAACTATTCAGCGCATAAAACAGGTTTTGGTTTGTATCGGTCAGCCAAACTAGCAGATAAGCCAGTAAGTGAGCACCGACGACCACCACAAAAAGCTTGGCGCTTTTATGGCGGCCGTTGATATGAGAATCAATGTGAGAGTTATTAAAATTGTTGTCTGCAGTCATTTCAAGGTAGCTTCCATGTAACCAAATTGTTTCTGTGTATCTGATTATTGCGGCATAACCTGTTAATGTTGATCCGGGTGTATGGTTTGGTGGCACATCGCCTGAGCTGTCGCAGGATCATGGGTGATAAGGATATAGCTGATCTGATGTTTCTCTTGCAGGGATTTCAACAGCGCGACCACCTGTTTCTGAATACTTTTGTCCAACGCCGAGGTGGGCTCATCCAACACAATTAACTTCGGTTTTAGAATCAAGGCACGGGCGATTGAGATCCGCTGGCGCTGACCACCGGAAAACTCGTGGGGATAGCGGTGGCGACTATCAAGATCCAGTCCCACTTCCTGCATCACCTCACAGACCTTATGCTCCATCTCTTCCATAGTTAGTTGGAAATGCACCTTAAGACCCTCAGCGATAATATCGCCGACAGTCATACGGGGACTGAGACTGCCAAAGGGGTCCTGCAGCACCACCTGCAGATCTTTACGGAGCTCACGCAGGGCCTTGCCTTTTAACTGATGTAGCGGCTGATTATCAAACAGAATCTGGCCTTCACTCTGAATAAGACGCAGAATCGCCATACCCAGTGAAGTCTTACCGGAGCCGCTGGCCCCTAAAAAGCCAATGCACTCACCTTGTTTCAGGCTAAAGTTGGCTTCGGTCACTGCCTTGATATAACCGACTACCCGTTTAAGTACTCCTTTGCGTATCGGATACCAGACATTAAGATTATCAACCCGAAGAATCTCTGTGGCATCACTTTGCAGAGGCACAGGTTCACCCTCAGGGGCTGAGTGGATCAGCATATGGGTATAGTCTTCTTTAGGTGACTCAAAAACCTGCTCGGTATCACCCTGTTCAATAATATGACCGTATTGCATCACGCAGACACGCGGGGCGTAGTCGCGCACGATATTCAGATCATGGGTGATTAAGAGCACCGCCAGTTGATACTTCTGTTGCAGGTCTTGAATCAGATCCAAAATCTGGCGCTGAATATGAGTGTCCAGTGCAGTAGTGGGTTCATCGGCAATCAATAGCTTGGGGTTGTTGGCAATCGCCATGGCGATCATTACCCGTTGGCGCTGGCCACCGGACAGCTCGTGAGGCAGGGCACTGAAGCGCTCTGCGGCGTTTTCGATACCCACTTCATCTAAGCGTTGCACCACTTCATCCACCAGCGCCTGACCCGCAACCGGGCGGTGCAGCTGAATAATCTCTGAAATCTGTTTACCGATAGACTGCAACGGGTTTAATGAGGTCATCGGCTCCTGAAAGATAATACCGATCTCATTACCGCGAATTGCTTGCAGTTGTTTGGGTGTTTTTTGGGCAAGATTATCACCGGAGAAGATAATATCGCCGGAGAGCATCTTGGCGCTGCTGGGTAGCAGTGACGGGATTGATAACGCGCTTAGGGATTTACCCGAGCCACTTTCCCCCACTAAGGCCAGGGTTTCCCCTTTATACAACTCAAAGCTCACGCCTTTAACCACAGGAGACTGATTATGAAAGGCGATGCTGAGATCACTCACCTGTAGCAGCGGTGTGTTACCGGCTTTGATGTCAGCCATGTTGCCTGCTTGACCGGCTATATTTCCAGATTGACCCGTTGTATTGGCTTGCACTGCTCTGTTTGCTTGTTCTGTTGTCTTGGATCGCTGCTCTGTCATACCTGACGCTCCGAAATATGTCGAGGGTCAAAGGCATCACGTACACCTTCACCGATAAATACCAGCAGGGTCAGCATAATAGATAACACGGCAAACGCACTGATACCTAACCAGGGCGCATGCAGGTTAGCTTTACCCTGAGCCACCAGCTCACCCAAAGAAGCAGAGCCCGGTGGCAGGCCAAAACCCAGGAAATCCAGTGCGGTTAAAGTGGTGACCCCACCGGTAAAGATAAACGGCATAAAGGTCATGGTGGCCACCATGGCATTGGGCAGCATATGTCGCCACATAATCAGGTAATTCGGAACACCCAAGGCTTTAGCCGCGGTGACATATTCCAGGTTACGGCAGCGCAGGAATTCTGCCCGCACTACGTCCACTAGTGCCATCCAGCTAAACAGCAGCATAATGCCCAGCAGCCACCAGAAGTTGGGTTCAATGACACTGGAAAGAATAATCAGAATAAACAGCGTAGGAAGGCCAGACCAGATCTCAATAAAACACTGACCAATCAGGTCAATTTTGCCACCAAAAAAGCCCTGAATCGCACCAACGGCAACACCGACCACGGTGCTGCCAATGGTCAGTGCAATGGCAAACAGCATAGATATACGGAAACCGTAGATAACCCGGGCTAAAACATCCCGCCCCTGATCATCGGTACCCAACAGGTTATCGGTTGTGGGTGGACTCGGAGCGGGTCTGTCCAGCTCATAGTTAATGGTGTCATAACTGAACCGAATAAGAGGCCATAATATCCAGCCGCCTTCCGCTTTAATCAGCTCCTGCAGGTAGGGGTCGGTATACTCCGCTTCGGTGGCAAAATCACCGCCAAAGGTGGTTTCCGGGTAAACAGTAAAGACCGGGCTGTAATAATCGTTTTTGTACTGAATCAGAATCGGTTTGTCATTGGCAATCAGCTCCGCAAACAGGCTGAGTACAAACAGAGTGAGAAACAGTACAAGAGAGTAGAAGCTACGCTTGCTGGCAACAAAACTGGCCAGCCTGCGCTGAGTAATCGGTGATAAGGCGCTTATGCCTTTCTTTGCAGCGGCATTCTTTTCTGCATTGATAGACTGCACATTAGCAGATGATTTTGAATTCATAGACGAGTGAGCCATCTTATTGATTCTGCGCCTCAAAGCTGATTCGTGGGTCAACCAGGATATAGGTGATATCGCTGACCAATTTCAGAATCAGACCGATCAGGGTAAAGATATACAGGGTGCCAAAGATCACGGGATAATCCCGCTGCATTACGGCCTCAAAGCCTAATAACCCCAAGCCATCCAGGGAGAAGATCACTTCAATCAGCAGCGAACTGGAGAAAAAGATGCCGATCAATGCAGCAGGCATACCAGCGATAATCAGCAGCATGGCGTTACGGAAAACATGGCCGTATAACACACGGTGTTCTGAGGTACCTTTGGCACGGGCCGTCATCACATATTGCTTATTGATCTCATCCAGAAAGCTGTTTTTGGTCAGCATGGTCAGTGTGGCAAAGCTGGAAATTACCGATGCCAGTACCGGCAGGGTGATATGCCAGAGATAGTCGCCTACCTGCTCAAGAGGACTCATCTGATCAAAGTTTTCTGAGGTCAGTCCCCTGAGTGGGAACCAATCAAAGTAGCTGCCACCGGCAAATACCACGATCAACATAATGGCAAACAGAAAGTTAGGGATAGCGTAGCCGACAATGATGACACTGGATGACCAGAGATCAAACTGGGAGCCGTGTTGTACCGCTTTTCGAATACCGAGGGGAATAGAAACGGCATAAACAATCAATGTCGTCCATAAACCCAGAGAGATGGAAACCGGCATTTTTTCCAGAATCAGATCCAATACGCTTTGATCCCGGAAAAAGCTATCACCGAAGTCAAAGGTCATATAGTTGCCGATCATCTGAAAAAAGCGCTCATGGGCCGGTTTATCAAAACCAAACTGACGCTCAATCTCCGCGATCAGTTCGGGATCGATGCCTTGCGCACCACGATATTCGCTGTCACCGGAAGACTGAAGCTCGGTTTGCTCCGAGGCTCCCAGTCGGGTGCTGGATTGACTATCGAGGCCATCCAACTGCGCAAGTACTTGCTCCACCGGCCCGCCGGGAGCAGCCTGCACAATAATAAAGTTCAGCAGCATGATACCGAACAGCGTCGGTATCATCAGCAGCAAGCGTCGGACAATATAGCTCCACATAGCGGGTGATTACTCCTCAGACCACCAGGCGTCCATTGCCAGATCATACGGCGGCATCTTTTCCGGATGCTTCAGGTTGTTCCAGTAAGCGACGCGGAAAGCGGTAATGCCCCAATGCGGAATCACATAATGTCCCGATAGCAATACTCTATCCAGAGCCCGAGTGGCCGTGATCAGGGTCTGGCGGTCTTTGGCGGTGATGATTTTTTCCACCAATGCATCCACTACCGGGTTGCTGACACCCATAATATTGCTGGAATCGGTTTTATTGGCGTATTCGGAGTGCCAGAACTCCCGCTGCTCATTACCCGGTGAGTTGGACTGACCGATGCTGTGCACGATCATATCAAAGTCAAAGCTACGTACCCGATTAATATACTGAGTGGTATCGACGATACGGATATTCAGATCAATGCCAAGACGCTCAAGGTTTTTCTTAAACGGATGCACGATACGCTCAAAAGCGGTGTCGTATAGCAGCATTTCGATCTCAACCGGTTTGCCGTTTTCATCCACCCGCTTGCCATCCACAATAGGCCAACCGGCTTTAGTCAGCAGACGGGAGGCTTGGCGCAGTTCTATACGGTTGCGACCATCACCCTTGGTCTCTGTCAGCTTAAACGGCGTGGTAAATATTGAGGGATCAAGCTGATCTTTAAAGGGGTTGAGCAACGCCAGTTCCGCCTCAGAAGGCAGTCCACTGGAAGCCAGTTCTGAGTTAGAGAAGTAACTGCTGGTGCGGGTATAGGCGTTATAAAACAGATTTTTATTGGTCCACTCAAAATCAAAGGCTAAGTTGAGCGCTTCTCGCACCTGTTTGTTTTTAAACTCATCACGGCGCAGGTTAAAGGCAAAAGCCTGCATGCCGGTCGGATTCTGGTGTTTGATCTCTTCTTTGATGATCTTTCCGTCTTGTACTGCGGGGGTGTCATAAGCGGTCGCCCAGAACTTGGAGCTATTTTCACGACGGAAATTCAGATTACCCGCCTTAAAGGCTTCCAGTGCTACCGTACCGTCACGATAGTACTCGTAAACGATTTGATCAAAGTTATAGCGACCGATGTTGAGCGGCAGGTCTTTTGCCCAGTAGTTTTCATTGCGTTGATAGGTGATAGAGCGCCCATTATCGATTTTTCCCACTGTATATGGACCAGAGCCTAGTGGTGCATCCAATGTGGTTTTGGTGAAGTCTTTATCCTGCCAATAATGCTTGGGCAGAATCGGTATCTGACCAATAATCAGCGGCAATTCACCGTTTTCTGTGGTTTTAAAGTTAAAACGGACCTTATAGTCGCCATCCTGATTGATCTCGGCGATATCAGCATAGTAAGCCCGATAAAGAGGGCGGCCATCACGCATTAATGTTGTAAAAGAGAAGATCACGTCTTCAGCGGTCACCGGATGACCGTCGTGGAATTTTGCTTGGGGATTCAGCTCAAACTCTACCCAGCTATTGTCATCAGCACGGGTAACACTTTTGGCCAACAGGCCATATTTTGAGAGGGCCTCATCAGAGGAAGCTTCTAATAGAGTATCGTAGATCAGGCCAATGCCTGCTGCAGGCACCCCCTTGATAATAAAGGGGTTTAAAGAGTCAAAACTGCCCAGACTGGATTGCTTGAGCACACCGCCTTTAGGGGCATTAGGGTTAACGTAATCAAAGTGGGCAAAATCTGCGGGGTATTTCAGGTCGCCATGCATGGCGATACCGTGCTGCGGGCTGGCAGCATGGCTCAGGCCGGCAACGGATGCTGAAAGGAGTACGAATAAACTGCCGTGGCCGAGCACTTTTTTGATCGTTTGCTTAAGCGGCATGGATAGGCTCCTGCTCTAATTTTTCTTTATTGATCAATATACTACGATCTTTGTCTTATATGCCATAGCATAAGGGCAGGATTATGTATCCTTGATGCATGCTTATGCTGCGGACGAGAAAAAAGGGTGCTGAATAAGCACCCTTTTATGACTGACTTCTGTCAGGATAGTTCTAAATAGACTGACCGCGACTAAACACGTTCACTTCAGACATTGTCTTACCGCGTTAATGATTACGGGTTACATCCACATACAGGGTCAGACTCTGCCCGGGTTGCAGATATTTTTTCCTGGAAATTTTATTCCAGCTCACAATATCTTTTACCCGTACATTAAATTTATCCGCAATACGGGCCAGGGAGTCACCCCGGCGCACCTTGTAACCCACTTTACGAATGATTTTACGTTTATCACTGCTGGCTGATGCGCTGCTGGCACTTTTTTTCGACCAGATCACCAGTTTCTTACCCGGTTTCAGCGGATCAGTTGGTGCCATGCCGTTCCAGCGCGCCAGCTCTCTCATTCCAACTTTGTGCTTGCGGGAAATACTCCAGAAGCTGTCGCCTGATTTGACGTGGTACTCAACGCGCTTGCCTCCGGCATGGCTGCGATCGTAGTTCTGTTTTTGCTTCAGACGCTGTTTGGCACTCAGGGCATAATGTTTGGCATTGGCCTTCGGAATGGGGATCAGCAGCTTTTTGCCCGCACGAATCGAGTTGCCTTTGATCTGATTCGCATTACGAATCATCTGTGGCGATGTATTAAATTGCTTGGCAATTCGAATCAGGCTATCGCCTGATTTAATGGTGTAACGCTGCCAGCCCATTCGTTGAGAAGGAGGAAGCTGTGACAGATTTTTCTTAAAGGTGTCTGCTTTTTCGACCGGCACCAGCAAACGATGGGGGCCGTTAGGCGATGTAGCCCATTGGCTGAAGCCTGGGTTGAGCAGATAAAGCTCATCAATGGTGATCTCGGCCAGTTTGGCCGCCTGAGCCAAATCAATCTGAGCCTTAGTATCAACCGCTGTAAAATAGGGTTTGTTAGGAATACTTCTGAAATCCAGGCCATAGTGATCCGCCTCTTTGACTAATTTAGCCAGAGCAATCAGCTTGGGTACATAAGCTTCAGTTTCATTGGGTAGGTTTAAAGACCAGAAATCTGTCGATTTGCCCGCTTCACGATTTTTTCGGATCGAACGATTAACATTACCGCCTCCGGCATTGTAGGCCGCCAGTGCATGTAGCCAGTTGCCATCGAAACGATTATTCAGCTTTTGCAGATAGTTCAGCGCGGTATCGGTGGAATCGATCACATCGCGACGACCGTCATACCACCAATCACTTTTGATGCCAAAGTAGCGGGCAGTAGAAGGAATAAACTGCCACATGCCAGAAGCACGACCATGGGAATACGCAAAGGGATCATAAGCACTTTCTACAATGGGCAGCAGAGCCAGCTCTCCCGGCAGACCTTTGGCTTCGATCTGCTCTACAACATGATACAGATAGCGCTCAGAGCGGTTAAAGACACGCTCCAGATATCTGGGATTGCGTTTGAACCAGTTCAGTTGTGCCTGAATACGTGGATTGTCCACATCAAGGTCCATCTGGAAATTCTGTAGCAAACGGTGCCAGAGATCATAATCAGGCACAGCGCTGGGTTCAGTGCTTTGAAGGGGACTACCACTTTTTGTGACAGAGTGTTTAAGCAAGCCCTGTTGAGCCAGGTCCTGCTCGTTCAGGGCTTGTAATGCCTGCAATTTGTGCAAACGATCCTGAGGGCTATCGGCTTGAGATCCGTCAGTCGCTTTTGTTTTTTGATTCAGGCCACTGGTGGCCTGCAGAGCTTCATCGACACCTGCGCTGCTTTGATCTTGGGTCTGGGTTTGTTGTGTGACACAACCGCTGAGTAGCGCTGCCAGAGAAACAGGCAAAATAACGCTATTCTTAAAGCGTGTGGTTATCTTAAGTCCTGTATGACGTGTAGTACCCTTTAGCAGGGTGTGAGTAATAAGCATAGGTCTTGGGTGCCTTTGCGGCCTGATAATCTTAAGTACTGATACCAGGCCTATCCGTTTAATTCTTGGTGTTCTTAGCGTGTTTTGTTATATATCGCTTGTATAGCCTCTATAGCCTATACCGCTTTTCGAGCTTATAAAGCCCCTTACTGCCTGAAAACAATCAGCTTAGAAGTTGTCTTTCCATTGACGAATTGAGGCAAAGACCTCCGCCGGAGCAGCAACCAAAAAGCCGGTTTGCTCTGTGGCTGCGCCAATGACAGCCGGTTGGTGGCTGCGCAGGAAGGGATTATGACATTTTTCATCCGCCATTGTCGTGGGTAAAGAAGGATGATCCTGTTCCCGGAGTTGATCAACTTTCTTAATTGCTGCGGTGACATAATGGTTGTCAGGCTCAACGGCTGCAGCAAACTTCAGATTGGCCTGGCTGTATTCATGAGTGCAGTAGATACGGGTTTCATCTGGCAGAGCGGCGAGTTTGCTGAGCGAGTCATACATTTGTTGAGCCGTACCTTCAAAGATGCGGCCACAACCGGCCAGAAACAGAGTATCGCCGCAGAAAAGAATCTGCTCATCGGCATTATAGAAGGCGACATGATCCAATGTATGCCCCGGTACCGAGATTACGGAGAAGCTTTGTCCCAGCACTTCAACTGTATCATCTTGCTGGCAAACCACATCGGTACACTTTGAAACATCAGCACCGTAGGCTTGAACCTGATAAGCTTGTTTCAGCTCATTCACGCCACCAGTATGATCAGCGTGGTGGTGAGTTATCAGAATACCGGCCAGTTGCAGATTGTTATCTTTCAGCACGCGTTTAACCGGTTCAGCATCACCGGGGTCTACAACCCAGGCTTGATTGGAATCTGCCTGAGTAATCAGCCAGATATAATTGTCGTTGAACGCTTTTATCGGTTTAATCTCTAACATAACGGCGATACCTGATTGCGGGCAAAAATTGAATCAGGGCATGATTATACACATCAAAACAAAAGTGTTTCGAGATTCTCTTGAGAGGCTAGTGTTTAAATGTTAGCGCTAAGCAAAATTCGGAATTCGGCTGTTAAGAGAGTTAATTAGGAGCATATGTGAAATTCAAAGGTTTCAGGAAAGATAAGCGTTTTCTTGAGGCATTTCAGGATGAGCTGGAATACTGGTGGCGACAACCACTGGGGCGAGCCTTATTAGATGCTGAACAACAGCGGCTGGAGCCCTTTCTGGCAAAAACCTTTGGTTATCATTTTTTGCAACTAGGGGTATCACCTTATGTTTCGCTGACACATCTAAGTCAGATCAATCACCCTATGGTCTGGAGCCCTAAATGGCTGAAAGATGCAGGAGAATCTTTGCTGGTGGCAGACGCCCACGCATTACCTATTCCTGACGACAGCATTGATGTAGTACTGATCCATCATCTACTGGATTTTGTTGACTCGCCTCATGTTGTGCTAAGGGAGGCCGGTCGAATCACTCAACATAAAGGTCATCTGATTATTGTTGGTTTTAATCCGGTCAGTAGCTGGGGGGTATGTCGCCATCTACGCTGGAAGAAATCAGTCCCCTGGAATGGCCGTTTCATTGGGCTTAAGCGCTTAAATGACTGGCTGACCCTACTGGATTACCGTATCGAAGATGTTGAAACCGTGATGTTACGCCCACCTATCAAGAGTAATCGCTGGCTACAGCGTACACGGTGGCTGGAGTCATCAGAAGGTGGCGGGCATTTTGGCGCAGCCTATATCGTTTGGGCAAAAAAACAGGTAGGCTGTGCGACCCCAATTCGAAGAAAATGGCAGCAAAATCAGTTTATTCCTGGCGTGGTGCCAACACCGTCTACAAAAGGTTTATCACGGGCTCGCAGTGAGTCAATAAAACGGCGAAGATAAGAAACTCTTTCTTCATAGCCAGAATACCGTGTGTTGCCGTGTATACATCAAAGCTGGGCATATATTTAAGTGCACCAACATAAACATTTTCACCCTCCGGCCAATGACCGGAGAGAACAAGAGTTTAGATGCCGGAAATGTTTGTGCGGGTGCTTATATTACTTTAAAAATCAATTCAATACGGTTTGTTAGGTGACAGTTTTGAGTGACATCGTAGTGCAGATATTTACCGATGGTGGTTGTAAAGGCAATCCTGGTCCAGGCGGCTGGGGCGCCATTCTACGTTATGGCGATGCTGAAAAAGAGATCTATGGCTCAGACCCTGAAACAACCAATAATCGTATGGAAATGACCGCTGCCATTGAAGCTTTAAGACTGCTGAAACGCCCCTGTGAAGTTGAATTGACTACAGACTCACAGTATCTACGCCAAGGCATTACGCAGTGGATTCATAATTGGAAAAAGCGGGGCTGGAAAACCGCAGATAAAAAGCCGGTTAAAAATAAAGA
Organism: Oceanospirillum beijerinckii DSM 7166; assembly: GCF_000422425.1. GTDB lineage: Bacteria > Pseudomonadota > Gammaproteobacteria > Pseudomonadales > Halomonadaceae > Oceanospirillum > Oceanospirillum beijerinckii. The sequence continues at coordinate 140,516 of NZ_AULT01000007.1, forward strand.
GCTCTGGATGGCTCTGGATGAACAAGTGCAAAAGCATCAGGTGAAATGGAAATGGGTGAAAGGTCACGCAGGTCACCCGGAAAATGAAAGAGCGGATGAGCTGGCCAATATCGCTATGGATGAGCTATTGGCCAAGAGATAAAACGTATTTATTCAGGGAGACGTTAACCCATAATGATCAGCGTCCAATCCTTGACCGATGGCAGTCGACCCTTGATAAATATAAGCAAACCGCCATTGACAGAAGATAGATTTTAACGAGACAGCTTTTTCCATGAGACAGATTGTACTGGATACAGAGACCACAGGTCTTGAGCCATCCCAGGGGCACCGGATTATTGAGATTGGTTGTGTTGAACTGATCAATCGTAAGTTTACCGGCCGTACCTACCATCAATACATTAAACCTAACCGTGAGATTGATGCCGAAGCGGTTGAAGTTCATGGCATCACCAATGACTTTCTGGCCGATAAGCCAGAATTCAGTCAGATCGCAGCGGATTTTTTTGATTTTATCCGTGGTGGTCAGCTGGTGATCCACAACGCCCCCTTTGACGTGGGTTTTATCAATCATGAGTTCCGTCTACTGAATGACTCTCATGGTGTTAACTATGGCGAAGTGGCTGATCATTGCCAGGTACTTGATACCTTAGTACTTTCTCGTAAAATGCACCCAGGCTCCCGACACTCATTGGACGCCTTGTGTAAAAAATACGCCATTGATAATTCTCATCGTGAGCTACATGGCGCTCTGTTGGACTCCGAGATTCTGGCAGATGTCTACCTGATGATGACCGGTGGCCAGACCGCTTTAAATCTGGCGGCAGAAGACGATGAGGGTGAAGGGGGTACAGGTAGTGTACTGTCGATACGTCGTTTACCGGCAGGTCGTACACCTCTGCCTGTTATTACAGCCTCGGAAGATGAGTTAAGCCGACACAGTGAAAAAATTGAAGCCATTGACGGTTTGTGGAAACAGCTACAAGGTTAAGGAATACCCATGGCCATAACTCAGGCAAAAACAAAACGTCGGTTATTTCTGCTGTTTGCTCTGGTGTTGTTTATTGGCTTACTGGCGCACTTCCCTGCCCGTCTGGCCTGGCCATTGATTAACGAGCAGATCACAATACCTAAGGCCTGGCAGATAGCGCAGTTGAACGGCTCAGTCTGGCAGGGCGAAGCCCTGTTGAGTCATAGGCTAACGCCACAAGCTCCTTTGGAGTTCAAGCTCAGCTGGCATATCAGTCCTTTGCTGTATTGGCAGCAGGGGCTGCCGGCTTTGTTGAAAATCAAACACCCAGGAACAGACCTTAAGCTGCTTGTTGGACCTGATGGCTTTTCAGGAATTCAGGCTAAAGCTCAGGGGACACTGCACCCTTTATTACTTAATCCCTTTCTCAAAGAAAATAAAGCCTGGATTGAAGGTCAGATCGATTTCCGTAATGTTCACCTGACTTATCAATTTGATAATAAAGTATTCGCTCAGGGCGCCATAACCTGGCAAGGTGGCGATACTTACTTCCTCGGCAAAAGAGATCCCATATTGATTCCTTATCCTTCGCTGGCACTGCGCTTAAACAGTTCAGAAAAGGGCGCTGTAGGGTATTTGACGACGCAACAAAATGACCAGGCCTTGGCTGAAGTGGCTTTACAAAATGATGGCTGGTTAAGCGCTAAAGTCTATGGAAGACTTAAACAAAGTGTGCCCGGGTTACCTGTGCCCCGTCGGTCTGCAGATGAGACCTTGTTTAAATATCAAGAGAAGGTTTGGTAAGGGCCGAGACTATGGAAAGCACTGCGACTCATCATCTGCTCCGTTTTTTGGGCATTTTATCGAACTTAATTAAAGCGGCGATTGTGGTTGTGATCGCCTGGCAGCCGTCACAGTTGATCTGGTACATCTCCACTCCCGATAATCCTGTTGTCTTATCCAACCAGAAAATGGAGCAATGGATGCTGGCCGGCGCTGAACCCTTATCGCTAGATAAACGTTTTATCGCCAGCAACCTGTTCACCAACAAACCTGTGGTTGCGGCTAAACCCAAGCCGGTTGTAGCACCAAAAACAGCCTTGAATATGGTGTTAAAAGCGGTTTTTGTTTCCACTGATGACCGGCCATCCGGGGCCATCATTGCTGTGCTTGGTCAGCCTACAGAGTATTTTTCTGTCGGTACGGAACTTCAACCGGGTATCAGGTTAGTGGATGTGCTTGCAGATTATGTGGTACTTGAGCGGGGGGGAGAGCGTGAGTCCCTGTTTTTCCCCAAGGAGAATACCCTGGTTCCCTCTGCCTTAGTGCAAAATAATCAAGCTCTTAACACATTACCTCAGCGAGAAGTAAATCAGGGCTTCCAGCCTCAGGTAATAACAAATAAAGCGTTAAAGTCATTGCCTAAGACCAGCCTGGGGAGTGATATTCAGCGTCTGAATCCCAGAGCATTTATGAGTAAATATCAGGCGCTGTTAGAGGAAAACCCACAACAGGTTTTGGATGAAGCCGGTATCAGTGTCGCGCCATCGGGCGTGGGGTATCTTATCGGCCAGAGTCAGTATTCTTCTTTCCTGACATCTGCAGGCCTTAAGATAGGCGATGTAGTGCTGTCTATCAATGGACAGATGTTGGGCAATACAAATCAGGATGCCCAGTTAGTGGGCACTCTGGCAAATCAGAAAGAAGTGGATGTAGAAATCCAACGAGGCAGCAGACAGTTTATGGTCTCTGTGCCGATTGGTCGTCGCTAAGCGAGAGAGAGTTATCGGAGCCAATATGGAGTTTAGGTTGTTTAAAAGAGTATTAGCGGCGAGTCCTAAGGTCACCTTGGGATACCCTAAAATTATCGCCGTATGTCTGTTAAGCCTGTCATTGAGTGTTCAGGCTGCAAGTCCGTCTGGTAGCATCAATATCAAGAACACAGAGATTGATGCCTTTATCAGCATGGTGGCCAATATTACAGGTAAAAGCTTTATTGTTGACCCCAGGGTCAAAGGTAAAGTCACCATTATCTCTCAGGAAGGTATGCCTGCAGACTCGGTGTATGAGCTTTTTCTGTCCGTATTAAATGTACACGGTTACGTGGCCATTGAGAGCGGGGATGGTGCGGTCAAAATCATCCCCAGCGCGACCAGTAAACAGGAAGGTAGCATCAGCCGGGCGAAGAAAGGTGATAATTTTATCACTGAGGTGATTGTACTTAAAAATGCAGAAGTGTCCGAGTTGGTCCCTGTATTGCGCCCCCTGGTACCTCAGTACGGTCATCTGGCCGGGGTGCAATCATCCAATGCGCTGATTATTTCTGATCACGCAGGAAATATTACCCGATTAAAAACACTCATTCGGAGTCTGGACAACAGTCAGGATGAACAGATTGATGTGATTCCGTTAAAACACGCCTGGGTGGGCGATCTGGCTCAGTTATTGGAACAACTGGTGCCTGAAGTAGGTAAGGCCAGTAATAGAAAAGTTGGCCAGCTCTCTATCGTGGCAGATGAACGTTCCAACCGTTTGATTGTTAAAGGCTCATTGAAAGATAGGGCTAAGATTAATGAGTTGATAACCCGCCTGGATCAGCCTTTTGAAAGCAAGGGGATCACTCAGGTCATACCGCTTAACTATGCAGAGGCTACCAAAGTTGCTGAACTGCTATCCAAGCTGATTGATGAACCTCAGAAATCCTCCGAGAAAAGCACCACTCAACAGTCGAATCAGTTCCAGGCAGATGAAGCCCTCAATGCTTTGGTTGTGCGGGCAGAACCTTCGGTAATGTCTGAAGTACGCAACCTGGTCTCCCAGCTGGACGTGCGTCGCGCCCAGGTGCTGATTGAAGCAGTGATTGTGGAAGTTACTGGTAATAATGGCGAAGAGCTGGGTGTTCAATGGTTGTTGGGGGATTTTGCTGACGGCCCTATCGCTGGCACCAGTTTTTCAAATGTAGGAACATCAACGCAGAATGTTGTGAGTGCGGTTGCCAGTGGCGGTACAACGTCAATCGGTACAATAAAGGGTGCCTTGGTCGGTGGTGCAGATAAGATTGGTAGCCTGGATGTGGGCGTGATCTTACAGGCGCTGGCAACAACGGGGAATTCCAATCTGCTATCCACGCCAAGTGTGATGACACTGGATAATGAAGAAGCTGAATTTATTGTCGGCCAGAATGTGCCTTTTATCACAGGTAGCAGTAATACTACATCGGATACCACTAACCCATTTACGACGATCAAACGGGAAGATGTGGGTATTACTTTGCGGGTCAAACCTCAGATTAACGATGATAGCAGTGTACGGCTTGAGGTGTATCAGGAAGTTTCGTCACTGGCGGCTTCTGACAACTCTCTGGATTCTGCTGACTTAATTACAAATAAGCGCTCTATTGATACGACCATTCTTGTTCAGGACGGTGACACTATTGTCTTGGGCGGCCTGATTCAGGATGATGAAGTAGAGTCCGTGCAAAAAGTACCTCTTTTGGGCGATATTCCTTTACTGGGAGCCCTGTTTCGCAGTGAATCGACAAATAAGGTTAAGCGTAATCTGCTGGTTTTTCTGCGACCTAAAATCATCAATGATATTGCAGGCTTAAAACAGTTAACCCAAAGTAAGTATCAGGGTATTTATAGCCTGGAAGGCAAGAATGGCGATGTATCCGTCAGTGCGGATAAAGGTAAAGGCAATATCGACACTCTGTTTAATGGGCACAGGGAAGGGCCATGAGTTCAGAACTACCTGTCATCACCCCTCTGGTTCAGCTACCCTTTTCCTTTGCTAAAAATCAGGGGGTTTTACCTCACTTTGAGCAGGAGCAGCTAGTATGTATCGCCCGTGAACCGATTAACTGGGCTGCCGTGGGTGAGATGCAGCGCTTAATGGGCGCTATTAGTCGGGTAGATACCATTTCCAATACTGAGTTTGAGCAACAGCTGACACTGAGTTATCAGTCTGACTCCTCGAAAACCATGCAGATGGTACAGGGTATTGGTGATCAGATGGATCTGGCCAGTCTGGCTGATTCGGTCTCTGAAACAGAAGATCTTTTGGATCAACAGGATGACGCGCCGATTATTCGTCTGATTAACGGCCTGCTGCAGGAAGCGATTCGTGAAGCCGTGTCAGATATCCATATCGAAACCTTCGAGAAACGCTTACTGGTACGTTTCCGTGTTGATGGGGTACTGCGTCCTGTAGTAGAACCTAAACGTGAGTTAGCGCCTCTGCTGATCTCCCGTATCAAGGTAATGGCCAAACTGGATATTGCAGAGAAACGTATCCCGCAAGATGGCCGTATCTCGCTGCGTTTAGGTGGCCGTGAAGTGGATGTTCGCGTTTCAACCATGCCGTCCAGTAATGGCGAACGTGTCGTACTGCGTATTTTGGATAAAAATGCCGGTCGCATGGATCTGGCTCAGTTAGGCATGTCTCCTGCGCTGTTGGCCAGCTTAAAGCAGCTGTTGTATAAGCCCCACGGTATTTTTCTGGTGACTGGCCCCACAGGCTCCGGTAAAACCACCACGCTGTATACCTCGTTAACCGAGTTAAACGATGCCTGTCGAAATATTCTTACCGTAGAAGACCCTATCGAGTATAACCTGGAAGGTATTGGTCAGACCCAGGTGAATTCCAAAGTGGATATGACCTTTGCCCGAGGTCTGCGTGCCATGCTACGTCAGGATCCTGATGTGGTGATGGTGGGTGAGATCCGGGATCTTGAAACCGCTGAGATCGCGGTACAAGCCAGTTTGACCGGTCACTTGGTGCTATCCACGTTACACACCAATACCGCGGCAGGTGCGGTCACCCGGATGCAGGATATGGGGATTGAGCCCTTCCTATTGGCTTCCAGCCTGTTAGGTGTGTTGGCTCAGCGTCTGGTACGGGTATTGTGCCATGACTGTAAAGAACCTTATCAGCCTGATGCCTCCGAGCGTGATCTGCTGGGTATCGCCCCCCATGATAATGTGCACATCTATCATGCTGTGGGTTGTGAGCATTGTAACCAGCAGGGGTATCGCGGCCGTACCGGTATCTATGAGTTACTGACCGTCGATGATGAGATTCGCAGCCTGATCCATCGCCAGGAAGGTGAGCAGAGCATTGAACGCTATCTGCGCCCCGATCCCAATAAGGCCAATCTTCATACCAGTATCCGACAGGATGGTATGCGTCTGGTGCTGGCCGGTGAAACCACACTGGAAGAAGTACTGCGGGTCACGCGGGAAGATTAATATGGCAGCATTTGAATATCAGGCCCTGACCTCAGCGGGCAAAAAGAAAAAAGGCGTAGTGGAAGCGGATAGCAGCCGCCATGCCCGTCAGTTACTGCGTGATCAAGGCTTGATTGCCACTTCTGTAGAGCAGGTCTCAGAGAAAGAGAAAAAGGTCAGAAGTTTCCTGGGTGGTCCTGGGATGTCCAGTAAGGAGCTGACCCTGTTTACCCGCCAGATGGCCACTCTGGTGCAAGCGGCGATGCCGTTGGAAGAGGTGCTGCAGGCGGTTGCCGCCCAAAGTGAAAAGGCCAAAGTCAAGAGCCTGCTGCTTGCGGTGCGCTCTAAAGTGTTGGAGGGGCATACTCTGGCAGCGAGCATGGCGGAGTTTCCTAATGCTTTCCCTGAGATGTATCGCGCCACGGTTGCTGCAGGTGAACACGCGGGGCATTTGGGCTTAGTACTGAATGAACTGGCCGATTATACCGAAAACAAAGAGCAATCCCGCCAAAAGATCCAGCTGGCATTGCTCTATCCAGGGCTGTTAACGGTGGCCTCTATCAGTATTGTGAGTTTTCTCTTAGCGGTTGTTGTACCGGATGTGGTGAAGGTTTTTGTTCGCACCGGTAACGAACTGCCACCGTTGACGGCAGGCTTGATTGCTGTGAGTGATTTTCTGAATCAGTTTGGCCTTTATCTGGTACTTTTGCTGTGTTGTGGTTTTCTCTTGTTTTCATCCGCTTACCGAAAGCCGGGTTTTCGTCGCAGTGTTGATCACTGGGTTGTTGATTTCCCATTAAGCCGCAAGATCAGCCGAGGTCTGAATGCCGCCCGTTTTGCTGGCACCCTAAGTATTTTATCCCGCAGTGGTGTGCCCCTGGTGGATGGCCTGGCTATTGCGGGCAGCGTGATGCCAAATTATTACCTGCGAGATCAGATCACTCGGGTGGCGCAGAAGGTAAAAGAGGGGACTTCCTTGTTTTCTGCGCTGGAATCCATTGGCCGTTTTCCACCCATGATGCTTTATATGATCGCCAGTGGTGAACGCAGTGGTGAGCTGGACTCCATGTTAAACCGGGCAGCAAAACAGCAGCAGCAATCCCTGGAGGCGTTAATGGCGACAGTAGTGGGGTTATTTGAACCTGTGGTTCTGATTGTGATGGGCGGCGTTGTGATGACCATCGTTCTGGCTATTTTGCTGCCTATTATGAATATGAATCAGCTGATTGGTTAAATTGCGAAATAAAACAGTAGTTTCAATTGTTTTTCGCTAACATGCTGATTTATTGAGATTCTTTGGATTGTATTTAAGCTAGGAACTTTAGATAGATCATAAGCCGGTTTTCAGGGAGATTTTCGTGCAACAGTTAAACAAGTCACACATGGACCATTTAGAGAACATCACACTAGCAGCAAGCAAATTAGAGAGAGCAGGCGAGCAAGAGAATATGAACAATCAGCCAAAAAAGCTTAATAAACAAAAGCAAAAGGGTTTTACCCTGATCGAAATTATGGTCGTGGTCGTTATTCTGGGTGTACTGGGTGCTTTGGTGGCACCATCCATTTTAGGTCGCCCCGATGAAGCCCGTGTCACCGTGGCTAAAAATGATATCCGCCAGATCAGCAACGCTCTGGATATGTATAAACTGGATAATTTTAAATACCCGACTCAGTCTGAAGGTCTGAAGGCACTGGTTGAAAAAACAGGCAGTGCAAAAAACTGGAATCCTGACGGTTATCTGGATGCCATGCCACAAGATCCATGGGGCAATGAGTATATCTATGTTCGTCCTGGCACCAAGAGCCGTCACTTCGATCTGTACTCTCTGGGTGCTGATGGCCAGGAAGGCGGTGAAGGGGTTGATGCCGATATCGGTAACTGGGATAACTAAAACCGTGATAACTAAAACTGTGATAACTAAAACCGTGATAACTAAGGCAACGTGCAGCGGGTGATGAGCCCAGTAAAGCAGATGATGCCCCGCAACCCGGCCAGGCAATCTCAACAGGGTTTTACCCTGATTGAGATTATGGTGGTCGTGGTCATTATCGGAGTGATGTTGACGGCGGTGGTTGCCCTGAGGGGAGGCGGTCAGCAGCATCGTTATCTGTTGGCAGAAGCCCAGCGAGTTAACCATCTGCTCACAGTGGCCCAGCAGCAGGCCATTCAGCAAGGTTTACCGGCTCGTTTGGTGTTTAACGACAAAGGTTATGCCTTCGAGTTCTGGCAGCTGATTGAAACGGAGCAGAACACGCTCTTGCCTGGTGAAGAGCCGGACTTTAGCCTGAAAGGAGAGTGGCAACTCCCGGAACAAGGAAACTTGCGGGATTATCAGCCCGAGTGGCCAATGACGTTTAAGGTCGAGCTGTTATCGAAGGATAAAGCACTTATGATCTATCCTGATGGTTTACTGACACCTGCTAAGATCCGCATCAGTCTGGAGGATTGGGAACAGGACGCGCTGCTGACAACGGACGGTTTCTCAGCTTTAGCCATCGAACTGGTTGATCAGGGTGATGATTAAGCGACCAGGCGCGACTTATATCAAACCCGATAAGGTATTGTAGATCGGAAAAGCCGTAAGACGCCTTCCGACAACCATCAGATACCGGAGAAAATGTTGGATGGCGCTTCGCCCATCCAACCGACTCTGATATCAATAGACTTATCGGGAATGGCATTACTTGATCAGATCATCACCTTAGTTATCACATTGCCCATGATGTTTATTTATTGAGTACATCATTAGATGACATCGCTAAAGATAGTGAATCGTTGAACAAGGAATAACCAGTGGCATCGTTATTTTCATCCCTGAGTTCAGTTGATATCCCTTGGCATAAGCTTGTGCCCGCGGGTGTTCGCCTGTGGTGGTCCCAGCAGTCCAATCGTGACCAGCTCGCGGTGAAAGTTCTGGCTCTGTTTTTGGTTCTAGCCGGTGGCTTTAAGCTGGTTTGGTTGCCAGTGCATGAGCAAATTGCTGAACAGAAAGCAAAAGAAGACCGCCAGCAACAGCGTCTGGAAAAAGCCCAGCTCAGAAACTACGAACGTATTAATCAGTTGGGTGCCCTTACTGTAGCGCCTTTCCCTGATTGGATAAAAAGCCAGTTAAAAGCCTACCGTATCAGCGTGGTAAGCCATCAGCATCAGGATGGTAAAGAATCCACATTGATCTTCCGCTATGCTGATCAGCGTAAAGCCAGCGACTTTATGCAACAGATTGCCCGCAGAGCCAAAATTCTGAATCATCAGGTGCAGCAGGCAAACCGTCAGATTCAAATCACTTATCAGGCATCACTCTGATATCCTCCATGATAGCCCTATTGAATGCCACCATGACTAAGATCCTATCCGGGCTTACGGCTATGAAAGTTGCTCAATCCGTTGGCCAGTCCGATGGTAAGAGCAGTGCTAAGGCCCGTGATAAGACCGCAAAATGGCTGGGGATAATACCAAACCAGATACGTTGTTGCAGGTCGGAAAAGCCGCAAGGTGCCTTCCGACAAACATCCGGTATCAGAGTCAGTGTCGGATGGCGCTCCGCTTATCCAACCTACTCTGATATCAAGAAGCTTATCGGGAAGGGTATAAGATCTCGACAACAGGGTTTTACGTTACTGGAAGTGATGGTGGCATTAGCGATTCTGTCGGTGGCATCCGCAGGGTTGATCACTGCCACCGGTGGTTACCTGAAACAAAGCCAAAAAGTTGAAGAAAAAGTGATTGCAGCCTGGGTAGCGGATAACTGGCTAAACGAATTGCGGTTGGCAGAAACCACGCCGGATTCAGACGAGGTTAAGGCTGAGGCCAATATGGCTGGGCGTGAGTGGTTGCTCTCTGCCCAAGTGATCGATACCGCTTCCGAGCATCTGAAGCGTTTAGAAATTAAAGTCCGCCGGGCCGATGACGGCGATAAAGGCGCTGTGTTATCTCAGCTGACTGCATTTTTACGGAGTAAGCGATGACTGAGCGGACTCCTATTCTATTTATAACTCCGACTGATTTAAAAAAGCGGCAATCCGGCTTCACCCTGCTAGAGCTACTTATCGCGGTTGCTATTTTTGGTCTGATTGGTCTTGCGGGCTATCGCATGCTGAACAGTGTAGTCAACACCTACCAACAAACCTCCAGTCGCAGCGATGAGTTTAGCCTGTTGCAGAAAACCATGGTGGTATTAGAACAGGATGTTCGTCATATGGTTGCCCGAGGTGTACGGGACGGTTTAGGCGATCCAACACCGGCTTTCAGTATGAATTATCAGGGGGGGCTCCCCATTGAATTTACCCGTGGGGGACGCTGGCGTTTTCCTGAAGATCAGCACTCTGATCTGACACGTATCGCTTATCGTGTTGAAGATAAACAGTTACAACGCTTGATTTGGCCGGTGTTAGATAGAGCAGAAGATAGTGAACCCCAGGTGCAGATTCTGTTAAATGAGGTATCTGGGTTGGAGGTCAGAGCGCTAGGGCAGGACTCTGGTTGGCAAACAACCTGGCCAGTAGAAGACAATCAGGGCGTTATTGATCTGTTTAGTATCCCCCGTGCCGTTGATATTAAAATACAGACACAAAAATATGGTCTGATTCAGCGTTTGATTACTCTGGATGGCTTATAGGTGCCGTGATGAAAAAGCTTATTTTTCCAGCTATTAAGCTCTCTAACCCGGTCAAGCGGTTCAATACAGCTAAGCCATATAATCCAGCTCTACCCGCTAACAGGGTCTCTATCCCCACAACAGGGTTGCATCATCAAAGAGGCGTTGCCTTGATTAGTGTGATGCTGATCTTTGCCATAGCCGCAGCCTTGGCCGCACGTATGATGACGAACGGAGCGGTGCAGGTAGAGCAAGCCAGCGTTTATCTTCAACAGCAGCGAGTGACGACTTACGCTCAAGGCGTAGAGTCCTATGTTATCGCCCTGCTAAAAGAGGATTGGGATAAGGACAGCCAGCAAGAAGCAGCGGCATTTGACCACCCCCAGGATAGTTGGGCGCAATTAAAACGTTTTCCATTGGATGAATTTGAAAATGAAGCCAGTGGAAAAAGCGAAGGCGAAATATTACTCCGAGTTGAGCCATTAAACGGGTTCTTCAATCTGGGCAATATTATTAACGATAAGGGCGAGATAGATCCCACACAGGTGAGAATCTTTAAACAGATTCTGGTTAATCATCAGGTACCTACGCAAATGGTCGATTTAACCATTGATTGGATGGATCTTGATAATACGACCAACTCTTTATTGGGGGCTGAGGATAATAATTACCTGTTAAAAAGCCCCGCTTATCGTACCGCTGATCAGAGGATGGTCAATCTCAGTGAATGGGCTTTATTGGAAAACTCTGAGATCACTCCTGACGTTCAGGCTAAATTGGAGCAGGATATTACGATTTTGCCAGAAGTCACCAAAGTGAATGTAAACTGGGCCAAGCCGGAAATCCTGGCCCTGGTCACCCAGAGTTCACCGGGACAAGCAGAACAATGGGTTGTCGGTCGTGAGTTTACACCGATAACCAATGTGAAAGAGTTTCTCACCAAGAATAATCTTGATGAGAAGTTAGAGAGTTTACTGACCACACGTAGCCAGTATTTTTGTATTCGTATTCGAGTGAATATTTCCGGGCAATTGGCTTATATTACGAGCATTGTTCATAGGCAGCAGGCTGATGGTTCCATTACCGTGCTGCAACGTAATTATTTACCCTTTAACAAGGCCATTCTCAAACTGGAGGAGGAGCAATCATGAATGCGGCCATCATTTTATCCATTCAGTTGAATTCTGATTCGGCCTTGCAATGGCAAGTGATCACTCACGACAGTCAGCATCACGCCGGTAATCTGGAAGACTTTGATAGCTGGTTAGCCCAGCAGAAGCAGCTGTTTAGCCTGTATCTGTTACTGCCACAGGACGTGTTGAGTTTTCATAACGTAGAAGTGCCCCAGGCGGTAAAACGTAATGCTCAGCAGTTAGTGCCGATTCTGGTTGAAGAGCAGTTAGCGCAAGATATTGATCACGTAAAGATTCACTATACCGGTAAGGATGTTGCCCCCGAGCAAGAGGGTGTCAACGTAGTCGTGTGTGACAAAGCTTGGTTTGAGCAACTGTTGGAAGTGGTGAAGTCCAGCAAGGTTAAGCTGCAAGCGTGTGTACCGGAAAGCATCTGTGCGCAGGCTCAGGAAAAACCAGGACAGGGAAACCAAGGGCAGGTACACAGTGGCGCTGCGCAAAATACCATCTCAGATATAGTATTAAATCTACCTAAACCTATGGCACAAGATCAGATTCAATGGCCCACACACCTGTCGATGCACAACGAACAAGGGCAGCGCTTTTTTAATCAGCTGCGCCAGAGTCGTTGGAATATGGTGCGCCCTGAAAAAGCCAAGCTGGGAGATTTAGGCTGGATTATGATGGGAAGCTTGGTAGCCGCCGGGCTTTATCTGGTCAATCTGTCCCTCTCGGGTTGATAGATGATACGTAGATTGATAGATGATACGTAGGTTGACGGGTAGATAGGCGGCTGTTGGCAGCCCGTCAACCTGTAGTAAAGCAGTATTCAACAGCATCAGCCTCTGATCCTCTCTACGGGCCTAACGCTGTATAGAGTTTATCCATCAACGATTAATCAACAGCCTCGCGGCATTCGTAAATCACCGTCCAGGGGTTGTATAGCGACAACGGAACCCAAGGCGATACTGAAGCGATAGCATTGAAAAATGACAGTTCAACGGTAGCGCTATCCCACTGTTGATTCGCGCAGTTATACTCCAGATCGACCGGCGGGCTGTACTCAACGGTGCCATTAAAACCAATATGGTGCCATTTCTCCCTTTCGACGGTATTTTCCATCTCAGGGCCATTAACAAATGTCATACTGCTGCAAGCCGTTATTAGCTGTAGCGACGTCAGAATAAACAATAGACGGAATTTAGCCATTGTTGCTTACCTCACACCACACGCGTGCAGTACGCGGCTGATAGATACCAAAAGTAATGACACTGACAAATACATTGGATATGGTCGCGACGGACTGCATCTGCTTAACCTTACGCCCCTGACATACTTCACGCACATTGATGGAGTGTTTACCCTTCAGGCCCCACCACCAATAATCATAACTTTGCTGGAAGTCCGGGGTGTTTTTTGTTTTCTCTGCACTATCCGTGCGTAATGTCACGGAAGAACAGGCGCTGAGGACTGTAGCCAATACCACGATCAGCAGTTGTTTGAGATATCTCCCTTTCATATGGACTCCAATTGCAATTTACTTGGGAAAACCAGGGTAAAACAGGCTCCGCCCAAGGGGGAGCGGCCAGCCGTAATACACCCTTGATAACTGTTTATAATGTCATACACCACGGCCAGACCTATGCCCTGACCAAAATCCTGTCGATCCAAACGCTCACCCCGCTTAAAGATCTGGGCAGCTTCTTCATCGGTAAAGCCAATACCATCGTCTTCAATCACCAGTGTCAGTTGCTGTCGTGATTGCTTTGCCGTGACCCTAATCTGCTGTCGAGCATAGCGGAAAGCATTATCCAGCAGGTTGCCCAACACTTCCATCAGATCATTGTCATCGCCATAGAACTGTAACCCAGGTGCGATTTCGATCAGCACATCCACCTGACTATCCCGGTGGGCATGATTCAGCACCTCGATCAAATCATCTAACACATCACTGACCGCTGTGCCCTGCTCCAGCAAGCTATGACCAGAGATAACCGCCCGCCTGAGCTGATACTCAATCGTCTGATCGATTCTTACCATCGCTTTTTGCAACACATCATTCTGATTGACTGCTGACTGTAGCTCACCTTTGACGATAGCCAAGGGCGTTTTCAGGCTATGAGCCAGGTCCGCCATGCTGGCACGGTATTTCTCTCGCTGGGCATATTCCTTATGGATCAGCGCATTTAGATTTTCTGTAACCCCATGCAGCTCAATAGGATAGGTCTTTTCTACCTTCTGCTGCTCCCCCTTTTCCAGATCAGAGATCTCTTTTTCCAACTCAAGAATCGGCCTGAATGAGCTTCTGAGTACCAGATGTTGCCCTAACAGCAAGGCACAGGTCAGCGTGGCAAAACAGATCCCCAGCCACCAGCGAAAACGGCCCACATCCTGATCGATAATCTGCTGATCTTCAGCCACGATAAAAAGATAGTGCTCCTGTCCACTATTCGTTTCCCAGGCAATTTTATAGCTCATGGTCAGATAGTTTTGACCTTGATAGCGATGCTTACCTCTTAACCAACTGCCGACATCTTGAGTCTCAAGAGTGAGTTCAGGTAATTGCTGTAAAGAGAGCGACTGCCAGAGTGAATCGCCACTATCATCCAGCACCAGCGCCCATAAACCTGAATTTAAGGTATTAAATCTGGGGTTACGCAAAATAGGTGGCAACTCGATGGATTGTTTGGTTTTCTCAGTCACCGACAGCAGATTAAAAATATGCAGTCGCAGGCGCTGATCCGCCGACTTTTCCAGCTCAGAACGATAACTATAATCCGCGACAATCAAACTGATGCACATCACCACCAACAGAGTCAGAGCGCTGTTAACAAAAAATCGCCGACGAAGAGAAGTCTGAACCGTCATTGCTTAACCATCTGTCATCTGCTGTCAGCCATTTTCATTCGACGATTAAGACGCTTTAATTGCAAAGCGATAACCCCGACCACGCAGGGTTTCAATGGGCTTGATATGATTATCCGGGTCCAGCTTGCGCCGCAGGCGACCGATCAAAACTTCTAATACGTTAACGTCGCGGTCGCTTTCCTCATCGTAAAGATAATCCATCAATGCCGATTTAGAGACAATCCGCTTCGGATGGCGCAGAAAATATTCCAGCAGTTTGTATTCAAACGCCGTCAGGTCCACCTCCAGATCATCCACCCATAACTCCTGCGTTTGAGTATCCAGCTTAATGGGGCCCTGCTGAATCACATGGCTGCTATAACCAGACGCGCGACGCAACAGAGCTTCAAGGCGGGCCAACAGTTCCTCAATCTCAAAGGGTTTAACCAGATAATCATCAGCACCGGCCTTTAAACCATGCACCTTATCCTTCCAGCTACTGCGGGCGGTCAGGATCAGAATAGGCAGCGTATTGTTTTCAGCACGCAGGCTCTTAATCACATCAATACCGGAGATCTTCGGCAGACCGATATCAATAATCGCCAGATCGTATTCATACTCACGGGCCATAAAAAGACCATCATCGCCATCAGAGCGGGTATCCACCTCATAGTTTTCCGCTAACAGCGTATCGGCCAGCTGGCGTTGCAAGGCCTGGTCGTCTTCAAGAATTAAAATTTTCATCTACTTCACCTCGCCATCCATTCAATTACCGTCCACCGGGATCGTCTTTACCACCCCCTTATCTGAAATAATGCGAATCTGATAGGTCACATCACCATTCTGAGTTTTCTTTTCCGCATTGAGCACCGTACCGGGATAAACAGTTGTCGCGCGCTGGATGGCTGTTCTTAAATCAATCACACCCGCCTTGGGCTTTTCCGGAGATTGACTGCCATTTTTCGGGATATGGACCAGGGGTGTATCCTGCACCTTCTTCTCGATCCAGCGGGTAAAAGGCCAAACCATACGTTCAACCTTATTGCTGGTCTCTTCATTCTTTTTGTTGTCCCGTTTCCCGCTGTCCTTACCCTGAGATTCCTGCTGAACAACAGACTCAGCCACGGCTTCTTTTCCATCGGCATAGGCCTGCTCTACCAACATAGATAGCGGCATCAACAGCATAGTGACTAAGAGAAACGGTTTTACAAAACGTGTGATCAAATTCTGCAGTCCTACTGGCTCTGCTACAGGATACTATTTCGACATATATGGACGTGTTCTCGCCCAGGTAATTTCACAAGCCCACATTATACCCCGTTAACTTGAACCGAACCTGACAAGTTGCGGGAGATAGGAGAGCCAAAACAAGATGATTTTACTCATATTTTCAATGGTTTTGCTTGTTTACGCAGTGTATGATTTTTCTAATTAAGCGAAATCAACGAGTTACCGTAGAGCTCTAACAAATAACAGGACCGCGTTGATTTGAAATAATCTGCATGCTCGCTTTTAGGGAACGGAAGATGTAACTGCTTTAGATATATCTCTTTCTGATCAAAGCATTAGGAATACCTAATAAGATATTAAAATAGGCAAATTGAGCATGCTTGAAATGAAAATGTTAGAGGTCCAAGTTTCCCACCAAGAGTACTGAGCATGGTAGATAGAAGAATTAAATGGTTGATTTACACGGTTCTGGTTGGCCTTATACCGATAGTTTCTCGCTTTTTTATTTGGTTGGTATCAACATCATCAACAATGCCCCTTTTCAATCCATCGGACTTTGTTGCTTTTGGGTTAGTGCTACATATCTCAAATATCAATGAGATTGAGCATCTTGAATCATTTGAGCAAAATTGGAAGACGGCTCAAAATGGTATATCGCTAACCTTTATTGCATTTTATGGTGTTCTGTTTGCTCTCACCGTTTTATCAGAAACGGTGCCTGGAATTATCAATATTGATACTATCAAGTATGCTGTCATGTTGCTTTGCATGGTTTCATTCTTCTTGAGTTATTCCGTATATCATCGAGTCTCAATGGTCACTAGAGCTGGAGCGTAGCAATGGACGGAATCATAATATTCTTAACTTTAGTTATTGCTTTAGCTGGTGCCGGCGTAGGTATTTGGTCAATCTTAAACACACGAAAGAAATACCTTAATGAGTATTTAGAAAGGAAACGTAATGGATCGTCTTAAGAGCTTTATTTATCTAGATGAGTACAAAATGTCATCGTTATCTTCTCAGCTATTTGAAGGAATTACTGAGTACCTAGTCTCGGTTAGTAGCTCTAAAACTGAGAAAAGTGAGCAGCAAAAAGGTGAAATTGGAAGTGGAAGGATATTTGCTGATGCATTGAGTAAAGATAATAGCACTGAAGAGAAAAAGGTGCTTCATGATTATCTCTACTCAAAATTTGAAAATCAACTTCAGCAGAGTAAAAAGGTGTTAGATATTCCGACAGACTCTGAGCTTGATATAAATGCTGAAATGTTAAATTATCCATTTGTAAAAATAACATCGAAAGCGATATTTAATGATATCAATTCTATCAAGTCTACTTTGGAAAATTTCAACACGCTTGGTGAGGCTTTTGCATATGTAACGAATTTTGAAAAGCTCAAAGAAGTTGATGCTCAACTTGAGCAAGCCAAAAAAAGCACGAAAGACAGAAATAAAAAGGCACGTTTACAGCAAGAGCATAAGTCAATAACAAACATTAAGAAACTTGCTAAGGAAACTGGCCTACATCAAGACGAAAAATTTTTGGAAAAACTAAATTACCTGTTGTCCTATGGCTTTGAGGATCAATTCGAGGTGCAGATGAACGGTGCAGATCGAATTTTCACAGCAAATTTGAACCGAGATTATTTGCGTGAAGGTGAGTCGCTGCTAAAAAGGAGGTATTCTCGAATAACCGATAGGGAGTTTGTAATGTTCGGAGTAATCGCTCAAGCAAATAATGCTATGGAATTGGAGCTGGAAGAGGTCAAAGAAGAAGCTTCTATGAAGCAGGCTCTTCTAAATTTAGTTGAACATTTGACCAATCTGGAAAACCAGTTTACTGGCAGGCTTTCTAATGAAATTATCATTGATCCTATCGCAATATATACAGAACTATAGGTAAGCCTCTAATCGGGTAGCCGAGGGTATCTAGCCCTCAGCCCCCACAACACTCTGCATGCGGGTCCGCACAGGGCGTTTCACTCAGGATAGTGAAGCTTAATCCAACCGTAGCGAGTAAAGTCCCTCAGATTTCAGGTAGTCCAAGAACAGGGCCTGATTAATCCCTAGAGTTTTAGCGCTACGCCACGGCCCCTTGCTGGTAATGCCACACGCAACTGCGGCTTGAACATGAACACCAAGCTTCATCAGATTCCTTACTTTAGTACGGGGCTTGCCGCACATTTCGGTCACGGAAATTGAAATTAAGACCGCTCGACAAAGGACAAAACATGTAACTCTGAGCTATCATGAGCCATCTATCCAAAGAGTAAGAGATATGGAAAGCCCAGAACTACTCATTATTCTGCTCAATATTGTGGTGGCCACAGCCGCCTATTCCTATATCTATCCCAGATTTTGTGGATCTGATATTAACAAAATTGCAATTAACGATATTTTAGCCAGCGGTGTTTCACTGTTGGTTGCAGGGGCGGTGTATTGGGGCAGCGGGGTTGAGTTTGATCTTATCTTCACAACGGTAAACTGGTTTGGGTTTACGTTGATCACTTATTTCATTCTGGAAACTCCGTTAATGCTCTGGTATTTCAAGAAGCATAAGGTGTTGGAAAAGTTTAATGCCTAGCCGCACAATTGGCAGGGAACTGGCTTTGGGCTAGTACAGATTAAGTGGGCTAGTGGGTTGCTATTTCGGTTTTTTATCAGGGATGTTAAAAATCACCATGAAGTTATCTTCTCTCTTCTACGTGTTCGTTTTTCTACCTGCGTTAGCATTTGCTGATGGTGCTCTTAAAAGTGGGGTAATCGAGTCCACTGCTCTGGGCGTTTCTAAGCGCTTTAATATCTATCTGCCTGAAGGTTATGGCACGAGTGAGCGTCGCTATCCAGTGATTTACCTTGTGCATGGTTGGGGTGTTGATGAAGATGCCTGGCCCTCTTCGAGCCTTCAGGTGCATAAGGTGGCCGATGATCTGGATCTGCAAGCGATTATTGTGATGCCAGATGGTGACCGAGGTGTTTATATCAACTCGGTTACGCCCGCTGATTATAAGGCGTGTATGAATGAGGCCCCGCCGGTTCGTAACTCCCGAGAACCTAGGGAAGAGTTCTGCGTTCGTCGTGCGAACTATGAGGACTATATGCTTGAGGATATTATTCCTTATATCGACCGCCACTACAGGACGCATCCTACAAGGTTAGCCCGTGGTGTTATGGGTGAGTCTGCCGGTGGTCTGGCATCATTTCATTTAGCCCTTCGGCATAAGGATCTGTTTTCTACAGTTGCCGCGCATTCCGGTGCGGTCTCCATGCTTTATCAGCCTGGTAACAATAAACCGTTAACACGGATAGAGCCAAGGCCCGGTTTTGAAGAGTGGGAGGCTATGCTGGGTTTGGATATCGAAAACTGGTTGGCATACGACCCTTATTCTCTTCTTGATACTCTCAAACCAGATGAACTTGCGATCTACTTTGATAGCGGTATGGAAGATGAATTTGGCTTTTATCAGATGGCTTTACACTTTGAGCAGCGTTTAAAGCAATTGGGTTTGGATCATATCTTCGTTGCTGTGCCGGGTGGTAAGCATGATGATGAGTTCTTTGGCGGCCGAATAATGTACAGCCTTCAGTTTATGGCCGAGCATTTCAGGAAGAATGGTGTTTATCCATGAGCCATGATCATTTTAAAAACCGATGTGAAAGGAAACACATGAATATCATTGAATCGACTGCAGCTGATGCGGAGCTACTGGCCTCTATTATCCGCGAATCAAATAAAGATGTAGCGCAAGAATTTGGCATTAATGGTGATAATAACCCCAAGCATCCGTCATTTTGTCAGAGGGATTGGGTTGAGTCTGATTTCAAACGTGGCGAGCGGTATTTTACCTACCAGCAAAATGGCATAGGCGTTGGTTGTGTGGCTTTTGAGAATCCGAGACCTGGCGTGGGCTATTTGAATCGTCTTTCGGTGTTGCCGGAATATCGTTATCAAGGTATCGGTGAAGTGCTTGTCAGGCATATTGTTAGCTATGGGAAGTTGAACGATATTCAGAGACTCAGCATAGGTATTATCGCCGACCACGTTAAGTTGAAGAACTGGTACTTAAAGCTGGGGTTCATTGAAGGAGAGAGAAAGCTCTTTCCGCATCTTCCTTTTGATGTTCTGTATATGAGCTGTAAGTGCTAAAGAGCATGACAAGACAGGCAAAACAAAACCCGCCAGCTCGCGGGTTTTATCGTAGAGATCGAATCAATGGCTAGACTAGAGCTTAGATGCCGAGATCATTCATCAGATCATCAAAGTCGTTGTTACCGTGCGCAGGGCTTACGCTCTCATCTTTCTGCTGTTTGTTTTCTGCCAGAATATCATCTGGGTTTTCCAGCTCAGCTTCATCAAAGTCATGCAGTTTGATGAATTCTGTCTTATCCATAGACAGTTCAAGATAGAAGATATTATTTTTCTCTGTCGTGAAGGTTACCCGACGGGATTGTGGCTGATCCAGTGTGGTATTCACCGAGATCTGAACCTGTTTGTTCATCGCCATCATCTTCGGCTGGCTCTGGGTGATAGAGGTGCGTAACTGGTGGCGTACTTTGTTGGTAAAGTCACCCACGATCTGGTTCATGATTTCGCCCATCACGTTGCCCACCTCGTCGGAGGTGTGCAGTTGCGCCAGCTCATTTTCAGGCATGCCCATGCTCAGCAGATACTTGCGATAGATCTCCATAGCCGATTCTGCGGTGAAGTTAATGATCACAAGACCAGAGAAACCGCCGTCAAACAGTACAAAACAGCCAATATCTGGTCGCAGACAGGTTTTGTTGATTTTCTGCACCATCGGTGAGTAGTCAACCTTATCATTTCCGGCATTGCCCAGCACTTCGGTCACAGAGTGGCAAAGAATCAGTAGCACTTCTTCTGTTGTAATGGAACGGGAGCGCTTTGCAGTGGCAAGTTTGTTGACGGTCACGGTAAACCCCTTGTTTGATCCGAGCTTAAAAATAATCTTATCCATGCATCTTACTGTTTTTTGTCGCTAAATCATATGAGTCGAATCAGTAAAACGGCACACTGAAAAAATCATTACTTTAGTGCTGTAAAGATAGATGAGTGCTGTAAGGATAGATGAGAGATGTAAAGACAGAAGACCGCTATTAATCTGGTTTCAGTGAAAAATATGGCGCATATCCAGCGGATAAAAGCCGTTTGCCAAAATATGTGGGCTACGCTTTGGTTTGTATGTATAAAAAAGAGAAGTGGACCACAGGTAACCTGGCAGCAAAGGAGTGAAACAATGAAGGCTAATCTGCTTTTTCTTATGGCAGCAACCGCTATTATGCCGATCAAGGTGCTGGCTGACGCGATTTCCGTTGAGCAAAAGCCAGTGGATGACGCTGTTATCAGCGATCAGCGTATAAAGCTGGCAAAAAATACTGAGGGTAAAGGCTTTGGCCCTCAATCACCCAGGGATATTGATGCTTTGGATGGCAGCAACACGAACGTTTTTAGTGAAGCTCCGGCCAGTACACAGATGAACTTGTGTAATATCCATTTTCACAAAAACGCTGAGCATAAAGGGGGTGAGTTTACTCAATATGCGGGTAATGGCGATGGTAAAGGCTATATGAGTGGTTATCGCTATTCCGGTCAGTTGACTGCGGCTGAGCTGGCCTCTGCGAACCAGAAAATCTGTCCAAGTACGCATGGTGCTTTGTATCCTGGAGATACGATTGAAGTGCATTATGTCCACTCAACAGCAAAGATTAAGCCGGGACCAACATTAGGCGCTTGTTTGAGCGACTCGGTTAAGAATCCGCAGTTACGAGTGGAGACACAGGTTTATGTGTTGGTGAATGACAAAGAGGCTCATGATTTTATCAAGCTGACTGAACACCAAAAAGTGAATGGTTTCCATCAGCCGTTGAATATTCCGGGTAACACTGGAAAACCTATTCAGTATGCTGGCTCAACAACAGGGCCTGGTTATAATGAAAAAGGCTCTCCATTCCAGGTAACCTGGAGTGTGCGTCCAAAAGTGGCCAAGGTGGATATTGCATCTGTTGGACGCTGGTGTGAGGGCAATGTGTTTAATGAGGATCACGCCCATGGTGTGAGAAACTTAGTAATGAATCGAGCTCTGTTATCGAAAATTCAACGCTAAGATTTTTCCTGATATACAATCGATCGAAATAGGCTCAGGGATGAATTCGCTGGGCTTATTTTGTTTATTCATCATGTTTCATATCTCATGGAGGTACTCCCCTGCAATTATCTGTCGAAATAAACTGCTGCGACTCCATGTGCCAGAGTAAAGGATAATGATGTGAGCTTGCAGATTAACTTTGCTGATCTCTTCGAGTTTACCCGCGTTTATCTGGCCGCTTTTTACACCTTTGTTGCTGTGTTTTATACCGTTCGTATCATACTGTTAAAGCAATCAATTGCCCGTGAAGCTGTTTTTGCTGGCCCGCGTTTTAGCGCAACCTGGTGGAACCACGTTACGTTTCGTATTTTTCGGGTTGTTATCTGGATGGTATGTGCCATCAGATTATTTTTCCCGTCATTTGATAATTATCTGGGCATTCTATCTGATTGGCAAAGTGCTCCGTTGATGTTGATTGGGAATCTATTTCTGGCGTTCGGGCTGATCGCTATTATGACCATTCACTATCATTTAGGGATCATTTGGCGCTCTGGTATTGATCCCAATGGACCGGACAATATTATCTCAAGTGGCATTTATCGCTATTCCCGAAACCCTATGTTTTTGCTGGTTGCCATAACCCAGTTTGGCTTCTTTCTGGCATTACCTTCGCCATTTTCATTGTTCTGTCTGTTAATCGGTTTGTATACCTTGCAGCGCCAGGTCATTGCCGAGGAAAAACATCTGACGGAAAAGTTCTCCCAAGAGTATGAAGCGTACAGCGCTAATGTGCGCCGTTGGTTATAGCCTTAAAGCAGGTGGAATTTATTTTAGACAGCTATTCATCAGCAGGCTTTCACGCTAAGCTTCTGACTTCATTGAAAATCAGGAGTGTGATATGGCGGGTAACACAAGAACGGAAACCCTTCTGGCTCAGGCTGGGCATTACCTGGATAAGGAAACAGGGGCTGTGGTGCCGTCGATTCAACCTTCAACAACCTTTGCCCGTGATGAGCAGGGTGAACTGTACGATAAAGATCGCATCTATGCCCGTGATAAAAGTGTAAATGCGGAGATGGCCGAAGCGGTGCTGTGCGAGCTGGAAGCCGGTGCATCTTGTAAACTGTTTGCTTCGGGTATGGCGGCAGCGACAGCTTTAGTACAGACACTACGCCCCGGTAACCGTCTGGTCGCACCTTCAGTAATGTACTGGTCGCTTCGTGCCTGGTTGATCTCATTCTGTGCGGATTGGAATATAGAGCTGGCTTTTTATGATCCGTCTGATGAAGCCGATATGGATCGTGTGGTTAAAGCACAAGCAACCGATATGCTGTGGGTCGAAACACCAGCAAACCCAACCTGGCAAGTGGTGGATATCAAGCGTGCTGCAGATCTGGCTCACGGTGTGGGGGCTCAACTGGTGGTGGATTCTACCGTTGCGACACCTCTCTTGACCCGACCAATTGAGCTGGGGGCTGATTATGTATTTCACTCTGCGACCAAATATATTAATGGTCACAGTGATGTAGTGGCAGGCGCTCTGATTACCGCAAAAGAAGATGACAGGTGGGCAAAAGCCTGTGCAATTCGTGCTCAACATGGTGGTATTTTAGGTCCGTTTGAAAGCTGGCTGTTATTGCGTGGTATGCGCACCATGCATGTGCGCGTTGAACGTGCCTGTGAAAACGCCCTGGCTTTTGCTCAGCATTTTGAGGGTTACCCTGGCGTGTCTGAGGTGATCTACCCTGGTTTATCTTCCCATCCACAACATGAGATTGCTGTGCGTCAGATGCAGGGCGGTTTTGGTGGCATGCTGTCGATTCGTTTTGACGGTGGTGTCGAGCGTACCGCACAAATTATCGGTCGTCTAAAGCACTTTCTACGTGCGACTTCTTTAGGGGGAGTGGAAAGCCTGGTTGAGCACCGCGCACTCATTGAGGGCCCTGATAGCCCTGTGCCTGATGACCTATTACGCTTCTCAATGGGTATTGAGCATGTGGGTGATCTGATTCAGGATCTGGAGCAGGCGATTAAAGCTGAGTAATCCACTTTTTGGTCAGAAACCCTGTATTACGCCATAAGTAGATAAACTTCATGTGATGCAGTAGTGCTTCCCTTCTATTAATGGAAGTACTACTGCAGCTTACCAAGCTGTCATTTTTGTAAAAACTCCAATTTTCAGGTTCGGTTCAGTTTGACGCCAGCTTGGGTTCAGACACACCCTTTAACATAGCAGCCATATACAGACATCAACTGCTGCACACAATGCAGCCATGAATAAAGTAAAGGAATAAGGCTATGTTAACTCAAAAAATGACGACTCCGATCTCTACTGGTTTTCTGCTGACTGCTCTACTGTCAGGTACTGCTCTGGCTAACGATGCCATTGGCCCTGGAGATAGTGACAGCAAGTGGGTTCTAGGTGGTCATGTCGGTGTGATGAGTAATCCATATGCCGGTGAAAATGAAGACGGTTTCCTGATGCCTAATGTGGAGTATCGCGGAGAGCGCTTCTTCATAAAGGATGGTGAAATGGGTTATAGCCTGTATCAGGGTGAGCACTTCAGTGCCGGTGCTGTACTGACCGGACAAGGCTCTTTCCTGTCAGACAAAGACGATTATCAGGATAACGCCAAACTGGCTGGTCTGAAAGAGCGCGACGGTACTCTGGACCTGGGTTTCTATGTGATTAAAGATACGGATATGGGCCGTGTGCGCTTCACCTTTCTGGAGGAGGTTACTGGCGAACATAAAGGCCGCTCTGCGGATCTGAAATATACCTTTGCGTATCAGGCTAATAAGCTAAATGTTAATCCATTTGTCGGCGTGAACTGGACCAGTGCTGACAAGGTTGATCACTTCTTTGGTGTAAGCAGCGCTGAGGCAACTGCAGATCGTGCCGCCTATAAAGGTGACGGCTCATTAAATGTTTATACCGGTGTACGTGGCCGCTATGAGATCACTAAAAACTGGGATGTCAGTGCCACCGCCGCTTATGTGCATCTGGGAGACGGTATCCGTGACAGTAGCATTGTTGACGAAGATCACGTCTTAGTCGGTACAGTCGGGGTGAATTACAACTTCTAAACCGTCTCAATCAAAGCGTGGTCTGCCAGTAAACCGTTAGGCACGAAGGAGTCCCTCAAATCTGGGCTAATACCAGTATTTTAGCGCATACCCGTATTTGGTAAATAACCGTATTTGAGTGAATAACGACAGTAAGCCAACATAACTGCTTATCCCCTCTCCGGCCAGCGGCTGGGGAAGGGAAGGGAAGGGAAGGGAAGGGAAGGGAAGGGAAGGAATTAGTGTCGCAAAACTTTTGCACCGCTGCCCAGAATCTTTCTTGTCTCTTCAACCATCCGATGGAAACTCTCAAGCCGGGTGCTCCGTAATGGTTCAGAATGACATAGTTCATCTATCTTAAGTCCTGAGCCCTGTGTCAAAATAGTTATTTAACCTCACTTTTTAGGCTATTTTGGGTCGAGTATGCTTCCAATACTGCGCGGTTTTTCCCAAATCGGTTTTCAGAATAATTCGGTGAGCGGTTTACTGATCCTTTGTGCCATTGCCGTCAATTCCTGGCTGATGTTACTGATGGCCATTCTGGCCGTCGTTATCGCCTATTACATCGCTTATCACATTGGACAAAAGTTAGGAGCTGAGCCGTCTGATCTGGAAGCAGGGTTATATGGTTATAACGCCGCTCTGCTAGGCATTGCATTAGTCAATAGTGTGCCATTGAGTGCTTGGTTACTGTTTTTATTACCGCTTGGTGCCACCTTCACGGTTGGACTGATGCTAGTCTTTCGAAAAATTCTCCGTTTACCCGCCTATAGTTGTCCCTTTATTTTGTCTGCCTGGATTCTCTTATGGCTGGCTTTGCTACTTGCAGGAGAATCAGTGAGTGAGCTGCACTCAGGGGAGGTTGTCTATGAAGAGCTTAACCTACTGAACGCAGTGCTCAACGGGGTCGGTCAGGTAAGCTTTCAGCCATCACCCATGAGTGGCGTTTTAGTGCTGTTGGCCCTGGCGGTCGGATCTTTGCCAAAGGCAGGTTGGGCGTTGCTGGCTTCTGTCTGTAGTGTTATTTTTGCTTACGTCTTAGGTTTGGATTCCACATTGATCAACACTGGTTTTTTTAGCTTTAATGCTATCCTGGCAGTACTTGTAGTGGTTGATCGTATGCAGTGCCAGTTTTGGTCATTGTTGGCAATCGTGCTTTTAATGGCAGGGGTTACTGTGTTGCTGAGTGCTGGTTTGATGAAGCTGGGCTTGATCGCATTTACAACCCCCTTTGTACTCAGTACTTATCTGTTGGGTAGCATCACAAGATGGCGCTTAGGCTGACGCCTGCACTGGGTTAAGCCTGTTGGTGTTTGAAGTTAAGTAGCAGATAAAATAATTTCCAGTTGCATTTTTAATCCATTGCAGAGGATTTTTGTGCTGTCAAATCTTTCAGCAGCCCTGCTACCTGAACGTGTAATCTGTTATAGTTGCGCCAATATTTTTGGCAGGTCCCTGGCGTACACTTACAGTGGTTTAGTTTGTGTACACATGGGTGTACATATTTAGGGTTAACGACAAGTGTCAAACGAAATCTCTCAACAAACTCAAACGCGTAGAACGTTCGCAATTATTTCCCACCCGGATGCCGGTAAAACGACCATTACTGAGAAGCTGCTGCTGTTAGGTAATCTAATTCAGACCGCCGGTACGGTTAAAGGTAAAAAAAGTGACCGTCATGCGACTTCAGACTGGATGAGCATGGAGCAGGAACGCGGTATCTCCATTACCTCATCGGTGATGCAGTTCCCATACAATGGCCGAATGGTGAACCTGCTGGATACCCCAGGACACGAGGATTTCTCTGAAGATACTTACCGTACTCTGACGGCGGTTGACTCCGCACTGATGGTGGTTGATGGCGCAAAAGGTGTAGAAGATCGTACTATCAAGCTGATGGATGTCTGCCGTCTGCGTGATACGCCAATCTTTTCGTTTGTGAACAAGCTGGATCGTGATATCCGTGATCCAATCGAGCTGCTGGACGAGATCGAAGAAGTTCTGAAGATTCAGGCTGCACCGATCAACTGGCCCATCGGTATGGGGCAGGACTTTAAAGGTGTCTATAACCTGTACACCGATACCCTTCATGTTTTCCAGTCAGGCATGGGGCATACCCTGCAGGATGATATCCGTATTCAGGGCCTGGACTCTGATGAAGCCCGCGAGCTGATCGGAGATCTGTACGATGATTTTGTTGATGAGATGGAGCTGGCACGTGATGCGACTTATAAGTTCGATAGTGAAGCCTTCCTGGCCGGTAAGCTGACGCCGGTATTCTTTGGTACTGCTCTGGCAAACTTTGGTGTTCGTGAGATGCTGAACGACTTTGTTGAGTGGGCTCCTTCACCAATTCCCCGTAATACCCAGACGCGTATTGTCGAGCCAGATGAAGAGAAATTCTCTGGCTTTATCTTTAAGATTCAGGCCAATATGGACCCAAAACACCGTGACCGTATCGCCTTTATGCGTGTTTGTTCCGGCAGTTATACCCGTGGCATGAAGATGAAGCATGTGCGCATCAATAAAGATGTAAAGATTGCGGATGCAGTGACCTTCCTGGCCGGTGATCGTGAGAACGTGGAAGAAGCCTGGTCCGGCGATATCATCGGCCTGCATAACCACGGCACAATTCAGATTGGTGATACCTTTACTGAAGGTGAGGCACTGAAATTTACCGGTATTCCACACTTTGCTCCAGAGATGTTCCGCCGTGTACGTGCAAAAGACCCGCTGAAGACCAAACAGCTGCAGAAAGGTCTGCAGCAGCTGTCGGAAGAAGGTGCTGTCCAGCTGTTTATGCCGCTGAACAACAATGACCTGGTACTGGGTGCGGTCGGTCAGCTACAGTTTGAAGTGGTCGTATTCCGTCTGAAGGATGAATACAAGGTTGATTGTATGTATGAGCCAGTGAACGTTCAAACTGCTCGTTGGGTAGAATGTGACGATCAAAAGATGCTGGACGAGTTCCGTCGTAAGAACAGTGATAACCTGGGTCTGGATGGTGCGGGTCTGCTGACCTATCTGGCACCTACCCGTGTCAACCTGAGCCTGGCTCAGGAGCGTTTCCCTGATGTGGTTTTCCGGGCGACCCGTGAGCACTAAGGTTGAGAGACTGAGGTTGAGAGACTGATTCGCTTGTGATGTTATCCAAACGAACTCTTTTCTTCGCAATAAAAGCGGCTGCCATTGGCAGCCGTTTTGTGTTCAGAGCAGCACTCTTTTGAAGGGTGAGCGAAGCACTGAGCCTGCCCGTTTTACCAGTCGATGCCTTTACGGGCTTTGATTCCGTTGTTAAAAGCGTGCTTAACATCCTGTACCTCAGACACCGTATCTGCGTACTCCTGTAACTGTTTCTGAGCCGCACGCCCGGTCAGAATTACACTTTGGTTTTCCGGGCGATTCTTCAGCGCTTCCATCAACTCTTCCATCTCCATATAGCCGTATTTCAGCATATAGGTGACTTCATCCAATACCACCAGATGAATGTCTGGATCTTGCAGTTTAGGGATGGTTTCCTGCCAAACCTTCTGACAGGCCTCGGTATCCAGTTGGCGGTTTTGAGTTTCCCAGGTAAAGCCCGTACCCATAGTAGAGATACTCAGGTTGTCGTCGTTGGCAAAAACGTCTCTTTCACCACAATCCCAACCGCCTTTAATAAACTGAGTCACGTGGACCTTATAGCCATAACCCAGGCTACGGGCCACAGTGCCCCAGGCTGAAGTGGTTTTACCCTTACCGTTACCGGTAATCACAATCACAATACCCCGTTCCTCATCGGCTTGAGCAACCTTGGCATCAACAATCTCTTTGCGCTTTTGCATCGCTTTTTTATGGCGGGTATCGCGATCAGTCATGGTATTTCCTTAGTCGTAGCTGATTAAGCACTCTGGCCAGCCTAAAATGTGGTGACGTACTCATCGTGTGTAAAACAGTTGCAGTTAATAAGTCGTCATCTTGTAGTGTGGCTAACCAGGTGCTTTAGATAGTAGTAAAAATATTAGAAACGATAGCTAACGGAGCCAAAGACACTACGGCCTTCGGTCGCGTAGTTACGCTTACTGACATAATCTTTGTCGGTCAGGTTTTTTACGGTCATCTTTAAGCTTAGATCACGATTGATCTGATATTGACCATCCAGATCAAGCAACGTATAGCCGTTTAGCTTATCGGTATTGGCGCTGTCGGCGTAGCGCTCACCAATATAGGTCGCACTGGCACCCAAAGTAAACTGCTCAATCTGCTGCGCTATACGCAGTGTCGCTTTGTTTTTCGCGCGGTAGATCAGCTGCTTGCCTTTATTTTCACCCTGAGCATTTTCAGCATCCAGCCACTCGATATTGGCTTGAACCAGAGTGTTTTCATGCTGGAATTGAGCGGATAGCTCTGCGCCTTTAATTTCAACGCTTTCTACGTTGCTAGGCATCCACTTACCGTTGTCATCCGGTGCCCAGATGATCATATCATCCACATCAGTTTGATAAACATTCAGAGCGGTATAGAGCGCTGGTGTGACCTGATAGCTCAGACCCAGGCTATTGGTGTCTGAGGTCTCAGGGGCAACACCGGGGTTACCAGCAGTCCAGCCGGTATCCGGGGCGTACAGATCATTAAACGTTGGTGCGGTAAAGGCACTGGCGCGACCAGCTGTCAGTTGCAGACCCTCAATCAGCTCTACACCGACTTCCACACCAAAGGTATCAAAGCTACCAAAGGCTTCATTATCGTCGATACGGCCTGAAACAGAAGAGGTGAAACGGGATTGTTGCCACTGCCAAAGACCAAACAGCGCCTTGTTATCACGCTGATCTTCCTGATAGGCACTTACGCCACTACCGGAAATCTTGTCTTGTTTGTAGTCGATACCGGCAACCAGGGTGTGGCTGTCGTTAACGCTATAGTCGCTTTGCAGACTGAAGTGATAGTTTTTAGTGACAAACTTATCGGCTTTAACGCCTTCCACTTCCTGCTGGCTGCTGTCTTTATGATGGCTCAACTGAGTACGCAGATTCAGATCATCACCCAGTTCGGCCTGTGCGCCCACATGAGTGGTGGTATTCTCAAACAGGGAGATACAGTCATTGGTTTTTGACCAGTCTGGCTTAGAGCACTGATCGTAGTCATTTTCACCTTCATTGTGCTGTACACCGGCAAACAGTTTCACCTGATCCAGTTGGTGCTCTGCACTCAGTTTTAAGGCGTTGTTGGTGTAACCATCGTCATCTTCGCCGTCTTCACCTTCTTTATCCCAAACATCAAAACCATCGGTTTTAAAATGACTGACAGAAGCACTGATACGAGTATCTTCGTTAGCCCAGCCACCGTTTACACCCAGTTGACGGGCGTTATCGCTACCGACACCGGCTTCAACTTCTGCGTGGTTTTGATTGTTCTTGGCTTTTTTGGTGAAAATTTGCACGACACCTGCGATCGCATTAGAACCGTATAGGCTGGAACGGGCACCACGGACGACTTCAATACGCTCAATCTGATCCAGCGGGAAATGCTCCAGGCTGGCAGTCCCCAGCGTCGCGCTCCCCACTTGCACACCATCTACCAATACCAGCATACGTTTCTGATCCAGACCACGCATATACAGGCTAGAGGTCTGACCATAACCACCACTGTTTACAACCTGAATACCTGTAACTTGCTGCAAAGCCTGAGCGACACTCTTAGGTTGGCTCTGTTTTAGCTCCTGCTGGGTAATCACTGTTACCGGCGTCAGGGATTGAGCCACATTCTGCTCAAAACGGCTGGCAGTAATGACAATCGTCATAGGGTCGGCATTAGCCTGAACAACAGAAGAGGCAGCGGCCGCAGTAATGGCGGTAGCTAGAATGGCTTTTTTCATGGGGATAATTTCCTCAGCGCAAATCACAAGCGTTGAGGGAGGGCAGGCGCAATAGGCAGGATTGGTTCAATCCAACGCATTTACACCGGTGTCGCCCTCCGCAACACCGAAAATAATCAAAGTCTTCCGGTTGGTAATCGGGCTCAGCGTCATACAGGTTTTATGACCATTACCGTTGCGGGGGCAGCACAGGGATTGCACCTGTTTCCCCAACCGGGAAGTTTAGCGGGCATCATATAGTGAAATCCCAGTCAGTCAAGGGATGGGCATTCAAGTATGAGTGAATTCAATTCATGGCACTTGAGGAATAGGATTCATAGAAGGAGAGGGCAGTGGTACAATCCCCGCCTTCAACTTAGACCAACTCTTTTTCAACTGGCGACCTTTAGCAGGATCGCACCATCTTGGGATGATATATGCTCAGCTATCGACACGCGTTTCATGCCGGTAATCACGCCGATGTGATTAAACACCTGACTCAGGCACTGATCTTGGAAGCGTTGAGCAAAAAAGCAAAACCTTACTGCTATATCGATACCCATGCCGGTGGTGTGCTGTATGACCTGGACAGTGAAGAGGCACAGAAAACCGGTGAAGCCGAACAGGGTATCTGCCAGGTGATTGATCACCCACTGCTGCCACAGAGCTATCGTCAGGTGATTATCGACTATAACTCAGACGGTGTACTGCAAGTTTATCCCGGCTCTCCAGCGGTTGCACAAGCGTTTCAGCGTGAGCAGGATCATCTTATCCTGATGGAACTGCATAATAACGAAGTGGCTAACGTGAAGCGTGAAACCCGCTACTGGAATAATACCTCAGTTCATCATAGAGATAGCTTTGAAGGCCTGCCTGCGATCTTGCCGCCAACACCACGCAGGGGTTTGGTACTGATCGATCCTTCTTACGAGATCAAAACCGATTACACCAAGACCGCCAAAGCAGTGAAAAACGCCTACAAGCGCTGGGCAACCGGCATCTACGCTGTGTGGTACCCGATACTGGTTGATGATAAAAGCCGTATCCTGCTGGATGAACTGGAACAGAGCGGAATCCGCCGTATCCTCATCGCTGAGATCTCCCGTGAAGCAGGCACAGATGAAACCTTCGGCATGATTGGCAGCGGCATGCTGCTGGTGAATCCACCCTATCAGCTGGACGAGCAACTGCAAGAGATTCTGCCAGAGCTTGCCCAGGCTATGCTGGGGCCGGATGCAAAAGCTAGCGTACGTTGGCTGGTAGGCGAGTAACCTCTTGCAGAAATAAAGCACACGAACACTGAGCAGAGTGCAGCGTTATCGCCAGTCGGGGTGATACGGCTTTCTTCCAAGCAGACGGGTTTGCTGGCTTCGCCGAGCAAACAAAAAAAGCCGGTCATTTGACCGGCTACGAAGAGGGTGAAAACCCAAGAACAACAAGCCCGAACGCTTGTTAGGAGAACAAACAGGAGTCAATACCAAAGCACTACATAAAACAGCAAGATTAATGTATGCCTTTAACAATAGTTCAATATTTGCTGGGCTGCACAAGTAAATCTGCACCGGATCAAAATACCCACTAAGCCTGGATGCCTGGATGCCTGGATACAACAAAATATTTAACAGCTCGCTAAATCGGCACGACTACTGGCTTACCTTGTAGAGCTCTGGCAGCAGATAATCGACTCCATATCGTGCAGTAATCTGTTGTACCAGCCCTTCGGTGGATGCCCGCTCAACAATATCCCCCAGCTTATAAGCCAGTTGACGGTAGTTACTATGAACGGCCATACCAATATCCCAATCAAGCTGATGCAGTCGAGGCAGGGCTACCGTTGATAGTTGGAAGTCTTGCTTCTGCGTTGGATGATGTTTAGATAGCCACTGCAGTTGGCTTTGCATGCCCATAATAGCTGCGACCTCTTTCTCTTGTAATGCACTATAGGCGTCTCTCAGATCGATAAAATGGCGCACTTTGTCACGAATCTGGCCATTAAACACTGACATCAGATAGACATCGGGCAGGCTATCCGTTTCCACTGCAACCGGATGATAACGGAGCACGGCTAAAGTCCCCAGTGAGTCCAACTGATCGGCATCAAAGCCTACTCGCCAGCGCTCTTTCTGGTAAGGGCCGAACATATGCACCAGATCATTTTTCACCTCACCAAACTCATTGGTCTGATAAGAAAACTCTTTGTCGTAAGGTACACGCATCATCACATCGGCAATGCTTCTGCCAAGGTAGTGTCCCTTCCAGACGTGGTTACGCAGATCATCATCCAGGGTTTCATCCGGAGTCATCCAGCGCAGTTTCAACTCCAGCTTCAGCTGCTGAGCGATATGTTGGGCTAGTTCAACATCGATGCCTTTGGCTTTACCGTCCTCATCTTTATAGGAGTAGGGGGGGAACTCTTTATAAACAGCAATCTCGATAAAACCTGATGCCATAACGTCATCATAGCTACGGGCCTGAGCAGCAGGAGAGTAAAGCAGGTTGCTGAACACAACAGCGGTCAGTAACAGAAAAATCAGGAAAGCTTGGCTTACACGGTTATAAGCGGTCATTATTATTCTCCAAAAGGTCAGTTTTGGGATTCTATATATTTTCAGGGACAATCGGCCTGATGCTCGGCTGGGTCACTTTTAACGCCACCTGCCGATTGAGGATTTTATCGCCCCCAGAAACAGCCATCCCCCATACGCAGGGCAGTGCATACAGGGGACAACCAAGCCTTGGTATCTTCAGCTGAATCCTTAGGGTTAGCGCACTACAAATTCACCCTTCATACCCTTATGCTCCAGGCCTTCGGCATAAAATTCAAAACGACCCGGTTTGATCGGTACAAAGTAGATCTCTACTTCACCGGCATCTTCAAACTCCAGCTCGGTCAAAGACACCGCTTTAATTTCTGCGGCTCCCACCTCTACTTTGCGCAGGTAGATAGAGGCAAAAAAATCCGGGGCTTTCAGTGCATACTCTTTCAGACCACTGGCCTGAATTTCCAGGCTGTACGCCTTACCTGTTTCCAGCTGATATTCGGTTTGTGACATACCATAGCCACTTTCTTCTGTACCCAATACCAGCTCGGGCAGGGCTGTGGCCTTGCGAGTCAGATCGCCTGCGGCTGATGCCAGACCAGGCAGCACTGCCAGCGTTAATGCCATTATTGTTGTTTTCATTAATTTCATTTCTATTCCCTCCAGAATATGTCATCCATGTTAGAAAGTGAGAAGCACTCTCAATATGCTACTTGAGAACTAGTTTCTTCCTTCTTTGTTCCCATTCACCTATCGAGCTATCCCGCCTAATCTCACTGGCATAACTATAAAAATGCTTAGACCCAACAGAAAAATAATCAAATACAAACCGATAGGTACGGGTATGCCATTACTCATGGAAAAGGCGAAACCGGTATTCCTTGCTGCAACAGTGACCTGCCTGGTGGGGGGCATCACAAGTTACAGCACGACCGCAGAAGCCGCGCTTAAAAAACCAAAGCTGGAAGTACAGATCCACTATCTGCGCATGATGCCGAAAGTACGGCCTGTGCTGTCTAATCTGATGCCCGATCCTAAAAACAGCGGTCAGGCCGGTGCTGAATTAGGCATCAAGGATAACAACACTACGGGACGCTTCACCGGTCAGCACTATCAACTCAACAGCCAGCACTTTACCTCGGAAGAGGCATTTCTGGCCGCCGTTGATCAAGTGATTAACCCGGATGCCCTGATTCTGGTTGACGCTCCCAGCCATCTATTGGCTAAAGCAGATAGTCGGGCTAAAGATCAGGGAGCCCTGCTGTTTAATGTCGGTAATAGCGACGATAGCCTGCGCACCAGCCAATGCCTGAACAATACACTGCACACCTATCCCAGTCGTGCGATGAAAACTGACGCTTTGGCACAGTGGTTAGCCACCCGTCGCTTCAGTGACTGGTTGCTGATCCAGGGACCGGAGGCTGAAGATAAAGCCTATGCTGATGCCCTGAAGCGCTCTGCCAAGCGCTTTGGCAGCAAAATTGTACTGGAGAAGCAATGGAGCTTTGATACCGATCTGCGTCGCACCGCTCAGAAAGAGCTACCCCTGTTTACCCAGGGTCCGGATTACGACGTCGTGCTGGTCGCCGACGAAGCCGGTGATTTTGGTCATTACGTGCCCTATAACACCTGGCTGCCACGGCCAGTTGCCGGAACTCAGGGGCTGACTCCAACGGCCTGGAATAAAGTGGTGGAACAGTGGGGCGCAGCTCAGCTGCAAAGCCGTTTTGAGAAGCAGCATCAGCGTCATATGAATGACCGGGATTACGCCGCATGGGCTGCAATTCGTTCAATTTCAGAAGCGATCCTGCAAAACAAGCAGCAGGCTGGCGAACAGCATAAAGCGCTGCCTATGAAGCAGTTTCTGATCGGTGACAAATTTCATCTGGCAGCCTTCAAGGGCCACAAGTTGACTTATCGCAACTGGAATGGCCAGCTGCGCCAGCCTATTCCTCTGGTGCAACCCACCTCTCTGGTCTCCCAGTCACCTCAGGCGGGTTATCTGCATCCGGTGACCGAGTTGGACACATTGGGTTTTGATCAGCAGGAAAGTCAGTGTCAGCTGCATAAGTCCTGACCCCATGGCTTCGCAATCACACAACAATAACAGTATCTGGATAACCAATAGGCATCATCATGTTTAAAAAGAGCTTACTTCATACTGCACTGAATACCCGTCGTATCAAATCCCTACTGATGGGCTCTCTTCTCGGCTCAGCACTGTTAACCGCCCCAGCTTTCGCCGATCTGGCTTATGTCAGTAATGAAAAGGACAACACCCTGTCCGTAATCGACCTGAACACTCTGGAAGTAAAAGAAACCATTGAAGTGGGCCAGCGTCCACGGGGTATTATTTTCAGCAAGGATTACAGCAAGTTATATATCTGCGCCAGCGACGATGACACGGTTCAGATTATGGATGTTGCGACGGGTGAGATTATTGATACCCTGCCATCCGGTGAAGACCCGGAGCAGTTCTCTCTGGCACCTAACGACCGCCACCTGTATATCGCCAATGAAGATGACGCTCTGGTGACCATTGTCGATACCAAAGACAGCACCGTACTGGCACAGATTGATGTGGGTGTAGAACCGGAAGGCATGGCAGTCAGTCCTAATGGCAAGATCGCCGTTAATACCTCTGAAACCACCAGTATGCTGCACTGGATCGACACCGAAACCTACGAGTTGTATGACAATACTCAGGTGGATCAGCGCCCACGCCATGTAGAGTTTAACAAAGACGGTTCTCTGTTGTGGGCCTCCTCTGAGATTGGTGGCACCGTTGTTGTTATTGATACCAGCAACCGTGAGATTCTCAAGAAACTGAATTTTGAGATTAAAGGCATTCACCCGGATCGTATCCAGCCCGTAGGTGTAAAGCTGACCGATGATGGCCAATACGCTTTTGTGGCTTTAGGCCCGGCAAACCATGTCGCGGTAGTCGATGCAAAGAACTATGAAGTGGTCGATTATCTGCTGGTGGGACGTCGCGTCTGGCATATGGATTTCAGCGCTGATCAAAGCAAACTGCTCACCACCAATGGCATCAGTGGCGATGTTTCTGTTATTGATATTAATAAGATGAAAGTGATCAAGAGTATCAAAGTAGGTCGTTACCCATGGGGCGTAGCGGTACTGCCAGCGGATAAAATCTCATCTGCGCAGGCTGAGCGCTGATCACTCGCATAAAGCACTCAAACCGAAAAAGACACAAATAAGATAACGATAAGAAACACTCCATAGTGCGACTATCTTCGGGTAGTCGCCTGTTTTACTTCCCATGATGGAGTCACATGATGAATAGCAGAGCTGATACTCTGACATCAGAGTGCCAAAACACCCACCAGGTCCTTCTGAATATTCAGGGCTTAAATTTTCAGTATGGCGCACTCAATGCGCTGACAGGCCTCAACTACCAGATCTACTCCGGTGCCTTCAATGCTTTGCTGGGGGCTAATGGCGCAGGAAAATCCACTCTGTTTAACCTGTTGGCGGGCTTACTAAAACCTCAACAAGGAGAGCTGCATTTTCAAGGTCAACCAATAAGGCACCTTAATGCCGATTATCTGGCCAATCTCGGTATTGTATTTCAGCAAAGCACTCTGGACATGGATCTCAGTGTCGGACAAAACCTTCACTACCACGCCTCACTACATGGATTAAGCCGTAAACAGGCCAAACAGCGTATAGAGGAAGAGCTGACCCGGTTAAATCTGCTTGACCGCATTAAAGACCCTGTACGCACTCTGAATGGCGGCCATAAGCGCCGAGTAGAAATTGCACGCGCCCTACTGCATCAACCTGCTTTTTTGATGCTGGATGAAGCCACTGTTGGCCTGGATCTGTCAACCCGGCAGCAACTTACAGACTATCTGCATCAACGTTGCCAGGATGATGGACTGACAGTGCTCTGGACCACTCACCTGATTGAAGAGATCCAGCCTCAAGACCCGGTTCTGATCCTATACAAAGGCGAAGCCAAATATTCCGGCTTAAGCGCAGAACTGATCCAGCAACAGGGTGTAACCGAGCTCAAACAACTGATTCAGCAACTGACCCGAGCGGAATAAATGATGCCAGACTCAACAATCCTTAACCCCGCCGCTTCTGAGCACAAAACAAGCCCTCTTTTTCGCCCATACAACCCAGGAATTGCAGGTTATTGGCGCACCTTTGCAGGTATTACTCAGCGGGAGTTTTTACGTTTCGTACAGCAACGCAGCCGCTTTCTGAGCGCACTGATTCGCCCTTTGCTCTGGTTGATCGTGTTTGCTGCAGGTTTTCGTGCGGTTCTTGGGGTATCGATTATGCCACCGTACGGCACCTATATAACCTATCAGGTGTATATCGCCCCTGGTTTGGTCGCCATGATCATTCTGTTTAACGCCATGCAGAGTGCACTCTCTATGGTGTATGACAGAGAGATGGGTAGCATGAAAGTGTTACTTACCTGCCCGCAACCCAGAGGCTTTCTATTATTCAGCAAACTATTGGCCAATGCTCTGGTAGCCTTACCCCAGATCTATGCGTTTCTGTTGATTGCCTATTTTGTTGATGTAGATCCACCTTTTATCGGTTATCTGGCGGTGCTACCTGCCTGTTTACTGGTAGCCATTATGCTAGGGGCTATAGGGTTGTTTATCTCCAGCTTTATTCGCCAGCTGGAGAACTTTGCCGGGGTGATGAACTTTGTTATCTTCCCGATGTTTTTCCTCTCTTCTGCACTCTATCCACTATGGAAAATGCAGGAAGCCGGTCCAATTCTATACGCTATTTGCAATGCTAATCCTTTTACCCATGCAGTAGAGTTGATTCGCTTTAGCCTATACGGCGAGCTGGATTTACAATCGCTGCTACTGGTCTGCTCGATAACTATTGGCTTCTTGTTTCTGGCTATTATTAGTTTCGATCCACAAAAAGGTTTATCAAAAGGTAAAAAATCTTAGCCCAAAGCATGTTAATCCACCCAGAAACAGTACTGAAGTAGTAGAAACCACTACTACTTCAGGCTGATCACAAAACAACCAAAGCAGCAGTTTATTTACTCACTGTTAAGCTAAGGTAAAGATAGATAAAAAGTCATTGAGTGGTTCGGCAAAACCAGTGGATTCTCTGATCAAAACACCGGAAGAGTCTCAAGCAGAGGAAAAAAATCTAAAATACTCCATTAGAGCACCAAAAAGCCTACCTACCACAAGATGCTTATAAAGAATAAAAAGATCTATTAAAACAATAAGTTGACTAACGTCGGCTAGATATTTCTCCCGTTACAGCGCATCATACTACCCTAGTGCTTTAACGGCTCAGCTAACAACTATAGCCCACTACTACGACAATAATGAGGGGTGCTTCGTGTATAAGATTATCACCGCAGATGATCACCCGATTTTTCGGGAAGCGATCTCAAATGTGGTCCGCAGCCGCTATCCAGACAGTGAGATTATGGAAACATGCAACCTCACTGAAACCCTTGATTTGGTTAACGACGATAATGAAGTCGACTTGGTGCTGCTGGATCTGAATATGGATGGCATGGATGGCTTTCAGGGACTGATGCAACTAAGGGAAATTGCGCCAACAATTCCTGTCGTTATCGTCTCTGCTGAGGAAGATAAAAAGGTCGTCTTACAGGCCATTACCTTTGGTGCCGTTGGTTTTATTACCAAGTCTACGCCCAGGGATCAAATGCACAAAGCGCTGGAACAGATTCTGGCAGGGAGTGTGTATCTGCCGTCAGATATTATCCGGGGCGATGCACCACAAAATGCACCGCTGTCAGGAGCCCAGGCATTGCGTCAGCAAAAACAGGCTGAAACAATTGACCCTGAACTTCTATCCTCTTTAACCCGTCGCCAGATCATCGTGTTACAACGTATGGCCCAGGGTGAGTCCAATAAGCAGATCGCTTATCACCTGTCGATTGCCGAAACCACAGTTAAAGCCCATGTGTCGGCAATTCTGCGTAAACTGAAGGTATCTAACCGTATTCAAGCGGTGATTGCAGCCCGCGATATTAACTTTGCTGATTACCTACGAGCTTAATATTTATCAGCGTTTGCTCTTTACAAAGCCTGCAGCAAAGACAAAGCCCGTCTTTGCTGCTTTCTGATCTCCTAACATCTATCCGCTTTTTATTCAGAATTAATAGCCCCTTCTGGTAACCCTTATTTTCAACACTGCCTGCACAAAAAACAAAAGAGCCGTAAGGCTCCTTAAACAAGCACTCAATAATATTCATATATATTTATCCTCTCCGACCGGCGGTCGGAGAGGGCAAGGGCAGCGATGTCGAAAAACTTTTGCTCGGATGCTTAGGTCAGTAATCACTTAGGCGTATAGCCAACCCTGAATCCCCCCCAGTGACGCCCATTGACCATGACAGGAACAGATAGGTCATGCATCACTTCACCGGTATCTCGCTTGTAGGTCTGCAACAAAAGCTTCTCTTTATGCTGACCGCAACGAATACCAGTGGGATCATTGAAGATACGCTTACTTCGACTTTTAACCAGATCAACTTCAGGATTACCCGTCGGGGGGTTGCTGTACTGATTATTATGGGTTGGCACATAACCATGATCATCTATCATAATGGCGTAAGCAAAGCCATGGGTCTTTAACAGATCTTCCTGAATAGCCGGTAGTACCTTATCGGTAAATTGATCAAAACGAGTGGAGAACTTCTGAGGATTAGTGCCTTCAACCGGTCGATAATTACGATCAAACAGATCCTCCATACTCAGAGTACCGCGCTGTACTGCCTGCTCAAAGGCTTGCTGAACCCGTTGTGCGCCATCGCGGCATGCCATATAAGCCTCCCGGTGCTGGCCATCCACCGCCTGACGCGCCAACTCAGCTGTAATTTTCTCAGCCCCGTGCATCAGTTGTTCCGCCTGTTTGGACAAAGTATGCATCTGTTCATTACCCGAGGTAATCTCTTCTTTGAGTGAACTGATGGAACGGGATATATCCTCAATATGCTCGTGACTGGTACCTACAGCCTCAGCAATACCACTAATCTGGTTTTCCACTTCATCGAACTGATTGGCCATATCGCCCAAACGATTACCTACTGTTTCTACCTTTTCGGAACCAAACGTAATTCGGGATACCAGATCTTCAATTGTAGTCACCACTTCGTGGGTACTGGTTTGAATCTCCTGAACAATATCGCCCACCTGCTGGGTGGAATCCGATGTGCGACTGGCCAGACTACGCACTTCATCAGCTACAACCGCAAAACCACGACCATGCTCACCCGCACGAGCCGCCTCAATCGCAGCATTCAGAGCCAATAGGTTTGTTTGCTCAGCGATGCCCTCAATAACCTTAGTCACATCCTGAATACGGGAGGACTTATCGTTTAACTCATTGATTAACGAGAGGGTATGATCGGTACGTGAACTGATATCCCGCATCTGGATAATCGCTTCCTGCAACTCATCACGCCCGGTAAAGCTATACTCTTTTGCCTGAGTAGCCAGCTCAGTTACGCTACCGGCATTTACGGATACCTGATGCATAGTTACCGTAATGGACTCTACCCGGGTAGCCACTTTCTCCACCTCTTCCTGCTGGACATCCAGACGTTTATCCATTTTATCCGCTAAATGGGATACTTCTGCAGTAGAAATTGCTGTTTGGCTGGCAGTCCCACCTAAAGAGACCGCCATCTGGCGTAGTTTGGCAAAACCACCGATAAAGCGACCTAATGGGGTGGCTGACAAGCCCTGAGATTGCAGGCTATTTCTGACCTGCTCAAGATCCTGAGAACTCAGCTCTTCTTTATTAACCAGTTGCTGTAAAAGGGGAGGCACCCCACCGCCAGATTTGACCAAAGAAGGTACTATAACGGCCATTAAAGCCGTTACGATCAATACCACGCCTAACCCCATAGACAGCTCGCCGGTTGTGATTCCGTAAATAATAGCTGCCAATAAAGGGACACCAGCGACATAGGCCAATTTATTAGTATTAGCTTGGCTCATTATCTTCCTGCTCCCACCTGCACACACAGGGACAATTTATTGTTATTTATAGATTGTGCTCAATCCTCCATCATACGTTTTGTCCCTAAGCGCTTATCCTCTACTTTAGTCCTAATAAAGGCTGTTTTTTAGCATATAAACAGTTCCAATACATATCTTTACTCTAATTAACAGAGAGCTTTATTCGCAACCGCACAAATAAAACATTAATAACTCATGATTAATTTATTCTAAACACTACATGCTCTAGGTAGGTACAAAGTTTAGTGCTAACCCATTGTTACACCAGCGCTCACCTGTAGGCTTAGGCCCATCGTTAAACACATGTCCCTGGTGACCACCGCAACGGGCACAGTGATATTCAGTTCTGGGATAGATCAGCTTAAAGTCAGTAGAAGTACCAATATGCCCCTCTACTACAGTGAAGAAACTGGGCCAACCCGTACCACTGTCGTACTTCATGTCAGATGTAAATAGCAGATAGTCACAGCCCGCACAGCGGTACTCGCCTTTGCGTTTCTCATCATTAAGTGGGCTGGTAAAAGAACGTTCCGTGCCCTCTTCACGCAGAATATAGAATTGCTCTGGGGTCAAACGCTTACGCCACTCCAATTCAGATAGCTTTAACTCTTCAACCTTATTCCCCTCAGTGTGGTGTGCCTGACTGACAGTGCTGTAAGCAAATGGCAAGCTGGCTAATGCCTGAAGAAAGGTACGTCGTTTCATGTTCTACTCCTTAAGTCATTATGCTTTGATAAATACGCACAACAGCTTGTAATAGATGCAGAAAATTTCATTTTAGGGATGGCAAAACTAAGTTTTTGATTAATTACTTTATAAGAATAGAGATAAACGAAATGAAAAAACAGATAAGCGCAAAAAAATGATGGATTTCAAAACCTGGCAAGCGCGGCGTGTATACTTTTTAAATACACGAGCTTTTAACATCCAGCCCATCGTCATTAATAACGACGAAGCAAACATACAGTACTTTCCCCCATATAAAACCCATATTTTCCGGCCGCTTCGACCGGAAAATATGGGAATATTTATGCTCGGATACTTAAGCGTAATTTCACTCTGAATAGAGCTTTCGTATCACGATTGTATTTGCCTTCAGCACGCCAACATAAATCTTTCTATTCTATCCTCTCCGACCAGTAGCCGGAGAGGATAAGGGGATGAATATCGAAAAGATTCTGGGCTGGAGATTAATTATTCACTTTCTTCACCCTGACGCGCCCAGAAACCATGACTGCCACCGGCTTGCTCAGGGTCAAACCAGTTCAGTTTCTCATGCAAGGAGACCACTTCACCCACAATGATCAGTGTAGGTGGCTCCAGCTTCTTATCTGCAATATGTTCAACAATGGTATCCAGTGTCGCTACGATATTGCGCTGATTACGGGTCGTACCCTGCTGAATCAGAGCAACCGGTGTATCCCCCGCACGGCCATGAGCCACCAATTGACGGGCAATTTCTGGCAACCCTACCAGCCCCATATAAAAGACGACGGTCTGCGCACTACTCGCCAGCTCAGCCCACGGCAGATTTGTCGTACCATCTTTCAGGTGCCCAGTGACAAAACGCACGGATTGAGCGTAGTCTCTATGGGTCAAAGGTATACCTGCGTAGGCGGCACATCCTGCTGCCGCTGTAATGCCCGGCACCACCTGAAAGGGGATCTTGTTCTGACTGAGCTTATCGATCTCTTCACCGCCACGACCAAAGATAAAGGGATCCCCACCCTTCAAGCGCAGCACTCGCTTACCTTGCAGTGCCAGATCGACCAATAACTGGTTGATCTCACCTTGAGGAACCGCATGATCAGAGCGGGCTTTACCGACGTAGATACGCTCGGCATCAGAGCGGCACAGGTCAACAATCTCAGGTGC
Source organism: Oceanospirillum beijerinckii DSM 7166 (assembly GCF_000422425.1). Taxonomy (GTDB): domain Bacteria; phylum Pseudomonadota; class Gammaproteobacteria; order Pseudomonadales; family Halomonadaceae; genus Oceanospirillum; species Oceanospirillum beijerinckii. The sequence continues at coordinate 183,946 of NZ_AULT01000007.1, forward strand.
AACCAAACGATCATACAGTACTACATCGGCTTGCTGGATCAGACGTACCGCTCTTAGGGTCAATAGCTCAGGATCACCAGGACCGGCACCCACCAGATAGACTTCCCCCTGCAACTGATCCGCTTCAATCACTTCCAGATTATTTTCTAATAACTGTTCAGCCTGCTGCTCACGGCCCGCAATCATCAATTCACCAGCAGCACCCTGCAATTGCTGAGACCAGAAACGCTCACGGTGCTTTTTATTGGGGAATAGTGTTTTAACCCGATCTCCCCAACCCGCCACCAGATGACTCAGGCGGCCATAGGATTGCGGAATCCAAGCTTCCAGTCTGGCTTTAAGAATACGTGTCAAAACCGGTGCTTCACCGGTAGAAGCAACAGAGATCATTACCGGATGGCGGTCGATCAGATAAGCCAGAGTAGCATTGGACAGCTCAGCGTGTTCTGCCACATTGACCAGGCGTCCCTCAGCTTTTAGCTTAATTGCCTGCTCACGCTGCCACTCCAGGTCCCCCTCTGCAATCACTACCAGAGGGAAGCGGTCCTTATGCTGCAAAGCTTCCTGCACACTGACTTCAGACAGTTGATGTTGATGTACCAGCTCTCGCAGCTTATGACAAAACGGCTGCTCAGATGCCACTGCCACCTGAGCATTAACACGTAGCAGAGCCTGTAACTTGCGGCGGGCAGAATCATCATGACCGATTACTACAGCGCCAAACTCTTGGGTATTCACCATCAAGGGCAGCATTTTCATAATTTATTCTCACCAAGCATTTTTCTAAGCATAGATAGCCAAACAAAAATATTTCAATCTTCACCAGCTGCAGTCGATGAAGTAACACTATTCCCGATAAGTTTCTTGATATCAGAGTAGGTTGGATAAGCGAAGCGCCATCCGACATTTGCTCTGGAATCTAATTCTTATCGGAAGGCGCCCTGCGGCTTTTCCGACCTACAACAACTTATCTTGTTTGGTATGGCACTTCGTTTTACAGCGATGCTTTTGTTTAGGCGACCAACAAAAAAGCGGCCCTATGGCCGCTTTTTCAACCGAAACAATGTATAGCTTTCAGAAGACAGGGGTTTAAAACAGAGTTTTACCGCTCAAACTTCTTTTATTTCGGTGTTATATGCACTCTTTTTGAGGCATTAACCGATCACGGTAATGCCACCCATGTACGGCTGCAGTGCTTCCGGCACGTGAATGCGACCTTCTGCATCCTGGTAGTTTTCCATTACAGCTACCAGAGTACGACCTACCGCAAGACCGGAACCGTTCAGTGTATGCAGCAGTTCAGGTTTGTTGGTCTCTGGATTACGGTAACGAGCCTGCAAGCGACGTGCCTGGAAATCACCAAAGTTGGAACAAGAAGAGATCTCACGGTACTTCTGCTGACCCGGCAGCCAAACTTCAATGTCGTAAGTCTTGGTTGCGGAGAAGCCCAGATCACCACCACACAGGGTAACAACACGATAAGGCAGACCCAGACGCTGCAGGATCATCTCAGCGTGGCCGGTCAGCTCTTCCAGGGCATCGAAAGATTTGTCTGGCTCAACCAGCTGTACCATCTCAACTTTTTCAAACTGGTGCTGACGGATCATGCCACGGGTATCACGACCATAAGAACCCGCTTCACTGCGGAAACACGGGGTGTGAGCAGTCATTTTTACTGGCAGATCTTTAGCCGCAACAATCTCATCACGCAGGATATTGGTTACCGGCACCTCTGCGGTAGGAATCAGATAGTACTCACTCTCACCCTGCAGCTTGAACAGATCTTCTTCAAACTTCGGCAACTGGCCCGTACCACGCAATGAATCCTTATTTACCATATAAGGCACGTATACTTCGTCATAGCCGTTTTCACCGGTATGAGTATTCAGCATAAACTGGGTCAGAGCGCGGTGCATACGGGCCAGAGGGCCTTTGATGGTCGCAAAGCGGGAGCCGGTAATTTTAACTGCAGTTTCAAAGTCCAGCAGGCCATCTGTCGCTCCGAGATCAACATGATCTTTTGGCTCAAAATCGAATGCTTTTGGCTCACCCCAGCGACGAATCTCAACGTTATCATCTTCGCTGTTACCCGCAGGTACAGACTCATGTGGCAGGTTAGGGATGGTCAGCAGTAGGCCGTTCAGTTCTTCCTGCAGCTCGCTCAGCTGCTGTTTAGCAGCATCCAGACGATCACCCAGATCACTCACTTCCGCCAGCAGAGGTTGAATATCTTCACCCGCAGCTTTAGCTTTACCGATGGACTTGGAACGGGTATTACGCTCACTCTGCAGTTGTTCAGTTGCAGTTTGCAGCTCTTTACGACGCGCTTCCAGCTCTTGCAAGCGCGCAGTATCTAGCTCATAGCCACGAATTTTCAGTTTTTCTGCGACTGTTTCCAGTTCAGCACGAATCAGCTTAGGATCAAGCATCGATCATTACCCATTAAGTTTTAGTCTATCCTTCGATCAGGTAAATTGTTTACCCAACCACATGCCAGCGGCCACGGCAGCCAAACAACACATAACGCTTAACATGATATAGAGCAGTGCTGCAGTGACTCGCCCGCTTTGAAATAAATTCAGTGATTCCAGTGCAAAGGTGGAAAAAGTGGTAAAAGCACCGGTAAAACCGGCCATCAGGATCGCCTGCCAGTGAGGCTCCAGCTTTAACTGCTGCACAACCACCGTATAAAGCAAACCGATCAGAATGGAACCAGCAATATTAACCGCCAGCGTACCGTAGGGAAACCCACGGCCAAACCATTGCGAGACTAAACCGACAATCCAATAACGGCCCATAGCCCCTATGGCACCACCAATGGCAACGGCCAGCATCTGGTTCATCTTGTACTCCTGTTTCGGTCTTACTTTACCACTCTTGTATTCCATCGTTTGCTTTTCAGCGCTGTTTGCCGGTTCTAGTTTGGCAGCAAGAACTTTCCAATAACGTACTGAAATTCAAGGCCATAATTGTAGAGAAAACTGAACCTTAACCAAAGCCCAAAAGGCCATTTACTTGCTAAAAACTTAAGTAAATAGAGGAAAAAGGGTTTCCTAGCCATAAGATCAATCACGCTTGTGCACTAAGCAAAGAAAAAACCGCACTGAGGGCGGACTAATGAGGGAGGCTACCTGAAATCCATTTCGGGTAAAATTTGTTTCATCGATAAGCTCTTTTCGATCAATTTATTAGCGTTGACTCTTTTTAGATCAAGCCACAGCGCTTTCTGAGATCAGCTCTTTATATAAACGTTTGTATTCTTCGGCAACTTCATCACCAAATAACGGGTCATCACGCTGAAACAGGCTCTCTTCGACCTTACTCCAATCATCATCAGTTAGACACTCTTCCAGCAGAGGGAAGACCCGGCCCTCTTCGCGGTTTAAGTGCGCCAACTGCTGATTGATAAAACTCTCCAGCTGTTGAGTGAATTGATCCATAGGTACAATGGCATCAAGAAGGATCTGTTCCACCACTTCATGGAAACCGCTGGAAGCCGCCTTAATTACAGCATGCTCATGCTCGACTTCGTTTAGGATATCTTTGTGTTGCGGGTAGTGTTCGATAGTGTATTGGTAAAGAACATCTTCGAGGGGATGGTGATGAGTATCAGCGTAGTCAACGACATAGCGAACCACATCCTGCATCAAATGATAATCAGGTCTTTCGCCCGCTTTCAACTCAGCCAGACGGCTCTTCAGTACCGCCAGTAAACGACTCAGGTTGATATGATCCTGATGCAGTTGTGTCATGATTTTAGCCATGAGCACCTCCTGAATATTCGATTAAAAAAGGAGACCTGTTATCGAATATAGCCAGTGCTCAGCGGTTTCAGCATGACCTAAATCAATTGTCACTCATTCTGTCACATACATCATAGTTTAAGATTCAGTACCTTGATCTGAGTCGTACCTTTGTAGAAGACTGACTCTATCTTTCTCCATTAGCCAGTCCAGCTTCTGTTGAATCTTGCTTTCCAGCCCCCGCGGTACAGGCTGATAGTAGCGAGTACCGGCTAACTCTTCGGGAAAATAACTTTCTCCCGCAGCGTAAGCATCCGGTTCATCATGGGCATAACGGTATTCCTGACCATAGCCGATCTCTTTCATCAGCTGGGTCGGCGCATTGCGTAGATGCTCGGGCACATCAAAACCGCCGGTTTCCCGCACATGGGCTCGGGCTTGTTTGTAAGCCATATAGACCGCATTGCTTTTCGGGGCACTAGCCAAATAAACAATAGCCTGGGCGATAGCTAATTCACCTTCCGGACTACCCAGACGTTCCTGCACATCCCAGGCGTTCAGACACAGTTGTAGCGCTCTGGGGTCAGCATTACCGATATCCTCACTGGCCATACGCACCACACGACGGGCGATATAGAGAGGATCACAGCCACCATCGAGCATACGGCAGAACCAATACAAGGCACCGTCTGGTGAGGAGCCACGCACGGATTTATGCAGCGCTGAGATCTGCTCATAAAACAGATCGCCGCCTTTATCCATTCTGCGAGTGCTTTCGGCCAATACTTCAGACAAGATCTGAGGGTTAATGGTCAGCCCCTGTTCACTATCAACCGCCAGATCTGCAGCCACTTCCAGTAGGTTGAGAGCCCGACGGGCATCTCCGTCGGCGGCCCTGGCCAATAGTTGCAGTGATTCATCTGCGACCACTAAACCCTGTTCACCCAGGCCGCGCTCTTTATCATCCAACGCAGACCTGAGCACTTGCTGTAAGTCTTCACTTTCCAAACCACGCAGAATATAAACCCGAGCACGGGATAACAGCGCATTATTTAACTCAAAGGAAGGGTTTTCAGTGGTCGCACCGACAAAGATAAAGGTGCCATCTTCCACATAGGGCAGAAATGCATCCTGCTGGGATTTATTAAAGCGGTGCACCTCGTCCACAAACAGCAGGGTTTTCTGACCATGGGCACGGGCTTGTTGCGCTCGCTCTACTGCAGCCCGGATCTCTTTCACGCCAGACAATACCGCAGAGATACTATCAAAACGAGCCTGGGTCAGTTCTGCAATCAGACGAGCCAGAGTCGTCTTACCCACACCGGGTGGCCCCCAGAAAATCATGGAGTGCAACTGATCACGTTCAATAGCCTGACGCAGGGGTTTACCTTCTGCCAGCAGATGTTGCTGACCGCAATATTCCGTTAGACTTTTGGGTCGCATACGGGCAGCCAGTGGCTGCCACACTGGCTGATCGGAGAAAAGATCCATCGATGCCTCTACTGCTGCTATATATGGATGGCTATCTGTTGCTGCTATCTATTGTTGAATCACATCGACGTCGTCTGGCACCTGAAAGGTAAACAGATCGGCATCCAGGAGGGTATTCAGCTTACGATCAATCAACTCAATGGCCGTTCTTTGTCCCAGGCTATCTACCAGCAACAGACTTCGGAGTTCCTGATCAGCAAAGTTCAGGCGCAGTTCTTCAAATAGGGACTCTTCTTCCTTTGGTTTCAGTACAAACTCTTCCAGTTCACCGGAGCGAATACTATTCACATTAAAACGCTGACCGATGGAATCCACATCACCACTTAACAACATGGCTGGAGTTTTAGATGCAGATGCATCCATCTGTTGAATAGTAACCTGCTCAAGATCGGGATCATACAGCCACAAAGTTTTGCCATCAGACACTACAGTTTGAGGGAAAGGGTTTTCAGTTTGCCAATAGAACTGACCAGGACGCTGCAGACTCAGATGACCACTTACCTCCTGCAGACGACTGCCTCTGGCATCCAGAATGCGTTGTTGAAAGTCCGCGTCCAGTGAAGACATTTGATTCAACAGTTGCGTTAAACGCTGTACCGCAGCCTGATCCGCCTGAGCCGAACTTAACGTAACTAGAAACACACATGACATCATTATCAGCCCGATGAGCGGCTTGCTTAATCTTAATAACATACGATTCAACCTTAAATCTCTCGACCCATAAAAAGTCGGCCTCTAAAACCGCAGACCTTAAAAGCCATCATCTTAAAACCACAACCTTAAAAACCTCCGGTCTTTAAAACATATCACCCCTAAAATTCCATGCTTTTACGCTGTTTCATAAGAGTGTTTTCCTTTCGGTTCACAAGCGGGCTTCACTAACTATTTACGCAGTGAGTATGACTGCTCACCCGCAGGTGGCGGTGCCAATACTTCCCGCTGACCGTTATTGCCCATCCCTGATACAACGCCAGCAGCTTCCAGAGATTCCACTAACCGTGCTGCCCGGTTATAGCCGATTTTAAAGCGACGCTGAATACCGGATGCGGAGACTCGTTGGGTTTCAGTAATAAACTCCACAACCTGATCGTATAAAACATCCTTCTCCTCATCACCGGAAGCATAAGCACCTTCAGCTGAGACACCGTTTTCTTCCCAACTGTTCAAAATACTATCCACAAAATCAGGCGTGCCCCGACGCTTCCAGTTTTCCACCACCCGATGCACTTCATCATCATCGACAAAAGCACCGTGTACACGGATTGGCAACGCAGACCCTGGCGGCATATAAAGCATATCACCGTGACCAAGCAGTTGCTCTGCCCCCCCTTGATCCAGAATGGTGCGGGAATCGATCTTAGATGAGACCTGGAAAGCGATGCGTGTTGGCACATTGGCTTTAATCAATCCCGTGATCACATCCACAGAAGGGCGCTGAGTTGCCAGAATCAGATGAATACCCGCTGCACGAGCTTTTTGGGCCAATCGAGCAATCAGTTCTTCCACTTTCTTACCGACAATCATCATCATGTCGGCAAACTCATCGATAACAACGACAATAAACGGCAGTTTATCGAGCGTGGGTGGAATCTCTCCCTGTTTAGGCTCCCAGGTTGGATCAGCAACACGCGCCCCTTGCGCGGCAGCTTCATCCAGCTTGCTATTAAAACCTGCGATATTACGCACCCCCATTGCAGCCATCAGCTTATAACGACGCTCCATCTCGGCTACACACCAGTTCAGCGCGTTGGCGGCATCCTTCATATCCGTCACAACAGGAGTTAACAGATGAGGAATACCGTCATAGATGGACAACTCCAGCATTTTTGGATCGACCATAATCAGGCGCAGCTGCTCCGGCGTAGCCTTAAGCAGCATACTGATCAACATCGCATTGACCCCTACTGACTTACCAGAGCCTGTGGTACCGGCTACGAGCAAGTGAGGCATTTTAGCCAGATTCGCCACAACCGGCTGCCCGGCAATATCATCCCCTAATGCTAACGTCAGTGGTGATTTGGCTTGCTGGTAACTGTCGTGGTTCAATACTTTATGCAAACGAATCATCGCTCGGTTTTCATTCGGTATTTCAATCCCAACAGAAGACTTACCAGCGATCACTTCGACAACACGTACACTGCTGACTGCTAATGCTCGGGCCAGATCAGTCGCCAGATTGGTAATTTTACTGGCTTTAACGCCTGCCGCAGGTTTAATCTCAAAGCGTGTAATCACAGGTCCTGGATGAACCTCTACCACTTGTGCCTTAACATTGAATTCTTTCAGCCTGGTCTCCAACAGCTCAGACATTACCTCAAGCTGCTCATGTGTATAGCTTGGTTTGGCGTCGGCATCGCCTTGAGTTAACAACTCAAGACCGGGGAGATCACCAACGACCTCTCCTATATCGCTATCCTGAGGTTTCTGGAAACGAGCAACACTCCAGATCTCACCTTCCTCAGTCTGCATAGTGACCGCTTGCAGGCGTTCTTCATAATCATTGACCTGAGGCTCCGACTCGGCTGGAGCTGGAGCTGGAGCTGGAGCTGGAGCTGGAGCTGGAGCTGGAGCTGGAGCTGGAGCTGGAGCTGGAGCTGGAGCTGGAGCTGGAGCTGG